>JBGANQ010000125.1:0-22522 GCA_044222245.1 Polyangia bacterium | reverse complement strand
GTCCCCACCGCACCCACAGGATACAGATCAGCCCGCAGCGGCGTGCCATCTGCGGAGGAGAGGTTTCGCGAACTGCCCATCGCCATAGCTCTGGCTTGTAACAGAAAAGTGACCGTCGTCGGTTGACAATCAAGCATGAGCATGCAAAAGCACCTCGAGCTAGCTAACCGGCCAAAACCCCAGGCGGCGACAGAAGCTCGGCTCTCGGGTGGAATGAAGGAAAAGGGTGAAGACCAAGGAGTTCGACTTGCGAAGCGCGCAGGCAAAAGAGCGGCGACGGTCCACGCTTGACAGCGCCAGCGAGGCGGCGCGGGCGCGCACCGATGCCGAGAGCCGGGCGCGCAGCGCCGCCGAGGGGCGGGGAGCGGGCCGCGGTCGCGCTGGGCGTCCGACGCTGCTGCACGCCGTGGGTGACTCGCCAGCGGGCGCCAAGGCGGGCGCGCGCGACTCTTTGGCGCCCGCCGGCATCGCCGGTGCCGACGCGGCAGCCGCCGAGCTGCACGGGGGCTTGATGCTGCGCAGCGCCCGCGAGCGGCGCGGCCTGAGCGTCGCCGACATCGCCAAAAAGACCCGCATCGCCGACCGCTGGATCGTCGCCATCGAGGAAGCGCGCCTTGAGGATCTGCCGGCGCCGGTGTTCGCGAGTGGCTATGTGCGCAGCTACGCTCGCACGGTGGGGCTTGAGCCGGGCGCGATCGTCGAGCACTTCCGCGTCCACGGCCCGCAGCGCGACGACAGCTTCTGGGGCTCGCTGCCCGATCGGTCGGGGGCGACCCCGCGATCGCTTGAGCAGGCCAAGGCCAAGCGCAAGTACCTGTTGTGGACGGCGACCTTTCTGCTCCTCGGGCTCGCGGCGCTGCTCGCCGTCTGGCTGCGCAGCCGTCACTAAGCGGCGGCGGCGGGCGCGCGGGCCGGCCCGGCGCGCCCGCCCGGTCTTGATTCCGCTGGGCCTGCGACTGGCCAAGAGGGTATGATGGGGCAGGGAACTCGCGTGACCGGCACTCCAGCACAGGCTGCCCCTTGGCTTCGCGCTCGCCGCCGGGTGGCTGCCCGCGGAGGCAGGAGTCGCCGGTCCGCACTATGCATCGCCCATCTAGCGCCCCAGGCCGCACCCACATCGGCCCAGACGGTCGCGAAAGGAGTTAGAATATGATTTCGCGCAGTGGCTTCTCGCGGGCTCGCCGCCACCTGCCCGCCGCCTTTGGCGCTGCCTGCCTGGCCCTCTGCGGCCTCGGTGGCTGCAACAACCCCACCGGCCTGGAGCTGACGGCCGAGGCGATCTCCAGCAACCCCACCGGCCTGGAGCCCCGAGGCGAAGAAAGAAGCGACCCCGGATCAGACCGCCGCCGGCCCGACGATGCTCCCCGGGCGGGTGTGCGGCGCCTGCCATCGCAGCGGTGGTCAGGCCCAGAACTCGCCGTGGACGCTGGCGGGGACGATCTACCCGGACGGCGCCGCCAAGTGCAACTCGGCCGGGCTGGCCGGGGCGACGATCCAGGTCCTTTACACCGCGGACGATCCGATGGGGCGCTACCGCAAAAACGACGTCCAGCCCGGCGGCAACATTAAGAGCAACGAGGCCGGCAACTTCTACTCGACGGGCTTCTTTGTCACCCCGATGCGCATCCGGGTCTTCACCGGGACCTCGGACCTGCCGACCAAAGAGATGTTCATGACCACCCTGGTCGGGCTCGACCCGGCCACCAATCAGTCGGTGCGCGTGGACTGCAACACCTGCCACGGCGGTACCTCGACCCCGCGCGTCTACTTATAAAGGCCAACAAGCTCGCTGGCGCACCCGGCCGGGGCAAGCCAAGACATGTTGGGGCGCAGGCTTATGCGCCGGGATCGGGCTGGCGGGCAGCTTCCTTAAGATTTTTCTTTACATAGCAAAGTCCCCCATGGTAGTTCAGCAAGTCTCTTCTGTCGGTCATGACAGTTGAGTACAGGTACGGGTGCATAGCTCAGTTGGTTAGAGCGCAGCCCTGATAAGGCTGAGGTCCCTGGTTCGAATCCAGGTGCACCCACTTCTGCAGGTTCTGGTTTCCGGGGGGACCCTCTGGACCCAGGCTGCTGAGGGTGGGAGCTCAAGTTCCCGTGCTGCTCCGCTGCTGCTGTAGCTTGGCAGAGGAAAGACGCCCGGGACGGGTACGCATCTGCACCAGGCACGCGGAGACCGATGGCCCCCAGCCGCTCCTGCAGGGAATCGCCGCTGTGCCTGGAGATCGCGCGGTGACACCGGCCGCCCCCCGCTGGCCGGAAAGCGCAGCAAGTTCACCATCATGAGCGGTCGTCGACCTGGGCTGTTGACAGCCTGCACGCTATCCAGTATTTGTTATTTCTAGAAAATGAAAATCGTTTTCAAAATCATTCTAACCTGGAGCCTGGCGACGCAGCTCGCCGCTCTGCCATCCGCTCACGCTGCCGAGTCGCCCCCGCCCGCCGTGTCCACCGCTGCCGCGAGCCCTGCTGGTCCTGCTGCCGACGCCCAGCCGGTCGCCACGCCGCCGGCCGACCCGAGCAGCGCCCCGTGGCCGGCCATAAGCCCTGCTGCTCCCCCGCCCGAGCCGCGACTGCCGCCGGCGCCTGGCATGCCGGGCTGGGCCCGTCCCGCGGCGCCGGCTCTGGGCCCGACGATCGAGCTCGACCCCGATCACACAGCTGAGCCGACCGGCGCCGGCACCAGCCCCCAGCCGGCGCGCGGCGCCGCGCGCAACCTGACCATGACCCTGATCGATCGCGTGCGCGGCACGATCAGCCAGACCACCCTGGGCGGCTACGGCGAGTTCTCGTTCGCCAAGTACCCGGGCCAGGACTCGACGTTCGATCCGCGGCGCTTCGTGGTCTTTCTGTACTCGCCGCTCACCCAGCGGATCAGCGTCGCCACCGAGGTCGAGTGGGAGCACGGCGGCACCCCGATCAAGCAGGACGGGCAGGCGGGCCTGGGCGACGTGCGGCTGGAGTTCTCGGTGCTGGATTTCAAGCTGTGGGATGCGCTGACGCTGCGCGCCGGGTGCTGCTCATGCCGCTCGGGCGGCTCAACGTCAACCATGACGCCCCGTCGCTGGAGCTGACCGATCGGCCGCTCGTCGACACGTACATCATCCCGTCCACCTGGTCCGAGCTCGGGGCGGGCCTCACCGGCCGGGTCAACACCGGCCCGGTGCTGCTCTCCTACGAGCTGTACGTCGTAAACGGTCTGGACAGCGCGATCGCCGACGGCCCCGGCCTGCGCAACGCCCGCGGCAGCTACCTCCAGGACAACAACAGCGACAAGGCGGTCACCGGCCGGATCTCGGCCTACTACTACAAGCCGCACGGCCGCTTTAGCCCCAACTTCGAGCTCGGCCTGTCCGGCTACAGCGGCGAGTACGATCGCAGTCACCACCGGGTGAACCTGCTGGCCGTCGACCTGCTTTTGCGCAACGCCTATCTCGAGCTGGCCGGCGAGTATGCGCGCGCCTTCATCGACAGCGGCTTTGACGACGACTACGCGCTGAGCAGCCGCCTGCCGGTGCCCTCGGCGATGCAGGGCTTCTACCTGGAGCTGCGCGGTCGGCTGCCGCTGCGGCTGCTGCTGCCCAGCCTGCGCACGCTGCCGCTGTGGCTCGGCGAGGCGTCGCTGCTCCTCACGCTGCGCTACGAGGAGATCGACACCGATCTGGCGGTCACAAACCTCAACGACCGGCGCCGGCTCTCGGTCGGCCTCAACCTGCGGCTGTCGGCGGCGTTTGTGTTCAAGCACGAGCTGCAGTTCACCGTCAACGACGCGGGCGGGGTCCGGCGCGAGATCTCCGACCACCCGGATCTCGGCTACGTGTCCTCGATCGCGTTTTTGTTCTAGGAGACAGGTCATGCACATCGTGATCCTCGGCGGCGGAGCTTGCGGGATGATGGCGGCGTGGGAGCTGTGCGCGCGGGGGGCGCAGGTCACCGTGCTAGAGCGCGAGCGCCGGCCCGGCGGCCTGTGCGGCACCATCGAGGACGGTGGCTTTCACTTCGATCTGGGCGGCCACCGCGTGATCTCGCAGAACCGCGAGCTGGTGGCCCGCCTGGAGGCGCTGCTCGGCGACGAGTTCCTGCGCCGCGTGCGGTCGAGCGTCATCCTCAACGGCGGCGAGCAGTTCCACTACCCGCTGCAGGCTGGCGAGCTGCTGCGCAAGGTCCCGCTGACCGAGGCAGCGACGGTGTGGGCGAGCTACTCGCGCGAGGCGCTGCGCCGCCGCCTGCGCCCCGAGGCCGACGCCAGCTTCGAGGACTGGGTGGTGCACCGCTTCGGACGGGCGCTGTACGACCGGTTCTTTGGCCCCTACACCGAGAAGCTGTGGGGCATCCCGCCGACCGCGATCTCCAGCGACTGGGCGGCGCAGCGGATCTCGCTGCTGGATCTCAGCGACGTGCTGCTGCGGCTGCTCGGGCTGCGGCGTGGCGGGGCGCGCACCTATGCCAAGCGGTACCTGTACCCGCGGCGTGGCATCGGCCAGCTGTTCACCCGCATGGCCCAGGAGATCACCGCGCTCGGCGGCCAGATCATCTACGGCAGCGCCGTCACCGGCCTTGTCACCGAGCCGGTGCTGCCCGGCAGCGCCGAGCGGCGGGTGCGGGCGGTGCGCTTTCAGCCGGCGGAGCAGGGGGCCGACCGCAGCGAGGAGCTTGCCGCCGATCATGTGATCTCGACGCTGGCGCTGCCTTCGGTGGTGGCCATGCTCAGCGCGCAGTCGCCCCTGCCGAGCAGCCCCGCCCTGCGCGCCGCCGACCGGCTGCGCTTCCGCGGCGTGCGCTTCCTCAACCTCAAGCTCGATCGGCCGCGGTTCTCGCCGCACACCTGGATGTACGTCTCGGAGCCGCGCTACCTGGCGACCCGCATTCAAGAGCCAGCGCACCGCAGCCCGCACGCGGCGCCGCCGGGCAAGACCTCGATCATGCTGGAGATCCCGTGCCAGGTCGGCGACCGCGTGTGGACGATGCCCGACGCGGCGCTTTTCGAGCGCTGCCTGGCCGACCTCGGCGACCTTGGGTTCACCGGGCTGCGCCGCGACACCCTGGGCTACTTCTGCAGCTACGTCGAGGAAGGCTATCCGATTTACCACCGCAGCTATCAGGACGATCGCAAGGTCGCGCTCGACTACCTGGGGCGTTTCGCCAACCTGACCTCGTGCGGGCGCCAGGGCTCGTTCCGCTACGTATTTATGGACACGGCGATGGAGATGGGCCTGCTGGCCGCCGAGCGCGCCCTGCAAGGCCGCAGCGCCACCGCCGAGGTCGCCGGCCTGCGCAGCGAGCGCGGCCTCATCGAGACACGCTCTGTTATCGGCTGAGCTTCCGCCGCCAAGGAAGCAGGGGAAGTACCTATGAGCAAGCACCTACTCGCGCCCTGGAGCCGCCGGACCCTGCTGGGTCGGTGTCGCCAGCAGCGCTCGGCAGTCATCTCCGTCGGCGTCGGCCTCCTCACCGCGACCTGCAAGCAAGATCCGCCGGCGCCGCCGCCGCCGACCGCGCAGGCGCTGATCATAAAGAGCGTCAACACCGGCGCCATGGTCGCCGAGCAGCTGCGCGCCGCCATCGAGATGCAGCACGCCGGCGAGCCGCTGGCCGAGGCGATGGGCCGCGACCTCGCCGGCTACGATCGGCAGGCGATCATCCCCGACCAGTACCAGCCCAAAGGGGCCGCGGCTACGACCGATGTCGTCGGCTACTCCAGCGCCGTCGAGTCGTACGAGTACTCCAAGCTGGCGATGAACTCGGTGTCGTTCGAGTCGGGGGCGGGCCTGTCGCTGATGTACGGTCCGGTGGTAAACCCGGCCAAGGTCGCCGGGGCGCCGGCGCTGACGCTGTTGCGCACGCGCATCGAGGCGCTGGCGGTGGCGAGCCGCGCCGGGGTGACCGGGACCATGGGTCCGTGGGTGGTGGTGCCGGCGCCGACGGCCAACCCGCTCAACCCGCTCGGCTTCCCGGGGCTGTGGCCGCAGATGGCGGAGTTTGCCAGCTACGATCAAGCAATTGCCCCGTCGGGAAATGCGGTGCGCGGCTGCAGCCTGAGCAGCGGCTACGGGGCCTCGGCAGGCACCGTGGTGCTGGTCGGGGACTACGAGTGCGGCTACAACAGCCTGCACATCAACCGCGACGCCGCCCCCAAGGTGCTGGCGATGGACGCGCTGGGCCTTGCGGCGTGGAAGCAGGGGCTGTGGGTCATCAACTACTTCCAGTTCGTGCATGACCCCGCGGGCACCCCGCTCACCGACATCGCCGCCGCCGACCTGCCGATGGTCGGCAAGCCGGGTAACACCGTGCTGGCCTCGACCGGCAGCCCGCCGCAGCCGGGCACGCCGGGGACCTACATCGGCAGCTCGGATCTGGAGGGCTTCCAGGGCATGCTGATGGCCGAGGAGATCGACAACAAGGCGGCGCTTTTGCTCGGGCAGCTCACCTCGGCCGATGGGCTGCAGCTCGGCGGCTTCGCCTCGCTCAAGGCGGCGCTCGACTATGACTATCAGAGCCCGCTGCGCTACTTCCCGCACGCGGTGAGCGTGACCGAGCAGCCCGGCACCGGCGGCGCCGATCCGCAGCCGACCGCGCTGGCGATCATGACCGCCGAGAGCCGGCTCCCCGACTACACGGCGCTGCTCGGCGGCTATGCCGAGATGTTCGCCCTCACCGACCGCGCCAACAGCGGCGTCGGCGGCGCGGCGACCGTGATCCCGGTGTTCGACGGCGATCCATTCCCCCAGGATAACGGGCTCCCCGACGGCGAGGCGACCCCGCACGATCGGGCCCTGGGGGTGCTCAAGGTCGCGCTGATCAACCTCGATCGCCTGCACGCCGACCCGGCGACCGGGGTGCTCGTCGACAGCGCCCAGGTCAGCGGCGGCACCGTCAGCCGCGGCAGCCATGTGACTACGGTGGAGCTGGCGTACGCCTTGGTCAGCCTGCGCAACGCCTACCGGGCGCTTACCTCGCAGCTCACGCTGTACTCGAACTCGACGCCCGATACCAACGTCCCCAGCACCGCCCTGGATGCGACTTCGCTGCGCGGCGTCCCGGGCGGGGGCACGCTGGCGGCGCGGCTGGCTGCGCTCATCAAGCTGCAGGCCGACTTTCTCGCCAGCAAGCTGGTGGACGCCGATGGGCTGGCGGTGAACGGCTATGACCTGGCGGCGGCCAAGGCCGACGCCGAGCCGACCTCGCTGGAGGCGCAAGCGGCGGTCGTGCGCGGGCTGCTGGAGGCCTACCTGGCGACGAGCAACACCGCCTATCGCAACCTCGCGCAGACCGCCTACCTGGCCCTGGATCAGAAGTTTTACAACCTCCAGCTGCGCGTCTATCGGCCGCAGCTCAACGAGGACACCACCTTCACCTTCACCCCCGGTCGCTACGCGGCGCTGCAGGCGGCGCTGCGCGAGATGTACAACCTGGTCGCCCTGCGCCCGGATCAGAAGGCGCTGCGCGCCGACCTGGAGGCGCGCCTGGGCCGCCTGCGCAAGCTCGTGCTCAACGGCTGGGACGACCGCAACAGCGACGACAAGGTCGACTACCCGGGCGAGTGCATGCAGGTCCGGGCGGGGCTGCCGCGCGGCGGCCTGCAGCTGGCCGAGCGCGCCCTGACTGGGGAGCTCGGCATCGAGAAAGGCGCCCCGACGAGCGACCGCGACCGCGACTGCGTGCCCGAGATCGACGACGCGCTGCTGCCGGCGACGCTGGGGGCCACGGTCGTCATCGTCCGACAGCCGTAACCGGAGGAGCCTGCATTGTCGGCGCTTGCCATAAGGACCGCCCAGCCGCCGGGAGAGCTTGGTCGGAGCTGGCCGCTGTACGGCTGCGGCGGGCTTGCGTACCTGGGGATGCTCGGGGCCAGCGCGCGGCGGGTGACGGCGGATGGCTATGACGGGGTGGGCTTTGTCCTTTCGCTGTCGCGCTTTGACCTGGGGCGCTGGCAGCCGCAGCCGCCGGGGTATCCGCTGCTGGTGGTGGCGGGACGGGCGGCGGTGGCGCTGGGGCTGCGTCCGGCGGTGGCGCTGGCGGCGGTGAACGCGGGGCTGCTCGGCGCGGGGCTGCTGGCGCTGGCGTGGGGCGTGCGGCGGATCGCGGGGCCGGCAGCGGGACTTGTGGCGGCGCTGCTGCTGCCGGCGGCGCCGCTGGCTTTCGCGCTGGCGCTGTCGACGCTGAGTGATGCGGCGGGGCTGGGCGCGCTGCTGCTCGCCGCGGCGCTGCTGGTGCGGCCGGGGCGGCTGTCGACTCGCCGGCTGTTCGCCTGCGGCTGCGCGGCCGGGCTGGCGCTCGGCGTGCGGCCGGCGCAGGCGCCGCTGGCGGCCCTCTTGCTGCTCGTCCTGGGGTGGCTCGGGGGCTGGCGAGCGGCGGCGCTGGCGGCGCTTTCGCTCTTGCTGGCGAGCCTGCTGTGGCTGGTGCCGCTGGCGGCAGTGGTGGGGCCGTGGACGCTGTGGGAGCTTTCCCAGGCGCACGTGCACGGCCACTTCGCCGACTATGGCGGCGCGGTGGTGACCGACCCCCGGCTGGGACCGCGGCTCGCGGCTCTGCTCACCACGGGCGCGGCGGCGAGCTTCGGACCGCTCGGGCTCGGGTGGGGCGCGCTGGGGGCGCTGGCGCTTGCAGTCCAGCCGTCGCGCTGCTGGGCGTCGCCCGTGCGGCGGCTGGCAGGTGCTCTCCTGGCGCTGGCTGCGGGGTCCGGGCTGTGGGTGCTGCTGGCGCTGCCGGTGCACGGGCACGCGCGCCACCTGCTGCCGCTGACCGTGGCGTTGCTGGCGCTGGCGGCGGTCGCCATCGGTCAGGCGCTGGCGGTCGCCCGCCCCGCCGTGCGCGGCGCGCTGGGGCTTGGCACGGCGCTGGCGCTGAGCGGACTGTGGCTCACCAGCGCTCGTACGGCCTGGGCGGTGCGCAGCCGGCCGGCCCCGGCGGCGGCGCTTGCCGAGTATGTGGTCGCCCACTTTCCCCGCGGCACCGCCGTGTACGGGACGCGCGCCGCCCGCAGCCTGGACGCGCTGGTCGGCAGTGGCAGCGCGCGACCGGCGCGTTACCTTGGAGAGGTGATCGCCGATGCGCAGAGCCGCGGACCCGGCTCGGTACTGCTCACCTCCGAGGTCCAGGTCGCCACCGCGGCGTCCGCGCGACTTATCCTCTTAGAGCGCTTCTGCTACGACGCTGCGGTGCCGCTCTGGCTGCGGCTCGACCGCGCGACGAGCGACTGTGTCACCCTCTTTGCCTATCGAGTAACTCCATGAAGCCTAGACTTGGAATCCACCTGGCGCTGCCGCTCGCGCTGGGTCTTGTCGCCACCTGTGACTCCCAGCGCACGACGCCGCCGCCGGCGCAGCCGTCCTCCGAGCTGCCGGCGAGCAGCGTCATCCGCATCCGCGCCGCCTCGTCGTTTACCCCAAGCTGCATCATCGTCGAGTCGGGCACCACCGTCGAGTGGCGCAACCTGACGCCGAGCACCGCGATCTCGATCGTCAGCGTCAGTAGCAACACCGAGCTGTCGTCCCCCGCCCTGCGCGACCCCTACAACTCGGTGGGCGCCCAGAGCAGCGACGAGTGCGTCCTGCGCGACAACACCGGCTGCCTGGCCGCGGTGCCGTTTTCGTTCTGGCGGCACACCTTCACCACGCCCGGCATCTTCGACTACCGCGACGCCAGCGGCAGCGCGGTGGCCAGCCAGACCGGCTACGGCCTGCCGCCGGGGCCGCCGAGCACCGGCAGCGCCGCCGTGGGCACGGTCTGTGTCCGCGCCACCCCCGACTCGACCGAGTGCGATCGGGTGTGCTGCACCGGCTCGGTCATAAATGAGTGCGGGCCGGTCATTGCCTGCGTCGCCGGGCGCTGCGGCGGGGTGAGCCCGTGAGGGCGCGGCTGCGCGCGGTGGCGCTGTGGGTGGTCGCCACGGCGGTCGGCGCCGGCTGCAACGACCCGGCGACCGCTCGCTACCCGGAGGGACGGCCGCGGCAGTCGCAGAGCCTGCAGCTCGACGCCCGCGCCCAGGTCCTGGCGGTGGTCAACCCCGACGCCGACTCGATTTCGATCATCGATCCCAAGGCGCGCGTCCTGCTGCGCGAGATCCAGCTGGCGGCGCGCCCGACCGCGACCGGCGGCCGCTACGAGCCGAGCCTGGGCCCGCGCGGCGTCGACCTGTCGCCCGATGGCAAGCTGGCCTACGTCGCCTGCCAGTGGTCCGGGCAGCTGCTCACGGTCGACGTCGACAGCGGTGAGCTCAAGCAGGCGGTGCCGATCGGCGCCGAGCCGGTCTCGGTGCTGGTCCACCCGAGCGGGGCCGCCGTCTACGTCGCCAGCTACCAGAGCAGCGAGGTCACCCGGCTGCCTCTGGTCGCCGGCCTGCCCGATGCCACGCAGGCGGTGCGGCAGCGCACCACGGCGCGCCCGTGGGGCCTGGCGCTCGACGGCGATGGCGGGCAGCTGTACGTGACGCGGTTCCTGCTGGCGCCGGGGCTGGACATCCTGGACGCGGCGACCCTGCAGGTCCGCAGCACGGCGGCGCTGGCCGATGTGGCGCCGCGCGGCAATCGGCTGCTCGCCCACGGCGTGCCGCGCGGCGTCTATGCGGCGGTGGTGCGACCGGGGCCGACGCCCGAGGTCTGGCTGCCCCATCTGCTGCTGGCCACCGATGTCGCGCAGCCCGACCTCGACTTCGAGAGCACCGTGTTCCCCGCGGTGTCGGTGCGCGCGAGCGATGGCGCTCCGCTGTCGGTGCTGAGCATCGACTCGCGTCTGCCGGGCCTGGATGGCGCCTTCGCCGACGTGGTGTCCGGCCCGCGCGCGGTGGCCTTTACGCCCGATGGCGGGCTGGCGCTGGTGCTGGACGCGGCGAGCGAAGACGTGCTGGTGGTGGACGCGCAGCAGCGGGTCGAGCTGGATCTGCTGCGACCGCTGCCCGGGCACCTGCCCGAGGGCATCGTCCTTTCTCCCGATGGGCTGACGGCGTTCATCGATGAGCGGGCCTCCGGCGATGTCGCGGTGCTTTCGATCGCCGCCGACTGGCAGACCCGCCAGAGCGGGCGCGTGCGGCTGGACGGCGCCCCGATCCAGCGGCTCGCCACCGCCGATCCGATGCCGGCGGAGCTGCGGCTTGGGCAGCGCCTGTTCTACTCCGCCAACTCGGCCGAGTTCCCGATCACCAAGAACTTCTGGATGGCCTGCTCGAGCTGCCACCTGGAGGGCCGCTCCGACGCCGTGACCTGGCTGTTCGCCGCCGGGCCGCGCGACACCCCGTCCAATGCCGGCGGCACCCAGGGCACCGGGTTTCTGCTGCGCACCGCGGCGCGCAGCGCCGTCAACCA
This sequence comes from Polyangia bacterium, assembly GCA_044222245.1. Taxonomy (GTDB): domain Bacteria; phylum Myxococcota_A; class Polyangia; order Palsa-1104; family JAEUJZ01; genus CALFML01. The sequence goes on along the minus strand of JBGANQ010000125.1, from coordinate 11,222 downwards.
GTACGATGAGACGATCCGCGTCGAGCAGGGCGGGGCCCTGGACCTGACTCGCGCCAGCGATAAGAAGCTGCTCGACTCGCTCATGGCCTATGTCGATGGGGCCATCCCGCTGCCGCGCAGCCCGGAGCTCGACCTTGTGACCCACGCCCCAAGCGCTGCCGCCGAGCGCGGTCGGCCGATCTTCAGTCGCCTCGGCTGCGCCCAGTGCCACGACGGCCCGCGCCTCACCGACAGCGGCCGCGGTAACCCTGCGCTCGATCTGAGCGGCAAGACCGGGCCGGTGCTGCTGCACGACGTCGGCACCTGCGTGGCCAGTCCCTTCGCCGACCGCCCGAGCCTCGCCTACGACGGCAGCGCCCGCGCCGCCTGCGCGTTTGACACCCCCAGCCTGCTCGGGCTGCACGACAGCGCCCCCTACCTGCACGACGGCCGCGCCGCCACCATCGGCGAAGCGGTGGACTACTTCGTCAACTTCCTGAAAGTGCCGCCGCCGACCGCGGCAGAGCGCGACGATCTGATCGCCTACCTGCGCTCGCTATAGCGCGCGCTGCCGCCGGGCCGACCCGCAGCGCGACGGCCGGGGCGGTGACAGGCTCGCGCCGGAGGAGCCTTTTCGTCGCTGGCCAGCGAGCAGCCGGGGTGGCACCAGCTGGCCTTGGCGCTTCCCAGTTTATATAAACACGTATAGAACTTCGCCGCCCGCTCACCCCGCCCCGAGCCGGCCGTGTCTTCCCCCTACGCAGCGCGGGGGCTCACCGGGCTGCCGATCCTCCCATCGCTGGGCGTACGCGGCGAGCTGTGACGGTCAGCGGCAGGGGTTACTTGAGGTAGGCCGAGTTCTTCTGCTTGAAGTAGGCGGCGTTCTTGGCGATGTAGGAGTGCCACTTGCTCGGGACGTCGCTCTCTTCGAAGATGGCCTTGACGGGGCACTCGGGCACGCAGGCGCCGCAGTCGATGCAGGCGTCGGGCTCGATGTACATCTGGATGGCCTTGAGCGCGACCTTGCGCTTAGGCTCGGGGGCGCCTTCCATCTCTTCGATGATCTTGGGCCCGTGGATGCAGTCGACCGGACAGATCTTGACGCAGGCGGTGTCGCAGGTTCCGATGCAGGGTTCGGTGATCACATAGGCCATCGTGGGCAGCCTCCAGCCGGGATCTGCTAAAGCAGCCTCCGTGCCGCGCCAAAGGGGGTCCGGTAGGGGACCGCGGCCTGGCTCCAAGCGGTCGGCGCCACCGGCTGGCAGCGACGGAAAGCCTGGGCGGCGGTCGCTGCCGGGGCGGGCACCGGGGCGGCGCTTGTCCGCGGGCGGCAACGCTGCTACGTTGGAGAAAGCACCGAAGCTTCGTTGCCACCGGCCGGGCGTTGTCGGCCGGGGAGCGCGGGGCGCGAGCGCGACTGACGACCGGGGGGACACCATGGCCACGCGAGATCTGCTGCTGCTCAGTGAGCTGGCGAGCGCGATCGGCGCCGTGCACAGCTTTGCCGCCACCGCGCGGGCCTGCGCCGAGGTGCTGCACCGGCGGCTGCCCCTGCACTCGTTCGAGCTGGCGCGGCGCGATCCGGCGCAGCCGGTGGTCCACTGTGTGGTTTGCACCTTCCATGCCAGCGAGCTGGTGACGACGCAGCGGCAGCGGCCGCTCGGCGAGACGCCGCTTTCCGGCACCCGCGCGCCGCTGCCGGGCGTGACCGTGCTGGAGTTCCGCGCCGAGGGGGAGACCAGCGGCTACGCGGCGCTCACCCTCGCCGGCGGCAAGAACGAGACGCTGCCGCAGGTGTTCACCGAGGCCCTCACCCGGGTCATGCAGGTGGCGATCCGCAACATCCAGCTCGTCGAGCGCGTGGCCAGCCTGTCGCGCCGCGCCCACGTCGAGAACCAGATGCTGCGCAGCGAGCTGCAGCGCGCCGTCGACCCCGAGCGCGTAGCCACCGTCAGCGAGTCGAGCCGGCGGGTGCTGGCGATGGCGGATCTGGTGGCCAGCCAGGACACCACGGTGCTCTTGCGCGGCGAGTCGGGCACAGGCAAGGAGATCCTGGCGCGGCGCATCCACCGCCTGTCGGCGCGGGCCAACCGCCCCTTCCTCAAGATAAACTGCGGCGCCCTGCCCGAGGGCCTGGTCGAGAGCACCCTGTTCGGCCACGAAAAGGGCGCCTTCACCGGTGCCACCGCCGTGCACCGCGGCTTCTTCGAGCGCGCCCACAACGGCACCCTCTTGCTCGACGAGGTGGCCGAGCTGCCGCTCGGGGCCCAGGCCAAGCTCTTGCGCGTGCTGCAAGACGGCGAGCTGGAGCGCGTCGGCGGCGAGACCACCCAGAGCGTCGATGTCCGCCTCATCGCCGCCACCCACCGCCCGATCGAGCAGATGATCGAGCGCGGCACCTTCCGCGCCGACCTGTATTACCGCCTGAACATCTTCCCGATCACCCTGCCACCGCTGCGCGAGCGCGAGGAGGACATCCCCGTCCTCGTCGAGGTGCTGCTGGAGAAGCTGGCCCGGCGGCACGAGCGCCCGCCGCCGCTATTGACCCCGGGGGTCCTGGACCTGCTGCGCCGCCACCACTGGCCGGGCAACGTGCGCGAGCTGGAGAACCTGCTCGAGCGGGCGCTCATCCTCACCCCCGGGCGCGAGGCGCTGGTGCTGCCGAGCGAGTTTGTCGCGCACAGCGCGGCGCCGGCGCGGCGGCCCGCCGGAGCGGACAGCCGCGTGCAGAGCTACGAGGAGACGATGCGCTCGTGCATCGAGCGGGCGCTGTTGCAAAGCGGTGGCCAGATCTACGGGCCCGCCGGCGCCGCCGCCCTGCTCGCCCTCAAGCCGACGACGCTGCAGAGCAAGATGCGCAAGCTGCGGATCAAGCGCGAGGGCTTCCTCAAAGCCTGAGCTCGCTCGGACGTCGGTATTTTCGCGCGCCTCGCCGCTGCTGCGCTCTGGGCCGGGGCGGCCTTGCGGCATCTCTGCGCTTGACCGCAGCGGGTGGCTCACTATAGTCCGCCCATGCGCGCCTGCGGCCTCAGTGCTCTGCTCCGCTTGGGAGCCTGCTCGGCGGGCGCGCGCGGAACTCGGCAGAGCGGGGTCGGCGCAGCGCCGCTCCCGGCACGCAACCGACAGGAGCTTCCATGAGTCACCTACGTAGCTTCGGCGCTTTATCCATCCTGAGCGGTCTGCTCGCGCTCCCCGGCTGCGGCACCGACGCCCAGCAGAGCCCGACCGATGGCGGCACCCACGAGCACGACGGCGCTGTCGCCGCCACCTCGTTTATCCGCATCCACTATCGCCTGCAGGGACCCGGCGACGCCAAGAGCTGGGGCGTCCACTTCTGGGGCGCTGGCACCACCGGCACCGCCTGGGGCATGCCGCAGCTGTTCAATCAGACCGACGACTTTGGCGCCTATACCGACGTCGCTGTCACCGCGACCGCGGACACCGCCGACGCCTGGCTCGGCTTCGTCCCCGTGCAGTGCCAGGGCACGAGCTGCAAAAAGGATGTCGAGACCAGCGCCCGGTTCTTCGACCTACAAAAGAGCCCGGGCCGCCCCAACCTGGCCGAGTGCTGGATTACCCAGGGGCAGGCGATCCAGCTCCAGAAGCCGGCGGCGACCGGCCCGGCATACAAGATCTCGCGACCTCGCGAGTTCATCGATCTGGGCACCGGCGCGGTGCGGCTAATGTTCCACGTCCCGCCGGGCTCCACCGGGACGGTCAGCTACGGCGCCACGGCGGCGCTGCTGGACAAGCAGGTGAGCTGGGCGGCCACCGACAACGTCAACGTGAGCGGGCTTGTCGTATCGGGGCTGACCCCCGGCAGCAAAGTCTATTACAAGATCAGCTCGACGCTACACAGCCCCGATCTGGGAGAGCTCAAGGACGAGTCGGCGGTGCTGGAGCTGACGCCGATCGCGTTTTCGACCATCGACAAGGCCGCCGACTGGGCGAGCTGGGGCAGCCAGCAGATCATGTACCAGCTGATCGTGCGCACCTTCGCCGACGGCGGCAGCCCCAAGGCGGTGACCGACGCGGGCAAGCAGAGCGGCATCGACCCGGCGACCCCGGACGGAATTGGTGATCTGGTCGGCCTGCGGAGCACCCTGCCGTACCTCAAGGGGCTCGGCGCCGATGCGATCTGGATGACGCCGGTCTTCCGCGCCAAGAGCTACCACGGCTACGACACCACCGACTTTTACGACATCGATCCGGCGGTGGGCACGCGCAAGGACTTCGCTGATCTCGCGGCGGCAGCGCACGCCCTGGGCATCAAGCTGATTCTCGATCTGGTCGAAAATCATGTGGCGGATGTAAACCCGTGGTTTGTCGCGGCGATTGATCCCAAGAGCCAGGATCACGAAAAGTACCGCGACTGGTTTGTCTGGTCGGACGAGTACACGAACATGCTCACCGACAAGCACCCCTTTGATCCGTCGGCGGTCATCTGGGCGTGCAAGAACTACGTCTGCTACCACCAGATCTTCGGCAGCTCGACTCCCGAGCTGAACTACCACAACCCCGCGGTGCGCGCCGAGATGAAGAAGATCTCGGCGTTCTGGCTGGAGCTTGGGGCCGACGGCTTCCGCCTGGACGCCTCCAAGCACATCGATCAGTTTGATGACAATAACAGCATCGCGGTCGACAAGCACGGCACCCATGTGTGGTGGAAGGAGTTCAACTACCATGTGAAAAAAGGAGTCACCCGCGCGCCGGGCTCGGCGCCGGTGATCCTCGCCGGAGAGAACCGCTGGGATGATCCGCTGGCGGCTGGCAACATGGTGCCGTACGCGGGGGACATGGACTCGCAGTTCGACTTCCCGTTCCGCACCTACCTCAGCAACTTCCTGACTGGCAAGAGCGGCGATGAGGTCGACTTCATCAAGTACCTGGGCAAGCTGCAGCAGGACGCCGCGGTGACGGCGGCGGGCGGCAATCCCAACCACTACTTCGAGCGCTTCCTATCCAACCACGACCTCGACCGACCGGCGACGCAGCTCGGTGGGAGCCCGGGGCCGCTTACGGCGCTGCTCAAGCAGGCGGCGACCATCGTGCTCACCGTGCCGGGCATGCCGGTGGTCTACTACGGCGAGGAGTTTGGCAAGCAGGGCAAGCGCGCCAAGTACCTGGGCACCGAGCCCTACGACCACGATGAGTTCATCCGCGAGCCGATGAGCTGGTACCGCTCGCTGAGCTTTGCCGGCGACAAGAAGACCTCGTGGAACATCGACTTCGTCAAGACCGATGCCAATAACGCGGCGCTCATGCTGGGGGCTGGCGTGTGCAAGGCGGCCAACCCCGACTATCCGTTCATCCTGTACATGCAGCCCGACGACACGAGCTCGTGGGCGGCGCAGAAGGACGACCCGAGCAGCTTGTACAACTACTACCGGCAGCTGGTGGCGATTCGCAAGGCGAGCCCGCTGCTCACCGACCCGGCGAGCAAGCTGTCGACGGTGCAGAACACCGCGGCGGTGTATGAGTTCAAGGTCGAAAAGGGCGGCCAGGCGCTGGCCGTGGTGCTCAGCCGCATGGCGACGCCGCAGACAGTGAACCGCCCGGCGATGAGCAAGGACCTCATCAGCGGGACCACAGCGACCTCGTTCAATGTCCCGCCGTATGGCGCGCTGATCTTGCAGTAGCCGCGGGGCCGCTCATCATGGAACAGAACCTAGAGGAGCCATTGCCGCTCGCCAGCCAGTGGCGGCGCGGCGCGAGCGGGCAGCTCGCGGGGGCGCCGCGGGCGCTCACCGAGCTGTCCATGGTGCAGCTCTTGGAGCTGCTGCGCCGCCGCCAGCTGTCGCCGGTGGAGCTGGTCGAGGCGCACATCGCCCGCGCCCGGGCGGTCAACCCGGCCATCAACGCGCTCATCGAGCCGCGCTTCGAAGCCGCGCGCGCCGAGGCCCAGGCCGCAGCGGCGCGCTATGCGGCGGCCGACAGCCCGGAGAAGCTCGACGCCTTGCCGCCGCTGCTCGGGGTGCCGTGCTCGATCAAGGAGTTCATCGCCGTCACCGGCATGCCGCACACCGGAGGCATGGTCCGCCTGCGCGGCCAGCGAGCGAGCCGGGATGCGACGGTGACCCAGCGGCTGCGCAGCGCCGGGGCGATCGTGCTCGGGGCGACCAACGCCCCCGAGGGCGGGCTGTGGCTGGAGACCCACAACCTGATCTACGGACGCACCCGCAACCCGTGGGACGGACGGCGCACCAGCGGCGGCTCGAGCGGCGGCGAGGGAGCGCTGGTCGCCGCGGGCGGGACGGTGTTCGGCATCGGCTCGGACATCGGCGGCTCGGTGCGCATCCCCGCCGCCTTCTGCGGCACCGTCGGCCACAAGCCTTCCATGGGGCTGTGCCCGAACACCGGCCACTTTCCCCCGGCGCGTCCCGATGAGCGCTATCTGGTCATCGGCCCGCTGTGCCGGCGGGTGGAAGACGTGATGCCGCTGCTGCAGGTGATGGCCGGTCCCGATGACGAGGATGCGACCGTCCATCCCTTTCAGCTCGGCGACCCGGCGGCGGTGGCGCTGGCGCAGGTGTCGGTGTTTGCGATCCCCGACAGCGGGGAGCGGCGCGCCCACCCGGTGATGCGCAAGGCGGTCGAGCGCGCGGCGGCGGCCCTATTGGCGCGCGGGGCGCGGGCCGGCGTGCTCGATGCGCCGGATCTGCGGCACGGGTTCTGGATCTGGGCGGCGGCGATGACCGAGGCCAACCCGAGCGGCTACGCCGACCTGCTGAGCGGCGGCGCCGGCATTCCCGTTCTGCGTGAGCTGCTGAAGCTGCCCTTTGGCCGCTCAAGCTACGTCCTGCCCTCTCTGGTCACCGTGGTCGCCGAAGCGGTGATGCGGCGGCTGCCGGCGCAGGAAAAGAAGTGGCTGGCGCGCGCGGCGCAGCTGGCCGAGCAGCTGGACGCGCAGCTCGGTGAGTACGGCGTCATCCTGCAGCCGCCCTACAGCCGCCCGGCGCCGCGCCATCACACGCCGCTGCTCACGCCCTTTGACAGCGGCTACACCGGCCTGTGGAGCGTGCTCGGGTATCCGGTCACCGTGGTGCCGCTCGGCTTCGACGAGCACGGTCTGCCGGTGGCGATTCAGGTGATCGCCCGCCGCGGCAACGATCACCTGACGATCGCGGTGGCCGCGGCGCTGGAGCAGGTCTTCGGCGGCTGGGTCCGGGCCGAGCCATCCCTCCTGCCGGGGTTCGCCGGCGGCGCTCCCGCGTCGCGCTAGATCTCGTCTGTCCAGAAGGCGCCCGCTGCGGCGCTGCTCTCCTTCGCCACCGCCACCGCCACCGCCACCGTACGACCTGCCGCGCCCGGCGCCGCGGACGGCCAAAGAAGCATTGACAATCGGGATGGCGGGACCGGACAATTCTACCGGCACGACCCCAGCCTGACTGCGTGGACTCATCCCGGGGGGAATGAGAGCACGGCGGCGCTGCATGTCGCACCTGCAGACCTGGGGACAAGGGGCAGGGCGCAGGGTCTTTATCAGTCAGGAGTACCAGGATGTCACGAGTCACCACGGCCTGGGTGCTGCACGCCGGACCGACCAACGCCTATGAGCCCGGGGCGCTGCAGCTGACCGAGTTCTTGCTGCCCGAGCAGAAGTCCACCGAGGTCCTGGTAGAGCCGCTGGTCGGCTGCTGGGAAGGCAACATGACGCACGCCGTGAAGCGCCGTCCGGTCGACATCTGCCGCCAGCGCAGCGAGTCCACGGTGGTCATCGGTAACTCCGGAGTCGTGCGCATCCTGCGGCCCGGTCACGATGTGCGGGGTCTAAAGGAAGGCGACCTCGCCTTCGTGTTCGGCAACGCGTCTCCCTGGGAGCGCTTCGGCTACATGCGGCACGCGCTGGCGTACGACTGTCCGGGAACGATGGGAGTGCTCGCCAAGCGGGCGGTGCTGCCGGCGCGCTGCCTCATTCCTATTCCCGAGCGCAGTCCGCTCACCCTCAATGAGTGGGCGTCCTTCTCGCTGCGCTTTGTCTCGGCGTGGTCGAACTGGAAGGTGGCGCTCGGCTGCTACCGCACCCAGGTCGGACTCGATGAGAATCCCTGCCCGACCGTCTGGGCCTGGGGCGGCGGCGTGAGTCTGGCCGAGCTGATGCTGGCGCGCGCTGCGGGCTGTCAGGTGACGATGATCACCAGCAAGGCCAGGCGGGTGGCCCACCTGCAGTCGCTGGGAATTGGCGTCGTCGAGCGCAGCGCCTTTTCCGGCCTGAGCTTCTCCGCCGAGCGCTACGCCCGCGACGCTGAGTTCCGCGACAGCTACCTGCGCGCCGAGAAGGCCTTCCTCAAGATTGTCAAGGAGCGCACCGGCGGGCAGGGCGTGGACATCTTCATCGACAACATCGGCGCCCCGGTGGCCCGCGCCACCCTCAAGGCGCTTGGCCCTTGCGGAGTCCTTGCCACTTGCGGCTGGCAGGGCGGCATGGACGTTCAGGCCGTGCGCGCAGTCGAGGCCATCAACCGTCACACCCACGTCCATACCCACTACGCGCGCCGGGAAGAGGGCGTGGCGGCCATGCAGTTCGCGCTGGCCAATCCCACCTGGAAGGCGCCGCTGGAGGCTCCGCCGACGCGCTGGGAGGACATCGGGGCGCTGGCGCAGGCGCAGATGGACGAGCGGGACGACTCGTGGTTCCCGCTGTTCCAAGTAGCCGATGAGCTGCGGTAACCGTCTAACCCTCTAAGCTTGCAAAGTCGCATATGCACAACGGTTTATATTTATAAATAAACCGGCAAATATGATATAATCATAGCATGAAAACTTATATTCATGCGTATTTTAGTTCTCTAAAGAAGAAGCTGAGCAGATTGACCATCGGGCTGGCCGCGACCCTGGCGGGACTCTGCGCGGTGACGGCGGCCGGCTGCGGAGCGACGCCGCAAGATCAGAAGCTTGGCCAGCAGACCTTCACCTACACCATCCCGCCCACCGGCTTGCCCGCCGGTTTCACCCTGCCGATGATTCCCTGCGCCGACGTCTCGATATGTAACAGCTTCATCCGCACCGCCAACATCAACCTGCCCGGCCTGACCGGGTTGTGCGATGCAAACGTGTGGGGGGCCGATCTAACGCTCACCATTTTGTTTGTAATCGACGCTGTAAACGACCCGGCGTTCACCCTTGGCATCGCCCAGAGTCAGGCCGACAGCTTCCGCGATGTCAAGATGACCTATGGCATCACCAGCACGATCAACCTGGCCATCAAGCAGATCGATGTGTATGTAGGGAAAGACGGCCTGCGCAGCCCCTCGGATCCGAACTCGATCTACCTTGGCACCGTGGGTCCGGTCGCGGCGATGGGCACCGTTCCCGATGGCCAGAATTACCTGCTCATCGAAGATGGGACTCCCGCCCACACCCAGTTTGTAAACTACGCCAAGCACCCCGAGAACAAGTTCAACGTGCTGATGGTGGCCACCACGCCGCGCCTCAAGGCCGGCGACCCCATTCCCGCCGGCGGCATCGAAGTCCGCATGGTGCCGATCGTAACTCTGCTAAACCGCTAGCGACACGGCGCGGGGCGCTTGCTAAGCTAGAGCTGACCCATGTCCATGTCCATCTCTACAGCAAGCCGTCTCCTTAGCGCACTGCGGGCCTTCTTTGACGAAGAAGAGTGGGCCTACACCCCCCTGGCGGAGCGGCCCGTGCTCAAGCTCGGCTACGCTGGCAAGACCGGCAACTGGACCTGCTACGCCCAGGTGCGCGAGCTCGACGAGCAGGTTCTGTTCTACTCCATCTGCCCGCTGACCGTCGGTCCCGCCAAGCGACTGGCCGTGGCCGAGTTTCTGACCCGCGCCAACTACGGACTGGTCATCGGCAACTTCGAGATGGACCTGGAGGACGGCGAGATCCGCTACAAGACCAGCCTCGACGCCGAGTCCACCGAGCTGACCTCCGACATGATCCGCAACGCGGTGTATGCAAACGTCCTCATGGCCCCGACCTGTCCAAGTCCTAGCCCCGCCCCCCGTTGGGTAACGGGTCCCGCGCCCGCGCCGATGCTGCCCTCGGGCTGAGTCGGCAGCCGGCCGAGCCGTCGCGGCGAGCGCCGATTTCGAGATGGAGAATTGATGGCTTGGCGCGCGGCGTTGTATAGTGACAGCAAGCAGTCGCCTGGTTGTATGTCGACCGCCCCACCCGCGCCCGCTCCGCCCCGTCACGTACCGAGCCAGAGAGGACAGGATGAATCGCCTTATCGCCTACCGTTCCAGTGAGCCCGAGCGCCTCCGTACGGTGCTGCGCAGCCATCCTGAGGCGCTCCCCGGTGGGGGCGGCAGCGGCGGCGCCGACAAGACGCCGGTGCCGGGCGAGTCGGGTGACGGCGCGATCCCGCGGGCGCCGGCGCAGTGGGCGCGCTGGGGAGTAGGCTTTTATGTCGGCGGCGAGCCGCTCTTGCAGCGGTGGTCGGATGATGCGGCGCGCGGCCTGGCCGCGGTGCTGGATCTGCGGTCGGACAACCTCATCGCGCAGGCGCGCACGGCCCGGGCGGGCGACCAGGCGACGCAGACCTCGATGGCAGAGGCGCCGTTTCGCTTCCGCCGCTTTACGCTGGCCGTGCAGGGGGAGCTCGGCATCCTCGCCCAAGAGCGGCAGGCGCGCCTGGGCGAGCTGCCCGACTTCTTGCGCGCTCCCTTGCGCGGCACCAGCTGCGCCGAGGCGCTGTTTTACGAGTTCCTGCTGCGCCTGCACGAGGCCGAGCCGACCTATCTCACCCGTCCCGAGCTGCCGGCCGAGGTCGCGGTGGCGGCGCTGGGTCAGGTCCTGCACGCCGCGGCGGCGACCACCGAGGCCGGCGCCCCGGCGCAGCACGCCGCGCTCAGCAACGGCCACTGGCTGGTCGTGGCCCGGCGCGGGCCGCAGCCGCTGTGGTACCGTGCGGTGGCCGGGCTCGGCGACGGGGAGGAAGACTTTCGCGGCATCTTTGCCATCGCCGACGCCGACGCCGAGAGCCGGCCCCCCGAGCCGGGCCTCATCGAAGTTCCCGACAACTACGCCCTCATGGTCAGCGCCGACCTCGACTTTCAGATCTTGCCGCTGTCTTTATAGCCAGCCGACTCCGGCCAGCGCCGCCGTGCGGCACCGCTGGCAGCAGCGACGTTATGCGGCTTGAGGTCACAGCCCGCGCGTCGCCTTCGGCCCTCACCCTAGCGGACAACCGCCTATACTGAGACCATGCCCGGCCGTAAACTCACCGCCCGCGATGGGGCCGCGCCCACCGACGAGCCAGCGAACTTCGCCAC
>JBGANQ010000124.1:0-22102 GCA_044222245.1 Polyangia bacterium | reverse complement strand
CGGCGCCCGGCGGACCGGCTGCCGGTTGCCGGCGAGCTGGCCGCCGGTTGCAGAATGACTATCCTTACATCGGCGCAGCCGCATGGGCAGACCCGATGACACAGCCCCCAGGATCCTCTACCAGGACCCCTATGTAACCATTACTTTGGAGGAAAACGAGCGGCTGGTCCACCTGGTGCGCAGCAGCCTGCAGTTCCCCAGCATCGCCGCCCTGCAGCACTGCTATCGCGCGGTGATCCAGGTCTACGATCGGATCGGCCGCGGCGGCCGCAACCTGCTGGTCGACACCCGCGCCCCGACCGGCCGCAATGATCCAGAGTACGAGCGCGCGATGTTCGCCCTCCTGCCGGCCATGGATCGCGGCTTTGGCCGCATCGGCGTCCTGGTTCAGACGGCGGTGGGCAAGCTGCAGTTTCGGCGCTGGAAGGGGGTGGACGGTATCGAGCGGATCGTCACCAGTGACGCGGAGGAGCTGCGCGAGCAGCTGCGCGACCCGCCGCCCGCCGAAGGGCCGGGCAAGCGCGAGCCGCGCGGCTCTGGCTAGCGGCCGGTGCCGACCACCGCGGTCGCCGACTTCGCGGTCGCGGCGCGGGCAATCCAGGCCTCGATCTGCGCCGGCTCGGTGCAGGAGGTGATGCGCTTGCGCTGCGCTGCCGTCAGCCGGAAGCCGCGGGCCGCGAGCAGCGCCAGCAGCGCCTCGGCCAGGCCCCGGGGATAGTGCGCTTCGGCGCGCTGGGGCTGCGGCTGCGCCGTCTGCTTGGCGGCCTGCTTGGCCACTCGTTCCCGAATGAGCTGCAGTCGCGAGACATCTTTCGTCTCTGAGTGAATCATGGCTAACCTCTCGATCTTCTTGGACTTCGCAAGGCCCATTATGCCACTTCGGGCCGCCGCTTCCAAAAAGGCTGCCGCCGCGGCCGCAAAAAAGATCCGCCTTTCCGCGGCCTTGCGCGCGGCCGGCGTCGGGCCAGGCGCCGCGCCGTCCGGGTTCCGCGGCGGCTCCGCCGGTTATAAGATGCCCCCCGATGCGCTCTTTTCTGCTCGCCTTCAGCCTGTTTGCCTCCAGCCTGGTCGCCGCTGCCGCTGCCGCGCAGCCCGCGACGGCAGCGTCCGACGAGCGACTGCAGGCCCTGGAGCGCCGGGTGCAAGAGCTGGAGTCCCGGCTGGCGGCGCCGGTCCCCGCCCCGCCGGCCGCCGTCGCTGCCAGCCCACCGGCCGTGACCGGCCAGTCGCTCGACCTGCGCGAGCCGCCCTTTGGCGAGTTCGACTACGCCTGGACCAACGGCAACAACCCCCAGCCGGCCTCCCTGCTTGGCCTTGGCCCGGTCACCTTCTCGCTGTACGTCGACACCTACTTCGCCTGGCAGCTGCACCAGCCGGCCGATCACACGATCTTTCCCACCACCACCGCGCCGCGCCACAACGAGATCTCGCTCAACCTGGCCCACGTCGGCCTCGAGCTTGGGGGACTCAATGGCCCGATCGGGCGGCTGTACCTGCAGTACGGCTCGATCGTCGAGACGATCGCCGGCCAGGACACCACCACGACGCGCGGCTTCTTCCTCACCAATCGCCTCTTGCAGTACGTCCAGCAGGCGGCGGTGGGCTGGCACTTCCACGCCCTGCACGGGATCAACCTCGAGCTTGGCATCTTCCAGTCCTACCTGGGGCTTGAGAGCTACCTGCCCGAGGAGAACTGGGCCTACACGCACGCCTTCATGTCCGACGCCACGCCCTACTACTTCTTCGGGGTGCGGACGCAGATCTTCCCGACCCAGCGGTTCAAGATCGAGCTGTGGCTGGTCAACGGCTGGCAGACCTTTGGCCAGTGGCACGAGGCGCGGGCCGGCGGCTACCTGTGGAACTGGCGCCCGCGCGAGTGGATCTCGCTGATTAATTCCGCCTACTTCGGGCAGGAGGTGCAGAGCGACCCCGGCGCGCTGCGCTTCTACTCGGACAACAACCTGCAGATTCGCTACTACAAGGGCCACACCAAGCACCTGCGCTCGCTCGCCTTCTCGCTGGTCGGCGACTTCGGCTGGGAGCACCGCGAGACCGCCCCGTCGGGGTTTATCGGCGGCATCACGCTCACCCACCACATCGACTTCACCACGGTGTGGAAGAGCACCCTGCGCGGCGATGTCTTTTACGACCAGACGCAGGCCATCTCGCCCAAATTTCCCGTCGGCTCGGCCTATCCGTGGCCGGGCAGCGGGGCGTTTCTCGCCGGCGGCTTCACCGCCACCCTGGACTGCTGGCCGAGCCCCTGGCTGCTGTTGCGCCTTGAGTATGCGCACCGCGCCGCCAACCAGCCGATCTTCAGCGGCCCGGGGGGCATCACCGGCCCCGGCGGGCAGCTGCCGCTTCCCGGCCCTGGGCCGACCTTCACCCCCGACCTGCGCCCGACCGATGACCGGCTGATCCTCAACGCGACCCTGCGGCTGTAGCCCGCCGCCGCCTGCGGCTCAGGGTCCAGGCCGCTCCCGCCAGGCAGAACAGGCAAATTTTGCCTGCGCGCCTCCTTGCCGGCCCGAGCTTGCTTGGCGCTGGCTGCAGGGAGCAGTTGAGGGTTCAAATTTGCTTGGAACTCACTGCCTGGGAGCAGTTGAGGGTTCAAATTTGCTTGGAACTCACTGCCTGGGAGCAGTTGAGGGTCCAAGTTTGCTTGGAACTCACTGCTTGAAGTAGTGGAAGCTCAAAGTTTGCTTGGCGCTTACTACCCGTGAGCAAGCTGAGGGTCCAAGTTTGCTTGAGACTCGCCGCCTGGGGATGCCGCGGGTCAAGGCTTGCCTGGAATCGGCGGCCGCGGCGGGGCGGCTCGGGTCAGCCGACGATCGAGGGCACTGCCACCGCTTTGTTCAGGTCGAACAGCAGATAGAGCATGGCTTTTTCCTGGGGCGACAGCGAGGTTTCTGTGCAGCCTCCGGGAAACGGGGTCCCGGCCGCCGAGGAGTCGCCGCCCGGACCGGAGCTGGCGTGGAAGTCGCTGAACACCATCTTGCCGCACCACTTCGGCCGGAACGCACTCACCGGCGCCGCGAACGAGAAGGCCTGCGGGACCGCAGCGCCCACGGCCGGCTGGTAGCTGATCCAGCTCTGCGCCAGGCTGCTGTTGAGGGCCATGATCGAGTAGCCAGGCCGCCTGACCTGGAGCTGCCCGGCCACCGGCGAGCCGAGGACCGTGTCTTGGTTCAGCCAGTTGCCGAGTTCGTTCGTCGGGCTGGTGGTCAGATCGATCAGAGCGGTGACGGGGTCGGGGCCCGTGCCCGTCCCGAAGGTGGCCACCGACTGGAGGCGCTGCGGCGGCTGCGCGCTCTGGAGCCAGCCGTTGTGCAGGTGGGTGGCCAGGACGCGCCCCCCCTTGTTGAGGAAGCCCTCCAGGTTCGCGATTGCCTGCGGGCTCTTGTAGTTCAGGTACTGTCCCCCCTCGCAGGAGAGCATGACGAGGTCGTAACTGTTCCAGCTTGCGGGGTCGTCATACCAGCTGGTTGCAGGCAGCGCCTGGGCGGCGCTGAAGCTGGCGCCGCCCAGGGCGGGAGCGAAGCGACTGGCTCCGGTCGCCCCCGCATACAGGTGGACCCGGCCCGGACCGGTGGCGGGGGTGAACTCGGCGTCATCGAGGCCGAGCTTGGGGCCGCGCAGCAGACACTCCAGCGCGTCCTCGCCGCCCGTGGACAGGGCGATCTGCGGGATGTTGCCCTCGCGCTGGTTGCGCGGCAGGTGGGTCAGCTCGGCGGGAATCATCGTGCGGGCGCAGGGGACCACGCGCGGCAGGATGACGACCCGCTGCCACTTGCCAGTCCGGATGACCAGCGGGATGTTGTCGCCGCTGGGAATGTCGGACAGGTTGAAGTTGCCGTACACGTCGGTCCGCGTCGAGAAGGTTGCGAGCTCGGGCGCGCTGCCGGGGTCGCAGGCGGGGCCCGCACCGGGGGCACCGGGCAGCTCGCTGCCGGTCGGGATGGCGACCTGCACGCCGGGCAGGGGCAGGGTGCCGGCGGGGATCGTCACCGTCCCGGCGAGAGTCGTCGAGTGCCCGGCGGGACAGCGATAGTCGACCTTGCAGGAGCCCTGGCAGCCGGGGATGGTGGGGGGCCCGGCGGTCGCCAGATCGTTCGCCCCGGCATCGGGGGGAGGAGGAGGCGGCGGCCAGTTACAGTCGAAGGAAAATGGCGGGCAGAGGTTGCACCCGCCCAGCGACGACCCAAGCAGCCCGAGCGCGGTACCGATAAGCAATAGTCGCAACAAGATGCCTCCCTTTTTTGGTCTGGCTTAGTTCACGCCCCGCGTGTTCGTGACCACCGCTGCGCTGGGTAGGGCCGGTTCCGGGCAGTGCACCAGGATGTCGGGGCTCGGCGCAGCTTCGCTGCGCGCCATACTGGTAGCCCGGCCCGAGTCCCTGCCCAGCTTCGCTGTGGGCAAATACTCTCAGCTAGCGATTAGTAGCAAGGAGCGGGCCGCCGCTGGGGCGATGGGCGTCGAGGTCGGCGCGACGGCTGCGAGCTTCCGGCTGGACGATTTCAGCCAGCCCGCTCGGGCGCTGGACGCCAGCGGCCAGCTTCCGGGCGGCCGGCCAGGGTCTGGCCCGCAGTCGCCCCCGCGCGGCAGGAGGCGCCGGGGCCGCTCGCGGCCAGCGGGGTCCAGCCGGGGTCCATGCTGGCAAGGGCCGAGCGCGACGGGGACTGCGGGTGCGGCGGCTGCTGCAGCCGGGGCAGTCGGGATAAGGCCGCGAAATGTCACCGATTGCCGGCGGGCGGCGGCAGAAGCTGCACTTCTTCCAGTAGCAGCCGTGCGTCATGGTCAGCTTGTTCCACCAGCCGTCCGAGCGCACCCGCTGGTTGATGTTGGTGGTCTCCAGGGACGAGAAGTAGTCGCCGATGCGGTAGCCCTGGTAGTCGGGGGCGCCGGTCTCGGCGTGGCGGAGGTCGGGCTCGGGGTCGCCGTTAGCATAACGGAGGCTGCCATCGGTGGCGACCCGGTGCCAGGTGCGCTTGAGGTCCTGCACGGCGCGGCCGCCCTGCAGGTGGTCCAAGATGTTGAGCAGCGGCTTCTCACCATCGTCGAGGGTGATGTAGTCGACGTAGTCAAAGACCCGCGGCTCCTTCTGGTCGCGCATGCTGGTGTTGAAGAAGCCCCCGCCCATGGCGATGCGCGCCCGCTCGTCCCAGCGCCGGACCCGGCGGCCGAGGCGAAACGCCCAGTACAGGTTGCGGGCAAACGGCACCGTCACCCCCACCAGGTCCGGCCGCACCGCCTCCAGGTGGGCATCGAGCAGCTCGTGCAGCAGCTGGTCGATGACGTTGGGCTCGCGCTCCAGCTCGGCCTGCATGAGGTCAAAGGTCGTGCAGCGGTGGACGAACGAGTCGTAGTAGCGGTCGACCAGGGTGATCTGGAAGTAGGGGAAGATGGCCTCGCGGATCATCTCGCCCAGGTCATACAGGTACTGCGTGGCGACGAACTTGGCCCGGTCGTGCACCGGCAGGGTGTTGCCCGTGCCGTCATAGAAGTCAAAGCCCTTGTTCAGCTCGAAGTTCTTGCCCCGCGGCAGAAAGTCCGGCTGACACAACCGATAAGCGATGCTGGCATCGCGGCCTTGGAGGAAGCGGATGACCGCTTGCACCAAATACAACAAATCTCGGGAATCCTGACCCAGGAGACCACAGGGGCAGACAAAGGAGATAGGCTACCTCGTGATTCATGATGAGCTCATCGTAGGCGATAGACTGCCTGGTCCCACCCGGTTAGATCTTCAGTAACCGGCCGCTTGACGATCCGGCCTTATAGGCATACTTTCCGCGACACAGAAGCCCTTCCGCTGATATGCATCGAGGGTGAGCGTCGCTCGCATGGCCGCTGGCTCAGCACCTCCGTCAGCAAGCCTTGTGCCCGTAGCTATGAGACGCAAAATGAATTTTCTAAAAGATCAGGAAAAACTTAGCCAACCTCGTTTTTGGGCTCTTCATATCTATGAATTATGTCTGCTGATTCTGGTGGGCCTTTCTGGGTGTTTACATGCCTCTCAGCCTGCCCCAGACAGAGTGCTCACCTCTCATGGGAAGATAAGGCCTATTGATATTGAGACTGCAACAGCTGAGGAGATTGGCAAAGAGTCTTTGGCGAAAATTGGATATGATGAGATTATCAATATGGCTCAATGCGCTGGTTTTGTTGAATATAAATTGAATTTTGGAATTCAACTAATTAGTCAGGAATCGACAGTCGCCACAGGCTTTGCTCCGGTGTTTTCTCGATATGCAGTGGCAGCCGCTGTGGCGTCGCAAGCAGATTCACCGCTTCCTGGGCCAGCCGACCTTGCGGCGGTGGGGATTATTGTCGTCGGCCTAGTCGACGCCGGTTTATTAGACGGCTATCTATTTGATAGCCTTGGGGGCTGGCTTTTTTCCAGGGCGAAAGATGATGCGGCGAAAGTTGTAGAACGAGAAGAGAAAGAGGCCGAGCGTGCACTTAAAAATAATCAGGACTTCCGGAGATGGTTTCATCGTGAGTATAAGGCAGACCAAGTGACGCCCCAGGGGACTCGGAAAAATCCCGATTTGACCCCTGAACAGGTTCGCGATGCCTATCAAGAGTGGTTGCAGTCCTCCATGCCCAAGGTGAAATAATGTACACGGTGATTCGTTTCATCGCGAACCCCACGCGACTGGGCGCTTTAACTGAGATTGGCAGGGCGATGAATACGATCCGTCCGGGGATCTATGCTGGGCTGCGCAAAGCTGGAGATGGATTCTGCTGTGAAATTTTCGGCGGCCAGAAATGGGGCGAGCATCAACAGGAAATTTTGCGGTTTCTGACAGAGTTTGGGGAGTCGATTAAAGCGGCAATCCGCGGCGGGGCGTCCGTTACCGTCGATGTCGCCGTCGAGCCTGAAGATCGTGAGTCTGGAGGGACAGTTGTTGTCCTGCGTTGTGAACAAGGCGTGCTCGCAGCCCTGGCTTCCTGCGGCGCTGAACTAGAGGTGTCGATTTACTGAAAAAGCATCAGTTCCATTCATGCCTCTGGCGGTGGGTAGGATGTTCCTGGCTCCCCGGTGGTCTGGGTCAGCATGTAGGCTCTAGTACGTGCCTGAGGCGTGCTCAGGGCTAGCGGACTGCCACTACAACATGGCCACCGATAGCATGTACTGCTTGCTGGAGGCGACCGGCTCGATAGTCGCCAGGTAGCGGTCGCGCAGGGCGAGGACGCGGCGGCTCTCGGGGCTCAGGCTGGGGGCGCGGGGGGTGGCGGCGGCGAAGACGCGGGCAAGGCCAGCTTTGGAGAACAGCCGCAGCAGGAGCTCCAGGTTGAGGTCGGCCTGGGCGACAGGGTAGCCGCGCCGCTTGAGCAGCCGCGCCAGGTAGGCGGGAGCGGGGTAGGTATAGTTGGGCGAGCAGAACGGCGGCACGATGAGCAGCGTTCGCTTTCTGTCCGGCTCGCGGTGACGGTGGAGCCGCTGCGGCGAGATGAGCGGCGGCGGCGCCTCGCTGTCGGCATGCCCGCAGCCGCTGCCAGGGCGGTGCTCCGGCTCTAGAGCCGGCGCGGCGGCTTCGCTCTCGGGTCCCCCATGGTCCATGCTCATAGCTCCCCCGGAGATTTTCGGCGCGCGCGGGCGGTTGGTTGCGGCCGGGGCGTGGGGCCGGCGGCTCGCCGACGCAGCAGGCGCCCGCGGGCGGACGCCGGGATCGGGAAGGGCGTCGCCCAGGTCAGGCGGGCTGCACTATGGCCTGGCGGGGGTCCGATCGCGTATCCATACTATTTTGCACTTGATCCATTTCCAGCCACTTATTTGTAGGAGGACATCATGAAGTCTGCTTCGCAGCGTCGGCTCTTTGGCTTATCTCGCTTCAGAGCCGGCGCCGGCGGCTCGGCGCTGGCCGCGCTGGTCGCGCTGGTCGGGGCGGCCCCCGGCTGTCAGGACGGCACCAACCAGGGAAATAGCGATGGCGGCGCGCGCGACCTTGCGGGGAGCAGCACCGACCTGCCGCCGAGCGGCGCGGTCTCGCTGGACAACATCCTGCCCCGCTCGGGCCTGGCCGCCGGCGGCAACACGGTGACCCTGTACGGCACCGGCTTTGCCCCCGGGGTGACGGTCAGCTTCGGCGCCACCCCGGCGACCAATATCCAGATCCTGTCGACCACCCAGCTCACCGCGGTGGTCCCGGCCAGCGCCGGGGTGCTCGGGCCGGTGGCGGTGACGGTGAAGAACGTGGACGGCAGCAGCGCCTCGCGCGGCGACCTGTACAGCTATAACCGGATCCAGCTGTCGTTCATGGCGCGCATCAGCGCCCCGGTCGGCACAAACCCCGTGGCGCTGGTCGCCTCGGACATCAACGGCGACGGCTTCCCCGAGCTTGTCACCGCCAACCAGACCAGCAATAACGTCACCGTCCTGGCCTACAGCCAGGCGTGGAAAAACGGCGTCGCCTACCCGGCGGCGACCAGCCCCACCTCGCTGGTGGCGGCCGACTTCAACGGCAACGGCCGACCCGACGTGGCGGTGGCGTGCAGCAACGCCACCGGCAGCGACCTGGTGGTGCTCGCCGACAACGGCGGCATCGGCTTTTTGGCCCCCACCTCGAACACGGTGGCGATGAACCTGGTCGGGGTGGACGCGCGCGACCTGAACGCCGACAACAAGCCGGATCTGGTCGTCACCTCGCGCAGCACCGGGCAGGCCTATGTCCTTCTCAACAGCACGGTGGCGCTGACGCCGATGTTCACCGCGGGCGCCAGCTACACCGTGGGCACGCAGCCGGCGGCGGTGCTGCTCGGCGACGTGGACGGCGACGGCAAGCTCGATCTGGTGGGCACGAGCTACGCCGCCGCCTCGCTGAGCGTGTTCCCCGGCCTGGGGGCGGGGGTGTTCGGCACCGCCAAGACGACGACCACCGCCAGCCAGCCGATCGCGCTGCTACTGGGGGATCTGAACAAGGACGGCAAGCTCGACGCGGTGACCACCAGCTTCGACGGCAAGCAGGTCAGCCTCCTGACCGGCAAGGGCGATGGCACCTTCAATGGCCTGCGCAACATGCCGGTCGGGTCGATGCCGCGCGCCCTGGCCACCGCGGATCTGGACGCCGACGGCAAGCTCGATCTGATCGTCGCCAACTCCGGCGATGACGTGGTGACCATCTTCCTCGGCAAGGGCGACGGCACCTTCGAGCCGGCGCAGAACTTCACCGTCGGCTCGCAGCCGGTGGGCCTGATCGTCACCGACCTGAACAAGGACGGCAAGCCCGACATCGCCACCGCCAACTTCAACGGCAACGACGTCAGCATCCTGTACAACCAGACCTAGCCAGTCCCCTGGGGCAGAAGCGTAGGCGCTGTGGCCCCAGGCGGCGGGTGGTATGCTCGGGCACCGCCATGAGCAAGCCGCCCGCCGTCGCCCCGAGCCCCCGCCACGCTGTCATCGACCTTTTGCGCGGCGTGGTCATGGTGCTCATGGTCCTTGACCATGCGCGCGACTTCTTCTTCTCGTCCCGCCTGGACCCGACGGATCTGAAGACGACCACGCCGCTCCTGTTCTTTACCCGCTGGGTGACCCACTTCTGCGCCCCGGTGTTCGTGCTGCTCGCCGGGGTCGCCGCCTACCTGTACGGGGCGCGGCGGACCCCGGCCGAGCTTGGCCGCTTCCTGGCGACGCGCGGCCTGTGGCTGGTGTTCCTGGAGCTTGTGGTCGTGCACTTCGGCTGGTTCCCCGACCCGGAGTTCCGCGTCACGCTGCTGCAGGTGATGTGGGCGCTCGGCTGGTCGATGCTGCTGCTGGCGGGGCTTTCTCGGCTGCCGCTGGCGGTGGTGGTGGGCTTTGGCGGGCTGCTCATCGCCGGCCACAACCTGCTCGACCCGGTGCGCGCGGCGCAGCTTGGCGCCTGGGGACCGCTGTGGAAGCTGCTGCACGAGCCCGGGGTCTACCGGATAAACCCGCAGCACCTTTTGATCATCGGCTACCCGCTTGTGCCGTGGTGCGGTGTGATGGCGGTGGG
Organism: Polyangia bacterium; assembly: GCA_044222245.1. Taxonomy (GTDB): domain Bacteria; phylum Myxococcota_A; class Polyangia; order Palsa-1104; family JAEUJZ01; genus CALFML01. The sequence goes on along the minus strand of JBGANQ010000124.1, from coordinate 12,122 downwards.
CTATGGGCTGGGGGCGCTTATCCACCGGGCGCCGCAGCGCTGGCCGCGCTACGCGCTCGGGCTGGGGGCGGCGGCGACGGTGCTGTTTGTGCTGCTGCGGCTACTCAACGGTTACGGCGAGCCGCAGCCGTGGCACGGCCAGAACAGCGCGCTATACACGCTGCTGTCGTTTCTCAGCTGCTCGAAGTATCCGCCGTCGCTCCTGTACCTGCTGATGACGCTCGGGCCGGCGCTTTTGTTCCTGGGGGCGATGCAGCGGGCGGCCGCGGGGGCGCTCGCCCGGCCGCTGGTGACGCTCGGGCGGGCGCCGCTGCTCTTCTACGTGGCGCACCTGTTTCTGCTGCGCTACACGTCGCTGCCGATCGGCTACGCGGTGCTCGGACGAGCGGCGCTCGATACAAGCCACGGCAACTTCTTTCTCAGCCTGAACTTCCCGCTGTGGACGGTGTATCTGTCGTGGGTGGTGACGGTGCTGCTGCTGTATCCGCTGTGCCGGTGGTTTGTCGGGGTGCGCGCTCGTCACCCGGACAAGCGCTGGCTGAGCTACCTGTAGCTGCGGCTCAGTACGGGCAGCGCTGGCGGGCGGCGGTGGGCAGGCGGGTCAGGGCGGCGCGGCGCAGGCGCTGGGCGGGCTCGCTGTGCCACAGCTCGACAAGAGGGGTCGTCAGCAGGTTGCCAAGCGGCGGGTGGGCGTAGTCGACCGGGTGGACGGTGCCGTCGGGGTCGACGCACAGCAGCTCCCAGGCGGCGCGGCAGGGGAGGAAGCGGGCGCGGTTGGCAAAGTCGTCGCTGCTGCGAAACTCGGCGTAGGCGGGGTCGCTGGCGGTGCACGGGCAGCCGGTCGGCGGCGCCAGGTGGTCGATGACGACGATGCCGGCCGGCTCGACGATGCGGCGCAGCGCCAGAAGGGCCTCCTGCGGCCGCCGGCTGCGCGGCCGGAGCAGGCTCTTTTTTGTGAAGTCGTTTATCGGGTAGGCCTCCTCGACCTTCAGCCAGTCCAGGCCGAGCTCGACCGCGAGGCGACCCAGGGCCGGCAGCTCATCGACATTTTCGGCCAGGACCACGGTCGAGATGCCGATGCGCAGGTCGACGCCGCGGTGCTGGCGCAGCGCCACCGCATGGCGCAGGTTGTGGGCGATGACGCGCAGGTCGGCGCCCAGGCGTATGAAGTCGTTGGTCTCGGCGGTGACGCCGTCCAGCGAGACCGCCAGGCTGTTGAGCCCGAGGGCGACCAGCTCCTCGACGGTCTGCGGGGTCAGCAGCATGCCGTTGGACAACAGGTGCACGGTGTAGGGCCGGCCGCCGCGCGCGGTCTGGATGCGGCGCAACAGGTCCTTGAAGATGGGGGCGACCAGGCTCTCGCCGCCGTGCGCGAAGCCGAAGTAGTCGGCGGCGGCCAGACCGTCGCCCAGGGCGTCGAGCAGCCACGGCTGCATGGTGCGGGCGCGGCCGGTCGCGGTGCGCTCGGGGGCCAGGGTGATGCAGTGCTGGCAGCGGAGGTTGCAGCGCTCGGTGACGGTGAGGTAGAGGCTGGCCGGCAGCGCCAGCGGGGTGAGCTCGCCGGCGCGGAAGGCGGCGGCGCAGCGCTCGCGGTTGTCGGCCAGGAGCTCCCGGGTGAGGGCGACGGCGGCGGCGGTGGGGTGGCGCTGCAGGACCACGGCGGCGTAGGGGCCAAGGCGCACGCGGCCGGACGCCACCTGGGCCTCGCCGAGGGTGAGAAGGACGGTGGCGCCGGCGGGTCCGGGGGCCAGCGGCAGCTCTAGCGCTGCGTCGGCGCCGTGGGCGTAGACCTCGATGACCTCTGGGCCGAGCTGGCGGCGGAAGGCCAGCACCTGGGCGGACTCGGCGACCGGCAGCGGCTGCAGGTCACCGCGGCGCAGGGCCGCTTGGGCGCGGCGCAGCTGCAGGGCGGCGGTGAACAGGGTTCGGGTCGCGGGATCGCCGGCCTCCTCCGTCCACTGCATGGGCAGCCGATCCGGCCAGGCGTCCTCGAAGCTGCGGTCGGGGGCGGCGCTGTGCAGCCCGAGCTCGTCGCCGTAATAGATGGCCGGGACCTCGGGGCGGGTGAGCAGCAGCAGGTGGGCGAGCCGCCCGACCCGCGCATCGCCTACGAGGCTCAGCAGCCGCGGCTGATCATGGGTCGCGGTGAAGCCGAGGGCGGCGCTCGGCGGACCGCGCCAGAACAGGCGCCGAGCGCTGGCGGCGGCGAACTCGCGGGCGTCGGTCTTGCGGTGCCACAGCCAGTCGTACAGCGCCTGCTGCAGCGGAAAGTCGGTCGCGCAGTCGAGCGCACCGTCGGTGTAGCGGTGGCCGTTGGCCGGCGTCAGCTCGCCGAGCAGCACCGCATCGGGACGCACCGCTCGCACCGCGGCGCGCAGGAGGCGCAAAAGACCCAGCGGCGCCTCGGCCACCGCGTCGAGCCGCAGGCCGTCGGCGCCCAGCTGCACCCAGTGCACGCACTGCTCGACCAGGTAGGCGGCCACCTCATCGCTGTCGAGGTTGAGCAGCGGCTCCTGCCACTGGCCCTTCTGGTAGTGGTGATAGCCGGGGTAGAGCCCTTCGGAGAAGGGGTGGCGGTACAGCTGGAACAGCGACGCGTAGGGCGACTGCCAGCCGCGCTCGCGCACGTCGCAGAACGGCAGGAAATCGCGGTGTACGTGGGTGAGCACCAGATCCATGAGCACGCGCAGGCCGCGCCGGTGCGCCGCCTCTAGCAGCGCGCGCAGGGCCGGCTCGCCGCCCAGGGCGGGGTCGACGTGCAGGGGGCTTATGGCGTCGTAGCGGTGCGCCGAGGGGGCGTAGGCCACGGGGGTCAGGTGCAGGGTGTTGACGCCGAGGTCTTCTAGATAGGGCAGGGCGGCGATGACGCCCCACAGGTCGCCGCCGAGGCGCTCGCGCTCGCCGCGACCGACCGGCCAGCCGGGGTCGCCGCCGCGGCGGAAGCGATCGAGCAGCACGGTGTAGACCACGGCGTCGGGCCACCAGGCGGGCTCGTCGCGCCCAAGCTCGCGCCGGGGGACGCGGAAGGCCTGGCCGCCGCCGCCGCTGTGGCCGACCGCGCGGCCGGAGGCGAGGGTGAACAGGTAGACAAGCTCGCGCTGGCTGGCCGGCAGGTCGGCCTCGAACAGCAGGTGCTCGTCTTCTTGCGCCACCAGCTGCATCGGGGTGCTGTGCTCCTCTGCCTCGCGCCAGCGCACGGTCAGGCGGTCGCCGGCTGTGCCCTTGCGCAGCCCGGCGCGCACGCACAGGCGGCCATCGGCGCGCAGGTGGAGAAATGGGTGCACCGGGGCGTGCAGGACCGGCTCAGCGGCGCCATCGACGACGAGCAGGCTGTTCTGCGAGCCGTCAGCCGACCGGGTGCGGGGGTTGTCGGGGTCGAGGTGCCAGCGGCCGTCATCGGTGCGGAACTTGTAGGCGTAGGCGCCGGGGCCGACGTAGACGGTCGCCTCGCGGTGGCCGTCGGCGGTGGCGGCAAGCGGCACCGGGGCGAAGAAGTGGGTGAACTCGCCGCGCACCTCGGCCCCAAGCTGGGCGCTCGGGCCGGTCGCCGGCAGCCGCAGCACCACCGGCCGCTCGCCGGGGCGGGCGCCGGGGCGCAGGTAGGCCCGCAGGTCGAGCTTGGTCATGAGGGCAGGGGCGCGTCGAGGAGCCGCTCGACCACCCAGCGCGGCGTGCCGCACGGCGGCGGCACGTACGCCGCCTTGCCGTGGTCGTCGGCCGAGGCGGTCCACAGCTTGCCGTGCTGCTCGGCGAAGGCGCGGAAGCGGGCCGCCCACTCGGGCCGGTGGCGCGAGGTGTAGACCTCGACCCCGCTGGCGCCGAGCAGCACCCGCGCCAGCCGCTCCTGGTCGCGGTAGCGCGCTGGATGGGCGACGATATCGACGGCGCCGTCGGCGCGCAGGGCGTCGATGAGCTCCTCGGGGCTCCAGCCGAATAGCTCCGGGTGCCCGGTCCAGAAGTGGACGTGGCTGCGGATGAAGTGCCGGAACACCTGCGGCCGCTGGGCGTCCAGGCGCGTGACGATTCGCGTCAGGACGCGCTGCAGGGCGGGAAACTCGGCCGCCGGCAGCTGCGCGAGCTCCCCCTCGGGGTCGAGCGCCTGGCGATCGGCGGCGACGAGCCCGGCCAGCCAGTCGAGGGTGAACTCGCGCCAGGCGGCCTGCACCTTGAGCCCGCGCTGGTAGAAGAACGACTGCTGGAGGCTGCCCTCGGCGAGCCGGCGCGGCGGGTAGTAGCCCAGGATGTGGATCTGCTCCGCCTCCTTCGTGCCGAGCCCGACGAACGCCGTCGCCTCCAGCGCCGGGATGAGGATCGCGCCGCGCGCCGCCGCCGCCGCTGCCGCCGGGGCGACTGCGGCGAGCAGATCGTGATCGGTGACCGCCAGGACCTGCACGCCGCCTTGCAGCCGGGTCGCCACGAAGGCCTCCGGGCCCTCGATGCCGTCGGAGTAATAGGTGTGCCCGTGCAGGTCGGTGGCGACGGCCATGCTAGCTCCGCGGCAGCACGAGACCGGAGGGGCCGCCCAGGGTGAACTCGACCGCCTGGGCGCCGCCGACGACGCCGTGCTTGTAGATCAGCTTGTAGCGGAAGCTGGTGAAGGCGCCGGGCACATCGAGGTTTACCTGCCAGCGCTCGAAGTCGCGGCTGATGTTGCTGACCCAGTGCAGCGAGTTCTTTTCGGTGGCGGCGCCCATGCCCAGGGTGTGCGAGGTCGCCCAGTCGTCGGTGCTGTAGACCAGGCGCAGCTCCTTGTCGTAGTCGAGATCCTCGACCGTGAAGCTCAGGGTGCCCTTGACGCCGGTGGCGTTGAACACGGCGCTCGTGCCGGCGAAGTCCTGGCTGAGGGTGGTGTAGTCGGCCAGATCGTCCTGCCAGCGCAGCGCCCACAGCTCGCCGTTGTTGTCGTCGTAGAAGCGGCCGCCCTTGCCATCTTCATACCAGACGTTGAAGGTGAAGGTGCCGGCGTGGGCGGTGCTGCGGATCGGCACATGCCACTCCTCCTGGCCGTCGGGGAGGGTGCTGAAGTAGAAGCCGTTGGCGGTGATCGGGTTGTCCTGGTTGATCTCGCGGTAGACGGCGCCGACTTTCTTGTAGGCCAGATCAGCGCCGACGACCGGGCGGACCTTGACCTTGATAAAGACGGTGATCGACAGGCAGCCAAAGCGGGTGTTGCAGTTGCTGAGGTCGCGCCAGTACTCGTTGTAGTAGCTGACCTTGCTCGGGTCGTGCACGCCCATGTTCTGCGCCCAGTCGTGCTGACCGTAGGCGATGACCTCCTGCTGCAGCGCCGCGGTGCCGGCCGGCGAGTCGGGGGCGGCGGGGGCGGCCGGATCGCAGCCAGGCAGAAGGCCTAGCAGGCCCGCGAGGGTGCCGCCGGCAGCCAGGGTATGACCGGCGGGCAGCTTGGCGAGCGCGCGCTCCAGGGTCTCGGCGAACGAGCGGGCAGCCGGCAGCGGGCGGCCGGCGGGCGGCGGGGCGGTGGGATCGAGGGGGCGGCGGGAAGAAGAGTCGCTCATGGGTAAGTTCCTTGTGGGCCTTGGAAAGCGCGCCCGAGCGCAGCGTGAATGGGGGGAGGTATAGCCAAGCTGGGGAAAATATTGCAAGGACCGCGGACGCGGCCAAGCTCCCTGAGCGGGGCGGGAGTGTGTCACCATAGCGACTAGAGGCGACAAGCGAGCCAAGGAGCGGTGATGGCGCAGTGGAGCTTTGCGATCGTGGCGGACATCCACGTCTTTAGCAGCGGCCAGGTGCCGGCGAGCTTCGCCACGGTGGTGGCGCGGCTTACCGAGCTTGCCCCGCGCTTTGTCGTGGTCGCTGGCGATGCGACGGTGGGCAATGAGGACGACGGGGTGGGGGCGGACAAGGTGCGCCTGTGGTGGCGGTCGTTTCAGCAGGCGCTGGCGCCGCTGCGCGCGGCCGGCATCCCGGTGCTGGCGATCGCCGGCAACCACGACTACTACACCGCGGCGCACCGCAGCGAGTACCTGGCGGCCTGGCCGACGCTCGGCAGCGACTTTGCCGCGGTGGCGCCGCTGCTCGACGGCGGCAATCCGCCGCTGTGCTACGCGCTGGACCTGCATGGGGTGCACCTGAGCTTCATCCACACGGTCGATCAGAAGCTCGAGCCCGAGGTGGCCGACTGGCTGCGCCGCGACCTGGAAGCGGCGGCGAGCGCGGGGCTGCGGCTGGTCATCGGGCATGTGCCGCTGGTGTCGATGATCGGCCGCACCAGCGAGACGTTCAAAGCTCAGCTCGGGTCGCTGCTGGCGCAGGGGCAGGTGGCCGCCTACTTCTCGGGCCACGAGCACCTGGTCTGGGAGCAGGAGCTGCAGTTTTCCGGCGGCACGGTGCGCCAGGTCCACGTCGGCACGGCCAGCGGCACCTACCACTACCCGCTCAACCAGAGCACCTGCGCCGCCAGCTGCCAGGGCGACCACGGGACGATCCCGCTGACCGGCACCCGCTTCGCCCTGCGGCCGGGCACCCACCTGCAGGCCGACAAGGTGAACGTCTGCGTGGTCGACATCGACGGGACGGACTTCACGGTGCGTCACCTGTCGCTGCGCGCGGAGCAGCTTCAGCCCTTTGGCGAGTAGCACCCGGCCGCGGCGGCGGCCAAGGGCCCCAAAGGGTGCCAAAGCGCTGGCGATAAAGCGCCTCTCGAGGTCGTGACCGTATAGACACGGCGGCGCTTGATATAATGTGCGTGTATGAAGTCGCTCGTGCAGAAGCTGCGCCTGCTGTCGCGCGCGCTGGTGATCTTTTACCTGCTGGTGCAGACGGCGCTGCGCTACGCCGCCGGCTGGTGCTGGATGCGCCTTGGCGGCCACAGCGCCAGCGAGAGACAGACCTTCTTCGGCGCCTGCGTCCTTGATCTGTTCCGCCGGCTCGGGGCGACGTTCATCAAGGTCGGGCAGATCATGTCGACGCGGCCAGACCTGTTGCCACCGTACATCATCGCCGCGCTCAGCCGGCTGCAGGACGACGTCGGGCCGTTCGCGTTTCCGCTCGTGCAAAAGACCTTAGAGGAGGACTTCGGCCGTCCGCTCGGCGAGCTGTTCGTCGAGTTCGCGCCGGTGCCCATCGCCTCGGCCTCGGTCGCCCAGGTGCACAAGGCGCGCCTGGCCAGCGGCGAGCTGGTGGCGGTCAAGGTCCGTCGCCCCGACATCGAGGACCTGTGCGCCTTTGACCTTGGGGTGATGCGCATCTACGCCGCGATCCTCGAGCTGATTCCGTCGCTGCGCCTCTTGGCGCCGGTGGACAGCGTGAACCAGTTCGGGCGCGCCATCCACATGCAGCTGGACTTCACCATCGAGGCGAGCAACAACCACCGCTTCCGCAGAAACTTCGCCGCCGATCCCGAGATCATCATCCCCCGCCTGCACGAGGCGCTGTGCAGCCGGCGGGTGCTGGTGATGGAGTTTATCGAGGGGGTGAAGATCCTCGACTTCAAGCGCTCGGGGGCGGAGCCGCGGCGCCTCGGCAAGCTCGGCTTCCGGCTGATGCTGCAGATGGTGTTCGCCGACGGCTTTGTCCACGCCGACCTGCACCCAGGCAACATCCTGGTGACGCCGGAGGGCAAGGTGGCGCTGCTCGACCTGGGGCTGGTGGCCGAGCTTGACGACCTGCACCGCAGCGTCTTTGCCCGCTACTTCGCCGCCTGGGCCAGCGGCGACGGGCAGACCATGGCCGACATCATGGTCAGCCACAGCCCGATCCCCAGCGTCGACAACCACGAGCGGTTCCGCGCCGCCATCCAGGAGTTTGTCGACCGCCTGCACGGCAAGCGCCTCAACGAGGTGGAGGTCGCCTCGGTGGTCTACGAGATGCTGCAGATCCTGCGCCGCCACCGGGTGCGGGTCAACGCCACCTTCACCATGGTCAACATCGCCATCGCCGTCACCGAGGGCATCGGCAAGCAGCTGGATCCGACGCTGGACCTTCTGGCCGAGGCGACGCCGTTTTTCGCTGGCCTGAAGCTGTAGGGGTCAGCTGCGGCGCAGCTCGGCGAGCAGCTCGTCGCCGCACTGCCAGACATCGCCGGCGCCGAAGGTGATCACCAGATCGCCCGGGCGCAGCTCGGGGAGCAGGGCGGCGGCGACGTCGGCGCGGCGGGGGATGTACTGCGCCCCGGGGTGGCCGTGCTCGCGCATGCGCTCGCACAGGGCGGCCGAGGTGGCGCCGGCAATCGGCTCTTCGCCGGCGGCGTAGACGTCGGTGACAAAGACGCGCGCGGCGTCATCGAAGGCGCGGGCGAAGTCGGGCAGCAGATCGCGAGTGCGGGTGTAGCGGTGCGGCTGGAACACGGCGACCAGGCGCCGCTCGGGGAAGCCGGCGCGGGCCCCGGCCAGGGTGGCGCGGATCTCGGCGGGGTGGTGGCCGTAGTCGTCGATGACGGTGAGCTCGGCGCTGTCCGCGGCGGCCTGCGGCAGCCGCCCGCTGCCGCGGCGGGTGAAGCGGCGACCCACGCCCTGGAAGGCGGCCAGCGCCTCCTGCATCGTCGAGAGCGGAATGCCGAGGAAATCGCCCACGGCCAGCGTCGCCAGCGCGTTGTGGACGTTGTGGACCCCGGGAATAGGCAGCTCGATCGGGCCCAGGCGCTCGCCGCGCCGCACCGCGACAAAGCGGCTGGTGGTGCCGGCGAACGCCAGCTCCTCGGCGCGGTAGTCGGCCGCGGCGCCCAGGCCATAGGTGACGTAGCGCTTGCTCACCCGCGGCAACAGGGCGCGCACCTCCGGGTGATCGCAGCACAGCACCGCCCGGCCGTAGAACGGCACCTTGTTGATGAAGTCGAGGAACGCCGCGCACAGCCGCGAGAAGTCGCCGTAGTGATCCAGGTGCTCGGGATCGATGTTGGTCACCACCGCGATCGCCGGGCTGAGGTGCAGAAACGAGCCGTCAGACTCGTCGGCCTCGGCGACCAGGTAGTCGGACTGGCCAAGGCGGGCGTTGCTGCCAAGCTGTGGCAGCTTGCCGCCGATCACCGCCGTCGGATCGAGGCCGGCGTGGCGCAACACGGTGGCGATGAGCGAGGTGGTGGTGGTCTTGCCGTGCGAGCCGGCGATGGCGATGCCGTACTTGAGGCGCATGAGCTCGGCCAGCATCTCGGCGCGCTGGATCACCGGCACCCCGCGCGAGCGCGCCGCCGCCACCTCGGGGTTGTCCGGGCGCACGGCGCTGGAGATGACGACCACGTCGGCCTCGCCGCCTAAAAGCTCCAGGTGCTCGCCGCGGTGGCCGCAGCGGACTACGCCCCCGAGAGCCTGCAGGCGGCGGGTCGAGTCCGACTCTTTGAGGTCGCTGCCCGAGACGCGGTAGCCCAGGTTCAACAGGACCTCGGCGATCCCGGACATGCCGATGCCGCCGATGCCGACGAAATGAATGCGCGTGTCCGGCTTAGGCCGACTGAACATCACCATCAGGCAGAACCTAACCGAAAAGCCGCCGGCCGCCCAGCCCGCAGCGCGCGCCTGCGGCGGCTGGGGCGCAGCGCCGCTCTGAATCGCTCAGGGCAGGGCGAGCGCGAGGATGCGGTCGGCGATCACCGCTGCGGCATCGGGACGCCCCAGGCGCCGGCTGGCCGCGGCCATCGCGGCGAGCTGGGCGCGGTCGCGGCACAGCGCCTGCAGCGCCGCCGCCAGCTGCTGCGGCGTGGTCTGGTCCTGCGGCAGGAGCTGCGCCGCGCCCTGCTCGACCATGTAGCGGGCGTTGTGCGTCTGGTGATCGTCGGCGGCCTGCGGGAAGGGGATGAGCAGGGCGGGGCGGCCGACGGCGGTGAGCTCGGCGATGGTGGTGGCGCCGGCGCGGCCGACCATCAGCTGGCAGGCGCCGTAGGCAGCGCCCATGTCGGTGATGAACGGCTCGACGCGCGCCTGGGCGGGGCTCAGGCCGAGCTCGCGATAGCGCGCCGCCACCGCTTCCTGCTCGGCGGCGCCGGTCTGGTGGCGCAGGGTCAGCGCGGCCTGCAGCGGCAGCTCGGGCGGCGGTGCCTTGATCCAGTGGGCCACGGCCTCGGTGACCAGCTGATTGACCGCGCGCGCGCCCTGCGAGCCGCCAAGGACCAGCACGGGCAGCGGACCGGACGCCGGCGGCGCGGCCTGGGCGCTGTCGAGCACGGCCAGGCGGATCGGGTTGCCCAGGAGCTCGACCTTGTGGGCGGGGAAGAACCGCGCCGACTCGGGAAAGGCGATGAACACGGCGCGCACGAAGCGGGCGAGCAGGCGGTTGGTGACCCCGGGGATCGAGTTCTGCTCCAGCACCACTGTCGGCCGGCCGAGCAGGGCGGCGAGCATCACCAGCGGTCCCGAGGCGTAGCCGCCGACCCCGACCACCGCCGCCGGCTGCAGGCGGCGCAGCAGACGCAGCGCCTGCAGCGTCGCCGGGGGCAGCCGCCCGAGCGCCCGCACCGTCTGCACGAGCCCCTGCCGCTTGAGCCCCGCGATGTCGATAAGCTCCAGCGGGTAGCCGGCCGCCGGCACTGCGCGCGCCTCGATGCCGCGGGCGGTGCCGACGAAGGTGACGGTGGCGCCGCGCGCCCGCAGGCGCTCGGCCAGGGCGAGGCCGGGGAACAGGTGACCGCCGGTGCCGCCGCCGGCGATGACGATGTGGGGGGCGCTCATGGCTGCACAAGCTCCACGGGGCTCGCCGGACGGACCGGTCGCGGGCGAGCGATCTGGACCCGCCGCCCGGCGGCGGGGCGGCGGCGGTTGCGGCGGGCCGGCCACAGCCCGCTCAGCAGGCGCGGCACCCGACCCAGGCGCAGCTGCAGGGGACTCGGGGCGGGCTCCCCGCGCGAGATGTTGAGCAGGATTCCCACCGCCAACAGGTCGATGACCAGCGTCGAGCCGCCGAACGACACCAGCGGCAGCGTCAGGCCCTTGGTGGGCAGCGCCCCCAGCACGACGCCGATGTTGATGATCGCCTGCAGCCCGAACATCAGCGACAGCCCGCTCGCGAGGTAGCAGCCAAACGAGTCGCGGGCGCGGGCGGCGGCGCGGCAGCCGGCGGCGACGAGCAGGATGAACAGGATCAGCACCGCCACCACCCCCACAAGCCCCAGCTCCTCGCCGATGATCGCCAGGATGTAGTCGGTGTGCGCCTCGGGCAGGAAGAACAGCTTCTGCCGGCCATCTCCCAGCCCCTGGCCGGTGGTGCCCCCCGAGCCGACCGCGATGAGCGACGCCGTCATCTGGTAGCCGTAGTTGTCGCGGAACTGCCAGGGATCGAGGAACGCCAGGATGCGGCGCAGCCGCCACGGCGTGCCGACGACGGCGTTGTACAGGATGGGCAGCGCCGCCAGCAGCGCCAGCAGCAGGTAGCTCAAGTTGGTCCCGGCGATGAACAAGAGCATCAGCGTCACCCCGCCCATGATCACCGCCGTGCCGAGGTCCGGCTGCTTGAGCAGCAGCACCATGAACACCCCGCAGACGATCAAGTGCGGCAGGAACCCGACGGCGAACAGGCGGACCTTGTCGGCTTTTTTGGCCAGCGAGTGGGCGAGGTAGATGATCAGCACCACCTTGGCCAGCTCGGCGGGCTGGAACGAGAGGCCGAGCAGGTGAAACCAGCGCTTGGCGCCATTTACGCGCGAGCCGACCACCAGCACCGCGCCGAGCAGCAGCGTCGCCAGCCCGAGCAGCGGATAGGCCAGGCGGCGATACAGGCCGTAGTCGATCCGCATCGTCACCGACATCGCCAACAGCCCAAGCAGCGTCCACACCAGATCGCGAACGAGGAAGAAGCGGCTGTCGCCAAAGCGCTGGCTGGCAAAGATCGCCGACGACGAGTAGACCATCACCAGCCCGAGCGCGGTGAGGGTGAGGACGACCGTGAACAGCAGCGGATCGCAGCGGTAGCCGTGCAGCGGCGGCAGCGGGCGGCTGGCCGGCTCGGCGCGGCGCTCGCCGGCGCGCGAGGGGCGCGGCGCGGCGGCCGGGCGCGGCTCTGGCGGGCCCAGTCCCGCTGGGCGCTTAGGCTCGACGAGGCGCGGCGGCGGCAGGCGATCGTGGGAGGCGACCAGCCCGAGGCGGTCGCTCGGCTCGTCAACCGGGGTGCGGCGGAGCGGCCCCAGCTCGCCCTCGGCGGCGGCGCTGCTCTTGCCGCGGGTGGGGGCGCGGGCGGGG
>JBGANQ010000123.1:0-22923 GCA_044222245.1 Polyangia bacterium | reverse complement strand
CTTGCACCAGCGATGTCGCCTAGTTACCCGCAGCCGGCACCGCCACCGAGCTACCTGCAGCCGGCACCGCCGCCGAGCTACCCGCAGCCGGCACCGAGTCTGTTTCGCCTGCCCTATTCGCAGCAGGACCCCCTTGCCCGCGCCCGCCTGCGCCGCGTTGGTGAGTTCCTGCTGGGCGCTGCCGTGGTGTTCATCTATCTGGTCGTTTACTGGCAGGACACGCTTACCTTCTTGCGCACCTTCGCCAAGTCGCTGCGGTTTGGGTTTTAGTCGTGGTAGCAACTGCCGCGTCTGTACTGACCGAGCTGCGCGCGCTGTCGCACAACGGCCGGGTGGCGCGCATGGTGGCCCTGGGCCGCGCCGCCGCCACGGACAAAAAGACGCGCGCGCTGCTCGACGAGCTGGCACGCGGCGAGGTCTTCGAGCGGCGCCTGGTCCTCAAGAGCTGCTTCACCAGCCGCGATGGCGCGCGGGTGCTGGCCGCGGTGGCCGATCCGTCGCGCCTGGTGCGCGGCGCCGCGCGCAAGCTGGTGGCGCTAGTCTGCGACGATGCCCAGACCTTGACCGCCTTGCAGCAGACCTATGCGGTGCGCCAGCACCTGCCGGTCCTGCTGACGCTGCGCCGCCGCGGGCGCCTGCCGCCGATCGACGCGTTCCTCACCTGGCTCGCCGAGCGGCCGGACCAGGCCCGTCTGGCCGAGCTCTTGCCGCTCGGCTCCCCTGCCCTGCTCGACCGGCTGCTGCCGGCGGCCCTGCTCCGCCCGAGCACTCTGTTCTGGCAGCGCTTGGCTGCCCTCGCCCCCGAGCGGCTCTGTCGGCTGCTCGCTGAGAAGCTGCAGGAAGGTTCGGCGGATGCGCAGTGGCGCTGGGTGCTCGAGCGCTGGCTGCCGCAGCTCGCCGCCGCGGTGCCGGTGGCGACCTGCTCGGTGGTCGAGCGCCTGCTCGCCCAGGGCCTCACCGTCGAGCCGCAGGTCATTGACCGGCTCATCGCCGGCAGCCCGGGCGCAGTGCTCGCGCTCGGGCTGCGGCACCGCTACCGGTTCGCCGCCGGGGCGTTCCTCAAGGCCGCCCACCGGCTCAGCAGCGACGAGCTGGCGCAGCTGATTGTCACCGAGAGACGGGCGCTCGGCGAGCCGCGCCAGCTGTGGCGGACTCTGTCGGCCGCCGACAAGCCGCTGCTGCTGCGCGCGTGGCTGCAGGACCTGCAGGCCGAGCCGAGCTGGGGGCTGTCGCTGCTCACCGAGCTCGGTGCCCCCGAGACCCCGGCCGAGCTGTCGCAGCAGCGCGACGCGGCCTATGCCGCCTGGTCGTACGCCGCCCGCGACAGCGAGGGCGTCATCGCGCCCGAGCTGGTCGACCGGCTGCCGCCGGATCTGCAGGCGCGCGAGGCGGAGCGTCACCTGAGCGAGGTGGCCCAGCTGCAGACGCGACCCCTGGCCCGCATCGCCTATAGCCTCTATCTGCCGTGGGAGCAGGCGCGCGCCGTGCTGCAGCCGTACCTGGGCCACCCGGATGCTGAGACCCGCGGCCAGGCGCTCGGCATCCTCCTGCAGATCCCCGGGCGCTGGCCGAGCCGGCCCGAGCTTTTGACCGAAGCGCTGCGCCTGGCGCGGGCGCGCAAGCATGAGCAGGATCCGGTGCGGCTCAAGCTGTTCCAGGCGCTGGACACCTGGCCGCGGGCGCTGTGGCAGAAGCAGCACCTGACCGAATTTGGCGCCCTGCTGCGCGACGCGCTCGACGCCGCCGACCTGTCCAGCGTCACCGCGCAGGCGATGGAGCGGGTGCTGGTCAAGCTCTTCCGGCTCGACGGCGAGGCGGGCAGCCGCTGGCTGACGACGCTGATCAAGGAGCGCGGCACCCTGTACGCGCCGCGCCTGGGCGAGCAGCTCAGCGATGCGGACGTCAAGGTGCTCGGCGAGCCGCTGCTGCAGGTCGCGCAGGCGTGGGCCGTGCGCGAGCGCCAGGGCTATCTGGTGGCGCTGCTGACCAGCCTCGGCAAGCGGATGGCGCTGGTGCCCGGACTGGTCAAGCTGACCGAGACCGTGATCGAAGACACGGTCAACCCGAGCACCAGCAGCGCCCTTTTGACCCTGCTCTACGAGCACGCTCAGGAGCGGGCGCTGGCGATTGTCGGGCCGACGGTGAAGCGCTGGCGCAAGCGCGGCTGGGAGAGCCAGCTGCCACCGCTCCTGGCGACGCTCACCCAGCTGCCGCCGAGCGTCGAAGAGGTGATCGAGGAGGTGCTGCTGCGCACCGACTCGCTGGGCCTGGCCGCCAGCCTGCTGACGGCGCTGCGCTACCGCCATACCGGGCTGTTCGTGCGGCTGGTGCCGCGCCTGCTCAAGGCCGACCGCAGCTACTTCTGCATCGAGCCGCTGTGGCGCTATGTGCACCGCCACCGGCAAGAGCTGCTCACGCCGCTGCTCGGCGAGGAGGTGGTGAGCGGGCGCTTCGCCAGCGGCAAGACGCGCTGGGTGCTGCCCTTTTCCGACGGCTTCTTTCGCTGGAGCAGCGAGCAGCAGCGGACCTTCAGCGCCACCCTGCAGCGGCTCATCCTCGACCCGCAGCGCGATACCCCGACGGTGCTGTGGGCGCTGAGTCGGCTACCCCGGCTCGCCTTCGCCGCCGCCGAGCCGCTGTGCCGCCTGACCGATGACGGACGCGCCGCGGTGGCTGAGAAGGCGATCCGCAGCCTGGCGCGCCTGGACGCCGGGCAGGGAGTGCCGCAGCTTATCGTCTGCCTGGAGGACGCGCGGGCGCGCTTTGCCGTCTATGCGCTGCGCGGCGCCCTGTTCGACATGCCGCCGGCGCGGGCGGTCGAGCTGCTCGGCGCGGTGCCGCTGCGCAAGGTGACGGTGGCCAAAGAGGTGCTGCGCCTGCTGGGCGAGCTGCGCAGCGACGCCGCGTACGCGCTGCTCATCGGCCTGGATAAGCCGACGCTGCACCGCGACGTCCGGGTGGCGCTGCTGCGCGCCCTGTGGGACCACCTGGAGCGCGAGGAGACCTGGACCGTGCTGCACCGCGCCGCCGCCGATCCCGACGGGCTGCTCGCCTCGCGCCTGGCCGACATCCCGGCCGAGCGGCTGTCCCCCCGCTCCGAGCCACGCCTGGTCGCGCTGCTCGCGCAGATCCTCGCCCGCCCCGAGCCCGAGGTGCGGCTGGAGCTGCTGCGCCGCGCGCCCACCCTGCCGCTAAAAGATCGCTCGCGCGAGCTCTTGGCCGCCTGCCTGCGCCGCCTCGACTCCCCGTTCACCGACGAGATCACTGCGGCGACGGCGGCGCTTTTGCGGCGCGCCGAGCTCGCGGACGTCGCTGCCTTTGAGCAAGCGCTGGCGGCGCTGCGGCCCAACCGCCGCGCCCTGCAGCTGGTCACCGAGGCCCTGCGCAGCACCCCGAGCCCGCGCCGGCAGGTCGTCAGCGACCTCCTCTCGGCGGCGCTGCGGGTGCTGGCGCTGGAGGCGCCCACCGCGACGCTGCTCGTCACTCTGGCCGCCAGCGCCGGGGTGACGGTGCTGGCCGCGACGCTGCGCGAGCTGGCCGCGCGCGAGCTGCTGCACGCCGAGGTGCTGGCCGCCGCCAAGGCCGGCGCACTCGCCCTGCCCGTCGATGACGCCGAGACCCTGGAGCTGCAGCTGCGCGACCGGCCAGAGCCGGGTCTGCGCCTGCTTGCGGTCACCGCGCTCAGCGTGGCCGCCGGGCCGAGCCAGGGGTGGACGCCGGCGCGGCGCGCCCGCCTGCGCGCCTATCAGCAGGATCCCGCACCGCCGGTCAGCGGCAGCGCGCAGTTCATCTTCCCGCCGGCTGAGCTCCCTGCGGCGACCGCCCCCGCCAAGCCAGGCCCGGTCGGGTGACCCCAGCTCCCGAGCCGCGCGGTGCCGCAGGCGACACGACCCGCCGCGCTCAGGGCTGGGCCTGGCCGAAGCTCAGTACTTTACCGAGCAGCCATAGGGCGGCGTCGTCGGCTGGCTCACCGGCTTGCCGGCCATCGCCTCGCTAAGCGCCTGCGCGACATAGTTCTTGGCGCCGGGAATGTCCGCCGGATCGGGGCTCGGCTTGTCGTCGATGGCGCCGTTGTAGATAAGCTGGCCCTGCGGGTTGATGACGAACATGTGCGGCGTCGTCTTGGCCCCGTAGAGCCGCCCGACCTCGCCCTTGGGATCAAGCAGCGTCGCGGTGGGCGCGGCGCTGTGCTCCTGCATGTCCTGATTGGCGCCCTTGCCATCGACAAAGCCCTGCTTGCCGGGCGCCGACGAGATGATCGCCAGCCACACCACCTGCTTGGCCGTCCACTCCTTCTGCAGCCGCTGCAGGTTGCCGCTGCCGTAGTGCTTGACGACGAACGGACAGCTCTGGTTGTGCCACTCCAGCACCACGTACTTGCCCTTGAACTGCGAGAGCGCGACCTGCTTGCCGTTGCTGTCGGTGGCGGTGAAGGCGGGGGCCGGCTCGCCGACCTTGACGGCCAGCGCGGCGCCGGGGGCAGCGGCCAGCGCGGCGATGCCGGCTGCAGCGACCAGGTTAGCAATGCGGGAGCGGTAGTTCATCGGTCAGTCCGTCCTTTCCGGGCTTTGGATCTTCTAGCGGATCTTGTCCAGGGCGCTCAGCACCCGCCCTGTACTTAGCACCTCGGACAGCGGGATCGGCGGCGAATTCGGATCGCGCCCGTAGACCACGTAGAACGGAATGCTGTGGCGGCCAAACTCGGCCAGCGCCTGCGTGATCACCGGATCGTAGGAGGTCCAGTCGGCCTTCATCGTCACCACCCCGAGCTCGCGCAGCCGCGCCTGCACCGCCTGGGACCGCAGCACCAGCCGCTCGTTCACCTTGCAAGCGACACACCAGTCGGCGGTGAAGTCGAGGAACACCGCCCGTCCGGCACGCCGATGGGCGGCGAGCTGCGCCGGCGTAAAGCTCTCCCAGACAAGCTCGCCCTGGCTGCCCGCAACCGCGGCGGGCCGCCCCTGGGACCCCCCGCTGACGACCTGCGAGCCGGGGATGACGGCGCCGGCCAGCATCAGCGCGACCGCGGCCGCCGTGACCCACCGCCGCTCCGCCCAGCGGTGCAGCATCCAGGCGGCCACCCCGACGAGCAAGAGCCCACAGAGCAGCGCCAGGACACCCTCCACCCCGGTCTGCCCGCCCAGCACCCAGGTCAGCCACAGCACCGTCGCAAAGAGCAAGAACCCCATCGCTTCCTTGAAGCTCTGCATCCACGCCCCCGGGCGCGGCAGGATCCGCCGCAGCCCCGGCAGCCACAGAAGGAGCACGTAGGGCAGCGCGAGTCCGATTCCGAGCAGCGAGAACACCAAAAGCGCGATCGCCGCCGGCTGGCTGAGCGCAAAGCCCACCGCCGTGCCCATGAACGGCGCCGCGCAGGGAGTGGCCACCACCGTCGCCAGCACCCCGGTCGCGAAGGCCCCGGCGTAGCCGTGCCGGCCCACCGTCACCTGACCGAGCTGGGTCAGACCGATGCCAATCTCGAACACCCCGAGCAGGTTCAGGCCGAGCACAAATAGAAGCACGCACAGCCCGACCAGGAACCGCGGCGACTGCAGGTGAAAACCCCAGCCGATCTGCTGGCCGGTGTAGCGCAGCGCGATGAGCAGCCCGGCCAGCGCCCAGAACGAGGCCAGGATTCCCGCGGTGTAGGCCAGGGCGTGGCCGCGCGCCTTCTTGCGATCGATGACCGACATCTCGACAATGCCCAGCGCCTTGATCGACAGCACCGGGAACACGCACGGCATGAGGTTTAGCAGCCCGCCGCCGAGCAGCGCAAAAAGGAGCGCCAGCGGCAGCGGCAGCGGCGCCACCGGCGGGGGCGCCGCCGGCGCTGCGGGCGCTGCCGGCGGCACCGGCGGCGCCTCGCGGCTCGTCCCGAGCTGGATGTCCACCGCGAAGCTGCGCGCCGCCCGGGCAGGCGACTGCAGCACCAGCAGGCCGCGCAGGCGCTGGATATCCTTTACCAGCTGCTCGGAGCGACGCAGGTTCAAAAACAGCTGCGAGCCGGTCAGGCTGGACTGCTGAGCGGCGGCGTCTTCGATCTGGTTGCCCTCAAGGGGCACGAACTGGGCGCGCAGCCCTTCCTCGGCCTCGCCCAGCTGGAGGCGCAGGTAGAACGCCGAGGCATCCAGCACGCCGTCCAGCTGCCAGCTGGCAGGCGGTGGGCTCGGCAGCGCCTGCGCCGCCGCCGCGAGCAGCGGTCCCACCGCGGCCGGCGGGGTCAGCTGGTCGGGCTCGCCCAGCGAGGGCGCGACCTCGCCCGCCGGGTCGCTGCCCACCGCCACCGTGCGCGCCAGCTGCGCCCGCCCGGGGATGCACTCCTGGTGGCAGACGAGCCAGCTTACCGCGGCGCTGACCACGAGCGGCCGCATGTCCGTCCCGACCGCTGCCGCGCTGTCGGCGTGCAGCGGCGCGAGCAGGGTCACCTCGTCCTCGTAGCCATAGTTGACCAGCGGTCCGGCGACCAGGCGCTGCGGCGTCGGCCAGCGCAGCTCGCCGACGCGCAGCCCCGCGCCGCCGGCGGCGGGCAGCGTCCAGCTTACCCGCGGCGGCTCGCCCGAGTCGCCGGGGTTTACAAAGTAGAGGTGCCAGCCCTTCTCCAGCACGAAATGCAGCCCGAGCTGCAGGTCGCGCCCCTTGGTGAGCGCCGCGTCCTCGGCCAGCAGCTCGATCCGCAGGTGAGGAACCGACGCCGAGCTGGCGGCGCCCGCGCGCTGCGCCAGCAGCGACGGCACTAAGAGACAAAGCCAAACAAGCAGGGTGCGCATGCAGGGTAATCCGTGGGCCGGCGGCGAGTGTTATTTGTAACACGCAACCGCCGGCCGCTGTTCCCGCGGCGATTTCCTAAAGCTTCTTGCCCTGCTCGCTGAGCAGCTTGGCCTCGCGTCGCACCTGCACCCACGGGATGGCCAGCTTCTCGATCGTCCCGCTCTGGGTGGCGCGCTGCAGCAGGTCCAGCGCCGCCAGGATCACCGTGCGCTGCACCTGGGTATGAAACGGCACGCCGAAGTGATGCCCCATCGGCCACGGCACAAAGATCGCCCGCGGCACCTGGACCGCCGCGCTCACATCCGGCGCCACGGTCACCGACACGGTCGGGATTCCCTTTTCTTCAATCGCCCTCTGGATCAGTCCCACGGACTGATGGCAGATGGGTCAAGCGGCGGCGAGCAGCGCCAGCTCGGCGCCCTCCTGGGCCACCGCGGTAGCGATTCCCGCGGCCACGGTGCGCTCAAACCGCTCGGGGTCCATGTTATAGCCGATGAAGCTGAAGAAGCTCGGCGTCAGGCCGCCGAGCACGCCCTCGGCGACCAGCTCTTGCAGCCGCTCGATGGGAAAGATGACGTTGATGTCCAGATCGGCGTCGTCGTGCGGGTACTTCAGCTGGTGAATGATGAGGTCCGCATGGCGCGCCTGCGAGGGCACGCGCTGGAAGCGGAAATCGCCAAACGGGTGACAGACATCGAGCGGCGGCTCGCTCTTGAGGTGCACGCCGCACGAGCTCACCAGCGTCAGCCGCGCCGCCGCCAGGGGCTTTCTCAGGTGGGCCAGGGGAACCGGCGCCGACTTGCGGATCATCGACCCCGGGTAGCGCTCGTTGATCGTCTGCCACAGCCCGGGGCGCAGCTGCTGCGCGGTGTTTCGCGGGTCGGCGACCGGCGCGGGCGGCGGGTTGTCGTCAGCGGCTGCCGTCATGAATCCACTCCTCGGACTTGCGGATGAGGTGAAAGTGCAGGTGATAATAAAGTAGCGCCAGGGTGCTGTCGTCGTGCTCCAGCACCGAGCGGATGAACACCTCGTCCGTCGGCTTTTCCTGCAGCAGGAGCTTGGTGGCCTCAATCCACGACTTGTCGATCTCGCGCCGGCCGACCTCCTCGTTGCCGTCGCCCAGGTGCAGGCGGACAAAGCGGATGATCTTGGCCTTGTCACCGGCGGCTGCTGCTTCTTTCAGGTACGGGACCGACATGGCCTGGCGTCTCCACGGGGGCGAGCGGGTTTGCGGGGCGAACACATAGCACGTTTCCGGCACCGCGCGGCGGCGTCCGAGGGCGCCGGGCCGCTACTTGACGACGCGGGCGCTCGTGATGAGATCGCCCTGCTCGATCTGATCGACGACCTCCAGACCGCTGCGGATCTGGCCAAAGACGGTGTACTGGCCGTCCAGGTGCGGGGTCGGGATGTGGTTGAAGAACAGCTGCGAGCCGCCGCTGTCAAAGTCGTCGCCGCGCGGCATGCCGAGGGTGCCGCGCGCGAAGCGATGCTCGCTTATCTCGGCGCGCAGCGAGAAGCCGGCGTCGCCCCAGCCGCTGCCCTCGGGGTCGCCGCCCTGGATGACGAAGTCGGACACCACGCGGTGCCACGGCAGCCCGTCGTAGGCCCCCTTCTGGACTAGGCCAAGGAAGCTGGCGACGTGGATCGGGGCGTCGGCGGCGAAGCACTCGACCTCGAAGGTGCCGCGGCTGGTCGCCAGCGCCACCACCGGGTTATTGGCAAAGCGCAGCTCACGGTATGGGGAGTAGGCAAACTGCTCGACGGGAGGCACCGGCAGATCGGTGACGCCGCGGGCGAAAAGCAGCGCCCGCGCGCGCTTGGCCACCGCCAGCACCGAGTCGCGCGCCGCGCTGCGCAGGCGGTCGGTGCTCTGCGCGCTCGGGTCGGCCGCCAGCACCTCGAGCAGCGCCAGGCGCATGTCGCGCCAGCGGTAATCACCTGAGGCCTGATATGCCTGCCAGGCGATCTCGAAACGGTCGGCCTCCTTGCGGGCGCTGAGCACCCCGGCGGCCGTCCCCCGCTCTGCCAGATCCGCCGCCCCCAGGGCGGCCTTGAGCGCGTTATAGGCCCAGCCGGCGGCGATGTCGCCCAGCTGCTCGAGCACCGCCACCCGCACCCGCGAGGTCGGATCGGTCAGCCCGCGCTGCAGGATCGCCGTCGCCTCGGGCGTGGTCAGCCCGAGCACCGCCGCGCTGCTCACCGCGGTGGCGCGGATCTCGGCGCTCGCATCGCCCATCGCGCCGGTCAAAAGCGCCGCCGCCGCCGCCTGCCGACGGGTCGCCAGCGCCGCCAGCGCGCTCGCCCGGACCATCGCGCTGGCATCGCCCTGCCACAGGCGGACAAGCTGCTGCTCATCGACCTTGCTGCTGCCGCCATAGGCGGTGGCCACCGCGGCGCGCACGTGCATCACCGGATCGGCCAGAAGCGACGCCGGCAGCGCCTCGGCCTGCTTCAGCGTGTCCATCGCCTGCACCGCCGCCACCCGCACCGTGTACTCGGGGTCGGCGGCGGCGGTAAGCAGAGACGGCACCGCGCTCGCATCGGCGATGCGCTTGAGCGCCATGACCGCATACAGCCGCACCCAGAGATCGCCATCGCGCAGCAGCGGCGGGGCCAGCTCGAGCGCCCGCTTGTCCAGGTTGCGGGCAAAGAAATAGATCGCCGCCCGCCGCGCCTCGGCCGTCCCATCGGCCATAAGCGCGCGCAGGCCGGCCAGCGCCTCATCGGTCAGCGGCGGCACCATCGCCATCGCATCGCGCGCCCGCGCCAGCTGCCGGCAGCGGTGCAGGGCGGTCGCCGCCTCGGCCCGCACCGCGGCGTCGGGATCGCGCAACAGCGGCGTCGCCATGGCGGTCGCCGCCGCCGGCTCGGCCAGCTTGCCCACCGCCGCGATGGCGCGGCTGCGCACCCCGGCCTCCTCATCGCCGAGCAGCGGCGCGAGCGCCGCGCCAAGCTCTGCCTCGTGCCCCTTGCGAACTTCAAACCAGCCGAGCTGCCCCAGGCTGAACGCTGCCGTCCCGCGCACCTGCGGGTCGCCATCACCGAGCAGCTGCAGCAGCGGCGCGATCCCCGGCTCCTGGGCGATGCGGCCGTAGGCCAGGGCCGCCCGCGCCCGCAGCCGCGCGTCCTTGGCCGTCGCCGCCTGGGTCAGCGCCAGCGCGTCCACCTGGCGCATATCCTCGGCGCGGATGATCGGATCGAAGTCGGGCAGCGGCGGCGTGCAGCCGCCGACGGCCCAGCCAAGGCCCAGCGCGAGCAGCGCGGCGCCCAGGCGGAAAAAACGGACCGGCGCGCCCACGCGGCGCAGCTCGCGAGTCGGAGCAGGTTGCATCATGCGCCGGCTATATAAGGAGCCGCCGGCCCCTGTCAACTGCGCAGCCGCGCCCACGGCCTCCGCTCAGGGAGCCGCGTCGCTCGCGGCGGGCACTGGCACCCGGCGGATGTCGTAGCCGAGCTGCCCGACGATGATCTTGACCAGCAGCTCCTGCGTGCCGGGAATGCGCACGAAGTCGCGGGCGCTGTCCACCACCCAGCGCGCGGTGCGGCGCACCTCGTCGATGACGATCAGCCGGTTCTGGGTCCCCTTGAACGCGGCGTTGCTGATCGCCAGCACCCGGCCATCGGCGAGCTCCAAGGTGGTGCGGACGTTGCGCGAGAGGTGCACCACCTGCCGGTTGGCGATCGTCGCCGAGCTGAGATCTCCGCTGTTGTCCGAGCGCGCCGCGTTGTCCAGCCAGCGCAGCCGGTTGCCATCGCTCGAGAAGCTCGGCCGCCGCCCGCGCTGCATGAACTGCCAGTCGCCGAGCCAGCCGTCGCCGATGCCGCTGCCGTAGGTGACCGGCGAGTCCAGCGAGTACACAAGCCCCCACCGCGGCGACACCGTGAACAGCTGCCCCACCGGCCCCGCCAGCGCCACCTGCGGCGGCGCGCTCCCATCGACCGCGGCGCGCCGCAGGTCCTCGCCGCTCTTGTAGTAGATAAGGGACCCCGAGGCGCGCAGGATGTCCGGGTTGCAGGGGGCGGCGTCGACCACCGCTTCGCCGCTGCCGTCGAGGGCAACCCGCCGCAGACCGCCCTCGGCGCAGGCTAAGAGAAAGTCCTGCTGGCTGAAGGCCAGGGCCAGCGGCTGGACCCCCAGATCCAGCGACTTGTCCTCGCGCGTCGAGTGCACGACCAGCCTGCCATCGCCGTCCTGGACGAACAGGCGCTCGCCGGTGCCATCGAAGAAGAAGCGGATCTTGGCCAGCGTGTCCGGCGCATCATAGCCCTTGGGCGGCGGCAACGCGCGCTGGAACGAGCCATCGGTGCGGGTAAGAAATAGGCGCGGGTCCTTGGCCTTGGGCACCCAGTACAAAAAAGACTGGTCGGTGCTGTAGTCGATGTGGAGGGTCTCGGCGCCGCTTGGCAGCATGAACGTCTGCGCGGTGGGCGCAACGCCGGGGAAAAATACGGTGACCGCGGTCGGCTGGGTCGGGTCGCTCTTGGCGGCTCCTGCCGGCGGCTCGACCATGTAGACCGCGCGGTAGCTGACAAGGATGTGGCCAGCGCTCAGGTCCTTTCGCTCGCGTCCATCTTTGGGAGCGCCGGCGTCGAGCCGGATGAGGTGCACGGTGTCGCGCTGCTGCGGCGGCGGAATCAGCGTCAGCGGCACCGCCGCGGTGAGCGCGACCCAGGGGTTGCCGTCGCGATCGGTCAGGATGAGATCATCGGCCGCCGGCTCGAGGTTGAGCTTGACGAACTGCTCGGGCGGGATCGGCGTGCCGAGCAGCGGCACCTCGGGAGCCGAGTCGTCAAAGGTCCAGCTGCAAGCCGGCGCGCCCAGCCCGAGCAGCGCTGCGATCAGCATAGAAAAAGGAGTCCGTTGTCCGTCGCGCCTGCGCACCGCCGACCTCCTAGAAGCGACCCCGCGCCCCGATGGATGGGATGATCCAGCGGAAGCCGTTGAGCATGGGTTCATCGTAGCGCGTTATTGACCCCTGGCGGGGATAGGCCAGGCCGAACACCGCCTCCGAGAAGGTGGCGTTCACCACTTCGAGAAACAGGATGAAGGCGAAGCGGCGAAACAGCCACTCGCGGTCCAGGCGCACATCGAGCTGCACCGTGGTCGGCAGCCGCACGTTGTTGCGCAGCGTGCCGTTGCCGTCGGGGAGCTGCAGCTGCGTGACCGGCCGGCCGGTGGACACAAACAGCCGCGCGCCGGCCAGCAGGTTCCACGGCAGGCGCACCTGCAGCACCGTGTTCAGGATGTGCGTCTGATCATAGTCGGCCGGCCGCAGCCCGCACGAGAACGACCGCTCGGCCCGGCTCAGCGTATAGGCGATCCAGCCGGTGACGCGGCCGGTGTGGCGGCGCAGCATGAGCTCCATGCCGAACGACTGGCCGTTGACCTGGCGGGTGATCTGCGCCGCGTAGCCCGACAGCGACTCGGGCGGCGGCGAGGTGCAGGCGACCGGCGAGAAGTCGATGACCACGTCGTTGATGTTCTTATAGCTCTGGTAGTAGCCGGTGACGTTGAGCGAAAACGAGGCGGGCAGCTTCAGCTCCTCGCCGACCGCCCCCTGGATGGCGTGCTGCAGGCCGAGGTTGAGGGCGAAGGTGTCGATGCCGGGCAGCGCCACCGGGAAGCTCGGCGGCTGCTGGTAGTAGCCAAGGCCGCCATGGACGACCAGCCAGTCGGTCAGTCGGGCGCGCAGCTGCAGCCGCGGATCGATGCCGAGCAGCGTCACGCTGCCGGCGTGGTAGGCGTCCACCCGGGCGCTCGCGGTGGCGCTGATGCCGCGCCACGGCTCGACGGTGGCGACGGCGAATGCGCTGGCGACCATGCCGTCGCGCGAGCCGTCCAGGTCCCCCAGATCGTCGGGGCGGGCGCGCACCGGATCAGTGTTGAAGTTCTGCGCCGTAAAGCGCGACAGCTCGGTGTCCACCCCCAGCCGCAGCCGCAGCCGCGGCCACAAGAGGGCGAAGATCGCGCGCAGGTTCAGCGCCAGCTTGCGCACGCCATTGCCCTGAAAGATCGTCAGCTCATCGATGCCACCGACGGCGGCCGTGTCGACCTGCAGCCGCCCGCGCTGCGCCCGGTAGCGCAGCTGCAGGCGGTGGAAGGTCTGGCGGAAGCTGTTGTCGGGCTGGTTGTCGCCGCCGGCGGCCGGGCTGCGGCCGGTGATGATCGAAGGATCAGAGATGGTCAGGTTGTCATACGAGCCGAGCGCCTGCACCGTCAGGCCGCGATAGTCCAGGCGCAGCTGATAGTCCCAGTAGCTGACGTCGATCCGGTTGTCGATGGCGTGCACCAGCGGTCCCGGGTAGCCGTAGTGGCCCGAGACCGTCACCCGCACGCCGTGCGGCAGCGGCAGCTCGACGGCGGCCGACAGATCGTAGAGGCGCAGCTCGAGCTCGCCGTGGTAGCCATCGCTGCCCGCGGGGCGGGTCTTGGCGTCGATGATGCCGCCGGCATAGCGCCCGAACGAGGCGTCGTAGACGCCCGGGTAGAAGTCGATCTGATCCACGAAACGAGCGTGGACGACGCCGCCGCCGACCAGCAGGTGGAACAGCTGCGGCACCCGGATTCCGTCGAGGAAAAAGCCGTTCTGCCCCGGGCTGGCGCCGCGGACGACGAACACCGGCAGCAGCGGCAGCGGCGTCGCCACCCCGGCCAGCAGGCCAATGACGCGAAACGGATCGCCAAGGCCCCCCGGCAGGGTGCGCAGCTCCTCGTTGCCGAGCGAGACGTGCTGGCCCTCGTGCGGGGTACCGGCGCGCACCGTGGTCTCGAAGGGGCGACGGTAGGCAGGCAGCGGCCGCAGCAGGTACTCGGCGCGGGTGGGCGGGCCGGCGGCCACCGGGGTGCGCTGGTGCAGCGTCTGGTGCCCGGGGGCAGCGACGGTGACCTCGGCCGGCCCGGCCGCCAGCGCGAGCGCGAAGCGACCTCGGTCATCGGCGGTGAGCTCGAAGGTCTGGGTGCCGCTGCGCACCTGGACCTGCGCCCCGCCCACCGCGCTGATCGAGCCGCGCGTCATCACCCGCCCCTGCAGCTCCCCAGGCGCTGCCGCCGCGACCGCGCCCCAGCCGAGCAAGAGCGCCGCGAGCCACAGCGCCGCGCTGCCGCCCCGGCCCAGGTGCTGGCGGCAGCGGCAACCGCCTGCACGGCGAGGCCTTTTCACCCATCGCGGGCGCCGGGGCCGACGGCATGGCAGTGCGCTTAACACGCAGGCTGTTTTATAGTGAGTCATGGATTTAAGCGAACCGGAGCGCGCGACGGCTCGCTTTCAAGCCGTTCTCTCGTCGCTGCTCGCGCCCGGCCGGGGAGCCCGGCTGTTTGTCCATGGCCCCAGCGAGGCGCGCCTGCAGCTCGGCGCTGACGGGCAGCGCGGGGTGCCGGTGGTGGCGCAGGTGCTGCTGAGCGACGGCGACGACGAGGCGACATTGCAGCGCCGGCTGCGGCCGCTGCTGGACGAGCTGGCGGCCAGCCGCGCTGGCGAGCCGGACAAGCGCTTCTACCTGCGCATCCTCGTCGTCACCCCGCCGGCAGACGCCGAGCGGGCCGATGCGGTGCTGCGCGCGGTGGCCGCGGCGGCTCCGCCGGCCCCGGCGCTGCAGGTCTTCCATCTGAGCAGCGATGGCACCATCCGCACGCCATCGTCCCTGATCGCGAGCGAGCTCGGGCCGGCGCTGCGCGAGCAGCCCAAGCTCGCCCTGGCGCTGCTGCCGGAAGCGGAGTTTGCCGCCCGCTGCGAGCAGGCGGCCCAGCAGACCCGGCAGCACCTGTCGCAGGCGCGCGAGCTCGCCCAGGTCCTGCAGACCCGGCGGACCCCGGTAACCTTCGCCCTGCTCGCGCTGAACCTGGCGCTGCTCGGGCTCACTTACCTTTGGGGCGGGCCCGAGGTGTCGGCGACGCTGGGCCGGATGGGGGCGGCGGCGCCGGCGCGGATCCTCGCCGGGCAGTGGTGGCGGCTGCTCGCGGCGACCGCGCTGCACGGGGGGCTGGCGCACCTCATGTTCAACTCACTGGCGCTGTGGAACCTCGGGGTCCTGCTGGAGCGGCTGCTCGGCTCGGCGCGATTTGTCTCCTTGTATGTCCTGGCGGGCCTGGGCGGCAACCTCCTCGGGGTGGCCCTCACCGGGTTTGGCGATTTCAGCTCCAGCGTCGGTGCGTCGGGGGCGATCTGTGGCCTGCTGGGCGCGGCGGCGGCGCTCGGCTGGCGGCCGCGCGGCGAGCTGCCGCTGCCGGTCGCGCAGAGCCTGAAGCGGATGGCGATGCTGAACCTCGGGCTGACCGCCGTGGTGTCGCTGCAGGCGCATGTGGACTGGCGGGCCCACCTGGGCGGCGCGCTCGCCGGGGCCGTGCTCACCCTGCTGGGCCTGGTGCGGCCGACTGTGCGCCCGCCGACGCTGGGGACGCCCCGGTGGCGCGAGCGCGCCCAGCTGGGGCTGAGCGTGGTCGCCGGCACCCTGCTGCTTGGGAGCATCGGCACCGCGATCGCGCGCGGGCAGCCCTGGCTGCTGGCCCACCCCGAGCAGCGGCAGCGCATCGCGCTCGGCCGCGCCCTGTCGCTGGAGGTGCCCCGCTCGTTTGGCACCGGGCAGCCGGGCACCGGCGGCGAGGGCTCGCTGTCCCTGGTATTTGACGACCTGCTGGAGTCGCCCGCCGAGCTGACGGTCATCGTGGTGCCGCATCCGACCCCGCTGCTGAGCGCCGGTGAGCGCGAGCACGCCGCCGAGCTGCAGTGGCAGGCCGTGGAGCAGAACGCCCAGGCCCGGGAGCAGGCCCTCAGCGCGCGCCGGCTGACCGTAGCCGACCTGCCGGCGCTCGAGCTCGCCCGGACCTTCCCCTCCGGCGGTCGGGTGCAGCAGCTCTTGCAGGTGCGCGCGGGTCACTCGGTCAAGCTGCGCCTGCGAGTCCCCGCCGGCACCCCGAGTGGCATGACCCCCCCGCTGGAGGAGCTGCTGCGCACCCTCCGCGAAGAGCCGCGTTGACGCCGGGCGGCGCGCGTGCGAGGAAGCTGCATGCCTAGGCGCCTTAAGCCGCGGGTCGGTCTTGGCCGGGGCGCGGGCGCCCTGGGCTGCCTGCTCGTGTGCAGCGCCGTGGTCGGCGCGCCGCAGCCGGCGGTCGGGCAGAGCCGCGGCGCCTCCCGGGCCGGCCTTGTCACCGTCGAAGGGATCACCAGCTACCAGCTGCCCAACGGGCTGCGGGTGCTGCTGATTCCCGAAGCCGCGCAGACCAAGGTCACGGTGGCCGTCACCTATTTCGTCGGCTCGCGCCACGAAGGCTACGGCGAGACCGGCATGGCGCACCTGCTGGAGCACATGCTGTTCAAGCCCACCCCGCGCTACCCCGATCCCGACCGCGAGGTCGAGCGCCGCGGCGGCGAGTGGAACGCCGAGACCGAGGCCGACTGGACCTACTACTTCCAGACTCACCTGGCCGACCAGCCGGCGCAGGACAACCTGCGTTTCGCCCTCGCGTACGAAGCCGAGCGGATGACGCGGGCGCGCCTTGCGCAGGCAGACCTCGACAAGGAGTTCTCGGTCGTCCGCAATGAGCTGGAGATCGGCGAGAGCTCGCCCGCCGAGATCCTCCGCCAGCGCGTCCTGCGCGCCGCCTTCTCCTGGCACGGCTACGGACGCGACACCATCGGCAGCCGCAGCGACATCGAGCACGCCCCGATCGCCAGCCTGCGCGCCTTCTACCACCGCTACTACCGACCCGACAACGCGCAGCTGACTGTTGCCGGGCGCTTCGATCCCGAGACGGTGCGGCAGTGGATCGCCGCCAGCTTCGGCCCGATCGCGCGGCCGGCGCAGCCGCTGCCGGTCACCTATACTGTCGAGCCGCAGCAGGACGGCGAGCGCCAGGTGACGCTGCGCCGCACCGGCGAGGTGAGGCTGGTCGCCGTGGCCTACCACGCGCTGCCCGCCGCCCACCCGGACTACCCGGCGGTCGAGGCGGCGCTCGACGTGCTGACCCGCGAAGGCACCGGCCGCCTGTACAAGGATCTGATCAGCACCGGGCTGTGCACCGCGGTCCAGTCCGAGGCGCCGGTGCTGGTCGAGCCGGGCTACCTGTGGCTGCTGGCCGAGGTCCACCGCGACCACAGCGCCGAGGCGGTCCGCGACCGGATGCTCGCCGCGATCGAAGGGCTGGGCAAGACGCCGGTGACCCTGGAGGAGCTGCGCCGCTTTCAGGCCCGCAAGCGCAAGGAGTTCACCCACCTTGGGACCGATGGCGCGGCGCTGGCGGCGGCGCTGCGCCCGTGGTCGGCGGCCGGCGACTTTCGCCTGGGGCTCCTTTATCGCGATCGCATCGCCGCGCTGACGCCCGAGAAGGTCACCGCGGCGGCGCAGCAGCTGCTCCTGCCGTCTAACCGCACCGTCGGGCTGTTCCTGCCCACGGCGCAGCCGCAGCGCGCGCCGCTGACCCCGGCGCCCCCGGTGGCGGCGCAGGTAAGCGGCTACACCGGCCACCCGCCGCCGGCCCCCGGAGAGACCTTCCCCCCTACCGTGAACGAGCTGGAGCAGCGGCTGCGGCGGGTCACCCTGCCCGGCGGGCTGCGGCTGGCGCTGCTGCCGAAAAAGACCCGCGGCGCGACCGTCGAGCTGGCGCTGAACCTGCGCTTTGGCAGCCTGGCGGAGCTGCGCGGCCAGGCGGCGGCCGCCGAGCTCCTGGGACCGATGCTGCTGCGCGGGACGCGGCGGCGCAGCCTGACCGAGCTGACCGATGCGCTCGACGAGCTGCAGACCGAGCTGACCATCACCTCGGGCCGCGCGCTGCCGCAGGCCATCGGGGTCCGCGCGCGCACCTTGCGACCGCACCTGCCGGCGCTGCTCAACCTCCTGGCCGAGGTGCTGCGCGAGCCCGCGTTTCCGCCTTCCGAGTTCACCCGCGTACAGAAGGAGCTGGTCGCGGCGCTGGAAGCGCGGCAGCAGGACCCGTTGGCGCTGGCCAAGACCGTGCTCGGGCGCGCCCTTTACCCGTGGCCGGCCGAGGATCCGCGGCACTACGCCTCCATCCCCGAGCAGCTGCAAAAGCTGCGCGAGGCGCGCGTGCAGCAGGTCGCGGCGCTGCACCAGCGCCTTGTGGGCGCGGACTCCGGACTCCTGGTGCTCATCGGCGACTTTGATGAGCGGGCGGTGCTCGCGCAGCTGACCCGGCTATTTGGGGACTGGCGCGCCGCGGTGTCCTATCAGCGCATCCCGCACCCGCCGCAGCCGGTCACTCCCGATGAGGTCGTGCTCACCCTGCCCGACAAGCAGCTGGCGGCGGCCGTCCTGGCGCTTCCGCTGCGCGCTACAGATGAGAATCCGGACTATCCTGCCCTCCGCCTGCTCGAGCACCTGCTGGGCGGTGGGAGTACGGCGCGGCTCTACCATCGGGTGCGCGAGCTGGAGGGGCTATCCTATGATGTCGAGGCGAGCTTCTATGTCCCGCCGCATCACGCCGAAGATGGGGACGGGGCCGGCTGCATCGTCGCCACCGCGACTTGCGCCCCGCAGAACGCGCGCAAGGCGCTGCAGACTCTGCTCGCGGAGCTCGGCGCGGTCGCGCAGCACGGCGTGACGCCGCAGGAGCTGCAGCAGACCAAGCAGAGCTACGCCCGCGCCCGCGAGGCCGAGCGCGCCGATGACGGGCTGCTCGCCGAGCGCCTGCTCGAGCTGATGGCGGAAAATCGGACGCTGCACTTTGATGAATCAGTAGACCGGCGGCTGGCCGCGCTGACTGCGCCGGCGATTGCAGAGCTGGCGCGCAGCGTCCTTGTCACCGCGCGCGCCATCCGCGCCCTGGCCGGCGACTTTCAGTCTCTGCCCGCGGGGGCGGCACCGAGCCGCCGTTGACGCGGAGGCCCGGCTCTGGTTAGGTTCAGCCTAGTCAACGTCAGCGGAGGAGCCGTGGCCACAAACCGGACGAACAGAGCAGGAACCTTGCCAGCGTGCGGCGCCGCCCGGACCTTAGGTGCTGGGCTGTGCCCGCGGGCGCGGCGGCAACGGCAGCGGGTCCCGGCCTCCGCCATCGCTTGCCTGAGCCTGAGCGCGCTCGGCCTGACCGCTGCGACGGCCATGGCGCAGGAGGCCGAGCCCAAGCCGCAGCGGGCCAGCCTCGCATACTTTGGCGAGCGCATCGTCCAGCCCGGCCTGCGCATCGGCTACGAAGGGGCGGCGCTGTTTCGGCAGCCGCACGAGCTTTTGCTGTCCGGCAACATCGCCGGCTTCGCGGTGCCCAGCGGCTACGCGCTGACCGTGCTGTTCGAGGTCGGCTACCGCGTCACCGCGCCCTTTGGCGGCTTTCTCGATCTGCGGCCCGGCATCGGCTACACTGCGGCGTGGATCGACACCTCCGGGCTCACCCAGGTCAGCAACTACTTCACGCTGTCGGGCCTGGGCGGCGTCGGCTACAACTTCTATCGGCGGCTGCGGGTTCCCATCAGCCTCATGGCGCGCTCGGGCGTGTTCTGGCGCACCGGCACCGGGCCGGTAGATGGCGCAAGCTACGTGCTCGACATCGGCATCGCCTACCAGTTTGGCACCAGCCGCCCTAAGCCTCCCAGCCTGCCCGTCACATTCCCCCCACCCGCCGAAGCGCCGCCCAACCTCGACGACCCCACAGTGCCCGAGGGCAAGCCCGCCGAGCCGCCGCCGCTGCCGCCGCCGCCGCTGTATCCGGGTCCGCCGGCCGCTCCGCTCGCCCCGCAGTCCCCACCCACTGCCCTGCCGCCGGCGCGCTAGCCGCAGCGCGGGCGGTGCCCCACGATCCCAAGCACCCAGCGCCGCGCCCTGCACGACAGGGCGAGCTCTAACTTCAAGTGATGGGGAAGGGGCCGGAGGTCGGCGCTACGCGACTGCGGGTGAGCTCTGGGGCATGCTGGCAGGAGCCGCAGCTCCTGCCGGGGGATGGCTTGGGCTAGGTATTGGGAGCGCGCTTGCGCTCGGTCTTGGGCTGACCCATGTCGCTGCTGCCCGGCGGCGAGTAGTCGATCCAGCGGTAGCTCGGCTCGGGCCGGATGTCGACGTGGATGAAGCCCGCGTGCGGGTAGATGCCAATGCCCATGCCGCCGGTGTCCAGCCCTTCGACAAACTCCTTGAGCTGGCGATCGGGTACGCCGGGCACGCTGATATCCGAGGCGCTGCCGATGTAGTGGAAGCTGGTGGTGCGCTTCTGATTGCGGAAGCCCGAGACCAGGGTGAGGGGCTTCTTGAAGTGATCGTAGACGTGCGAGAGGACCTCATAGAGGTGCGGATCGATTTCCTTCTCGACCTCGGTGCGGCGGCAGCGCCAGACGCGGCTCAGCTGCTGCAGCGCCGCGTCATTATAGGTTCCATCGGGGTTGTAGATGTTGACGGTCACCACCCGCTTGGGCTCGTTGACCGAGCTTATCTGCAGGTTTCCCGAGGGGCGCTTGACCGGCTGCGTGCGCAGACGCGACTCGGCGACCAGGTAACCGGAAAAGATCGGATGCCGCACCTTGGACTTCTGACCGCGCGCCGCCTTGCCAGGGGCCGGCGACTCGGCCTTGACCATAGCGGGGATTACACTCAGCCACACCCCGATCAAAAGTGCAGTGATCCTTGAAGTCGCCGATGACCGGGCCGGCGAACCGACCGCCGATGTCGGTAGCTGTGTAGATCTCGCTACCGTCGCCATGGCTTTGTCTGCGCTGATTGGTTTCACTGAACTCACGCCTCCCTGCTGTTTCCCAGGCCCGCGGGCCGATTACTTTGCTGCTGGGGCCTGGTGTTCCCCAACAAACGACTTCGTGGGGTCTTTTGTTCCCAGTTCCTCCTGGTTCTTCCGACGATAAGAGTGCCTAATCTAGAGACAGCATAAGGTAGATGTTCTCACCGTAGCCGGGCCCAAGAGTTACGGTCAAGGGAAAATCTTTAGGTCGGGGTGTTTTTTTTCGACGATGAAGTTCTATAGCCTAGCACTTTGGAAGCTAGCTCACCGGCGAAAAAGTCAGCAAGTGACCGCAGCGGCATGAGAATTGACCGCTGTTTTGAGCAAAGCCCCGAGAAGAAAGCGCGAAGCAGACGC
Source organism: Polyangia bacterium (assembly GCA_044222245.1). Classification (GTDB taxonomy): domain Bacteria; phylum Myxococcota_A; class Polyangia; order Palsa-1104; family JAEUJZ01; genus CALFML01. Next base: position 2,129 of record JBGANQ010000123.1, on the reverse strand, counting down.
CGCTATTCGCGCGGCCCTTGTGCGGCCGGCTCGGGATCGGCCACCGGTCCGGTCCGCGGCAGGTGCAGGAGCTCGATTCCCAAGTGGGTGGCAACGTCGAAGATGCGCGCGTCGCGATAGAACTCGCCGTACACGATGCGCAGGACTCCGGCGTTGGCGATGGACTTGAAACAGGACCAGCACGGCGAGGCGGTGACATACAAGTGGCCGGCATTTATCGAGACGCCGTTTTTGGCGGCATGGATGATCGCGTTCTGCTCGGCATGGATGGTGGCGGTGCAGTGATCGTCCTCCATCATATGGCCGACCTCCGAGCAGTGCGGCATGCCGCGGATCGAGCCGTTATATCCGGTGGACAAGATGGTGCGATCGCGGACGATTACCGCTCCGACGTGTTTACGCTCACAGGTTGAGCGCGAGGACACGACGGTGGCGATGTCCATGAAATACTGATCCCAGGATGCTCTCTTCATGGCTGCTGCTTATTCCTATTTGGATGCCTTGCCGAGCTGGCGGGTATGAGTATGTGTAGCCTGGCGTGATATCCAGGTCACAGGATGCGACAGGCCACACCGCCTGCGGTCAGAAACATAGATGTATCCAGAGGACCCCGGGGGCGGCAGACCTCAGGAGTCTTGTCCCCAGCGCGCCGGCACCGAGCGGGCAAGCGCCGCTCGGGCCCGCTGACGTTCCCTCTGCAGAGTGTGGTGACGTGGATTCCTCTTTCCTGGCGCGGCGGCGGAACGCTCTTCCCCCATACGAACGGGCGGCCGCGAAGTCAAGCGCAAACGCGGCGCGGCGCCCTCGGGCACCGGCGGGCGCGACCGCTGGCGCGGCGCAGTGGAGACTCCTATTCCCGTCGCCCACGCCGCGGCGCGGGGCGGCTCACGGCCGCGCTCGTTGCAAGCTCGTGCTATCCTTCTAGTATGAGCAAGGCATACAAGTGTCCAGTCTGTCACAACGAGGTGGACGCCGCGGCGACGATCTGCAGCAATGCGGCCTGTCGGGCCGAGCTGATGTTCTGCTCTCACTGCCGCGATATCTCGACCTACGTCCTGGCCGAGGAGCGCAAGGGCAGAACGGCGCGCAATACCTACCGCTGCGACCGCTGTCAGCGGCTCGGGGTCAAGTGTTACACCTGGCTATCGGGAGGCTACTGCAATGGCATGGCGCGGGCCGGTGGGCGCATTGATCGACCGCTGTGCTCGGGCTGCAGCAGCCGGGTCAGCGAGGTGTCGCGCTCGGTCATCGGCTGGACGCTCATCGGGGCGCTCGGCGGATTGATCAAGAAGAAGTAAGCCGATGAGTGAAAACCTGCCCGCCGCGGCCCCGCCCGCCCAGGGTCTGGACCCAGACTCGGGGGTGCCGGCCGCGCACCCGAGCCACGGTGCCGAGCGGACCACGCTGGACGCCGACCAGGCCCAGCACATCCTGCGCAGCTACAACCTGCGCCTGCGGGCGCTGCGGCAGATCCCGCGCGGCACCATCAACAGCAACTACTTCGTCGACACCGATGCCGGGCCGGCCTTCCTGCGCATCAACGAAGGCAAGAGCGAAGACGAGGTCCGCTTCGAGTCCGAGCTCATCTGGCACCTGGGCAGCCAGGGTCTTTTGACCCCACAGCTGTGGCGCACCCGCAGCTCCGCGCCCTATGTGATGTGGCGGCGCGATGCGCACGCGGCGGCGCAGCCGGTGATGCTGATGACCTGGGTGGTCGCGCACGAGCTGACCGAGCACGAGCTGACCCCCGCGCACACTTATATAGTGGGCTCGCTGCTGGGACAGCTGCACCTGTGCACTGCTGGCTTTCGGCAGGCGCGGCCGGGCATCTACACGCTGGCGCGGATCAAGGACCGGCTGCGCCGGCTGCAGGCCGACCCGCGCGCCACCGCGGCGGTGGGTCCGCTGCTCGAAGAGCTTGCCGCTGAGGTCGCGGACCTGCAGCGCGCCCGCCACCGCGACCTGCCGGCTGGCATCGGCCACAGCGATCTGTTTCCCGACAACCTGCTATTTGCCAGCGGGGCGCATCGGCAGGCGCGCCGGCACCGGCGGCGGCCCGAGCCGCCAGGGACGGACGGCGGGCCGGGCCGGCACGGTCAGCTCGGCTGGATCCTCGACCTGGAGCAGGC
>JBGANQ010000122.1:0-23033 GCA_044222245.1 Polyangia bacterium | reverse complement strand
GCTCGGCGGGGGCGGCCGACCGCGGCTCGCCAGCGCGCCCGGAGGCGGGGCGCGGCTCGGCGGGGCGCGCCGCGGTCAGCTCCTGCAGCGCCTGCGCGACGAGCTCGGCGCTCTGCGGTCGCTCGCCGGGGGCCTTGGCCAGCATGCGCAGGATCAGCTCGGCCAGCGGCTCGCTGAGCCGCGGGTTGAGGGTGCGCGGATCCGGCACCTTGTCGCGCACCTGGCTCAGCAGCACCTGCAGGCCGGCCTGCCCCTCGAACGGCACATGCCCGGTCGCCATCTGGTACAGGATGCAGCCGAGCGAGTAGATATCGGCGCGGCCATCCACCGCCTGCCCCGAGGCCTGCTCGGGGGCGATGTAGTGCGGGGTGCCGAACACGGTGCCCATGCGCGAGATCGGATCTTCGCCCGGCGCCGCGTGGGCGACCATCTTGGCGATGCCGAAGTCGACGACCTTGACCACGTCGGTCTCTCCCCGGCGCTCGGTGAGCAGGATGTTCTCCGGCTTGAGGTCGCGGTGGACGATGCCCTGGGAGTGGGCCTCGGACAGCGCCGAGGCGATCTGGGTGCCAAGGTGCACGATGCGGCCCAGCGGCAGCGGCTTGCCCACCGCGAGGATCGCCGCGAGCGCCAGCCCCTCGACGTACTCCATGACGATGAACGGCACCCCTTCATCGGTCTGGCCGACAAGGTGCACGGTGGCGATGTTCTGGTGGTTCAGCTTGGCCCCGGCGCGCGCCTCGCGGACAAAGCGGCGCACGACGTCGGGGTCCTTCAGAAGGTCGCCGCGCAGCACCTTGACGGCGACGGCGCGCTCCATGCCCGCCTGCACCGCGCGATACACCGTGCCGGTCGCCCCGTGCCCGCACACCGACTGAATCTGGAACTGCCCCATGAGCAGGCGGCCGATAAACGGCTCGGCCACCGGCGCGACCGCGAAGCCATCGACCGGGCAGAAGCGGACGCTGTCATCATAGCGCTTGCGACAGTGCGTGCATTCGGTCACGCCACTTGTTTTAACATTCTGGGCGCAAACCTCCAAGTGCGGCCCCGCTGCGGCCCGGCCTCAGCACCGGGGCAGGGTGACCGGCCCTAGGGCCTTGGCGGGGCGGGCGGCGGCGGCCGGCAGCGGCTAAAAATGGGCAGCGGTGGCCGGCAAAACCTCAAAAGGCGCCGCCGCTTAGCTTGCACCCGGCTGGCAAAAGGCCCCGCGCGGGCTACAATCGAGCAGAGTGTCTCCGTCGAGAAATCGCCATGTATGGCGCTGCCGTCTCTAGTGTGTTACTTGGGAGCCATAGGAGAAGAGACCACCATGCGAGTTCGTACCTTCGCCGCCCTGCTCGGTGGCGCCATGCTAGCCGCCGCGGCCTTGTCCCCATCGCCCTTGTGCCTTCTGGCGCCGGTCACGCCGGCCTGGGGAGCGGCCAAGCCGGCCAAGCCCGCCAAGGCGAGCGAGAACGCCGTGAGCGGTGACCAGGCCAGCCGCGCCGTCGGAGAGCTCGCTGGCAAGTACAAGTGGGGCCTCAGCCCGAACGAGGTGATGGACATCATCGAGGCGGAGATCCGCTCCAAGTACGACCCCAAGATCCAGGCCGAGAAGGACCCCAACGCCCAGGACGCGGTGCGCAAGGAGATGAAGGACAACATCGCCCAGATGCGCGCCTCGTACATCCGCTTCAACGGCCAGAAGACCGGCTGGGACGTGTCGCTTATCGACCGCGAGTTCGGCCACCGCAACCAGGAGTCGATGCTGGTCATCTGGGAGAAGGACCAGCGGCGCTTCCTGTTTTTCTGGAACGAGAAGCTTTACAAGCAGTTCATTGCCTACAACGCCGACAAGTTCAAGGGCTTTGACTTCGAGACGTTCTCCTCGGCGATGCAGCAGCGCTACGGCAAGGCGCAGATGAGCTTCGCCAAGAAGCAGACCGACGACGAGATGGCGCTTGACTACTACGAGTGGCCGCCGTCGGGCGACTTCATCCTGCGCGCCTACGACCAGTCGGGCTTCTACGGCAACTTTTGTCTCGGCCTTTTGCAGAAGTCGGTGAACCCGCAGGTCGAAAAAGAGCGCGCCCACAACAGCCCCCCGCGGGTGCGCCACACCAACGTGCGCGTGGTCGACTCGATCACCCAGGGCGACTCGTCGGCCGACGCCAACGCCGACGTGGTCGACGAGGTGGTCAACAAGCGCTCGGTGCCGAGCGTCGAGCAGCGCCGCATCCAAGAGCGCGTCAATCGCGAGTACCAGCAGAACCAGCAGAAGAAGTAGCTCGCTGGCGCGCGCTCACCGGCAGACACTCCCCCTTCCCCTCAGGTAGTACGGTTCCCAGACGGAGCGCCGCGCTCAGCGTCGCGCCCGACTCTTAACGTCCAGGCGGCGGCGCCCGCCTGGCCGCGCTACGGCCACGACGCGCTGGCAAGGAGCTCTTATGGCAGGAATCTTCAAGGCTTACGACATCCGCGGCACCTATCCCGACCAGCTGGACGAGCGGCTGGCCGGCCGCATCGGCGCCGCGGCGGTCGACGTTCTCGCCGCCAAGCGGCTGGTGCTCGGGCGCGACATGCGGCAGAGCGGCCCCGCCCTGCGCGCGGCGATGGTCGAGGGGATCGTCCAGCGCGGCTGCGACGTCATCGACATCGGCGAGTGCAGCACCCCGATGACCTACTGGGCGGTAAACCAGCTCGAGGCCGACGGCGCGATCATGATCACGGCGAGCCACAACCCCGCCGGCTACAACGGCTGCAAGCTCAGCGGCCGCGGCGCCACCCCGATAAGCTACGACACCGGCATCGCCGAGATCGAGCGCCGGGCGCTCGCCGCGACGGCAGGCCCCGAAGACGGCGGCAGTCGCCGCGGCACGGTGAGCGCCCGCGACCTTCTGCCCGAGTATCAAAGCTGGCTGCTCGGGCTGGCCGGTCCGATCAAGCCCTTCAAGATCGTCATCGACACCGGCAACGGCATGATGGGCGCGATGCTGCCCGGGCTGCTCGGGCAGCTGCCGTGCAAGATCATCCCGCTCTACTTCGAGGTCGACGGCAGCTTCCCCAACCACGAGCCCAACCCCCTGAACCCGGCGAACATGGCCGACCTGCAGGCGCAGGTGAAAAAGACCCAGGCCGACCTCGGCGTGGCCTTCGACGGCGACGGCGACCGGGTGATGTTCGTCGATGAGCGCGGCGAGCTGGTGCCCGGCGACCATGTGACGGCGCTGCTCGCCGGCGAGCTCCTCTCGCAGGCCCCGGGCAGCACGGTCATCTACGACCTGCGCAGCTCGTGGGTGGTGCGCGACGAGATCCTGCGCCTGGGCGGCACGCCGCTAGAGAGCCGCGTCGGCCACAGCTTCATCAAGCAGAGCATGCGCCGCACCGGCGCGGTGTTCGCCGGCGAGCTGTCCGGGCACTTCTACTTCCGCGACGCGTTCTACACCGACAACGCCGAGCTGGCGATGCTGACCCTGCTCCGTGTCCTTGGCCACAGCGGCAAGCCGCTGAGCGAGCTGATGCGACCGCTCGGCCGCTACCACGCCACCGGCGAGGTCAACTTCGAGGTGGACGACAAGGACGCCTGCCTGGCGCGCCTTATCGCCAGCTTTCCCGGCGCCGAGCTCGGGCGCCTGGACGGCCTGACGCTGCGCTTTGCCGACTGGTGGTGCAACGTCCGGCCGAGCAACACCGAGCCGGTGCTGCGCCTGAACCTGGAGGCGCGCACCGCCGCCCAGCGCGACGCGATGCGTCAGCGCGTCGCCGAGGTCATCGGCGGCCGCCCCGCCCCCGGTCACTGAGCCAAGGTCCGAAAGGAGCGCCCTGGCGGGGTCGAGAAATAAAAAAACCCCACCATGTTGAAATGGCGGGGTTTCAAAGATTTCTTCGCTCCGGAGGAGGGATTCGAACCCCCGACCCGGTGGTTAACAGCCACCTGCTCTGCCGACTGAGCTACCCCGGAATAGGTAGTCGAGAAACAAGAGGCATTTAAGAGGACTTCCGGGGTCTTGTCAAAACCTTTTTGTGAAGACCCGCCGCCGCCCGCCTGCCCCAAGCCGCCCCCGGGCGCGGCCGAGCGACGGCGAGCGCGGCGGCCTAGGCGAGGCGCTCGCCGGCCGCGGCCTGCTAGTTGTCCTCGAGCTCGTCGCCTGCGCCGCTGCCCTCGCCCGCGGTCTCGCTCGGCGGCGGCGGATCCGGGCGGCGGAAGCGGTGGACCTTGCCGCCATCGACCGCGGTGAGCTCGGGGCGGTCCTTGACCACCGCGATGACTACCACTTCATTGAGCGCCACCGCCAGGTCCGGGGTCTCGCCCTGCCGCTCGGACAGGAGCATGAAGCCGTCCTCGATGCTGACGAGGAAGCCGCCGCCAAGGCAGTTGTCGTGCTCGTCACTGGCCCGGGGGCCGAATACGTTGATCTCCTGGCCGATGAAGCGCTCCAGGACGCCGTAAGAGGGGCGTCGGGGAAACGACCACTTGGTTGGTGGCTTGGTCATACGCCCATCGCTAGCGCACTTACTAGCGATGAGCAAGTAGCAATGTAACGCAGATGACGCAGCCGCCAGGCCCACCGCAGCCGCCCCGCGGCCAGGCTCCAGCCGGGCGGCCGCTTGTGGGGAGAAAGCCGAGAGTCTGCCACCCCGCGCTGACTTCAGTGGATGGACATTCGACCAATCGTGAGCTATAGAAAATTACATGGCAACTTTACTGACGCCCCAGTTCGGGGCTCGATTTCAGCTCGATCGCCTGCTGGTGGACGACGCGGTCGCCTGCTACGCGGCGCGCATCTACCTTCCAGAAGTGCAGCACGCCTATCAGGTCCGCATCAGCGTCCACACCGGCGACTGCGAGGTCACCGACCAGGGCAGCACGCCCCCGGGGGCGCCGCCGGTCGCGCCGTGGGTCCACAAGCACCTGGTGGCGCTGGGCCGCCAGCTGTTCCGCAGCGCCAAAAAAGACGGCATCTGGCAGCGCCGCGTCATGCGCTGGCACGGCGCCCCGGAGGCCACCGCCGGCCACGGCGCCCAGCTCATCGCCTCCTGAGCGGCGCCGCGCCGGCAACCGGGGGCTGGCTCCGCCGCCGGGGGGCAGGTAGGATGGGGTCCTTTTTTGGAGGCTCCCATGTTCGTGGATATCGCAGACCGGGTGCAGTTTTCTCAGGTGAAGCTGAACAAGGTCGCGCTGTGCGAGTCCGAGCGCCTGCTCTTTGACGTCTACTGCCTGCGGCCGGGCCAGGCGCAGCGCGTCCACTCACACGACAACATCGACAAGATCTACGTCGTGCTAAGCGGCCAGCCGACGCTGCTCATCGGCGAGCAGTCGCAGGTGCTAAAGCCGCAGCAGGCGGCCTTTGCCAAGGCGGGCGTCCTCCATGGGGTGTGCAACGACACCCAGGAGGACGCTACTTTGTTGGTGTTTCAGGCCCGCAGCACCTAGCGGGCCACAAGGGCCAGAGGGGAAAAAAGGAGAGGGAAGGAGGGCTCAGCTCGCCTTGAGGGCGTCGAGCTGGGCCTGGGCCCAGTCGCGATCGGTGGTGGCGACGGCGGTCTTGGCCTCGTCGCCCTCTTCCTGCAGGCGCGCCTCGGCGTCCTGCAGCAGCTTCTCGGCGGCCTCGCGGCTCACCTTGTCGGCCGCGAGCGACTTCTGCACCACGACCGACACCTCGTCCTTGCCATCGGCCCGCGCGAAGCCGGGGCCGATGACCAGGCGCCCGCGCTCCGCCCCCGCGCGGTAGCGCAGGACCCCCGCCTTGACGGCGGCCAGGAGCGGCACGTGGCCGGGGAGGATGCCGAACTCGCCGAGCAGGCCGGGCAGGGTGACCTCATCGGCCTCGTGTTCAAGCGCCGGCCCCTCGGGGGTGACGACATGGAGCTTGAGCATGAGCTATCGCGCTCCCGCGGCCAGCTTCTTGTGCTGCTCGACCGCGTCCTCGATCGAGCCGACCATGTAGAACGCCTGCTCGGAGAGGTGATCGTACTCGCCATCGACGATGCCGCGGAAGCTGCGGATCGTGTCGGCCAGCGACACCAGCTTGCCCTTGAGGCCGGTGAACTGCTCGGCGACATGGAACGGCTGGCTGAGGAACTTCTGGATCTTGCGGGCGCGCGCCACCAGCATCTTGTCGTCTTCGGACAGCTCGTCCATGCCGAGGATGGCGATGATGTCCTGCAGCTCCTTGTAGCGCTGCAGCACCCGCTGCACGTCGCGAGCGCACTGGTAGTGCTCGGCGCCGACGATGTGCGGCTGCAAGAGCGTCGAGGTCGAGTCGAGCGGATCGACGGCCGGGTAGATGCCGAGCTCGGAGATCGCGCGCGACAGAACCGTCGTCGCGTCCAGGTGGGCGAACGCGGTGGCCGGCGCCGGATCGGTGAGATCGTCGGCCGGCACGTAGATCGCCTGCACCGAGGTGATCGAGCCCTTGCTGGTCGAGGTGATGCGCTCCTGCAGGGCGCCCATCTCGGTGGCGAGCGTCGGCTGGTAACCGACGGCGCTCGGGATGCGGCCAAGCAGCGCCGAGACCTCGGAGCCGGCCTGGGTGAAGCGGAAGATGTTGTCGACGAAGAACAGCACGTCGCGGCCCTCTTCATCGCGGAAGTACTCGGCGATGGTGAGGCCGGACAGGGCGACGCGGGCGCGCGCCCCCGGCGGCTCGTTCATCTGGCCGTAGACCAGGGCGACCTTGCTGTGCGTCAGGTCCTTCTCGTCGATGATCCCCGACTCCATGAACTCGTGGTACAGGTCGTTGCCTTCGCGAGACCGCTCGCCGACGCCGGCGAACACCGAGAAGCCGCCCTTGGCCTTGGCGACGTTGTGGATGAGCTCTTGCAGGAGCACGGTCTTGCCGACGCCGGCGCCGCCGAACAGGCCAATCTTGCCGCCGCGGCGGTAGGGGGCCAGGAGGTCGATGACCTTGATGCCGGTGTCGAGGATCTCGACCTTGGTGCTCTGGTCGGTGAACTTGGGCGTCGGGCGGTGGATCGGCCAGAACTTCTTGCCGTTGACCGCGCCGCGCTCGTCCACCGGCTCGCCGATGACGTTGAGGATGCGGCCGAGCACCTCGGGCCCGACCGGCACCTTGATCGGCGCCTGGGTGTTGGTCACCGGCGTACCGCGGGTCAGGCCGTCGGTGGTGTCCATGGCGATGCAGCGCACCGTGTGCTCGCCCAGGTGCTGCGCGACCTCGATGGTGAGGTTGCCCTTGGCGCTGCTGATCGCGGGGTTAGACAGCGTCAGGGCGGTGTAGATCTCCGGCAGGGCGCCGGTGAACTCCACTTCGACAACCGGGCCAATGACCTGGGTGACGCGGCCGACAAGGTTCGTAGTCGTGCTGGTTTCCATTGCTTATCCCTTTAGTGCCTCAGCACCACCGACGATCTCCATCAGCTCTTTGGTGATGGCCGCCTGGCGGGCGCGGTTATATTGCAAGGTCAGTCGCGAGATCATCTCTTTGGCGTTTCGCGACGCGTTATCCATGGCGCTCATGCGGGCGCCCTGCTCGGCGGCGATCGCCTCCAAAAGGAGGCGGAGCAGCTCGGTCTCCAGGTACAGCGGCAGAAGGTGCAGCAGCACTTCCTCGCGGCCCGGCTCGTACAGGTAGTCGACCAGGGTCTGCGGCTCGTCGGTCGCCCCGGTCGCCGGCGGCTTTACCGAGATCGGCAAGAGCCGCTCCAGCCGCACCGACTGCGTCGCCGCGCTCTTGAACTCGTTGTACACGACGTACACCGCGTCCACCTGATCGGCCAGCAGCGCCGCGGTCAGCATCGCCGCCAGCTCCTTGGCGCGGGCGCCGGCGGTCTTGGGATCGGCGCCGCCGAGGTCGCTTACCACCTTGTGCGGCCGGCGGCGGAAGTAGTCGCGGCCCTTCTTGCCGAGCACGCACAGCTCGACCGTGCGGCCGCCGAGCAGCTTCTGCTCGGTGATGAAGCGCTCGGTGCGGCGGAAGATGTTGCTGTTGTAGGCGCCGGCCAGGCCCCGGTCGGCGCTGACCACCACCAGGCGGATGCGCTGCTCGTTCTGGCCGAGCAGGATGCGCTGCAGCTGCGCCGCCGGCGGCGTCTCTGGCGTGACCGGCTCGGCGCCGGCCTCGGCAGCGGGCGGCGCCGCGGCCGGTGGGGCTGCCTCGGCCATCGGCTCGGCGGCCAGGCGCTCTGCCAGATCGTGGGCGATCTCGCCCAGGCGCCGCGCGTACGGGCGGATGGCCTGCACCGACTCCTGGGCTCGCCGCAGCTTGGCGGCCGAGACCATCTTCATCGCCTTGGTGATCTTCTGGGTGTTCTTCACCGAGGAGATGCGCTTGCGAATCGCCTTGAGCGAAGGCATGGCTTAGCTGGCCTTGGCCTTGTGGGCCGGCTGTGCCGAGAAGCCCTGCGCAAACTCGCCGATGATCTTGTCCATGAGCTCGGTGAGCGACTTGTACTCGGAGCCCTTGAGCGCCTTCTCGGCGATGGTCGGCAGCACGTTGCCGCGCGCCTCGACGAAGGCGAAAAGCTCGCGCTCGTAGCGCTGGACCTCGGAGACCGGCACCTGGTCGAGGTAGCCCTTGGGCGAAAGACCCGCGTACAGGATGAGGATCTGCTTCTCGACCGACAGCGGCTGGTACTGGACCTGCTTCAAGATCTCGACCATGCGGGCGCCGCGGTTCAGGGCGTCCTGCGACGCCTTGTCCAGCTCGGAGCCGAACTGCGCGAAGGCGGCGAGCTCGCGGTACTGCGCCATGGTCAGGCGCAGCGTGCCGGCGATCTTCTTCATCGCCGGCACCTGCGCCGAGCCGCCGACCCGGCTCACCGAGATGCCGACGTTGACCGCCGGGCGGATGCCGGCGAAGAACAGGTCGGTCTCAAGATAAATCTGGCCGTCGGTGATCGAGATGACGTTGGTGGGAATGTAGGCCGACACGTCGCCGGCCTGGGTCTCGATGATCGGCAGCGCGGTGAGCGAGCCGGCGCCCTGCTCATCGGACATCTTGGCGGCGCGCTCGAGCAGGCGGCTGTGCAGGTAGAACACGTCGCCGGGGTACGCCTCGCGGCCCGGCGGGCGGCGCAGCAGCAGCGACAGCTGGCGGTAGGCCACCGCCTGCTTGCTAAGATCGTCGTAGATGATAAGGGCGTGCTTGCCGTTGTCGCGGAAGTACTCGCCCATCGCCACGCCCGAGTAGGGGGCGAGGAACTGCAGCGGCGCCGGCTCGCTGGCGCAGGCCACCACCACCGTCGTGTACTCCATCGCCCCGGTCTGGTTCAGGCGATCCACGACCGACGCCACCGTCGACTGCTTCTGGCCGATGGCGACGTAGATGCAGTGCATGTTCTGGCCTTTTTGATTGATGATCGTATCGACGGCCACCGCGGTCTTGCCGGTCTGGCGGTCGCCGATGATGAGCTCGCGCTGGCCGCGGCCGATCGGGATCATCGCGTCGATGGCCTTGATGCCGGTCTGCATCGGCTCGTGCACCGACTTGCGGGCGATGATGCCGGGGGCCTTGACCTCGACCTGGCGGGTCAGCTTGGTCGAGATCGGGCCTTTGCCGTCGACCGGCTGGCCAAGGGCGTTGACCACGCGGCCGAGCATCTCGGGCCCGACCGGGACCGAGGCGATCTGGCCGGTGCGCTTGACCACATCACCCTCGCGGATGAGCTCGTAGGCGCCGAGCAGGGCGACGCCGACGTTATCCTCTTCGAGGTTTAAGACCATGCCCTTGATGTTGTGGGGGAAGTCCACAAGCTCTCCGGCCATCGCGCCCGCCAGGCCGTACACGCGGGCGATACCGTCGCCGGCCACGAGGACTGTGCCGGTCTCCTGGACCGAGACCTTCTGGTCGTAGTCCTCAATCTGCTTGCGGATGATTTGCGAGATCTCTTCGGCCCTGAGCTCCATAGTCGGTTCCTATCTTTAGTGCCGCGCGCGGCGCGGGTCGTGCGCGTGGTCGGTTGCGAAACTCGGATGCATCGATAAAGCCGCCCCGGGGGCGGACCAGGCTGCGGCCCGCCGACGGTCGGCGGCACCGCCGGCTGCTGCTAGCTCTGCAGCCAGTGGTCACGCAGCTTCTGCAGCTCGGTAGCCAGGCTCCCGTCGTAGACGATGTCGCCGACCTGGGTGACGATGCCGCCGATGAGCGCTGGGTCGATCTGCTTCTCCAAAAGGACGGCGCGTCCGGTCGCCTTGCCGATGGCGATGGCGATGCGCGTCTCGGTCGCCGCGTCGAGCGGCCGCGCCGAGGTCACGCGGGCGCGCACCCGCCCGGCCTGCTCGTCCACCAGCAGGCGCAGGTGACGGGAGATGCCGGGCAGCGCTGACAGGCGATTTCGCAAAAGCAGCAGCGAGGCGAAGTTGTGGATGGTCCGCGACAGCATCAGCCGGCGGCTGAGCTCATCGAGCACCGCCTGGCGCTGGGTGACCGAGAAGGCGGGGTTCTCGAGCACGCTGCGCAGCTCGACGCTCTTGTCGTAGGTGGCCGCCAGGCGATCGATCTCGCTGGCGAGGATGTCGGAGTTCTGGTTCTGCTCTCCGATGAGCAGGATCGCTCGCGCGTAGCGACGCGATACAGAGCCGCTGAGCATATTAGGACAGTCCTTCCGTAGCCGTGCCCGGCTTGCCGGTCAAGCCCTCGACCTGGGCGACATAGCGGTCGACCAGGCGCTGCTGGTCGGCGTCGTTGATGCGCGACACCAGGAGCTTCTCGGCCAGCTCCACGGCGAGCAGCGCCGCCTTCTGCTCCAGCTCGCGGCGGGCGCTGTCGAGCGCCACCTGGACCTGCGACTCGGCGTCGCGGAGCAGCTTCTGGGCGTCGGCCTCGGCGCGGGCGATGATGGTCTGCCGCTCGGCCTCGGCCTGCTTCTGGAAGCCGGCGAGCAGCGCCGTGATCTCGGCGTCCACCGCCTGGGTGCGCTCGGCGAAGTGACGCAGCTGCTCTTGCGCCTTGGCCTCGACCTCGCGGGCGCGATCCAGGGCCTTGCGGACCTCGGTGTGGCGCGACAGCATAAAGCCGCGCAGGTCCTTGCCGGCGAGGCGGTTGAGCAGGTACAGGAAGACGACGAAGTTGATAAGGGCGAAGCCGAACGGCGGGTGCCGGTGGCTCTTGCCGGGCCCGTAGTCCCAGCTCCACCAGTTCTCGATGAGCGGCCCGTGCTCGTGCTCGGCGTGCTCGCCATGCTCGCCGGTCGCCACGCCCTCGGCCACGTCATGATGCCCTTCGGTTCCGGCGGCGTGCTCGCCGCTTGGGGTGCCGGCGGCGTGCTCGCCGCTTGGCGCGGCGACCACCGGATCGTGGATGGGCACGGCCGGCGGGGGCGGCGGCGCGGCCTCGGGGGCCACTGCCGCGGGCGTGCCTTCCGGGTTGGCCGGCGGCGCGGCCTCGGGATTTGCGGGGGCGGCGGGCGCGACTGCGGTCGGCGCTGCCGCTGCCGCTTCGGGCGCGGGCGGATTCACAGGCTGACCGGCCGGCTCGGGGCTGGCAGCCGCGGCGGCGGGCGGCGGGGGGGCCGTGGGGGCAGGTGCCGCCGGCTGAGCCAGGGCCCAGGTCACGGGCAGGACGAGCAGCGCCCCGGCGCCGAGCAGGCGGGCCAGGGTGCCGGGTCGCGGCGAGTACAAGCGTCGAGGTGCGCGCATCGCCTAGACCTCCCTTCCGAGCAGCTTGCTGGCGATCTGGTGGCCCAGCGCCTGAGCGCGCAGGCCGAGCTCGCGCTGCGCGGCGTCCACCTGGGCGGTGATCTGGCCCCGGGTCTCATTGATGCGCGCCTGCGCCCGCTCGCGCGCCTGGGCGAGCAGCTCGGCCTCGCGGGCGCGGCCCTGGTTCTGCAGGGTGGTGCGCTCGCTGTCGGCGTGGGCGCGAGCCTTCTGCATGCGCTCTTTATATTGCGCCTCCAGCTCGGTGGCCTTTTGCTCGGCCTGCCGCGCCTTGACCTCGGCGCCTTCAATGTTGTCGGCGCGATCCTGTCGCATCTTCAAGTACGGCTTGAAGAGGAAGGCTCGCAAGATCAGGAACATCACGACAAAGATGGCGAACTGCACGAGTACCGTGCCGTCGATATCAATGACTGGTGGGGCTTTTTCCCCATCGATTGATTCAGTGGCCTCCGCCAAGACCAGCGCCAGTGCGGACAAGAGCATAGATTCTCCGGAGAGCTTTGAGGCCCGAGCACTTACCACTTGGGCAGGGCCGCTGTCAAGACCGCCGCCCAAGCGAGGTCGCTGAGCTTGTCTGCCGGCGCCGATCGCCAGGCCCCGCTGGCCAAGGCCGCCCAAGCGTCCGCTGCAAGCTCTTGGCCCGGGCCTGCGGCCCGACGCTGCAGCGCCGGTGGGCCGCAGAAACAGTCGCATCGCGCCCCTAGCTCGGCTACCTTCACGACCAAAGCATGGATCCATACTTGCGGCCGGGGGCGTCGGCACCTCGGCTTAGTCCTTCTGCCCGGGCGACTCTATCCTGCATGTGGTCTTGTCTGCGTCCAGCGCGCCTGCGGCCGGTGAGCCCAGGCGGCTCCCCAGGGCGCCGCCTGCGGGCGCTCGGCAGCTTGTTTCTCGGCGCGTTCCTGGGTCTTTTCATCCTGGCGACTGGAGGCGCGCTGACCCCGCGGGCCGCCTGGACAGCCGAGACGGCTCCGATCGCCAAGCGGGCGGTCAAGCCGGCGCGCGGTCCGGCGCAGAAGGCGGGCGCGAAGCCGCGGCGGACCCGGTCGGGCGCGGCGGCCCAGCCCGTCGATCCTGCAGCGGGCCCGGCACCGCCGATTACAGAGTCTGAGCAGCCGGGCGCGGCGGCCCAGCCTCCCGCAGCGAGCGAGCGCTCGGACGCGGCAGCGGCACCTGACCAGTCCGGCCCCCCTGCGCCAGCGGCCGACCAGGCCGCGGCGGCTGCGGGCAGCGGCAAGACCGCCCCCTCCGGCAGCGGCAAGGCCGCCCTCTCTGGCAGCGACAAGGCCGCCCCCTCCGGCAGCGACACGGCCGCCCCTGCAGCCGGTGAGAAGGCGGCGGCGAGCAAGACGGTCGACCAGGCCGCGGCTGCCGGTGAGAAGCCGAGGACCGCGCCGGCAGGAGAGTCGGCACCCGCCCCGCCCGGCTCGGCGGCGGCGAGCGAGAAGGCCGCGGCTGGGGACGCGGCAGCGAGCAGTGCCGAGTCCAAGCAAGCCGCCGTGCCGCCGCCCGCGGCCGCGGCGCGACCGGTGGTGCCGTTCGACGGGGTGGTCCTGGAGAAGGGCAACCGCGATCCCCTGGCCGGCATCCGCGTCACCCTGACCCCGTGGCGCGTCCTGCCGCCGCCGGCCGATAAGAATAGCAAGGTGCGCGGCCCCACCGGCGAGCCCACCGGCGAGCCGATCGAGCAGACCACCGACCCCCAGGGCCGCTTCCACTATGACGAGCTGCCGCCCGGCACCTACCAGGTCATCCTGCGCGGGCCGCTTATCCAGAAGACCCAGAGCGTCGAGACCCTCACCGCCGGCAAGCGCACCTCGATCACCTACTTTGCCCCCAAGCGCGGCAACCCCTTCGAGGTCGTGGTGCGCGCCGAGGCGGTGCGCAAGGAGATCACCGAGACCGTCCTGTCGGTGAACGAGCTCAAGCGCATCCCCGGCACCAACAACGACGCGATCAAGGCGGTGCAGAACCTGCCGGGCGTGGCCCGCGCGCCCTTTATCAGCGGCCTGCTGGTGGTGTGGGGCTCGGCTCCTAACGACACCCGGGTCTACGCCGACGGCGTCCTCATCCCGGTCCTTTATCACTTCGGCGGCCTGCGGGCGACGATCAACTCCGAGTTTGTTTCGCAGATCACGTTCAAGCCGGGCGCGTACAGCGCCGACTTCGGCCGGGGCCTGGGCGGCATCGTTGACGTCGCCACCCGCTCGCCCAAGGACGACCGCGTCCACGGCTCGCTGACCCTGGATCTTATCGACGGCTCGCTGACCCTGGAGGGGCCGATCACCAAGAAGCTGCACTTCGCCGTCGGGGCGCGGCTGAGCTGGATCTCGGCGTTCCTGCCGCTGTTCAACCGCAGCAACATCCAGGTCTCACCGTTTTACTGGGACTACCAGGTCGCGCTGCGCTACCGCCCGACCAAGAGCGACGATCTCGACCTGTTCATCTTCGGCTCCTCGGACAGCCTGGAGGCGCGAGTCGAGAACCCCGACCCCGCCACCAACGTCGATCTGAACACCAAGAACTACTTCAGCCGCGCCCGGCTGCGCTGGACGCACCGCTTCAGCACCGACACCGTGCTGACAGTCATGCCGTCGGTGGGGACCGACACGGTGCGGCTCGGCTCGGGCGATGCAGCGGTGGGCATCGGCGGCGTCTCGTTGAGCCTGAACATCCTGTCGCTTGTCTACAACCTGCGCAGCGAGCTGCGCCACCGCTTCACCAGCTGGTTCAACGTCGCCGGCGGCGTCGACTTCGAGGGCAGCCACACGAGCTTCGACGTGCTGGCGCCGCAGCTTGGCGGCAACGGCTCGGGTGGCGGAGGCGGAGGCGGCGGCGGCGGGGCGCCGCTGTCGGTGCTGAGCTCGGTGCGCGATCAGTCGGCGCTCGACATCCTGCGCACCGCCCCGTACGTCATCGCCCGCTTCGAGTTCTTCGACAAGCGCCTGGCCGTCTCACCGCAGTTCCGTTTCGACGCGAGCTACATCCGCTCGTACCAGGGGACCTACGAGCGCACGCTGCTCAGCCCCGAGCCGCGGCTGCTGGTGTTCGGCCAGGTGGTGCCCAAGTACCTGCTGCTCAAGTTCGGCATCGGCCTTTTCAGCCAGCTGCCGCAGCCGCAGGAGCTGGCGCAGTCGTTTGGCAACCCGCTGCTCCTCGCCGAGCGCGGCACCACCTACGTCGCCGGCGTCGAGTCCGACATCACCGCGACGCTGAACGTGCAGGGCCAGTTCTTCTACAAGGACCTGCGCTCGCTGGTGGTGTCCGACCCGACGACGCGCTTTAACAACGGGGGCCTGGGCCGGGTCGTCGGCGGCGACTTCCTCATCCGGCAGAAGCTGTGGCGCGGGCTGTTCGGCTGGATCGCCTATACGGTCTCCAAGAGCGAGCGCAAGGACTCGCCCGAGGACCCGTGGCGGCTGTTCCGCTTCGACCAGACGCACATCCTTACCATCATCGCCAGCTACAAGCTGCCGTGGTGGAACCTGGAGGTCGGGGTGCGCTTCCGCTACGTCACCGGCAACCCGGCGACGCCGGTGGTCGGCGGGCTGCGCGACACCACCTCGCAGGACTGGCTGCAGATAAACGGCGGCATCTATTCGACACGCCTGCCGGCGTTCCAGCAGCTGGACCTGCGCATCG
This sequence comes from Polyangia bacterium, assembly GCA_044222245.1. Taxonomy (GTDB): domain Bacteria; phylum Myxococcota_A; class Polyangia; order Palsa-1104; family JAEUJZ01; genus CALFML01. The sequence goes on along the minus strand of JBGANQ010000122.1, from coordinate 7,792 downwards.
ACAAGACCTGGGTGTTCAACCGCTGGAAGCTCGGCCTCTACCTGGACATCCAGAACCTTTACAACTACAGCAACAGCGAGGCCACCGTGTACGGCGGCCGGCAGCTTTATCAGTCGGCCGGAATCACCGGCATCCCGTTTTTTCCCAACATCGGACTGCGAGCGGACTTCTGATGCGACAGCATAATCTGGCAGCTTGGCTGGGCCTTGTGGTGACGCTGGGGGCGCTTGGGGGCTGTGCCAACGACATCGATCCAGACTCCCTGGTGCGCGAGCTGCGCATCCTCGGGGTGCGGGTGAGCAGCGGCGATCCCGCGGCCGGTCCCACCGCCGCCGAGCTGCAGGCGCAGATCGTGCCCGGGGCCGGCGGCTTCGACCTCATGTTTACCACCAGCAGCGTCACCCTGAGCAGCCTGGTGGGAGCGCCGACCGGGCCGGGGCGGCGGCTGGCGGCGCCGCGGCCGCTGCAGTACGACTGGTATCTGTGCGTCGGCGTGCGGTCGCTGTACAGCCCCGGCACCCTGGACCCGGACTGCCGGAAGTGGGGGCCCGAAGACCCCGACCCCAAGACCAACCGCTCGCTTGTCTACCTGAACCCGGCCGGCGCCCTCAGCGCCGATGGCAGCGGCGCGCTGACCCTGCCCACCGACGTGCTCAAGGGCACCCTGCTCGCATTCCTGCAGACGGCGCTGGCCGGCAGCGGCCAGGGCGGCGGCAGCGGCGGCAGCGGCCAGATGCTGCCGACCCGGCCGCTGTCGATCCTGCTACCGATCCTCTTGCGCGTGAGCGCCGTCGGCGGCAGCCCAGCCGACAACCGCGACAGCGAGGTCGGCTACAACTACCTGCGGGTGGTCATCGCGGTGCCGGCGCTCGGCATCGCGCTGCCGCCGCCCAACCACAACCCGGTGCTCGACGCGCTGCTCGGCAGCGCCCAGGCCGATGGGACGCTGCAGCCGCTGGCCCCGTGCGCTGGCGGCACCTGCACCCCCTACGCGGTGCCGCGCAGCCAGGGGACGTTCCTCACCGGCCGGGTGGTCGCCGGCACGCTCGAGACCTACGACGCGCTCGACGACAGCGGCCGCACCGGCATCACCGAGACGCCGCGCTTCAGCTGGTTTGCCAGCGACGGCGATTTCAGCGAGCTGCGCACCGGCGCCGCCAAGCCGCAGACGCAGTGGCGAAATGGCGACAAGTACCCTGCCGCCGCCGAGACCACCACCGTCAGCCTGTGGCTGGTGGTGCAGGACGAGCGCGGCGGCACCGACTGGCAGCAGTACGCCCTGCAGCTCCAGTAGCCGCCCGCGGCCGCACCCCGTGACCGCGCCATCTACATGGTAAGATACGCAAATGTCTAGCTCCCCCCCACAATCCTCGGAAAAGCTTCCTCGGCCCGGCCAGACCGCGGCGCCGGTGGACCTGGCGGCGCTGTGCCGCACCGCGGCGGCGGACGTGACGGCGCTGCAGCAGCAGATCTGCAGCGCTCTGGAAGCGATCGACGGCCGCGCCAGCTTCCGCTTTGACCGCTGGGAGCGCCCGAGCGGCGGCGGCGGCCTCACGGCGGTGCTGCAGGACGGCGCGGTCTTCGAGAAGGCTGGGGTCAACACCTCGGAGGTCTTCGGCGAGTTCTCACCCGAGTTTGCCGCCACCATGCCTGGGGACGGCCTGGCCTTCTACGCCACCGGGGTGTCGCTGGTGCTGCACCCGCGCAACCCCTACATCCCGACCACCCACGCCAACTTCCGCTTCCTCCGCCGCGGCAGCGCCGGCTGGTTCGGCGGCGGCGCCGACCTGACCCCCTACTACCCGTTCTTCGAAGACGCGGTGCACTTTCACCGCGTGCTGCACGAGGCGTGCGCCGCCCACGATCCCGGCTTCTACCCGCGCTTCAAGGCCTGGTGCGACGAGTACTTCTTCCTCCGCCACCGCGGCGAGACGCGCGGCGTCGGCGGCCTGTTCTTCGACTACCTGAGCGACGACCTGGCCGGCACCCACAAGTTTTGGCGCAGCGCCGGCGCGGCGTTTCTGCCCGCCTACCTGCCGATCGTCCACCGCCGCAAGGACCAAAGCTACGGCGAGCGCGAGCGGCAGTTCCAGCTCTACCGGCGCGGCCGCTACGTCGAGTTCAACCTGCTCTATGATCGCGGCACCATGTTCGGCCTCAAGACCGACGGCCGCGTCGAGTCGATCCTGATGTCGCTGCCGCCGCTGTGCCGCTGGGAGTACGACTTCCGGCCCGAGCCGGGCAGCCCGGAGGCCGAGCTGGCCGCTTTTTTGCGCCCGCGCGACTGGCTTGGCGAGGCGCAGGCCGCGGCCGGCGGGCGGAGCCCTTGATGAAGCGCGTCGGCCTCACCACCTGGATCCTGCTCGGGCTAGTGCTCGGGGTGCTGGTCGGCTACCTGGCGCCCGGGGTGGCGGTGAAGCTGCAGTGGGTGGCGGCGCTGTTCATCCGCCTCATCAAGCTGCTGGTGGCGCCGATCATCTTCTCGACGCTGGTGGTGGGCCTGGCGGGGGCCGGGCAGCGCCACATCGGCCGCCTGCTGCTCAAGTCGCTGACCTGGTTCTGGGTGGCGACGGCGGTGGCGCTGGTGGTGGGCCTGGGCGCCGCCAACCTGCTCAAGCCGGGCCTGGGCGCGGTCGAGCGCGCCGGCCTGCACTTCGAGCCGCCGCCGCCCCCCAAGCCCTTCTACGAGCAGCTGGTGCCCGAGAGCATCGTCGCCGCCATGGCGTCCAACTCGATCCTGCAGATCGTGTGCTTCTCGGTGCTGTTTGCCATGGCCCTCAGCGCCATCGGCGAGCGCGGGCGGCCGGTGGTCCATGTGCTGCAGGGCGTCGCCGAGGCGATGTTCAAGGTCACCGAGTATGTGATGTCGCTGGCCCCGATCGGCGTGTTCGCGGCGATGGCGGCGGCGATCGGCAGCCAGGGGCTGGGGGTGATGCTGCAGCTGTTCAAGCTGGTCGGGGCGCTGTACGTGGCGCTGGTCATCTTCGTGGTGCTCCTGCTGTTTGGCGTCAAGGCGCTCACCGGCATGAAGATCGGCCGCGTGATGCGCGAGCTCAAGGAGCCGCTGCTGCTCGCGTTCTCGACCACCTCGTCGGAGTCGGCGCTGCCCAAGGCGATCTCGGCGATGGAGCGGCTGGGCGTGCCGGCGCGCATCGTCGGCTTCGTGCTGCCGGCGGGCTATAGCTTCAACCTCGCCGGCTCGACGCTGTACCTGGCGCTGGCGGCGCTGTTCATCGCCCAGGCGACTAACAAAGCGATGCCGCTGTGGCTGCAGCTGGAGATGATGCTGACCCTGCTCATCTCCTCTAAGGGTGTGGCGGCGGTGCCGCGCGCCAGCCTGGTGGTGCTGGCCTCGGCGTGCGCGACCTACGGGCTGAAGGTGGAGTGGATCGCGACCATCCTGGGCGTCGACGCGGTGATGGACATGGCGCGCACCACGGTCAACGTCCTTGGCAACTGCCTGGCTTCGGTGGTCGTCGGCAAGTGGGAGCACGAGCTGCCGGCGAGCGCGCCGCTGTTCACCGGCGCCGACACCGCGCCGGCGGTGGCTGCCGGACCGGTCAGCTGAGCGCGCTGCGACGGCGCCGGCGGGACAAGGCGATAAGGAGCAGGGCAGTGGCGGAGAGGGCCGCTGCGCCCGAGGTCTTGTGCGGGGTGCGGGCGAAATCGCAGCCGCCCGACTTGGGCGGCTCGGTCCCGGCCGGCAGCTGGCACGAGCCGTTGAAGTCGCGGCAGGTGTAGCCGCTCGGGCAGGTCAGGTAGACGCAGGGGTTGTCGACGCAGACGCCGCCGAAGCAGCCCTGGCTGGTGTGGCAGACGATGCCCTGGCACTTGGGGTCGGGCTTGCACTGGCTGGTCGAGGAGTCGCACAGCTCGCCGGCGCCGCAGCTGCCGCTGCAGGCATCGGCGACGCAGCGGCCGCGCTGGCAGACCGAGCCCATCGGACAGCTGACCACGCAGGCCGCGGCGCACGAGCCGTCGGACTGGCAGCTCTGGTCGGCCGGGCAGGTCTTGCCGGCGCAGGGGTTGGGCTTGCAGGCGTTCTGCTGGCAGATCTGGCCGCTCGGGCAGGCGGTGCCGTAGCAGCCGTCCTCGCAGGTGATGAGCGGGCCGGCGTCGCCGCCGTTGATCTGCATGAGGATGCGGCCTAGCGCCGCGTCGAGGTCGGCGGTCGTCTCGGCCTTGTAGTACTTGAGGACCGAGCTGTTGTCCGGGAAGCCGCCGGCCAGCGCCATGCGGGTCAGCGCCTGCTGCTCGGCGAGCGCCAGCTGACCAAAGCCGACGACGAAGGTGTAGATCGGCGGGCTCTGCTGGGCAGCGGCGGTGATCGCGTCGACGGTGGCCTGCACCGGATCGGCGCCGCAGCAGGCGGCGGCAGGGGCGCCGTCGGTGACCAGCAGGATGAACTGGCCACGGCTTGGGTCCTTGAGCAGCGGCTCGGCGGCCAGCTTCTTGATCGCGTCACAGATCGGTGTGCTGCCGCCCGAGAACGGGAAGTCGATCATCGCGTTGTTGATCGCCACCCGGTTGCCGTAGCCGACCGGGATGCGCAGCCCCTGGGTCATGCAGGCGTTGTTCATCGAGGGGAAGTTGCTGTAGCCGATCGGCAACAGGCCATCGAAGCGGTTGTTCAGGCGGGTCAGCGCCGAGGTGGCGATGGCCCACTTGGCACTCGGCGAGCCCTGCGGCTGCTGGACCCCCATCGGGTCCTGGCCCATCGAGGCCGACTGATCGAGCAGGATGGCCAGGTTCGGGCACTTGCCGGCGCGGGCGGCCGGCAGCGCGCTGAGCAGGGCGAGGCCGCAGGCGACCAGCCCGGCGGTGGTCACAAGCCGCGCCGGCGGGACCGGTCGCCGCTGGGACCTCGGGTTCGGGCGAAAGCTCAGGTGCACATCGTTATGGACGCTAGACATAGACCCCCTCCTATAGAGCTCTACTTGGCTAGCCTCCGATCTTACGGCATCCGGGCGCGATCCCCGCCTTCCTCCGGCCCGCCGCCCGCCAAGGGGCATGCGGGAGGCGCCCGGCGGGGTCACCGCAGGCCGACGGACCGTCCGGCTGCGCTGGGGGCGGCTTCAGAACGGGCGCGACAGGTGGGGGTGGCCGCGTACGCCCAGCCGGTAGGGGAGCAGGGCGTCGGCCTGGGCATACTCGACCCCGATGCGCGGGCCGCAGGCGATCTCGGCGTCCGCCAGCGGAGACCCGGGGGCGAGCCACAGCCGCTCGTCGGCCTCGGGTGCGCTCGCGTCGGCACTGGCGACCGGGGCGTCGGCGCTCGGGACCGGCAGGGCGGCGCGACCCCACAGCTGGCAGCCGTTGTGGCGGCGCTCGATGGCCAGCGCTGCGCACAGCCGGGCGGGCCCGCGGCAGCTCTTGGGCTCTAGCGGCGCCTCGGGCTCCAGGGCGCGAATCAGGATCGCGCCCACCGCGGCCGGCGGATGGGCGACGACGTTGAAGCAGGTGTGCAGGCCGTAGATGAGGTACACGTAGGCGCGCCCCACCGGACCGAACATCACCGCCGAGCGCGGCGTTGGTACCAGGCCGCCGCCGCGGCGCTGCAGCTTGGCATGGCTGGCCTTGTCCTCGGGTCCCAGGTAGGCCTCGACCTCGACGATCCGGCCGGCGCGCAGCTCGCCGCCCGGCAGGCGGTGACACAGCCGCGCTCCCAGGAGCTCGCGCGCGACCAGCAGCGTCGGCCGGGCGAAGAACTCTTCGCCGAGCGGGCTAAGCACCTACCAGCTCGACCAGGACGCCGCCGAGCGCCCGCGGGTGGAGGAAGGCGACGCGGTGGCCGCGCGCCCCCGGGCGGGCTTTTTTGTCGATCAGCTCGACCCCGCGCGCCGCCAGCTCGGCGAGCGCCGCGTCCAGCTCGTCCACCGCGAAGGCGATGTGGTGCAGGCCGCCGCGCTTCTCCAGGAACTTCTCCAGCCCGGCGTTCTTGCCGCGGGGGCTGGGGGCGATGAGCTCCAGGCACGCCTCGCCTTGCGCCGGGGTGAGGAGGAACGCCGCATCGGTCAGCTGCGACGGCACGTACTCGCGCGGGCCGCCGAGCAGCCCGAGCACGGTCTGCCACTGGTTGAGCGCCGGCGCGAGCTCTTCCACGCACACGGCAATGTGATCGATGCGGAGGATCTTCATGGAGGCCCCTTGACCGTGCCCGCGCCGCGCCCGCTCCCGCCCTCGCTTCCCAAAGACCCGCCATGAAGGGGCCGCGCCGCCGCGTTGTGGGCTATCATGTAAACCATGTCTGCGCGGCTGTCTATTTCCACCGAGGAGGGGGTGGTCCTGGATCTGCGGCTCGGCGGTCAGCCTGTCCGCATCGGGCGGGCCAAGGACAACACCGTCAAGAGCGAGGACAAGCGGACCTCGCGCCAGCATGCGCTCGTGCGCCGGCTTCCCGACGGCAACTACCAGATCGAGGACGCCGGCTCGAGCTACGGCACGATGCTCAACGGCCGGCTGGTCAAGCAGGAGCTGCTCAAGCACCAGGACATGGTCCGCTGCGGCGGCCTGACCCTGCAGTTCCTGAGTGATCCGGGACCCGATGACGAGGTCGATCAGAGTCTGATGAGCGCGACGATGCAGGGCCTCACCGAAGCGCGGGCGCAGATCCGCCGCCTCATCGAAGAGCAGGCGGTGCTGCGCGGCGAGGTCGGCATCGCCCAGCAGGCCGAGGACCGCGCCAAGCGGCTGCGCGACGAGGCCCAGGACGAGACCGAGAACCTGCACAAGCTTCTGGCCGGGCTGCGCGCCGACAAGGAAGCGCTGCAGCAGCGGGTCGAGGAGATGGGCCGCGAGCTGCGCGAGCTCCTGTCGCTGCGCAGCGACACCGCCGGCGAGGTCGAGGTGCTGCAGAAGCAGCTCGCCGAGCTGAACAAGACCAGCGAGCGGCAGCAGCAGCGGATCGCGGTCCTGGAGGATCGCGACGCCAACCACAACGCCACCGAGGCGACGCTCAAAAAAGAAGCCGATCGGCTGGCCGAGCAGATCAAAAAGCGCGAGCAGCGCGAGGTCGAGCTGTCGGCGGCCCTCAAGCCGGCCATGCTGCGCATCGCCGAGCTGTCGCGCGAGCTGGAGCAGACCCGCATCCAGCTCGCCAAGGCCGAGATCGAGCTTGGCGATCTGCGCCGCGGCGGTCCCGGCCGCTAGCCCGATGGGGCCCGGCGCCAGCGCGCCCGGCGGTCCCGGTCAACAGGCAGCCAGCGACGGAGTGACCGGCGCTCTAGAGTTGCGCCGGCGGCTCGCGTACCATTTATAACCATGCCAGCTGTAGGTCAGATCGGTCCCGACTTTGCCCTGTTCAACCAAGACGACCATGTGATTCCGCTCAGCCGCGCGCTGAACAATCACGAGCAGGTGGTCGTCTACTTCTTCCCCCAGCCCGGCGCGCCCGGCTGCACCATCGAGGCCACCGGCTTCCGCGACATCATGCCGCACCTGCAGGCGCGCAACGTCCGGCTCATCGGCGTGACCACCGGCCCGCAGCAGGAGCTGCGCGCCTTCGCCAAGGCCAACAACCTGAACTTCGACGTCGTGTGGGACGGCGATCAGCGCACCTCGAGCGAGTGGGGGGCACTGCGCGGTGAGCACGCGGCGCGCATGACCTTCATCCTGAACTACAAGGGCGTGGTCACCCACGCCTGGCCGCGGGTCAACGTCTACACCCACGCCGCCGAGGTGCTTGCCGCCCTGGGCGGACCCGTAGAGGCAGCCGCGGCGCCCGCCGCCGAGCAGGCCGCGCCCGCCGCCGCCGCGCCCGCCGCGCCTGTCGCCGCGCCCGTCGCGCCTGCCG
>JBGANQ010000022.1:0-112919 GCA_044222245.1 Polyangia bacterium | reverse complement strand
ATGCTCCGCTCGCAGGGCTCGGTCGCGAGCCGCAGGTAGCACCGCCGCCAGTCTATGCTCCGCTCGTGGGGCCGGGTCAGGAGCCGACGGCGGCAGCGCCGCTGACCCTGGGCGCGCTGCTGGCCGAGGTGGAAGCCCAGAACCCGCGCTTGCAGGCGCTGCGGGCGCAGGTGCGAGCGGCCGGCGAGCGACCGGCGCAGGTAGCGACCCTGGACGATCCCACGCTGATGGTCGAGCTGTGGCAGGTGCCGTGGGATGTGGCGAGCGTGCCGCTGATGTTTACCCTGCGCCAGCCGCTGCCGTGGCCCGGCAAGCTGCGGGCGCGCGCCGCGGTGCTCGCTCCCGAAGCCGCGCGCGCCCGCGCCGAGGTGGGCGTCACCGCGGCCGAGCTGCGCCTGCAGGCCTGCCGCAGCTACTACGCCTACTGGCTGGCGGTGCGCGCGGATCAGGTGCTGCGCCAGCTGCGCGAGCTCTTGGGCGGCACGGTCGCAGCGGTGGCGGCGCGCTATCGCACGGGACGCGCCGAGCTGGTCGAGCTGCTGCGGGCCCAGGAGGCGGTGGTCAACCTCGACAACCAGCTGCTCGACACCGAGCGCGAGCGCGAGCTGGCGGTCACCGCCCTGAACACCCTGCGCGGCGCCGAGCCGCCGACCCGGCTCGGCCTGCCGGTGTCCGCCCCGACGGTGCGACCGCTGCCCGAGGTGACCGCCCTGTGGGCCCGGGCGCTCGCCCAGCGGCCCGAGCTCCTGGCCGTGCAGGCGGCGGCGGCGCAGGCCCGCGCCCGCGGGCTCGCCGCGCAGAAGGAGCGCGCCCCAGACCTGGCGGTGTGGACCAGCCTGATGAAGGACCTGCGCGGCACCCAGGACACATTTACCGTCGGCGTGCAGGCGAGCATCCCGTCCTTCTCGCTGGCTCGCTACGGCGCCGCCGGGCGCGAGGCGCGCGCGCAGGGGCAGGCGGCGCAGTCCGAGCTGCAGGCGGTGCAGCAGCAGATCCGCGGCGAGGTCCAGCAGGCCGTGCTGCGGCTGTTGACCACTGGGCGACACCTCGCCCTGCACAGCGGCTCGCTGATTCCGCTGTCCGAGCAGGCGGCGCGCGCCGCCGAGGCCGGCTTTCAGAGCGGCCGGGTCTCGCTCGCCCAGCTGCTCGAGACCGCGCGCATGCTGAGCGAGCACCACCTTGAGTACGAGCGCTACCTGGCCGAGTACGGCCAGCGCTGGGCCGAGCTCGAAGCCGCCACCGGCGGTCCCATCAGCGACGGACAGAGCCCGGACGGCGGCGACGCCACGGGCGTGGGAGGTCGCCAATGAGCCAGCGTCCCTCCGCAGCGCTCACCTCTGCCGCCACCGCCCGGCAGAGTCCCGCCGGGCGCCGGCGCAGTAGCCTTACCGCGGTCCTGCGCGCGGCCCTGCTGATGCTCGTTGGCGGGGCGCTGGCCCTGGCCGCAAGCTCCCGGCTCAAGGCCCACCAGTCGGCGCCGTCACCGACCGCGCTGGCGACGACCTACTACTGTCCGATGCACCCGCAGATCACCGCGGACCGGCCCGGCGACTGTCCGATCTGCAACATGCGCCTGGTCCCGCGATCCGCCGCGCCCGCCCCGGGGCGGCCATCGACCGCCGCGCCGGCGCCGGCCCGCTACCAGTGTCCGATGCACCCGCAGATCATCGCCGAAGAAAAAGGAGCCTGCCCGATCTGCGGCATGCAGCTCTCGCCCATGCCCGAGCCGCCGCACCTCACAGAGAGCTCCGCGCTGCCCGCCGCCGCGCCGCCGAGCGGCTACGTCTCGGTCCTGCTTGACCCGCAGCGCCGCCAGCTCCTTGGCATCCGGCGCGTGGCGGTGCGCCGGACGCAGCTCGCCGGCACGCTGCGCACCGCCGGCCGGCTCACCTATGACGAGACCCGGCTGCACCACGTCCACACCCGCTACGAGGCCTACATCGAAGCGGTGTACGCCGACTTCACCGGCAAGTTCGTCAAAAAAGGCGAGCCGCTCTTGTCCCTGTACAGCCCCGAGCTGCTGGTGGCGCAGCAGGAGTATCTGATTGCCCTGGGCAGCCAGCGCGGCGGCCTGCAGCTCGGGCCGGGGGCCGGCGGCGCCACCCTGATCGAGGCGGCGCGGCAGAAGCTGCTGCTGCTGCACGTCAGCCCGACCGACATCGCCCAGCTGGAGAGCTCGGGCCAGGCCAACCAGACCCTGCGCGTCGACTCGCCGGTCTCGGGGTATGTAGTCGGCAAGGTCGCGGTGCATGGTATGCGCGTGCGGCCCGAGGACTCGCTGTTTGACATCGTCGATCTGTCGCAGCTGTGGGTGCTCGCCGACGTCTACGAGTACGATCTGCCGCGCCTGCAGCTCGGGCTTGCGGCGACGATGACGCTGTCGTACTGGCCGGGGCGCAGCTGGCCGGCGAAGGTGAGCTATATCTACCCGGCGGTGGACCCCAAGACGCGCACCGTGAAGGTCCGGCTGGAGGTCAAAAATCCGCGCGAGGAGCTCAAGGCCGAGATGTACGCCGACGTGGTGCTGAGCCTGGCGCCGCGCTCGGCGCTGGTGCTGCCCGACGACGCGGTGATCGAGACCGGCACCCGCAAGCTGGTCTTTGTCCTGGGCCCGCAGGACTCGCTGGAGCCGCGCGAGGTGGAGCTCGGCGACCGCGAAGGCGGTCAGCTCGAGGTGAAGTCCGGGCTGCGCGAAGGCGAGCAGGTGGCGCGCGGGGCGAGCTTCCTGCTCGACTCGGAGTCGCGCCTGCAGTCGGCGCTGACCGGCCTTGGCACGCCGCCGCCGGCCGCGGCGCGGGAGGCGCAGTGACATGATCCGCAGCCTCATCATCCTCGCCGCCCGCCACAAGTATCTGGTCGTGCTCTTATGCGCCGCCGCCGTCGCGCTGGCCGTAAGGTCGATGCGCGAGATCCCGCTCGACGCCATCCCCGACCTGTCGGACACCCAGGTCATCGTCTACTCGCGCTGGGACCGCAGCCCGACCCTCATCGAGGATCAGGTGACCTACCCGATCGTGACCGCGCTGCTCGGCGCGCCGCGCGTCAAGGCGGTGCGTGGGCTGTCGGACTTCGGCTACTCCTATGTCTATGTCCTGTTCGAGGACGGCACCGACATCTACTGGGCGCGCTCGCGGGTGCTGGAGTACCTGGCCAAGGTGCAGTCGCGGCTGCCGGCCGAGGTGCGCACCGAGCTTGGACCCGACGCCAGCGGCGTCGGCTGGGTCTTCCAGTATGCGCTCGTCGATGACAGCGGCCTGCACCGCCCCGATGAGCTGCGCTCCTACCAGGACTGGTTCCTGCGCTACGCGCTGCAGTCGGTGCCGGGCGTCGCCGAGGTCGCGACCCTGGGCGGCGCGCTCAAGCAGTATCAGGTCACCATCGAGCCAAATCGCCTGGCTGCCCACAACCTGGGAATCCGTGACGTCACAGCAGCGCTGCGCAAGAGCAGCGGCGAGGTAGGCGGGCGCCTCATCGAGCTGTCCGGGCGCGAGTTCATGGTCCGCGGCCGCGGCTACATCCAGTCGCTGGCCGACATCGAGCAGGTCGTGCTCTACACCGATGGCAAGGGCGTGCCGCTGCGCATAAAAGACGTCGGCCGCGTCGCCGTGGGACCCGAGCTGCGCCGCGGCATCGCCGACCTGGACGGGCGCGGCGAGGTCACCGGCGGCATCGTCGTGATGCGCCATGGCGAAAACGCCCTGAACGTCATCGCCCGCGTCAAGGACCGGCTGCAGCAGCTCGCCCCGTCGCTGCCGCGTGGGGTGCGGGTCGTCACCACGTATGATCGCTCGGAGCTCATCGATCGCGCGATCGACACCGTGCGCTCCAAGCTGCTGGAGGAGATTGTCATCGTCGCGCTGGTGATCCTGGTGTTCCTGTGGCACATCCCCTCGGCGATCATTCCCATCGTGACGATTCCGGTGGCGGTGCTGCTCGCGTTTATTCCCATGCAGCTGCTCGGGGTGAGCGTCAACATCATGTCGCTGTCCGGCATCGCGATCTCGATCGGGGTCCTGGTCGATGGCGCCATCGTCGAGGTCGAGAACGCCTACAAGAAGCTGCAGCAGTGGCAGGCCGGCGGCCGGCAGGGCGACTTTCATCAGATCCGCCTGCAGGCGCTCTTGGAAGTGGGGCCCTCGGTGTTCTTCTCGCTGCTGGTCATCGCCGTCGCCTTCCTGCCGATCTTCGCCCTGGTCGATCAGGAGGGCCGGCTGTTCCATCCGCTGGCGCTTAGCAAGAACCTGGCGATGGCGATCGCCGCGCTACTGGCAGTCACGCTCGATCCGGCGATGCGGATGATCTTTACCCGCATGGAGCCGCTGCGTTTCGCGCCGCGCCCGCTGTGCTGGCTGACCAACCAGCTGGTGGTGGGGACGTACTATCCCGAGGAGCGCCACCCGATAAGCCGCGTCCTTTTCTTCGTGTACGAGCCGGTGTGCCGCGCGGTGCTGCGGCGGCCGCTGTGGACGCTCGCCGGGGCAGCGCTGCTCGTCGCCAGCACGATTCCTGTCTACCAGCGCCTCGGCTCGGAGTTCATGCCGCCGCTTTACGAAGGGAGCCTCCTTTACATGCCGACCAGCCTGCCCGGCATGTCGGTCACCGAGGCGGCGCGCCTGCTGAGCGAGCAGGATCGGCTGCTGCGCCGCTTCCCCGAGGTGCAGACGGTTTTCGGCAAGGCCGGGCGCGCCGAGACCTCGACCGATCCGGCGCCGCTGTCGATGATGGAGACGACGCTGGTGCTCAAGCCCGAGTCGCAGTGGCGCCATCGCCCGCGGTTTTACTCGCGCTGGGCGCCGCGCTGGCTGGCGGGGATCCTGCGCAGCGCCTGGCCGGATCACATCTCGCACGAAGAGCTGGTGACCGAGCTCGATCAGGCGCTGCGCATCCCCGGCACCACCAACGCCTGGACGATGCCGATAAAGGCCCGTATCGACATGCTGTCCACCGGCGTGCGCACGCCGATCGGCATCAAGATCTTCGGCGCCGACCCGCACGAGCTGGAGCGGCTCGGCACCCGCATCGAAGCGGCGCTGCGCCCGCTGCCCGGCACCCGCTCGGTGTTCGCCGAGCGCGCCGCCGGCGGCTACTTCCTCGACTTCGACCTGCGGCGCGACGCCCTGGCCCGCTACGGCCTGCTCGTGCAGGACGCCAACGAGGTGATCTCTGCCGCGATCGGCGGCGAGACGGTGGTCACCACCATCGAAGGCCGCGAGCGCTACACCGTCAACGTCCGCTACCCGCGCGAGCTGCGCCAGGACCCCGAGCAGCTCGGCCGCGCCCTGGTGCCGACCCCGGACGGCACCCAGGTCGCGCTGCGCCAGCTCGCCGACATCCACCTTAGCACCGGGCCGGCGATGATCCGCGATGAGAACGGGCTGCTCGCCGCCTACGTCTACGTCGACTTCGACAGCCAGAAGCTCGACATCGGGCAGTATGTGGCGCAGGCCAAGGCGGCGGTGGCGGCGCAGCTCGGGCCGACGCCCGGCTACACGCTGCTGTGGAGCGGCCAGTTCGAGAACCTGCTGCGCGTGCGCGAGCGCCTGCAGACGGTCCTGCCGCTGACCCTGCTCATCCTGTTTGTCCTTCTGCACCTTAACACCGGCTCGGCCCTGCGCGCCGCGCTGGTGCTGCTGGCGGTGCCGTTTTCGGCGGTGGGGGCGGTGTGGCTGCTGTACTTTCTGGACTACAACGTCTCGGTCGCGGTGTGGGTGGGGGTGATTGCCCTTATGGGCCTGGACGCCGAGACCGGGGTGTTCATGCTGCTCTACCTGGACCTGGCCTACGATGAAGCCAAGCAAAGCGGACGGCTGCGCCACCGCGGCGAGCTGACAGAGGCGATCATCGAGGGCGCGGTCAAGCGGGTGCGGCCCAAGGCGATGACGGTGTGCGCGGCGCTCATGGGGCTGTTGCCGATCCTGTGGGCGGCGGGGGCCGGCGCGGATGTGATGAAGCGGATCGCGGCGCCGATGATCGGCGGGCTTGTGACCTCGTTCGCGCTGGAGCTGCTGGTCTACCCAGTGATCTATCTGCTCTGGCGACAGCACGGGCTGCCCGAGGGACCCCAGGGACCCCAGGGACTTATGGATGATGAATTAGCCGAGTCGCCAATCGGATAGCCGCACAGATTTCTCGGCTCACATAAGCGGCTTGAGCATCCACGCCTGCACATCGACGCCAAACGGATCGGTCGGCCGGCTCGGGTCCGGCGGGCTGCTCGGCAGGCTGACGGTGCCGCCGCCCTGGCCCAGGGTCAGCTGCGGGTCGTCGCCCCCCGACCACGCCAGCGCCGACAGCTGGTGGGCATCGATGTAGGCGTGCAGCTGGGTCATCCAGCTGTGCGCCGCGGCCTTGCTGCCCAGGCCAAAGGGCGAGGTGCCCGACTCGTTGACGCCGTACTCGCCGACGATCACCGGCACCTTTTGCGCGACGTTGCCGAACTTGCTGTCCCACTCGGGGGCCATGGACGGGGGGTTGCTCTTGAGCGGATAGGGGTGGGTGGCGTAGATGATGGGACCCATGCCGTCGAGGCGATTGCTGGGGGTGAGCAGCGGCGACAGATCATAGGCGTAGTCCAGGCCGCCGACGACGATCAGGGTGTCGGTGGCGCCGGCGCCGCGAATGGCGGCGATGATCTTCTGCGCGTTGCCCTTCCAGGTCGCCCAGTCCACGCCCCACGGCTCGTTCCAGATGTCGAACAGGACGTGCGGCTCGCTGCCGAACTGCTGCGCCACCTGCGCCCAGAACGGCGGCGTGCTGCTCGGGTCGGGCTGCGCCTCGTTCAGGTTCTGCGCGTCGTAGCCGTGCAGCTCGAGGATGACGTACATGCCAAGCGACTTGGCCGCCGCCACCACCGCCGCGATCCCCTGCCGGTACTGCGGCGCCTCGGCGTAGGTCGTATAGTAGCTCTGGCCGATCGGCAGCCGCACCACCACCGCCTTCCAGGTGTCGCGCCAGGCCTGCAGCTCGGGCTTGGGATCGCTGCCAAAGCCCGCCAGCGCCAGGCCGTTTTTGTGCTGCAGGCCCGAGCGGTTGATTCCCTTGAGGCGCGCCGCCATGAGCTGCCCGCCGCAGCTCACCTGCAGCTGGTTGCCCGAGACGGTCAGGCGCGGCAGCGTCTGCATCATGCAGGTCCGGATGGGATCGGGATTGGGATTGGGACCCGGCGGGGTCGGATCGGTCCCGGTCATCTGCTCGCCGCCGCAGCCGAGCAGCGCCAGCGCCAGTGCCGCGGTGGCTCCCAGCAAATGTCTACGCGCCCCGTTTTTATGCATAACTCCCCCGGGTCAAAAAAGGTCAAGGTGGGCCAGAAGATGCTCTGCCCGATCACCTGGCCAGGGACAGGGCCCTCGCCCGGCCGATCTAGCATAAGGGAATAACGCGGCGGTCCGGCGGCCGCCGTGGCTCCTCAAGGTTATCGCTGCTCTGGCCGCCCGGGCGGCCGCGGCGCGCAGTTCCGCCAGCTTCCCGCTGCGCCGCAGCCCCCCGAAAGAGCGACGAAGCCCCCCGCCGCGGTCAGTGAGCCCGATAAGGAATGCGCGGTCGCACCGACGGGCATTTCGGCGCTGTCGCGACTCCGGAAGGACTCCGGAACCCTGCACGGGCAAAAGTCGCGCAGCGCTCGCCCGCCGCGCCCCGCTTCTCAGGCGCGACGGGCCGTGCTACGGTGAAGCACCATAAAAGGGAGGCGCGGCGTGGACGACAAACAGCTGGTGGGAATCCGGGCGGCAAGCTATGTCTCCTCGGGCATGGTGGTGGGGCTTGGCACTGGCTCGACCGCCAATCACTTCCTGCACGAGCTCGGCCGCCGGGTGCGGGAAGAGCAGCTGGCGGTGCAGGTGGTGGCCAGCTCGTACCCCACGGCGTTTCTCGCCCGCGAGCTGGGCCTGTCGCTGCTCAGCATCGAGCAGGTGGCACGGCTTGACCTGTATGCCGATGGCGCCGATGAGGTGACCCCGGCGCGGGACCTGCTAAAGGGCCGCGGCTTTGATCTGGTGCGGGAGAAGATCCTGGCGCGAGCGAGCGAGCGGTTCGTGGTGTTCGTCGACTCCAGCAAGCTGGTGACCCGGCTGGGCAGCCGATTTCCCATTCCGGTCGAGGTGCTGCCGTTCGCCGTACACACGGTGCGCCGTCACCTGGAAGCCCTCGGCGGGCGAGCCGCAGTGCGGCGCAGCGGCGATGCGGTGGTGATCACGGCGCAGGGCAACCTGGTGCTGGACACCGTCTTTGACCCGGCGGTGGACGTAGTGGCGCTGGACGCCGAGCTGCGCGGCCTGCCAGGGGTCGCCGAGCACGGAGTCTTCCGCGGCCTGGCAAGCGTGGTGCTGGTGGCCAAGGACGGCGTGGTCAGCGAGCTGTGAGGGCTGCGGCGCGGCGCGGAACGGAGCCGCGGCCGGCCGCCCCGAGACTCCCTTCAGCCCGATAATGTGATGCTGGTCGCCGACTCGGCGGTGCCGGGCGGCGTGCGCGCCAAGCTGCTCGACTTCGGCATCGCCAAGCTGCGCGGTGAGCGCGACTCGCCGAGCTCGCAGACCCAGACCAAGACCGGGGCCCTCATGGGAACGCCGGTGTACATGTCGCCCGAGCAGTGCCGCGGCGCCGGCGGAGTCGCCGAGCGTACGGATGTGTACTCGCTGGGGATCATGATGTATCAGATGCTCTCCGGATCTCCTCCGTTTCAGGCGGCGGGAACCGGGGAGCTGATGTCGCTGCACATGTACTCCGAGCCGCCACCGCTCAAGACGCGGGCGCCGCAGATCTCGGACGAGATGGCGGTGCTGGTCGCGGCGATGCTGATAAAAGACAGCGAAGCGCGGCCGACCATGGAAGAGGTGGAGGCGGAGCTAGTGCGGCTCTCCGGAGTCCCCATCGGCAACGCGGTCACCGGCGGTCACTCGGTTCAGAAGAGCACGCCGGGCTCGCCGCTCGTCCAGATCGTCATCGGCGGCAATCCGGTCGATCCATTCCTGTCCACGATGGGCGGATCGCCATCGACCATCCCGCCGCCGCTCGGCACCGGGCAGAATCCGCTGGTGCGGCCGGTGACCGGCAAGCACCCGGCGCTCGGCTCCAACCAGACGCCGGTGATAAACCTCGGCCAGACGCCGTTCTTGCGGACCGGCACCCATACACCGCTAGTCGTCGGCGCTACCACCGGGCCGCAGGGGGTACCGTCCGGCCGCCTGGTGTGGCGGCTGCTCGCCAGCGGCGGCATCGTCGTCGCGCTGACCATGGGGATCCTGCTCGTGCTCAACCAGCGCAGCGGTGCCCGCGCCGAGCAGCTGCTGGCGCAGGCGCGCAGTGATCTGCGCGAGCACCGCTGGGCAGCGGCCGAGGGACGCGCCACCGAGGTGCTCGCCATCGAGTCGCTGGCCCCAAGTCAGCGCGAGGCGGCCCTGGAGCTCAAGGCGCGCTCCGAGCGCGAGCACCGCGCCCAGACCGTGTACGAGGCGATGCGCACCGCCGAGCAGTCGGGCCGCGGCGAAGAGACGCTGCGCCTCTACCAGCAGCTGCCGAGCGACTCGTCTCTGGCGGCGGCGGCGCAGGAGATCTTCGCTCGCGCCGCGCCGCGCGTGCTGACCGCCGCCACCGCGCACATCGAAGCGGCGCAGCGCGAGGGCCGCTGCGAGGAGTTCCGCCGCGCCACTGAGCAGCTCGCGCAGCTGCTGCCCGCCCAGCCCGAGGTCCAGCAGCTGGCGGGGCGGCCGTGTCAGGCGCAGGTGAGCTCGGAGAAGGCGCTGCAGACCCAGACCGAGGCGCGGGCGCTGGTGACCCGCTGGTCCGAGGCCTACAACCACGGCAACCCGGAAGCGCTGCAGGCGCTCTATGCCGAGCGCGTCCTCGGCGTGCGCCGCGATGGCGAGCGGACCAGCTTCGCCGACCGCAGCCAGTGGCTCAGCGAGCAGGTGCCGCGGCTGCGGCAGGCGCCGGGCATGTTCTCGGTGTCGGGGGTGCGCGTCGCCGCCACCACCGGCGCCGCGCGGGTCTTTTTCAGCTACGTCTGGGAGTCGAGCACCCCCGAGCAGGAGCGCGAGAGCGGCCGCGCCGAGCTGTTCCTTTTGCGCGAGCCGACGGGGCTGCGCATCGCCCGCGAGGAGCGGCGGCCCGAGCGCCCGCTGCTGCAGGCCCGCCCGACGCCGCCGACGCGCAGCCCGGACCAGTTCGCGTTCGTCGAAGGGATGGATCTGCTGCTGCCGATCGAGGTCGAGCCCCGCTGGACCCAGGGGGCGCTGGTCGTCGAGCCCGGCGGCGAGCTCTTGCGGGTGAGCCGCAGCGTCGAGCCGGCGCAGCTCCCGGCCGAGATCGTCCGCTGGCAGGGGCGGCGGGTGCAGCTTTACGACCTGAGCGGCAAGCGCTGCGAGGCGCGCGTGGTCGGCTTCAAGGTCGTCGGCCGGCTGCGCCCGCACCTGGAGCTGCAGAAGCACTGGCAGAACGCCGACCCGCAGACCGTCGCCCGCGAGGCCTGGGAGCTGACCACCGGCGATCACATCCTGGTCGCCGGCCTGGAGGGCGAGCGCGCCGCCTGCCAGGGCGCCAGCTGGGCGCGGGCGGTCGAGCTCACCGATCCCAAGCTGGAGGCGATGCACGACGCCGACCCGCAGCTGCGCCAGGCCGCGCTCGGCGAGCTGCGCCGCCTGCCCGGCTACGCCGACATTCAGGCGGCGCTCGCTCCCGAGCCGGCCGCGCCTGCCCGCGGGCGCGGCAAGGGCCAGGCCAAGGCCGCCGCGGTCAAGGCGAGCCCGCGCAGCGAGAACTGGGATGAGGGCAAGGATGCGACCGTCGAGGTCTCGATGCTCACCGTCCACGGAATCCAGCTCGTGTCGGTGTCGGCGCGGGCGGGGCTTGGCTGCAGCGGGCTGTCCCACCAGCTGTGGGCGCTGTGGCAGCTGCAGGGCGACCCGAACCGCCCGGACTGGCGTCTTTTATCGGCGCCGCGCGGCGGCCAGGGCGGCACGCCGCGCGCGGTGCTTGACCTGGACGGAGATGGAGTCCCCGAGCTCCTTTTTGTACCAAGCGGAATGGGCGAGCTCCTGGGAGTCGTACGGGCCCGCATTCCGGTCGGCGCGAGCGCTGGCACCGCCGGCATCTGCGAGGGCAGCACCTATGACGACTTCGAGGTGAACCGCCTGCTCGTGCTCGACAGCTCCTGCTGAGTGTGTTCTTATCGAAGAACTGAAAGGAGAGATCCACCATGTCGGACATTCTGAAAAAAGGCTCCAAGGGCGAGCCCGTACGCGAGCTGCAGGAGCGCCTGCGCAGCCTCGGCTTCACTCTGGAGGCTGACGGTCATTTCGGCGACGTCACCCACAACGCGGTGATCGCCATGCAGACCATCTTCGGCTACGACATCGACGGCATGGTCGGCCCCGCGACCCAGAAGCTCATCCACAAGCAGAGCGAGCTTGGCTGGCACCTGGAGCGCGCGCGGACGCACGGCTACCCGCAGACCCCGGCGCAGTCCTAACCAACCTCGCAGACCCCGGGCCGCCCGCTGGCGGCCTGACTCGCGCGGGTTGACCCGATAGCAGCGCCTGTCCGGGCGCTGCAGTCCGTCTGCCCAAAAGCAGCGCTACGCCGCAGTCTGAATCAGCTCAATCTTGTAGCCGTTTGGATCCTCGACAAACGCGATCACCGTGGTGCCGTGCTTCATCGGACCCGGCTCGCGCACGATCTTGCCGCCCGCCGCGCGGATGGCCTCGCAGGTGGCGTAGATGTCGGGGGTGCCAAGGGCAACGTGGCCAAAGGCGTTGCCGAGCTCGTACTTATCGGTGTCCCAGTTATGGGTGAGCTCGAGCACCGCGGTTTCAGACTCGTCCCCATAGCCGACAAAGGCCAGGGTGAAGCGGCCGCTCTCGTAGTCGTGACGGCGCAGGAGCTTCATGCCGAGGACCTGGGTGTAGAAGCGCAGCGACTCATCCAGGTTGTTCACCCGGAGCATGGTGTGGAGGATCCGCATGCTCCCCAGCATACTCCAAAGTCTCTCGCGGAACATCGGTGCCGCCCATCTTGCGCGCGCCCCGCCGCCATCTGTGGTATCGAAGGCGCTGGAGGGTCGGCCATGGCACACTCACCCGCTCGATCAAGATCAGCTGACGCCAGCTCGGCTGGCGCGAGGTCAGCTCGCGCTGTTCAGGCAGCGCCCGGGCTGCTGCGTACGGCGGCGGCAGCGGCAGCGGCGTGGCTGCTCGGCTGCAGCAGCGGCGGCTATTTGGGACTGCCCGCCGATCTCCGGCTCGCGGGGAGTGAGGCGGATGCCGCGACAAGCGATGCCGCGCTGCCCGCCGACCTGAGCGCCGCGGTGGATGCGGCCTCGCCGGTGGATGCGGCCTCGCCGGTGGATGCGGCGCTCGCTCCGAACAGCTGGACGGCCTTTGGCCAGACCTTCTCCGGCAGCTCGCCGATCTGTACCAACACCGACTTTGGCGGCCGCACCGCCTTCCTGGTCACCCTGGTGACAGAGGTTCCCTATCACTGCCAGCTCGGGGTCTACTTCACCGCGCGGCCGACCAAGGACGGGGTCTACCCCACCACCGCGACCGCGCCGCCGGGCCTGCCCGCCGATCGCGCCTACGCCC
This sequence comes from Polyangia bacterium, assembly GCA_044222245.1. Taxonomy (GTDB): domain Bacteria; phylum Myxococcota_A; class Polyangia; order Palsa-1104; family JAEUJZ01; genus CALFML01. Next base: position 100,347 of record JBGANQ010000022.1, on the reverse strand, counting down.
TCATCCTCGACTACCGCACCGGCAGCTACGAGGCATGGAACGGCGTCGAGGGCGGCCAGGTGGTGGTGCAGGCCTCGGGGACGGCGCTGAGCATCGCCGTGCAGGATGCGGTCCTGCACAACGGCACGCCCCCCGGCGCGCCGGATGAGCGGGTCTCCGGTCGTATCACCTGTCCCTAGTTGCCCTAGCCTGCTCGCCGGCGCGCGCCGGTTGCCGGGCGGCAGCTCCTCGGCCAGGGGGCGGCGCGGTGCGCAGCGGGCTTGTCTCCGCGGGCCGCTTCAAGCATGAATCGCCCATGCGCTCCCCCATCGAGACCCTGTTCGGCGTCCGCCGCGCCCTCATCGGCATGCTGCACGTGCCGGCGCTGCCCGGCACCCCCGCGGCCCAGCACTCCATCGAGCAGCTCATCGAGTCGGTGGTCGGCGAGGCCCGCGTCTATCAAGCGGCGGGCTTTGCCGGCCTGCTGCTCGAGAACATGCACGACCGGCCCTATCTCAAGGGGGCGGTCGGACCCGAGATCGTCGCCACCCTGGCGGTGATCGGCCGCGAGGTGCGGCGCGCGGTGCCGCTGCCGCTTGGGGTGCAGGTGCTGGCCGGCGCCAACCAGGCGGCGCTGGCGGTCGCCCTGGCCTGCGGCGCCAGCTTCGTGCGCGTCGAGGGCTTCGTCTTTGCCCACGTCGCTGACGAGGGCCTCATCGAGGCGACGGCCGGGGAGCTTCTGCGCTACCGCCGCCACATCGGCGCCGAAGCGGTGCGCATCTTCGCCGACATCAAGAAGAAGCACGCCGCCCACGCGCTCACCGCCGATGTGCCGCTTGCCGACACCGCGCAGGCGGCGGAGTTCTTCCTCGCCGATGGGGTCATCGTCACCGGCACCGCGACCGGCGTCGCCGCCGATCCGGACGAGGTGGCCAGCGTGCGGCGCCACGTCGCGCTGCCGGTGCTGGTCGGCTCGGGAGTGACGCCCGAGAACCTCGGACGCTACGCGGCGGCCGACGGGCTGATCGTCGGCTCGTGGGTCAAGGAGGGAGGCCTGTGGTCGGCGCCACTGGCCCCGGCGCGGGTGGCGGCGGTGGCGCGCGCCTTCGCGGCGCTGGCAGGTGCGGCGTGACCCCGCGGCTGGTGATTGCCGGCAACCTGCTCATCGACGATCTGGTCCTGCCGAGCGGCCTGACGCGGCTCGGCGAGCCGGGCGGCGCCGTCCTGTACGCGGCGCTGGCGGCCAGCCTGTGGGGCTCGCAGGTCGGCTGCGCCAGCCTGTGCGGGGACGACTATCCACCGCTCGCGCTGCTGGCGCTCGGCGGGCGCGGGGTCGACCTGGAGGGGGTGCGCCAGCTCGACGGCGCCGGCGGGCGCACCTGGCTGCTCTACGAGGAGGCGGCGCGGCACATGGTGCCACGGCTCGGCAGCCCGAGCCACGCCGCTGTCTCGCCGCGTCCCGAGCACCTGCCGGCCCAGTACTGGCAGGCGCGCGCCTGTCACCTGGCCCCGATGCCGCTTTCCAGCCAGCGCGAGCTGGCGCGGGCGCTCGGCAAGGGCGAAGATCGCCTGCTCACCCTCGATCCCCACCTGCCGATCCGCGAGGACACGCTGGCCGACTGGCGGCCGGTGCTGGAGCGCGTCGACATCATCTTCCCCGCCGAGGAGGAGCTGCAGCTGGACGGGCTGCAAGAGGACCCGCGCGCCGCGCTGCGCCGGCTCGCCGGCGGTCGGCTGCGCTATGTAGTGCTCAAGCGCGGCGAGCGCGGCGGCCTGCTCTACGACCTGGCCAGCGAGCGCCTGCAAAAGTGGCAGCCGCGCGCCTCGGCGGTGGTCGATCCGACCGGGGCCGGCGATGCCTTCGCCGCCGGCTTCATCACCGCCCTGCTCGATGGGGAGGAGCCGGCGGCGGCGCTGCAGCGGGCCCTGGTCTCGGCGAGCTTCGCGCTCGCCGGCTGGGGACCGCTGGGCCTGCTCGCGGCGACGCCGGCCGCCGCGCAGAAGCGCCTGCAGCAGTGGTCGGTTGGCGCCGCCGGGGCCGGGGCCGGGGCCGGGGCCGGGGCCGGGGCCGGGGCCGGGGCCGGGGGATGAGCGCCGCGCGCGGCAGCGGTTTGACTGCGCGACCTCCGATGCGCTACAGACGCTGCGTCACCTACTCTCGGAGAAGTGCATGCGGCGCTTTGAGTTCAGTGAAGGCAGCTCGAACAAGTTCTGGCAGGCCGACCTGCAGGGCAGCGAACTTCTGATCAGCTGGGGCAAGCTCGGGACCAGCGGCCAGCAGCAGAAAAAGAGCTTCGCCAGCGCCGCCGCAGCGCAGGCAGAGCTCGACAAGCTGGTCGCCGAAAAGACCAAGAAGGGCTACCTCGAGGTCGCCGCCGCCGAGTCCACTGCCGCCGCCGCGACCGAGCCCACTGTCGCCGCCACTGCCGCCACTGCCGCCGCTCCTCCCGCAGCCAAGGCCGCATCCAAGGGGGCTGCCCGCGGCGCCACCTCGGCAGTCGCCGAGTCCCCCGCCGCGCCGGCCGCCCACCCTGCCCCGGTCCCCGCGCCAGTCGCCGCCGCCGAGGCCAGCGCCGCGGCCCCCGAGCTCCCCGAGCGCATCCTGCCCAGCGAGTCCGGCTACACCGCCGAGCCGCCCAAGCTGCCCGATGAGAGCACCTGCCTGGCCGGCCTGCGCGACTTCTTCCACCAGAAGACCTGGTCCACCTATACGTATCTGAGCGAGCTGCAGAGCGGGCTGAGCCACGCCACCGGCGTGTACCGCGAGCTCGCCGAGCGCATCCTCGACAGCTACGCCCAGGGCAAGGCGCCAAAGACGCTCGATCCAGATGCCGACGCCGCGCTGTCCAACCTCGCCCCGCCGGAGCTGTTTGTCCCCTACCTGCTGTCCCGCGGCGGCTTCGCCGGCGTCATAAGGACCTTGCACCGCAGCTGCTACCTCGTGCCGGTGGCGGTCGGTGGTCAGGGCGGCAGCTGGCGCTACTTCCAGGCCAGCGAGCCGAGCGTCGAGCGCGGCCTGTGGGGGCAGAACTTTGCCGCCTTTGTCCGCTCGCTGCTGCCGGTGCTGCCGGAGGGCGCCTACGCCGCGGGGCACGCCGAGGCCGCCAAGCTGCGCGACGAGCCGCTGGCGTGCCGCATCACCCTGTCCTATGCGCTCGCCGACCGCCAGTGGACGGCGGCGGACACCGCGGCGCTGCTCGAGCTCAAGAAGAACGAGTACTACTTCTCGCTGCCGCGGCTGCTGTTTGAGACCCTGCGCGACCCGACGCTGGTGACTCGCCTAGCGCAGCGGCACCCGGGCGACGTGCCGCAGAACGAGCTCACAAATGATCTCGGGCTCGCCGCCATGCCGGCGGTCATCGCCAGCTTCGCCAGCGACCCCAAGAACAACTACCGCGCCGAGGCGCTGGCGCGCATCGAGAGCCTGGCGGTGGCGCGGGCGCTGGTCGACGCGCTGCCGACCAAGCACGCCGCCGAGACCGCCAAGCAGTACTACGAGCGGCGGCCCGACCTGGCGATCGTGGCGCTGTCGCCCATCGTCGCGCGCGGCGACAAGCTGGCGCCCTACGTCAAGCCGGTGCTCGATGCGGTGGTGCGCAAAAACCCCGCCCTGCCGGGTCAGCTGGCGGCGCACCTGGACGCCAAGTCGCGCGCCCTGTTCGGCACCGCCAGCGCTGCCGCCAGCGTGCCCGAGGCTACCGCCGGCGAGCTGCCGCCGGTGCTGCTTACGCCGCTGGCGCCGCCCAAGCGCGGCGCCGCCCCGAGCCTGCCGGAGTTTCTGAGCGTGGACGCGCTGCCGCCCATCCTGCTCGCCGATAAGACGCGCTGCCTGCCCGCAGCGGCGGTGCGCATCGTGCTGTCGATCTTGCAGCGCTCCAGCCTCGCAGCGCCGCACCCCGAGCTTGCGGCCGCGCGCGCGGCGTGCGATGCGGCGAGCCTGTCGGCGTTTGCCTGGGCGCTGTTCGAGCAGTGGCTGGCCTCGGGGGTCGGGTCCAAGGAGAACTGGGCGTTCACGGCGCTCGGGCTGCTCGGCGATGACGAGGCGGCGCGCCGCCTGACGCCGCTTATCCGCACCTGGCCGGGCGAGTCGCAGCACGCCCGCGCCGGGCTCGGGCTCGACATCCTGGCCGGCATCGGCACCGACCTGGCGCTCATGCACCTGCACGGGGTCGCCGAGAAGGTGAAGTTCAAGGCGCTGCAGGAAAAGGCGCGCGAGAAGATCGGCGCCATCGCCGCCGCGCGCGGGCTCACCACCGAGGAGCTGGCCGACCGCCTGGTGCCCGACCTCGGACTGGACGACGACGGATCGCTGACCCTGTCGTTTGGCGCCCGCGCCTTCCGGGTCGGCTTCGATGAGGCGCTGTCCCCGGTGGTGCGCGACGCCGCCGGCAAGCTCCTCACCGAGCTGCCCAAGGCCAACAAGGGCGATGACGCCGACCTCGCCGCGGCGGCGACCGAGCGCTGGAAGACGCTGAAGAAGGACGCGCGGGCGATCGCCAGCGCCCAGCTCACCCGGCTGGAGCTGGCGATGTGCGCGCAGAGGCGGTGGCAGCGCGCCGACTTCGAGACGTTCATCCTCCGCCACCCGCTGCTCGTGCACCTGGCGCGGCGCCTGTTGTGGGGCGTGTTCGTCGGCCCCGAGCTCGCCCAGACCTTCCGCATCGCCGAGGACGGCAGCTTCGCCGGTCCGGACGACGACGCGCTGCAGCTGCCGCCCGCCGCGGTCATTGGCCTTGTGCATCGCCTGGAGATGCCGGCGGAGCTGCTGGGCAAGTGGGGCGCCGTGCTGGCCGACTACAAGATCCTGCAGCCCTTCGATCAGCTCGGGCGCCAGGTGTTCCTGCCCACCGAGGCGGAGAAGCAGGCGAGCATGCTGCCGCGCCTGAAGAAGGTCCAGGTCAAGACCGGCAAGGTGATGGGGCTGGAGGTGCGCGGCTGGCGCAAGGGCGAGCCGCAGGACGCCGGCTGGGTCTACGACATGAACAAGCCCCTGCCGGGCGGCTTCGAGGCCTCGTTCAGCCTCGGCGGCGGGCTGTGCATGGGGGGGCCCGACATGAACCCGCCGCTGCAGGAGCTCGATGGGCTGTGGCTGACCCGCAAGGGCGGCGGCAAGGCCACCTTCGGCGAGCTGTCGCCCACGGTGTTCAGTGAGCTCGTGCGCGAGTACGAAGGGCTGCGCGAGTAGCCCTGCATGAAGACCAAGCAGGCACGAGCCGCGGGCCCGCCGCCCGGCATCCAGCGCGCCCCCGCCGAAGTCCTCTACGCCGACGAGCTTGTGCGCCTGGGCGAGCAGGATCGGGCGCCGCGACCACCGGGGTGGCTGCTGTCGCCGCGCGCGGTGCGAGCGTTTATCATCGGCGACCCGGCGCTCGGCATCAGCCGGAAGTTCGTCGGCAGCGTCGCCCTGGTCGAGCGGGCGATGGTGTCGCTGGCGACCAGCCGCGGGCTGCTCCTGGTCGGCGAGCCGGGCACCGCCAAGTCGCTTTTGTCCGAGCTCCTGGCGGCGGCGATCTCGGGTCGCTCGACGCTCACCGTGCAGGGCAGCGCCGGCACGACCGATGATCAGATCAAGTACTCGTGGAACTACGCGCTGCTGCTGGCCGAGGGCCCGTCCCCCAAGGCCCTTGTGCCCTCGCCCATCTACACCGGCATGCGGGAGGGCAAGCTCGTCCGCTTCGAAGAGCTGACCCGCTGCCCGCTGGAGGTCCAGGACTCGCTGTTGTCGGTGCTGTCCGACCGCGTGCTATCGGTGCCCGAGCTCGTCGGCGAGGACGCGGCGCTGTTTGCCCGGCAGGGCTTCAACATCATCGCCACCGCCAACACCCGCGACCTGGGCGTCAACGAGATGAGCGCCGCGCTCAAGCGCCGCTTCAACTTCGAGACGGTGTTCCCGATCGCCGACCCGCAGCTGGAGCTGGAGCTGGTGGCCGCCGAGACCCAGCGGCTGCTCCAGCGCAGCGGCGTGACGACGATGCTCGGCGCCGACATCCTGGAGCTCCTGGTCCTCACCTTCCGCGAGCTGCGCGCCGGTCTGACCGCCGATGGCAAGGCGCTAGAGCGCCCAAGCGCCGCGATGTCCACCGCCGAGGCGGTGAGCGTGGCCTACGCGGTGGGGGTCCGCGCCCACTTCCTCGGCGACGGGCCGGCCACGCCCGCCGACCTCGTCGACTGCTTGAGCGGCGCCGCGGTCAAGGGCGACAAGGACGACCTTTTGCGCCTGCGCCACTACTTCGAGCAGCGCATCGCCAAGATCGACCGGCCGCACTTTCAGGCCTACTACCAGGCCCGGCACCGCCTGGAAGGGTAGCGGCGGGTGCCGGTCACCATCGTCGGCGTGCGGCACCACAGCCCCGCCTGCGCGCGGCTTGTCGCAAAGGTGCTGCGCGAGCAGCGCCCGGCGCTAGTCCTTATCGAGGGACCGTCGAACATGAACGACCGCCTGGACGAGCTGGCCCTCGGCCACGAGCTGCCGGTGGCGCTGTTCAGCTTCGCGGTGGACGCGGCGGGCGGGCGGCGCTCGTCGTTTTATCCGTTCGCCAGCTACTCGCCCGAGTGGGTGGCCCTGACCGAGGCGCGGCGCCTCGGGGCGACGGCGCGGTTTATCGATCTGCCGGCCGAAGACCCGGCGTTTGATGACCTGCCCAACGTCTACTCCGATCACCACCTGCGGGCCAGCGCGCAGCTGCACACGCTGGCCGCGCGGCTCGGCTTCGAAGATACCGACACGCTGTGGGAACACCTGTTCGAGCACGAGCCGGAGCCAGCGCCGCTCGCCGCGCGCCTTGCCGCCTACTTCGCCGCGCTGCGCGGCGACGAGCCTGGCAGCCCCAGCGACCAGCGGCGGGAGCGCTTCATGGCGCAGCATGTCGCGTGGGCAGCGGCGCAGGCGGCCGGCGGCGGCGTGGTCGTGATCTGCGGCGGCTATCACGCCCCGGTGCTCGAGCGCACCTTCGCCAGCCTGCCGCCCGCGCCGCCGCACGCCGCGCCGCGTCCGGGCCACCACGGGATCTACCTGATCCCATTCTCGAATCAGCGGCTGGACGCCTTCTCGGGCTACGCGGCCGGCATGCCCTCGCCGGCGTTCTGCAGCGCGGTCTGGGAGCACGGCCCGGCCGCCGGGGGTGAGCGCATGCTGACCGCGGCGATCCAGGCGCTGCGCGCGCACCAGCAGCGCGTCTCGGTGGCCGATGCGATCGCGGCGACGACGATGGCGCAGGGGCTGGCGCGGCTGCGCGGCCACTTCTGCCCTGGCCGCACCGATCTTCTGGACGGGCTGGCGGCGGCGCTGGTGAAAGAAGCGCTGCAGGCGCCGCTGCCGTGGGCGCGGCGCGGCGTGCCGGCGGCTCGCACCCACCCGGTGCTGCTGCTGCTGCTGCAGGCCTTTGCCGGCGAGCAGCGCGGGCGGCTCGCGGCCGGCACGCCGCGGCCCCCGCTCGTCGACGATGTCCACACCGAGCTTGCGCGCTTGGGGGTCGCCACGACCCGCGCCACGGTGAAGCTCGCGGTGCCGCTACAGCAGCCGGCCGCGCCCTTAAGCGCTCCGCTCGCCGCGCCGGTGCCGATGCGACCGGACCTGGGCGCGGTCCTGCACCGGCTGCGCATCCTCGGCGTGCCCGGCGTCCGCCGGCTGCGAGCGCCCAGGTTCACTCGCGGGCAGACCCTCCTTGGCGAGAGCTGGGAGCTGACCCGCGGCCTCGACTTTGAGCCGGCGCTGATTGAAGCGGCGATCTACGGGGCGACGCTGGAGCAGGCGGCCGTGGGCAAGCTGGAGGAAGCAGCGCGGCTGGCCGCTGACTCGCGGCTCGTCGAGCTCGTTCATGATGCGGCGCTGGCCGGGCTCGGTGGGCTGTCCGAGGGTCTGCTGCGCCACCTGCTGGCCAGCCTGGGCCGCCAGCCCGACCTCAGTGTGCTCGGGCAGACCCTGGCCGGGCTCCTGCAGCTGGCCGACAGCGAGCAGCAGGTGCTGGCTCTGGCGACGCTGGCGCCGGTCATCGACGGCGCCTTTGCGCGCTGCGTGTGGCTGACCGAGTCGATTAAAGGTGCCGGCGCCGCGGCGATGAAGGGGCATGTCGAGGCGGTCGTCGCGCTGCGCGACACCGTGCGCTTTTACGGTCGCAGCGGGCGCCCGACCGCCGCCGCCGCGCGCTCGCTGGCCGAGCTTGCCGAGCGGCGGCGCCGCGACCCCGAGGCTCCCGCCTACCTGCGCGGCGCCGCGACCGGCCTGCGCGCCGCCCTGACCCTGGAGCTCGGCGCCAGCGACGAGTCGGCGGCGCCGCCGCTGTCCGATGACGAGCTGGTGCGCGCCTTCCGCGGGCTGCGCGAGCCGAGCGACTACGGCGACTTCCTGCTGGGCCTGTTCGCCCTGGCGCGCGAGGAGCTGGGCCAGAACGAGTCCCTGTTCGCCGCCATCCTGAGCGCGGTCGAGGAGCTCGCCGAGCCGACCTTCCTCGGCGCGCTGCCCGCGCTGCGCCAGGCGATGAACTACTTCCCGCCGCGCGAGCGGGTGCCGATCGCCGAGCGCGTCCTTGCCCGCTACGGCGGCGGCGCGCGCGCCAGCGTCCTTGGACCCATTGACGTCGAGCTGGCCGTGTCTGGCCGCCACCGCGAGCTGCGCGCCGACGAGCGCGGCCGCCGCTTCGGGCTGCTCGCCGAGCCTCCGCCATGAACCACGAGCTGCTCATGCGGTGGCGGCTCCTTCTGGGAGAGGCCGGGGCGGCGGCGCTCGGGGGCGCGCCGAGCGCCGAGCAGCGCGAGCGGGAGCTGGCGCTCGACTGGCTCTACGATCGCGAGCCCGCCGATCCGCTTGCGCCCGAGCGCGAGCGCCGCGCCAGCCTGGCCAGCTCGCAGCTGACCGTGCCCGAGTGGCTGGCCAGCGTGCACCGGCTGTTCCCGCGCGCGACCATCGAGCGCCTGGAGCGCGACGCGGTCGAGACCTACGAGCTGCACGAGGTGGTCACAAGCCCCGACTGCCTGCGCCGCATCGAGCCGAACCAGGCGCTGCTGCGCGCCGTCCTACAGACCAAGCACCTGATGAACCCCGAGGTCCTGGCGCTCGCCCGCGAGCTGGTGGCCAAGGTGGTGCGCGAGCTGCTGGCGCGGCTCGCCCGGGTGCTGCGGCACGCCCGCTACGGCGCCCGCGCCCGCCACCGCACGCTGCAGCCGTCGGCGCGCAACTTCGACGCCAAGGGCACGATCCGGCGCAGCCTCGACACCTGGGATCCGGCGCGGCGGCGGCTGGTCATCCGGCGACCGCTGTTCCTCAGCCGGCAGCGGCGCCAGCTGTCGCGCTGGCAGATCATCCTGCTCGTCGATGAGAGCGGCAGCATGCTCGACTCGGTCATCCACGCCGCGGTGCTCGCTGCCTGCCTGTTCGGGCTGCCGGGGGTGAAGACCCACCTGTGCATCTTCGACACCCAGGTGGTCGACCTCACCGCCGAGGTCAGCGATCCGGTCGAGACGCTGATGAAGGTCCAGCTTGGCGGCGGCACCGATATCGGCCAGGCGGTCGCCTACGCGGCGCAGCTTGTCACCCAGCCCAGCCGAACGATCGTCGTCCTCATCACCGATTTCTTCGAAGGCGCCGACCCCGAGGTCCTGGTCCGCCGCGTCCGCGAGCTGGTGGCGCAAGGGGTGCAGGTGCTCGGCCTGGCGGCGCTCGATGCGCAGGCCAACCCCGCCTACAACCGGGCCCTGGCGCAAGAGCTGGTCGAGGTCGGCGCCCACGTCGGCGCGATGACGCCCGGCGAGCTGGTGAGCTTCCTGGTCGAGAAGGTGAAGGCGTGAGGGAGGACCTCTTGGCGTGGACCGCGGAGGCGCTGGCCGCAGAGTATAACCCCGGCCTGGTCAAGCGCGCCGAGCGCGAGCTTTTGGCCGGTCAAGTCCCCGAGCTGACGCTGGCGGCGGGAGACACTCTGGTCGGCAGCTTTCCCGACGGCGTCGTGGTCCGGCTGCCCGCCGGGGTCGCGCTGCCGCAGGCGAGCTGCAGCTGCGGCGCCACCAGCATCTGCCGTCACCGCCTGGCGGTCGTGCTGCGCTACCGCGCCGTGACCGCGGCGGCGGTGCAGCCGGCCGCGGCGCCGGCGCCCGCGCCCGCGACAAAGCCGGGGGAAGCGGGCAAGCGCGCAGCGTGGTCCGATGCACCGGCTGCGCGGTCACCACCGGCATCCCCGAAAGGCGTCCGCCGGGTGCCAGCGCCGCAGGTTCACTCGCGGACAGACCCTGCTCGGCGAGCTGGGGCGCGCGGACTCGACTTCGATCGGCGCTGATCGAAGCGGCGATCTACGGGGCGACGCTGGAGCAGGCGGCGCTACAGCCAAGCTGGAGGACGGCGGGCGCACCGCTGACTCGCGGCTCGTCGAGCTGGTCCGCGATGCAGCGCTGGCCGGGCTCGGCGGGCTGTCGGAGGAGCTCTTGCTGCGGCTCTTTTCGAGCCTCGGCCGGCAGCCCGACCTGAGCGCGCTCGGGCACACGCTGGGCGGGCTCCTGCGGCTGGCGGACAGCGAGCAGCAGGTGCTTGCGCAGTCGGCGGCGGCACCGGTCATCGACGCGGCGTTTCAGCGCTGCGTGTGGCTGGCGAGTCGGTCAAGATAGCCGAAAGCTGGGCGCCGGTGAAGGCCATGTCGAAGGCAGGTCGCGCTGCGCGACACGGTGCGCTGGCCATGCCGCAGCGGCCTCCTGGTCGAAGGCCGAGCGCTCGCCGAGCTGCCGAAGAGCGCCGGCGGCGGATCGCCCGAGCCCCCCACGCCACCTGCGCAGCGCCGCGACCGGGCTGCGCGCCGCCCTGACCCTGGACCTTGGGCCAGCGACGAGTCGGCAGCGCCGCCGCTGTCCGATGACGACCTCGTGCGCGCCTTCCGCGGGCTGCGCGAGCCGGCGACTACGGCGACTTCCTGCTCGGCCTGTTCGCCCTGGCGCGCGCAAGGCTGGGCCTGAACGGGCGCTGTTCAGCGCCATCCTGAGCGCGGTGGAAGAGCTCGCCGAGCCGACCTTTCTCGGCGCGCTGCCGGCGCTGCGCGCGGCGCTGAACTGCTTCCCGCCGCGCGAGCAGGTGCCGATCGCCGAGCGCGTCAGGCTCGCTACGGCAGCGGCGCGGGCGAGCCTGCTCGGTCCCATTGACGTCGAGCTGGCCGTGCTCGGCCGCCTCCGCGAGCAGCGCGCCGACGAGCAGGCCGCCGCTTCCGGGCTCGTACCCGAGGACCCGCGATGAACCGCGAGATGCTCATGCGGTGGCGGCTCCTCCTCGGCGAGGCCGGGGCGGCGGCGCTCGGCGGCGCGCCGAGCCCGAGCAGCGCGACCGCGAGCTCGCGCTCGACTGGCTCTACGATCGCGAAGCCCGCCGACCCGCGCGCCCGATCGCGAGCGCGCGCCCAGCCTGGCGAGCTCGCAACCTGACCGTGCCCGAGAGTGGCTGACCAGCGTGCACCGGCTCTTCCCGCGCGCGACCATCGAGCGCCTGGAGCGCGACCCGGTCGAGACCTACGAGCTGCACGAGGTGGTCACAAGCCCCGACTGCCTGCGCCGCATCGAGCCGGAGCAAGCCCTGCTGCGCGCCGTCCTGCAGACCAAGCACCTGATGAACCCCGAGGTCCTGGCGATGGCCCGCGAGCTGGTCGCCAAGGTGGTCCCACGCAGCTGCTCGCGCGGCTGGCTCGCGTCCTGCGCCGCGCCCGCTACGAGGCGCCGCGCCCGCCAGCACGCTGCAGCCGTCGGCGCGCAACTTCGACGCCAAGGGCACCATCCGCGCAGCCTCGATACCTGGGATCCGCAGCGGCGGCGGCTGGTCATCCGGCGGCCGCTGTTCCTCACCCGCCAGCGCCGCCAGCTCGCGCCCTGGCAGATCATCCTCCTTGTCGATGAGCGGCGGCATGCTGGACTCGGTCATCCACGCCGCGGTGCTCGCCGCCTGCCTGTTCGGGCTGCCGGGGGTCAAAGACCCCGCTGTGCATCTTCGACACCCAGGTGGTCGACCTCACGCCGCTGGTCACCGACCCGGTCGAGACGCTGATGAAGGTCAGCTCGGCGGCGGCACCGACATCGGCCAGGCGGTGGCCTACGCGGCGCAGCTCGTCACCCAGCCGAGCCGGACGATCGTTGTCCTCATCACCGACTTCTTCGAGGGCGGCGGCCAGATCCTTATCCGGCGCGTCCACGAGCTGGTGGCCCAGGGGTGCACGTGCTCGGTCTGGCGGCGCTCGATGCCCAGGCCAACTACTACAGCGGACCTGGCGCAGGAGCTGGTCGAGGTCGGCGCGCACGTCGGCGCGATGACCCGGGCGACTGGTGAACTTCCTGGTCGAGAAGGTGAAGGCGTGAGGAGGACCTCTTGGCCTGGACCGCCGAGGCGCTGGCCGCCGAGTTCAACCCCGGCCTGGTCAAGCGCGCCGAGCGCGAGCTGCTCGCCAGCGGGTGCCCGAGCTGACGACGGCGGCGGGAGACACGGTGGTCGAGGCGGTTTCCCGACAACATCATCGTCCGGCTTCCCCGCCGGGGTCGCGTTGAACCAAGCTGCGTGCAACTGCGCGCGACCAGCATCTGCCGCCACCGCCTGGCGGTCGTCTTGCGCGCTACCGGGCCGTGGCCACGCCACCCCGCGGCTTCATCGGCCGCCGGTCCGGTCGCGCGCCGCCGTTGCGGAGGCCGCTGGTGAGTCCGCGGAGAATCCGATGACGAGTCCGCAAGGAGACCTCTGCGAAGTCCGTAAGAAAGTCCGCAGAGGCCGCTGGCGTCGCCGCCGCTACCGAGTCCGCAGGCGAGATCGGTGATGAAACGCTTGCGCGGGTGCTGGGTGCGGCGGTGCTTGCGCCCGCGACCCAGCGCGCGCGCGGCCGCTGGTCGCGGTGGAACACCCGACCCGGTCGAGCGACGGTGGTTCGCCTCCCGTTCTCACCTTGCCGCGCCCACGGTCGCTGCCGGCGGCGCGCTGCGACTGCGCCGACCCTGGTCGCTGCTTGCACCTGGTGCTGGCGGTGTGGGCGGTGCGCGAGGCGAATCACCGCGCTGCGGCCGGCGCACCGACGAGCGGTGGCGGCCTGCTGGGAGGCTTCGAGCTCTCCGGGGCGGTGCGCGCCGCGCCGCGCGCGCCCGAGCTGCTCGCCGCGCTGGAGAGTCTGGGCGCCTCGATCCTCGAGCGCGGCGCCGCGCACGCCGGCAGCCGCTTCAGCGAGCGCTTCGCCCGCCTGCGCACCCAGGCCGAAGAGGCGCGCCTGACCTGGATCGTCGATCTCCTGGCAGAGCTGGAGCGGCTGCTCGAGCGCTACGCCGCCCGCAACGCGCGCTACCACGAGGCCCAGCTGCTGCGATTTCTCGTCGAGCTGGCCGCCCGCGCCCGGGCTGCCCGGCAGCCGGGCGAGCTGCCGCCCTCGTTCATCCTCGGGACCGGCGAGGCCGCCGAGACCCTGCTGGAGCGGGTGCGCCTGGTGTCGCTGGGGGCGCGCCTCGACGCCGATGGTGAGCTCCGGCGCGCCGAGGTCTACCTGGCCGATCCGGCCGCCGGCACCGTGGGCGTAGTCCGCCAGAGCTGGAGCGTCCCCGCGGGCACCGCTGCAGAGTCGGGGCCGGCGCTGGCGCAGCGGACCATCCTGCCGCGCCTCGATCTGGGCACCCTCGCCCACGGCAACCTCGTCTCGCGCGCGGTGCGGCGCCGCGCCAGCGGCGAGCTCGTGCTCGGCACCGCGGCCGCGCACACGACGCTGCTGCCCGGCAGCGCCGATTTCTCCTGCCTGCCCGCGGCCCTGCTCGTGCGCAGCGTGCGCGAGCTGCGCGAGCGCGAGCAAGCCGCGCCGCCCCCCTGTCTGCGCCCGCGGCTCCTCACCGCGGGCCTGATCGTATTCGCGGTCGCGGAGGTAGAGAGTGTCTCGTACGCCGCGGCAGAGCAGACCGTCCAGGCGATGGTTCGCGATGCCGAAGGAGAGCTCCTGGGGATCTCCCTGGCGCACCGCGCCGTCGCGCCCAATGCCATCGAGGCGTTCGCCGCCGCCTTTGCGCGCGGGGTCCGCTTTGTCAGCGGCCAGGTCCACTGGGACGGCGATGAGGTCTGGCTGGAGGCCATCGCGGTCGCCACCCAGGCCGCCTTCATCGTGCTCGATCTGGCGCCACCGACCGCCTGCGAGCCGCTGCCGACCTGCAGGCTGGTGCGGCGCGACAGCCCGCTCGGGCCGCCGCTCGCCGCCGCCGCCCGCCTGCTTGCCGAGGCGGCGCACCATGGCCTGGCGCGGCTGCCCGGCGACTTCACGCCGCGGCTGCAGCAGGCGGCGCAGGGCTGCGCCGAGGCCGGGCTGCTCAAGCTGGCCGCCAAGCTACGCCAGCTCGCGCTGAGCCGCACCGCCGCTGCCTGGGTCGACGCCGCCTTGTACTGGGAGCTGCTATGCAACTAGCAGGCTGTCGCAAACTACGACGCGACCCGCGCTCGGCCGGGCGCCCAGCCCAGAGGCTGCTACGCACCTGAACCCGAGCTTGGGCCGCGCGCTAGGTTTTGCGACAGCCTGCCACGCCCGTCCGTCTACCGTCGGCCGTATCGCCGCGCCGCCCCCGCCTGAGCGGACGGTCACGGCGCGGGAAGCAGATCCCGACTCCTTGGGCCCGGGAATCTGGACGTCCTACCCGATATTGGGAGGTGCGTTGGGCGGAATGAGGATGATCACCTCGCGCTCATCCAGATCGGCGCAGCCGCCGGCCAGTACCTTGATCTTGGCCCGGAACACCTGCGGCTTGTCGGTCCCCGGCGCGATCAGGTTCTGGGCGGTCACGGTGAAGCGGACGGTGCTCCCCGGGTACACTTTGGTGAACGCGCCGCCGCTTATCTGCGGCGCCGGCAGCACCGGCGGCGCCTTGGGCGCAGTGGCATCCAGCGGCGCGACCGACTGGATGAAGTCCGCCGTCGTCTTGCCGGCCGGCAGGGTGATGCCGCCGTCGCCAGTGGTCTGTCCGCTGGTCTGAGTGCTCACATCGAACTTGCCAAACCGCGCCACCTGGGTGATCCCCGCCGTCACCTGCGACCCAAGGCCCAGGCCAGTCTGCGGGATCTTGAACACCAGCGGACACTCGCCGTTGGCGTTGGGGGCCTCGCCGGCGCCGTTCAGACCCGTGCAGCACAGACCCGCAGCGCAGTTGCCCGGGCGCGCCGGAACGTCCCACGCCACTGGCAGCACCACCGAACCAGTGGCGTTGGCCGCCTGAATCAGATCCGCGGTCGCGTTGCACACTCCATTGGCATCGGGAACAAGCCCCGGGATGTTGGTGTAAAGCGCCGAGACCCCGACAAACCGCGCGCACAGCTGGTTGAGCGCCGTGGTCACCTGGCCGCGCGAGTGCGCCACCGCCGCGGTGGCCGCGTCGTAGTCGCCGTGCTCGGTGTTGCTGCCGCCGCCGCTGTAGCGGTAGCTGCAGGTCTGCGTGGCCTCGCCCTTGGTGTGGAAGATCGCGTCGGTGATCAGGGTGATGACGGGCAGCGCTCCCTTGCGGAAGCCGACGCCCCCCAGACCACTGTGGTTGGGCGGAATGTTGACCACGCCGCTCACCTGGTTGCCGGCGCCGGTCGCGATCTGATAGAGCGCCTCCAGCTGGCCTTCGGGTAGATCCATTCCGTTGCCGCGCGGGGCGCTGCCGCGCAAAAGCTGGCCGACCGCCGCCGCCGCCGAGGCGACGTCCGCGGTCATCCCCTTGAGCAGGATGAACGGCTGATCGTCCGGCTGGCCGGGGTAGGCGTTGGCCGCCCCGTGTCCGGCATAGGGGAAGTCCTCGACCGCGCCGACCCCGAACCAGGCGTCCTTGACCGCGTTGGCCTTGACGCCGGGGATGATGGTGTTCTGCAGGCTCATCGACAGCTGCTGGATCTCGGGGCCCATGCTGCCGGTGGTGTCCACCGCGAAGAACGCATCGAGCGACTGGACGTTGGTACTAAACTGCAGCGGCTGGCTCTGCGCCGCATCCTTATAAGGGAGCTTGAAGAAGAAGTCCGTGGCGACGCCGCTCTTGCGCAGCCAGACCAGCGTCAGGTTGGCCAGGCCCGAGAGCATGACCCCATCGCGCGCCAGCGCGGCGCTCACCCGCGTGAAGGCGACCCGGCTGGCGGCGCTGGTGGCGCTTTGGAAGTGCGCCCCGCTGAGCGTGCCGAGGCTCGCATCCTCAAGCTTCAAGCTCGCCTGCGCCGTCACATCTTCCGAGCTGCCATCGCTGTATAGGGCGCGCACGGTGAAGTCCCTGACGGCGCTCTGGTTGAGGTCGATCTCCAGCACCTCGTTGTCGGGAGTGACGCGCAGCTGGCGCAGCTGCCGCGGTCCGGACTGCTGCTGATCCGCGGTCCCGGCATCCTCATCGTAGCCGCCCTCCCCAAGCAGCGCCCCCGAGCAGCCGAGCCCGAGCCCGAGCAGCGGCCCGAGCACCCCCAGGCTCACCCAGAGGCTCACCGGGCCAGGGGTCGGGATCCGCCCCGCCCAAGCTCCGCTTCGTCCGGGCGTCCGTCCGCGATCCGAGTTCTGGAGTCTCTGCCACATGCTCATTCTCCTTCTGCGCAGTAAGTCTTGCGCACTCGCTTAAGCTGCCACCGCAAGCCGAGAGAGCCTGTAAAACCGAGTATTTATCCGTCGTAATTAATGTAGCTACGCCCTCTGGCATCAGCTACCGCTTTTCGCGCATCGGGCAGGGTAGCGCTCAATGGGGCGGCGGTCCGGGTCAGGCTCTGAGTAGTTAGGTAAGCAATTCTCTGGCCAAGCCGCGGACGCGCGCGCCGGTAGCCGCGCCGGCGCAGTTGCAGCACAATACGCGGCGCCCAGCCGATACCCCGACACCTCGGAGTCTTCATGAAGGCAGCCTCCCCGCCCGACTCTGCATCCCGCTCGCCGCTCGCGCCGGTGAGTGACCTCGACCCCACCGGCCCGCGCGAGCGGCTTGAGAGCCGCCCGACCGCCCTACCCGGCGGCCCGCGCCCGTGGTACCAACGCGGGGTGCGGCTGCTCCTAGTCGAAGACGATCAGCGGCTCGGCCAGATGCTGGCGACCGCGATGGAGGATGAGGGCTACCTGCCCGAGCTGACAAGCTCGGGGACGGCGGCGCTGACGGCGCTGCAGAGCGGGCGCTTTGACGCCTGCGTGCTCGATCTGCAGCTGCCCGATCTGGACGGGCTGGTGGTGCTGGCGCAGGCGCGGGCGGCGCGGGTGCGCACGCCGATCCTCATCCTCACCGCGCGCGACGGCGTATCCGATCGGGTGCAGGGCCTAAACGCCGGCGCCGATGACTACCTGACTAAGCCGTTCGCCTTTGCCGAGCTGGTGGCCCGGCTGCGCGTGCTGCTACGCCGCGGCACGCCGCAGCTCGACGGCAAGCTGCGCCTCGGGCCGCTCGAGCTTGACCCCACGGCGCACACCGTGCGCAGCGGCAGCGAGCGCATCGAGCTGTCGCAGAAGCAGTTCGCCCTGCTGGAGTTCCTGCTCCGCCACCGCGGTCAGGTGGTAACGCGCACGACGCTGCTGTCGCGGGTGTTCAGCTACGACTTCGACCCGGGGACCAACCTGGTCGATGTCCACGTCGCGCAGCTGCGCCGCAAGCTAGAGCCGTGCGGCGCCGCGTCGTTCATCCAGACCATCCGTGGCGTCGGCTACCGCGCCGGCGAGGAGAGCGATGAGTAGATGGCGCAGCCTGCCGGTGCGCCTGGGCGGCTTCTTCGCGGTGGTGATCACCGCGACGCTGCTCCTGTTTAGCGCCAGCATCTACATGGTCGCCCAGCTCACCGAGCAGGACGAGGATGACGAGTATGAGTACACCGAGCGCGAGCTCGCCGAGGAGCGCGAGCACCTGCTCACCACCATCGCAATCGCCCTGCCGGCCTCGCTGGCGGCGGCGATCGGCGGCGGCTTCATCCTCGCCCAGCGGGCCCTCAAGTCGCTCGATCGGGTGATCCACATCGCCGAGCAGACGAGCGCCGAGAACCTGAGCGCGCGCATCCCCGAGGTGCGCGGCGCTGGCGAGGAGGTGGAGCGGCTGGTCGCCGCCAGCAACGCCATGCTCGATCGCATCGAGCGGGCGGTCTCGGGGCTGCGCCGCTTCACCGCCGACGCCGCGCACGAGCTGCGCACGCCGCTGGCAGTGCTGATGGGCCGCCTGGAGCTGAGCCTGCGCCGCCCGCGCGACGCCGAGGCGCTGCGCGGCACCATCGAGACGACGCTGGAGGAGCTGGAGCGCCTGACGCGGCTGGTCGAGGTGCTGCTGACCCTGGCGCGCTCGGACGCTGGCGACCTGGCGGTGTCGGCGGTCCCGATCGACGTCGAGGCGTTCCTGCACCAGGTCATGAGCCCCTACGAAGCGGTAGCGGCCGAGCGCGGACTGCGGCTGCGCCTGCTCACCTCGGCGCCGCCCGAGCTGGTGGTCAAGACCGACCCGCTGCTGCTCGGGCGCGTGCTGGCCAACCTCCTGGACAACGCCTGCAAGTTCACCCCGGCCGGCGGCACCGTCGAGCTGCGCGCGACCTATGGCCCGCGCGGGCTTGGCATCGCCGTGGCCGACACCGGTGCCGGCCTGCCCGAGAGCGAGCGGCCGCGCGTCTTTGAGCGCTTCTTTCGCAGCGCCAGCGTGCGCGGCAGCATCGAGGGCTTTGGTCTGGGGCTGCCGCTGGCGCAAGATCTGACGCGGGCGCTCGGCGGCCAGCTTTATGCAGCGGTGGTGCCGGTGGGCGCCGAGTTCGTGGTCGAGCTGCCGCTGCCTGCCGAGCTCTTGCCGCTGCCCGACCCCGACCGCCCTGCCCTGCCCGGCCGCGAGGCCCAGCCGGCGCCGGCCGGGGGCGCGGAGGCCATGGCCTGAGCCCGGCGCGCCCGGACTCTAGCCTACTCTTGGTGCGGGGGCAGCGCGGCGCGGCGGCTGCCGCTCAGCGCCCGGCGCTTGCCGCCCAGGGCTCGCCGCCGCTGCCGCACCTCGGACTGCGACTCGCCGACGAGGCAGGTCCGGATCTCGACGCCGCCCATCACCGCCACGCCGGTCACCCGCAGGACCGGCCGATCGGGGTCGGCCTGCGCCGGGGCGCGCTCGGTGTGGGCGAAGCCGCCCATGATCGCGATCCCGTCCATCTCGACCGCGAGCTGCGGCGGCACAATGATGCTGACCCCGCCCATGAACACGGTGGCGTGGACCTCGGTGACCCCGGGAGCGAGCACCGCCTCGCGGAAATCCAGCTCGACCCCGCCAAGGACCGCCACGACGCGCAGCTTCTGCGGCGGCGTCCAGCGCCCGTGGCGCATCGTGCCGCCGAGCACCGCCGCCAGCGTCTGCTCGGCGCGGCGCCCCGCTGGCACCACGGCCGACTCCGGCGCCGCCGCCAGTGCCTGCTCGGCGCGCCGGCCGACCGGCGCCGCGGCCGGTACCGGCACCCCGGCCGACTCTGGCGCCGGGGCGGCGAGCCCTCCCGACGCCGCGACGGCCAGCGCCACCTCCCCGCCACGATCGCTGGTGAGCTGGCGCAGCTCGGCCAGTGAGTCGCTGCGGTGGGCCACGCCGAGCCGCCGCTCAAACTCCTCCAGCTCCAGGCGGTCGTGGGCGAACTCGTCGCTCAGACAGGCGATGACCCGCTCGCGGGTGTCGCGCACGGCGAGCAGGGTGGCCGCTTTGTCACCGGCCGGGTCGGGGGAATTTTCGCTGGCCATGAAACCCTCAGCCGCCGGCCGCGGCCGGACCGACGATGGTCGCCGGCCGGGCGGCGCGAGCGCGAGTCAGGTTACTGAACCTTGATGAGGGTGCTGGCGACCGTCTTGTCCCACGTCAGCTTGAGCAGCGCCGACTTCTTGTCGGGCTGGGCCTCAAGGCCGATGGTGAGCTGCTCGACAGCGGCCGGGGCGGCGTCGACCTTCAGCACGGTCCGCCCGAGGTCCTTGGTCTTGTCGTACTTATAGGCGCCCCACTGGTCCGACTCTTTGTTGATGATGAGCGGCCACTCC
Source organism: Polyangia bacterium (assembly GCA_044222245.1). Classification (GTDB taxonomy): domain Bacteria; phylum Myxococcota_A; class Polyangia; order Palsa-1104; family JAEUJZ01; genus CALFML01. The sequence goes on along the minus strand of JBGANQ010000022.1, from coordinate 80,452 downwards.
TTGGCCTTGTCCGTCGGGATGGTGAACAGGCTGTACTTGCCCTTGGGCACCTTCAGGTTGCCGATGGTCAGATCCGCCTCGGTGGTGATCGTCGTCGCCTCATCGGCGCCGGTGCGCCACACCTGGCCCCACGGCACCAGAGCGCCGAACAGGTCGCGGCCCTTCTTATAAGGACGGCCGTACTCGATGGTGATCTTCTTGCCGGCCACGGTGACGCTGACCTGCTCGTGCGGGCTGGCGCGCTTCTCTTCGGCCCGGCCGAGGCTGGCGGCGGCGGCGGCGACGATCACACTCAGGCACAGCGCTACACGGATGAGTTTTCGCATGTTGATATCTCTCCCTCTTGCTCGGTCTGCTTGCTCAAGTTGACGATGATGCGGGCCGGCCCGCCCGGCGTGTTGAAATTAGCCTGGCAGAGCACAGCTGTTTGCGCCCGAGCTTACTGCAGATCCACCGCAGATGTCGCACGGTTGCATGATTTTGCCTACGCCTTGGTGCCCCTTGCGCTGTTTCAACTTTCCGCCAAGGCGGGTACGCTTGCTCTAATCCACATTCACGGCCACGGCCGCGGCCTTGACCTCCGGAGCCCGGCACCCGCCCGCCCCGACTGCCGCAGCCTCCCCACTTGGCACTACCCGCTGCAAGGAGCTCCCCGATGACCACGGATAAAAACTCGATCGCTTCCTTTCAGGACCTTGTCAACCTGCTCGAGAGCGATGGCGTCCCCCACCAGAGCGATGTCGCCGGGATGATGGTCCAGATTCCTACCCAGCGGGGCACACTCGACAGTGTGATGCTGATTCGCTGGCAAAAGGACGACGGCGTCATCCAGTTCATTCAAGCCCTGCCGCTGACCATCCCGGACGACAAGCTCGCCGCCACGGTCGACGCGGTGACCCGGCTCAATCACGTCCTGGCGATCCCCGGCTTCGACGTCAACCACGATCGCAAGCTGCTGGCCTACCGGCTGTACCTGCCCATCTACCCGCGCGGCGCGGTCGGCGCGACGGAGATCCAGTCGATGTTCAGCCTGACGGTGAAGTCGGCCTCAGAGCTCCTGCCGGTGCTCGCCCGCGTGGTCGCCGGTCAGGTCAAGCCCGAGGATGTGGTCGCCGACGCGCAGCAGGAGTACGCAAAGCTGGCGGCGGCGACTCCCGCCGCGCCCGCCAGCAGCATGTATTGATGATGCGTCCGCAGGCTGGCGCGGTCCCCGTGGGGCCGGCGCCGGCTGCGGCTTGATGCCCCCGCAGCGCGGCTAGTGAGGCACGTCATGTCCTGCCGACTGTCCCCTACTTCCTTTCTTGGCGGCGCGCACGGGCCCTGGCGCGTCACCGCGATGACCCCCGTGGTGGGCCCGGCCCTGCCCGCAGTGTCGGCGGTCACAGTCGGCACCGAGCTGCAGGCCGGCGGCGACCCCGGCTTCCTCCTGCGCGGCGTCGCCAGCCACCTGCGCTACACCACCCGCAGCGAGCGGGAGCAGCTGGTCAGCAAGCAGGAAGACCTCGGGCGGCCCGGCGCCAGTCACGCGGCCCTCATCCCGCTGCGCAAGTCGCCGGCGTGGTGGGCGCTGGCGCAGGATGAGCGGCGGCAGATCATGGTGGATGCAGCGCGCCACTTCACCATCGGCCTGCGCTACCTGCCGGCGATTGCCCGCAAGCTGTACCACAGCCGCGACCTCGGCGAAGAGTTCGACTTCATCACCTGGTTCGAGTTCGCGCCCAACGACGCGGTGGCCTTCGACGAGCTGGTCGCGGCGCTGCGCGAAACTGAAGAGTGGCGCTATGTGGACCGCGAAGTGGACATCCGTCTGCTGCGGTCCCCCAGCGCCGGCCACCAGCCGAGCGGCCGCCGCGCTTAGCCCAGCGCCCCGCGAGCGCCTGGGCACCGCGGCGCTGGGCACGCCTCTTAGAAGCGACCTACGAGCTGAAACCCACCGGCATCGCGCGCCAGGGTCGGCGCCAGCTGGACCTTGCTGCTGGTCAGCGGGACATTCTTGGCAAGCACCCCGCCCAGGATGATCGGCACGATGGCGCCGATGGTGGCGAGCGAGAGCACGGTGCCGATGCTGTACGCGTACAGCTGGCTGGCAAAGCACGGACAGACCTGGCCGCCGACGTTGCCCAGGGTCAGCGCCGGTCCGACCAGGGGCACGAAGAATCCCCACTGGCCCTGGTAGAAGCCGGCGTAGCTGATCGAGCCGGCGAGCACGCTCGCCACATAGACTCCGCCAAGGACGATGCCGCCGATGGCGCTGAGCTCCCAGTACTTTCGCGTCCGGGTGAGCACCGGCAGCGGCGGCGGCAGGCCGGAGCCCGGCTGGGCAGCTCCAGGCGGCACCCCGTAGGGAGTCGCTTGCAGACCAGGCGCTGTTCCATACGGCGCGGCCGGCACTCCGTAGGCTGGCGGTGGCGGTGCAGACCCCGGCGCCAGGCCGGTCGGCGGCGCCGCGCCGGTCGGCAGCGGCGCCGCGCTGGTCGGCGTCGCGCTGGTCGGCGTCGCGCTGCCCGCAGCGGCGCCGGCCGCCTCGGGGTGCAGGGAGCTGTCCGGCTGTAATATCGGCTCGGCCGCAGAGGTCGGGGCTGGCTTGCCGCGGTGCAAGCGCGCCGGAGCCGCAGATTCACTCATCAGGAGCCAAGTGCCAGCAAGGAGAACGGGTAGCAATCGGTTCATCAGGGACCTCGGGATAACGGGCTCCCAGGCCGCGCCTGGGGGCGACCCGCTACTCAACGGGAGTCGGTTGTTGCTGCCGCAGCTGCAGGGCCCAGCTTGACCCGGTCGTCCCCTGCAGGAATGCCTGCTGCGCCAGGAGCCAGGCGACTCCGCCGCAGATCAGCAGCGATAGGTACTGCGCGCTGCTCAGTCCCAGGTACAGGCCGCGCGACTCATCGCCGCGCAGGAACTCGTTGAGGAAGCGGCCTACAGAGTAAAGAAGGAGCCAGCCCAAAAAGGCTGCTCCATCGCGGCGCCCGCCGCGCAGAAACTGCGAGGCGATGAGCGCCGCGCCCAGCGCCAGCAGCGCCTCATAAAGCTGCGTCGGGTGCACCGGCAGACTGGCAGCGCCCTGCGGGACATAGCCGCGCCCTGCGTGATCGACGGCGGCCAGACTCCCTCTGGGAAAGCGCACTCCCAGCCAGCTCGCGGTCGGGACTCCGTAGTCACAGCCGGACAAATGACCGTCGGCTCCGCGAGCAGCGCGTCGCGCAGCTCGAGCTGATCGAGGGGCGGCTCCGCAGTGCCGCAGTTCCCAAGCGGCAGCGCCGCCAACAAGCAGACCGGGATCCACAAGATCGCTCTGCGGGCTGTGTTCATGCTGTGCCTCATCACCAAAGAGCTCCAAGGCGCCCGCGACGGTCGGCACGCTCGGCGACCGCGCGGGAGCACCAGCCAGACCGAGCAAGCGGCGTTCCGTCCTGGCCCACCCACCGGCACCGCGCGGCGCGGCGCCAGCCTCTTTCGTCCTGCCGAGTGTCAGGACTCATCAGTCTGCAGCGACCACAATGTAAGGAGCGGTCGGTAGCTCCCGGGCAGCTTGGGAGCATGTTCTGGCCATGTTCGGGACATGTCCCGGAACAGGCTGCTGCTCCTCCGCCGCGCGGCCGCTGGCGCCGGCAGGTTTTTAGCCGTCCGCGGGACACTGCGGGTGCCCGCAGCGGCCGACTTCAGATATGGTGGAAGGCAGGGATGAAGCACGAACGGAACCTGGCGACTACCGATGACTCGGACCCGGCGCCCTCGGCGCAGGCAGGGGCGCCGACGCTGCTGCTCGTCTACTGCGGGGGGGCACCGACTCCGGCGCCGCAGCCGCTGCCGCTGCGCCCGGGTACCACGGTGCTCGGGCGGGCCCCCGACACCGAGGGCGGCCTGTGCATCCCCGAGAACCGGGTGTCGCGCGTGCACGCGGTCATTCACTACGAGCCGGCCTTTGGCCAGCTGCGGGTGGTAGACGCCGGCAGCCGCAACGGCACCAGCGTCAACGGCGCGCGGGTCAGCCAGTGCGTGCTCCGGGAAGACGACATCCTGCGGCTCGGCGACAGCCTGCTGCTGGTGCGCTACCAGCGCCCCGCTGAAGGCGAGGCCGGAGACGGCGAAGAGGCGACCGAGACCGGCCACGTCAGCCCGACCGGACTGCTCGGGCGCTCGCCGCTCATCCGCCGGCTGCGCACAGTGCTCGGGCGGATTGCCCCCAGCCCGTCGGCGGTGCTGCTGCTCGGCGAGTCGGGCAGCGGCAAGGAGGTCGCGGCGCGCTACCTGCACGAGCGCAGCGGCCGCGCCGGCGCCTTCGTCGCCGTCAACTGCAGCGCGCTGCCCGACTCGCTGGTCGAGAGCCAGCTGTTCGGCCACACCCGCGGCGCCTTCACCGGCGCCGCGCCCCACCTCGGGTTCTTCCGCGCGGCGCAGGGCGGCACCCTGCTGCTCGACGAGATCGGCGATTTGTCGCCGCAGGCGCAGCCCAAGCTGCTGCGGGTGCTGGAAGACCGCCTGGTCTATCCGGTGGGCTCGGTCGTCGGCTACCCGGTGGACGTCCGGCTGCTGTTCGCCACCAACCGCGACCTGGACGCGGCGAGCCAGGCGGGGACCTTTCGCGGCGATCTATATGCCCGCCTCGCCGAGCTGACGGTGAAGCTGCCGCCGCTGCGCGCCCGTCGCGAGGACATCCTGCTCTTGCTCTCGCACGCGCTGGCCGGTCGCCCGGTCGCGCTGTCGGCATCGCTGGCGGAAGCGATGCTGCTTTACGCCTGGCCATATAATGTCAGGGAGATCTACAAGCTCGCCGCGGAGCTCGCCGCCGCCCGCGATGACACCGCGGAGATCGAGTCCCGCCTGCGCGCCCGCCGCAGCGGTGCCCCCTCCTCGCCCGCGCTGGTGCCACCGACGATCGTGGCCGGCCCGAGCGCGCCGCTGGCCGACCCCGACGCGCCCGAGCGCGAGCGCCTGGTCGAGCTCCTGCACGAGCACCGCGGCAACATCGCCGCCGTGGCACGCACGCTCAGCTGTCCGCGCAAAAACGTCTACCGCTGGGTCGAGCAGTACCGCCTCTCGCTAAGCGAGTACCGCAGCTGAGCCGGGTCGCCGCCGTCCTTGCGCCCTCGCCGGCGCCGGGTCGCCCGCGCCGCCCTCGGGTGCCGCTTTATCTTTTTGGCCGCCCGGGGGATTTCGCCAAGCTGACGCTGTATAGTAACGAAGGACTCTTGGGGCCGTGACAAATGGCACAGGGGGGCACAGCTCCTACAAAAGGCTTGGCAGCGTTGGCGCGACAGGTTAGCGACCCGGCGAGCGTGGCGCGGGCCGCCACCGTCCCGGTCGAAGGCGAGCTGCCCGCCCCCCAGCGCGAGCGCGGGGACGTCAGCGCCGCGGCAGCGCCGGTGGCCGGCGCCGGCGGCCTGTTCGTTCCGCCGCCGCAGATCGACGAGTACCGCATCCTCTGCGCCCTGGGCCGCGGCGGCATGGGCCAGGTGTTCCTCGGCCATGACTCCCTGCTCGACCGGCCGGTGGCGGTCAAGTTCCTGGTCACCGCGTCACCGACCAACCACGCGCGGATGCGCTTTCTCCAGGAGGCGCGCGCCATCGCCCGCCTGCAGCACCCCAACGTGGTGGCCATCTACCGCGTCGGCATCTTCAGCGGGCTGCCCTACCTGGTCTCCGAGCTGGTGACCGGCCCGAGCCTGGATCACCTGAGCATCCCGCTGCCGTGGCCCAAGGTGCTGCGCGTCGGCATTGATCTGGCGCGCGGTCTGTCCGCGGTGCACCGCCACGGAGTGCTGCACCGCGACCTCAAGCCAGCCAAGGTAGCGGCGGCAGCCAGCTCGACCCCAGAGCGGCGCCGCGCCTCGGGCCGGTCTTCCGCGGCGGCGCCAAGCCCGGGTCGCGGCTGGACTTTGCGCGGATCGTTTGCCCTGGGCCAAGCGCCTGCGGCGCTGTCGCCGGCCCAAGCGGCAGCGCGGCAGAAAATCGCCAAAACAAATATGGAGCGCGGATCCTCTTGTCCGCACATCCCTTTTCCCCCGGGCCCGGCCGGGCCTTAGTTGACACGCGGGACCGCTTCGCAGAGGCTGTAGCTGTCACTCCCGCATGGTAGTAGTGGTTGTAGTCGATCCCCACCAGCTCGGCGCCGACCGTCCTGGCGGAAAAGAGGACCTCGGCAGGGCTCACCAGGAGAATTTCATGAACTACGGAGTACTCAAAGGTCACGCCAAAGAGTTCCAGCGCGACGATGACCAGGATCCGCATTCCGAGCTGTTGATGCTGGCCAAGGGGGAGAAGCACCGCATCGCGATCAACGTGCGCTCCAGCCGCGGTCCGGAGGCGCAGCGCCTGGTTGAGTACGTGATCCTCGACGAGGTGTCTCACCCGCTGCTCGAGTATGCGCGCAGCCTGGGCGAGGGGTGGACGCCGCTTATGGGGAGCAATCAGAGCACGCGCGGCGTCGACTACATCCGCAGCAACCTGTTCCGCGGGACGGACATGAAGCCGCTGGTACATACCCAGTCCGGACCGGACAATGATCTGTTCGAGAAGGTCGAGGATCTGGTGCAGCGCGCCATCTCGGCTAACGGCATCGTCTACGCCTACGGCGACAAGTGGGGGCCCGAGCCGGCCAAGCCGGATCAGTACTTCGGCTTCGGACCCGGCAACGGCGTGCACAAGATTCACATGAATCAGGGCGACCGCGAAAACGCCAACGCGAAGTACCAGGACGGCGCGCTGTTCGTCGAGCTTCCCTCGGGCAAGACCAGCGGTCTGTTCATGAAGTTCCAGAATCAGGCGTGGCACACCGATGAGACGCACGGCAACCCGCTGGTCGAGGCGCCCAATGCCCTGCCGCTCAAGCCCGCGCTGCTCGGTCCGATCGAGCCGTGGGACGTGGTACCGAGCGACTCTCCCTATCACCTGGCGCGCATCATCGGGGCCCTGGTCAATCCGCAGGACAGCGGAGAGAAGAACCCCACCGTCACGATCTTCAACACTTCGTCCAGCGCGATCAACCTGGCGGGGTGGACGCTGTGCGATGCGCAGGACCGGCAAGAGCGGCTGGCGGGAGTCATCCGGCCGGCGCACGCCCTGACCGTGGAGCTCAGCGGCGCCGGCATCCAGCTGGCCAGTGACGGCGGACTGATCACTCTGCTCGATGACCGCGGGCTCAAGGTCGACGGCGTCGCCTATACCCGGCAGGCGGCGAGCATCAAGGGCCGCCCGATCATCTTCTAAGTCTTACCCAGCGCCGCGGCGCGGAGTCGGCGGCGCACTCCCTCTTGAGCCTCCTAGCGTCACTTCCGGACTCCGGCGCGAGCAGGCAAAAAGGTGTAGGGAACTTCTTCCCGCCGGCGCTTGCTTCCCTTCCTGGCATCCCTCCCTCAGGCGGCCGCGGCGCGACAGCGGATGTCGCGCAAGTCGCCGCCTGGGTTATACTCACTGGAGCTGGAGGCTTGCTTGAACATGCGCCCGGATCCAATCCTCAGTGAGTCGCTGCTGTCGCCCGTGACCACGCTGGCGCTCATCGAGACCTGGCTCGATCGCCTCCTGCCGCCGGTGGACGCCTCGCCCGAGCCGCTCCATCGCGCCATGCGCTATGCGGTCTTCTCAGGCGGCAAGCGCCTGCGGCCGCAGCTGCTGTTGCAGGTCGCCCAGGCCTGCGGCATCGAGCAGCATGAGCACGAGCTGGAGCTGGCGCTGCGCGCCGCCTGCGCCGTCGAGCTTGTTCACATCGCGTCCCTGGTCCACGACGATCTGCCCTGCTTCGATGACGCCGCGACGCGCCGCGGCCGGCCTACGGTGCACGTCCTGTTCGGCGAGGCGATGGCGGTGCTGGTCGGCGACGCCCTGCTCGCGCACGGGGTCGAGGTGCTCACCAGCGTGCCGCGCGCCCTGGAGAAGCGGGCCCTACGCCTGGTGCGCCTGCTCGTCGCGGCGACCGGCTCGCGCTCGGGGCTTATCGGCGGCCAGGGGCTGGAGCAGGTGGCGGCGCACAGCAGCGCCGGGACCGAGGCCTGGTGCTCGCCCGAGCTCATCGAGCGCTACCACGGCATGAAGACCGGCGTCCTGTTCGGCATGGCGGCCGAGGCGGCGGCGGTGGCGGCCGGCTCGACCAAGACCGCGGCCTGGGCTGCCGTCGGCCAGCTGTTTGGGCGCTGCTACCAGCTGGCGCACGACCTGACCGGCGTGCGCGGGCGCGCCGCGGCGGCCCAGAAGCTGGCTGCCGCCGGCGCGGGGCTGGGCCCGCCCAACGCCGTCCTCAGCCGCGGCGAGCAGGCGGTGCTGACCGAGATGGAGTCAGTGCTGGCCGAGCTGCGCAAGCGCGCCACGGCGCTCGCGGCGAACCCGACGACCCTGCTGGCGTTCGTCGCCGGCCTGCACGACAACCTGCTGCACGGCGCGGACAGCCCGGCGACTCCCGCCAGCTAGCCGGTCCGCGAGTCCCCTACGGCGCTGACCCCGGCGCTGCGGCGCCAGGCGCTCAGCGGGCGAACCGCTTCCACTGCTCGGGCAGCGGCCGACCGAGCAGCTGCTGCGCCGCGGCCTCGCCGAGCAGCGCGAAGGTGAAGTCGCCCTGGTAGCAGAGCGCCCCCTGCTGGTGCAGCTCGACTGCGGTCCGCACCACGCGCGAGCCGTCCTTGACGATGCGCCCCGTACCCTCGACCTCGACGCCGATGCGCACCGGCTTGCACAGCCGCGCCTTGATGTCCACGGTGAAGCCGAAGCGGCCCTTGTGGGCGATGAGCGCCCAGGCGGCAATCTCGTCGGCCAGGGTGGTCGCCAGGCCGCCGTGCAGGACTCCGGGCGGCCCCTGATACTGCTCGCCGGGAGTAAAGCGGGTCACTACCTCCTCGCCGCGCCGCGCGAACCGCAGGTGAAAGCCAATCGGATGGCTCGGGCTGCAGCCAAAGCACGGCTGCTCGCGGCCAAACAGCTCGCTGTCGAGCGGGACTTCTTCTTCCATGGGGGGCGTATACCACAGTCCGCGCCCGCCGCGCCGGGTCTAGGCGGCGATCGGCGGCTGGGCGGCGGCGTCGAGCTCCAGCACGACCTTGAGCACGCCTTTTTGGGCGGCGTGGGCGAAGGCGCGGCGCCCCTCTTCCAGCGGGTAGCGGGCGGTGATGAGCGGCAGGACCTCGACCCGCCGGCTCTGCAGCAGGCGCAGCGCCGCCGCGAACGGGCCGCAGCGCGAGCCGACGACCTGGATCTCATCGACGACGATGCCGGTCAGGGCGGCGCCCCAGGACAGCTCCGCGGGCGGCGCCGCGGTGGCGGCGTAGGTGCTCTTTAGCACCAGCGTCCCGCGCGGCCGCACGAGTCGCCGCGCCAGGGCAAACCCCAGCGGCGAGCCGGTGCACTCGACCACGACCGCGGCGCTGGGCAGCTGAGCGGCGGCGTCGGCCAGGCGGGTGGGAATGCCGCGGCGCCGCAGCAGCTCGAGCTTGCTGGCATGGCGACCGATGCACAGGAGCTCGCAGGGAACCGTTGCCAGCACCTGCGCGCAGAGCAGCCCGAGCTTGCCATCGCCGAGCACATACACCCGGTCGGAAGGGCGGATGGCCACCTGCTCGAGGATCTGGCAGGCCGCGGCGAGCGGCTCGACAAACACCGCCTCGTCGTCGGAGAGGCCGTCGGGCACCCAGTGGAGGTTGACGAGCGGGACGCTCAAAAGGTCGGCGAAGGCTCCCTGATGGCCGTGGATCCCGACCGTGGTGCGGGCAGGGTCCTGGGCGCGCTCTGCCGCCGTGCGCGCCGCCGAGTCCGCGGGCACGCAGTTGATCTCGGCGACCACCCGCGCGCCCAGGGTCAGCTCGGGGCGCTGCGGCAGCGCTGCACCTGGGGCCGCAGTGGGCAGCGCGTGCAGCGTACCGACGAACTCATGACCCGGGACGCCGTGGAATCCCCGGTACCCGCGGACCAGCTCGAGGTCGGTGCGGCAGATGCCGGCCCGGCGCACCCGGACCACCGCCTCGCCGAGTAGCGGCGTCGGCGGCGGAAACGCAGGGTGAAACTCCAGACTCTCGCCAAGGACCAGAGCTCGCATGACGCGCTGTCATAGTACAGACAGCGCTGCTTCATCCAGGCCTTGTTGGCGCCATCGACCCGCAGCCCGCGGCGCCGGGTCGCAGCCATGCCAGTGCCTGTTTCGATGCTCCGCACCCGTGCGCAGTGCCGGCGCATCGACGGAAATGGGTGGCCATATCCGTCCACTGGCCGGTACCGGCCACGCGCAGCGCCGAGCAGGTGACGCGCGCGCCAAGCAAGCGGACCGCTGGGATGGTGGCTTCGATCTTGCTATGCTCTCCTGGCGTCGCGCCGTGTACTTGGAGGAATCAGATGCCAGCCACCCCCGTCTCCCGTATGCGCTCCACTGTCGCCATCTTTCTAATCGTCTCGACAGCTGCCTGTGGCTCGTCGAGCTACTTGATCGACGCCGCATACCTCCAGCAACCCCAATCTCGCGGCATCCCGGCCCAAGCCGAGCCAACAGGTCAGCCGGTCTTCGTCAACCCGGAGAAGATGCGCCTGGATCAACCTGCGGCCGTAGCGGTACCGCCGCCTCAGCTGCTCTTTCGCGTCAAGCCGCGGCGCCCCAGGGGCCTGCTCATCGGTGGCGGGATTACCTTTGGCCTTGGCGTGGTCTTGATGGTAGCTGGAGGAGCTGACCTCTACTGCCCAGCAGGCGCGCTGTGCGAGCAAGGCGTCGCCGTGGCTTCCCTGCTGGGCGTCGGTAGCGCGCTGGCGCTCTTCGGTGGTATTCCTCTCCTCGTTGCTGCCGGCAAGTGGTCTCCGGAAGTGAAGCAGCCGTATTCCTACTGACCGGCTGCAGTCTGACGCATGTGGTCCGCGCAAGCCCGCGAAAGGCTATCGCCCCCGCCCGATCCACTACAGCTTGTCCTGGACGACTACCGAGTTATGGGAGCGGCACGACGACCATGGCACGAGCAGCCTGCCGCTGCCGCCGGGTGTAGTGTCGGCCGGGTTGCTGTGTCATGCGGGGATCCATCCACACACTGCGTCTTTAGCATGGAAAGGCTGCTGTCCGACTTCGGTGACTGGGCTTGAGGTCTTTCCGCGCAAGGAAGAGGGGCTGCGTAGGACGGCCGACGGTTTGCACCCCTTGGGAGCGGCGGCGCCGCCGTCGTCGGCCGTTCATGCTCATGATTGTAAAGTAATGTTCACATGATGAGCTGGCCGCGCGGGCGCTCCGAAGCTGGGCGCCAGCGCAAGGCTGGCGTGCCGAGTGCATGCAGCTACGCGGATGCTCGCCCTCCCGCTGCTTATCCTGCTCGGTGACGCGCCCCCATATGGCGAGGCGTCGGAGCCGCCATCGCCCCCTCCGGTAGTCGGGGTCACGGCCCCTCTGAAGCCGCCGCGGGTCGAGCTCCTCGCCCGGCTGGGAATTGCCGGCGGAGCCAGCAGCTGGCGCCAGGACCCCGTGGGGTACGGGGCGCTGACGCTCGGCCTGCGGCTGTTCCGCGCGCTCACTGTCTTTGGCATGGTTCGCATGGGGTACGCGCCGGTGGACGAGCGCATCCTGACCATGCTGTCGCTGGGCCTGGAGGGCGGCTACCCGATCCGCGGCAAATACTATCCGTATGCCCGACTGGGCTTTGTCCACCAGCACGAAGAGTCGGTGGCGGCGGCGGCCTCCGATCCGCTCGCGACGCCGCTCGGCATCGGCGCCGGCATCCGCCACCGGGCGGGGCTGCAGGCCGGGGTCGGCTGCGATTTCGTCGTGCGGCGCGGCCGGCGCGGCGACTTGACGCTGGGACCGGAGGTGACGGTGGCCTATCTGTCCTACTCCAGCGGTCCTCACTTCTATGGGCTGGTCGGGCTGCAGGCAGGCGGCAGCCTGGCGCTGTTTTAGGAGAGCCATGGCGATGTCTATCTCTTTCCGAGGGTCCCAAGGGTCCCAACGATTCCAACGATTCCAAGGGTCCCAACGGTTCCAAGGGTCCCAAGCGGCGCGCCCCCCGCTGTGGCTGGTGCAGCTTCTGCTCTTCCTGCCGCTTGTTGGCTGCAAGCCATTCGCGGAGCTTGGCGATCACCCTTGTCCGCCGCAGGGAGCTCCGGGTTCTTACGCCGACTTCGCCCAGTCGTTCATGGCCAGCTACTGCCAGAGCTGTCACGGCTCACAGTCGCGCGATCGGCAGGGCGCGCCTGGCGATTTCATCTTCGACACCCAGGAGCAGGTAGTGCGACATAAGGAGCGCATCTACATCCGCGCCGCCGGCAGCAATGACTCGATGCCCCCCGGACCCGACGACCCGCCGCGCGCCGAGCGAGACAAGCTCGCTGACTGGCTGGCGTGCGGCGCGCCGTAAGCCGCCTACCCGCCGCATCAGCGCGCCGAAGCAGCCCTGGTTCTCGACTGACTGGGCCGCGCGGCAGATAATGGAGGGAGGGTCCATACCAGTTAGGTGGCGATGGCTGGCGCTACGGGGTCGGCTGCGATGGCGACGTCGGTCTCATCGGGCGGCACGCCGGCGGCGCCAGCTGGCCCATCCTGCACCGCGAGCCAGCGCCGAACTGTTGATACGACCTGCAGCAGAACGCCGCATTCACGATCGTTCGGCTCGGCAAGACACTGCTGCGGCTGTCCTCCGGTCGGGTCGAGCGGCTTGGTCTCGCCGACAAGGGAACAGCCGACATTGAGTCGTTCCATCCCGACCGGCGCGGTCGCGCGCTGGTCCTATACGACGACGGCTCCATCGTCCGCTACAGCAGCCGCCAGCCGCCGGAGCAGGTCGGCCAGCTTGCCGCGCGCGCCCGGGAGTCGCACGAGTGCCTGGGTACCGCAGCCACCACTTTGGCAGCTATGCGACGCTAGCGTAGCCGTATCTGCTGCGGCTTGCTGCTGCACAGCTAGAGAACCTCGACGAGGACACGCTGGCGCAGCGGCTGGCGGTCGAACCCCAAAAGGGCGGCGCACCGACAAGCTAGCGCGCGAGTCATTCTGCAAGCGTTCCCACGGGATATTTGCGGAGGTTGTCAGCGACGGAGGGACGCTAACGGGACATTGAGCCAGCCAATGTCATGCTCACCCAGGACGGCACGGCCAAGCTGCTCGACTTCGGGCTGGCCAAGCTTGCCGACGACCTGACCCGGACGAGCAAGTATGCCCAGCTGACCCCGCCGCGCGGCTCGGGCCAGGTGGGCCGCATCGACCCGGGCACGGTGCTGCAGCTGCACAGCATCGCTCACGCTGCGACGGAAGCCGGCTCGCAGCCGCAGCCCATCGTCCGACTCGCGGCGCCGGTCGGCCTGGAGACGACGCAGGACGGCGACTCCATCGAGCCGGCCAGTGCCAGCGCCGCCGCCACCGACCGACCGCTGCTGGTGACCGCCGAGGGGGCGATCATCGGCACCCCGGCCTACATGCCGCCCGAGATGTGGCGCGGCGAGCCGGCGACCGAGCAGGCCGACCTGTACATGCTCGGCGCCGTGCTGTATCAGCTGTGCTGCGGAGCGCTGCCGCACGAGCAGCAGGGTCGCTCCGAGCTGCGCAGCGCGGTCCTTAATGATCGCGCCCAGCTCTTGTCGGATCGGGTCCCCAGCATCAACCGCCGGCTCGCCCTGGTCATCGCCGCCTGCCTCGAGCGCGACCTGGACCAGCGGCTGCACTCGGCGGCCGAGCTGCAGGAGAAGCTGGAGGCCATCGCCGCCGAGCTCGCCGAGCCGCCGGCGCCGCCGCCGCGGCGCTGGCCGCGGGTGCGCAGCTGGGTTCTGTCGGGCGGCCTGCTGATGGCAGGGGGCCTGGCGGTGCTCGGCGCGCAGCGCTACGCCAGCCACCAGTCGCTGGCCGCCGGGCTCGCCAAGGCGGCGCCGCGGCCGCGGGTGGCGGTGCTCGGGCTGCGGCTGCCCGGCGCGGGGACCTCGCAGCTCGGGCGGCTCGGGCGGGCCTTCGCCGAGCTGCTCGGGGCCGAGCTCGCCGCCGGCGAGCGGCTGCTGGTGCTACCTGCCGAGCGCGTCGAGCACATGAAGCTCGAGCTGGGCCTGGACGAGTCGGAGGCGTACCCGCAGCCGACGCTCGGGCGCATCCACCGCAACCTCGGACCCGATCTGGTGGTGGTGGGCACCCTGACACAGCTGGAGCCGCACGGCACCTTGACCGTGACCGTCCAGGTCAAAGACTGCCTGACCGGCGCCGTCGCCGCCACCGCCAGCGTCAGCGGTCCCGCCGCCGAGCTGTTCACCCTGGCGTCGCAGGTCGGCGGCGAGCTGCGCCACCGCCTGGGCGGCAGCGCGCTGTCGGGCAACGAGCGCGCCGAGCTGCGGGCGCAGCGCCCGGCCTCGCCCGAGGTCGCTCAGCTTTACGCCGACGGCCTGACCCGGCTGCGCCGCTTCGACCCGGCCGGGGCGCGCCGCATCCTGGAGCGCGTCGTCGAGTCCGACCCCGACTTCCCGCTCGGGCACCTGGCGCTCGCCGATGCCCTGCAGGCCCTGGGCTACGACGAGCGGCAGCGGCTCGAGGTCCAGCGGGCCTTCGCCCTGTCGGGCAACCTGCGGCGCGAGGAGCGCTCGCTCATCGAGGCCCGCTACCGCGAGACGACCAAGCAGTGGCCGGCCGCCTTCGCGCTGTACCGGACGCTGGCGACCATCCATCCCGATCAGATCGATCACAGCCTGGACCTGGCGGCGGCGCAGCTGCGCGCCGAGCGACCCGCCGAGTCGCTGCACACCGTGCAGGAGCTGCGCCAGCTGCCCGAGCCGCTGCGCAGCGATCCGCGCATCGACCTCGCCGAGGCGCGGGCGCAGATGGAGCGCTCGAACTTCACCGCCGCGCTGACCCTGCTTCTGCGGGCGGCGCAGAAGCAGGAGGCGGTCGGGGCGCCGCTCTTGCTGGCCAGCACGCTGCTGCTCACCGCCTTTGCCCGCATCGATCTGGGGCAGCACGAGCAGGCGCTGCACGACGCCGAGCGCGCCCAGGCGCTGTTCACCGCCGGCGGCGACTCGTTCGGAGCGGTCGACTCGCTGTGGGCGGTGGGGACCATCCACAGCTGGCGCGGCGACCTCGCCCAGGCGCTGGCGGTCGGCGAGCAGACCCTGAAGCTGCTGATGGACGTCGAGAACGACACCCTGACCGCGGTGCACCTGGGCAACCTCGCCAGCCGGCTGTGTCAGCGCGGCCAGCTGCCCCTGGCCAAGGCGCGCGCCGAGGCCGGGCTCCTACTGGGCCGCCAGGTGGGCAACCGCGAGGCGACCGGCCAGGCGCTGGTGAGCCTGGGCCTCATCGCCTTTCTGCGCGCCGAGCTCGGCGAGGCCGAGGAGCGCTTTGACCAGGCCCGCGCCGAGCTGCAGCTGCTCGGCGACCCACGCATGACCGCCTGGGTGGACTTTCACATCGGTCAGCTGCGGCTGGCCCAGGGACGGCTCGCGGAGGCGACGGCGCTGCACCAGCGCGCCTTGCAGGTGCGCGACGCCCAGCAGCTCGGCAGCTTTGCCGCCGAGAGCCGGATGGCGCTCGCCACCCTGGCGCTGCTCGGCGGCGACCACGCCCAGGCCGAGACCCTGGCGCGCGCCGCCCTGGTCCGCTTTACCGAGGACCGCAGCGCCGACAACCTGGCGTGGGCGCAGGCGCTGCTCGCGCAGGTGCTGACGGTGCAGGGGCGCAGCGACGAGGCGCGCGCGGTTCTGATGGCGGCGGCGACGCAGCTTGCGCAGAGCCAAAACATCCTGCTGCGCACCCGCGCCCTTTCGCTGCTCGCGCCGGCAGTGGTCGCCGCCCCCGCTGAGCTGCCGGCGCTGCGGCTGCAGCTGGCCACCGCGCTCGGCCAGGCCCACGACGCCGGCTTCCTGCCCGAGGAGCTGGAGCTGGCGCTGCAGCTGCGCCTCTTGTCCCACTCCCCGGCCCGGCTCGGGCGTCCCCCCCACCGCGAAAAGGTGCCCCTGCCCGAGCTGTGTGACTTGGCACGCCAGGCGCATGGGCTGGGGCTTGGGTTGATTGCCAGGCGCGCCAGTGCCGCGGCCGTGACCGGCTGCCCGCCGACTCCCTAGGCGCCTGGCAGCTGGCAGAGCCTTGTTGACGACCAAACTCGGGGGTAACAAATGCTCAGATCGCGTATTTGCTTGGGACTGGGAGCAGCTGTCCTGCTGCTCGGCTGCGGCGATGCCGCATCGACTGCCGATACCACCAGCATGCCCATCGATCCGACTCAGCTGCCGGGCGGCACCTGCACCAGCGCGAGCTACCACGCCGAGCAGGGGCAGAAGCTCCAGGGCAGCCGCGGCAGCAGCTTCACCGTGCAGGGCGTCAGCCTGGGCTGCGGCACCCTCCAGAGCCTGCACGTAGAGGGCGCCGAGCTGGTCGGGGTCGATCGCCGCGGCACCGTCCGCGGCACCGCCCTTATCGGCGGCACCGTCGCCCTGGCCGACGCCCAGGGCCAGCCCGCCACCGCCCGCATCGCCAACGTCGAGCGCGACGCGGCCGACCCGACCGGCGCGACCTACCTGTACACGCTCGTCTATATCGACCCCAACACCGGGCCCGAGGTCAGCGCCTGCCTGCCCGATCCGAGCGGCGCCGCCAAGGCCCTGCCGCTCAGCGGGCGCTGGGACGCAAGCGGCGCCCACGTCGAAGCCGGCGTCTCGATCTCGCTCGGCTGCACCAGCGGCGTGCTCGCCAAGTGCGTGCGCTGGGGCTACCGGCCGTGGGACACGGTGAAGGGGACCTCGCTGGCCGACTACCATCAGGCGTGCACCCGCATGGCGCGCGCCGACTACTGCGGCGATGGCCACACCTACACGCAGGAGGGCACCACGGTCGATATCTATGATCGGCTGCCGGTGCTCAGCCGCGACCCGACCCTGCTGTCGCTGTTCGAGTCGACCTGGACCCCCGACGGCGCCTACTGCGTCGCCCGCGAGCGCTGGCTCGCCCTGCTGAACCTGCTGCCGATTGCCTGCAGCTCGCAGTTTGTACTGTCGCTGGAGGCAAGCCCGGTGAGCGGGGTGGACCTGTGCCTGGAGCGGCGCAGCGGCGCCACGCCAGCGCAGGCGCTCATCAGCAACAGTACGGGCCTCAATATCAAGCTTTAGGAACTAAAAGAGGACGCGCCGGCTGGGGGCAGACTTTCCATTCCTGAGAAAGGCTCCCAGTTTCTGGCGCTCCGGCGCTCGCTCCGGCGCTCGCTCCGGCGCTCGCTCCGGCGCTCGCTCCGGGCGCGCGGCTTGCAAGGTCGACTCTGATATAATCCCGAAGCAGGTCTCCCATGTTCTCCTCGTTGCTGCCTCCCCCGCTGCCATCCGCCGCTGCTCACCACTGCTCACCAAAGCGGCTGCGCGGACCTATCGCGGCTCTGTTCGGGCTCGCCCTGGCGCTCGCCGCACCGGCTCCGGCAGCGACACCCGGGGCCTCGCTCAAGAAGTTTGAAGAGGGCGTGCGGGAGTTCACCGCCGGTCATCCCGGCGAGGCGCTGCAAGCCTTCCAGGTCAGCATGGAGCTGGAGCCGAGCCCCAACACGCTGTTCAAGATCGCCAAGTGCTACCTCGCGCTCAACCGCACCGCCAGCGCCTACACGAGCTTCCGCCGCGCCGCCCTTCTGGCCGCGGACCGCATCAAGGCGACCGGCGAGCAGCGTTTCGCTCCCACCCAGGCCGCCGCCGATGCCGAGGCAGCGCAGCTGGCCAGCCTGGTGCCGCACCTTATCCTCACGCTGCCCGCAGATCTACCGCCGCGGGTGACGCTGGCCCTGGACGGCGAGCCGCTGCCCGCCGCGCTGTGGCAGTCGGCGATCGAGATCGATCCAGGTCCGCACCGCCTGGCGGCGACCGGCTCCGCCATCAACCCCTACGAGACCAGCTTCGAGCTGCAGCCGCGCGAGGACAAGCGCCTGGAGCTTGCGATCGTCCGCCGCCAGACCGGCACCATCCGGCTGGCGCTCGCCAAGCGTCCGGTCGGGCTCGCGGTGGCCATCGACGCCGAGCCGATCTCGCCCGAGCAGCTGACAAGCCCGATCATCTTGGGCATCGGCCTGCACAAGCTTGAGATCAGCGCCCCCGGCTACCTGGACTTTTTCACCGAGCAGACCTTGCATGATAAGGAAGCGCTGACGCTCGCGGTCAGCCTGAGCCTGGCCCCCCGGCCCAAGGGCGCGGTGCCCAGGGTGGCGCCGATTGTCGCCGGCGCCATCACCCTGGCGGTGCTCGGGTTTGGGATCGGCTTTGGCGCCACGGCGCAGGCGGCCGAAAACGAGCAGCTGGTCCTGGACCCGCTGTTCCGCGATCCGACGGTTCGCGATGGGATTCGCACCAATGCGACGATTGCCAACGCGCTGTTTGGGATAAGCGGCGCCCTGGGGCTGGCCACCGTGGGCCTGGCCATCGCCACCCGACCGCCGCGGCCGCCGCCGCCCAAGCCGCGGCGGGCCGGCGGCCGGCTGGCGCTGGTCCCGACCGCGGAGCCCGGGGCGGCCGCGCCGGTTGCCGCGCCGGCACAAGGTGGGCATTAAGATGTCATTAAGAAGCTTATCTCTGCTGATCTTTGTCCTGCTCGGCGTCCTGCTCGGCGTCCTGCTCGGCGCTTCTGGGTGTACGGCAGGAAACTTCGATGTCGTGCCGTGCGCGCCGCCGCCGCCGCAGAACCTGGGCGTCGATATCTGCAACCGGATCAACGTGGATATTCACCAGTGCAGCCTGTATCAGTGCGACGCGGTCAGTAACTCCTGCAAGCTGTCCCCGCGCGACTACGACCGCGATGGCGACCCGGCGGCAGACTGCGGCGGCAGCGACTGCAATGACTTCGATCCGCTGGTAAATGGTATCAACCAGGCCTGCGGCTGCAAGCCCGAGCAGCTGAATCAGCCGTGCGCGGTGGGAATCGGCTACTGCCAGGTCAAGGCCAGGTACACCTGCAAGACCGGCACCCTGTACTGCGCCGATGCGCGGCCGCCGCTGCCGGGGGTGGACTACATGACGCAGCCCGACCCCGCCTCCGGCTCGTGGGACTGGGACTGCAGCGGGTCGATCGAGTCGGGATGCCGCGACAAGCAGGGCGCGATCGGGGACTGCCCGCCGGTCAACTGCAACCCCGCCCTAGCCGATTCCCTCTCTCGCAAGGACTACGACGGGGCGTGCAGCAAGTTCTGCAGTCCGCTTAATGTCTTCAGCGCCGACTGCGTCTCCAACACGCACACCATTGTCTGCGACAAGAGCTGTGGTCAGCCCGTGGTCACCTGCAAGTGCGGCTTCGCGTTCACCGGGTGCGTCCGCTCGGGAGCGGCGACTGTACAATATGTTCAATGCAAGTAACTAAAGACGATGGCAAACCTCCCCACCATCGCCGGTCGCTACCAGCTGCAGCGCGAGATTGGCCGCGGCGGCGCCGGCGTGGTCTATGCCGTCAAGCACCTGCACACCGGCGAGCGGCTGGCGATGAAGGTGCTGCTCTCGCACGCCGCCAACCAGCCTGACACGGTCCAGCGGTTCCGGCGCGAGATGCAGGCCTCGGCGCGGGTGCGCAGCGAGCACGTGGTGCGCGTCACCGACGCCGACCTCGCCCCCGAGCTAAAGGGGGTGCCGTTCCTCATCATGGAGCTCCTGTCCGGAATCGATCTGTCGCGGCTTGTGACCGAGCGCGGCGCCCTCCCCAAGGAGGAGGCCCTGTGGCTGCTCGGCCAGGCTGCCCGGGGTCTGGACCGCGCTCACGCCGCCGGGGTCGTCCACCGCGATCTGAAGCCGGAGAACATGTTCCTTCACCGCTGCGATGACGGGCGCCTCATCGTCAAGCTGCTCGACTTCGGCGTCGCCCGCATGACCGACGCCTCGGGGCTGTCGAGCGCCGAGGCGCGGGTGACCCAGGACGGCGCGATCCTCGGCACGCCGCTGTTTCTGACTCCGGAGCAGGCGCTGGGCGAGACCGACAAGATTGGACCGGGCACCGATGTCTGGCCGGTGGGACTCATCGCCCACGAGCTGCTCACCGGCGTCTCTTACTGGGCCGAGGAGCAGATGACGACGCTCCTGGCGAAGATCATCTTCAAGCCGCTCGCCCCGCCCAGCAGCAAGGGGACCAAGCTGGGAATTGCTTTTGACGACTGGTTCCTGCGCTCGTGCGCTCGCGAGCCGGGCCAGCGCTTTGCTTCGGTGGGGACCCAGGTCGAGGCGCTGGCCGACGCCCTGTTGGTCGATCGGGCGATCCTCGCGGCGACCGAGCCGCCGCCGACCCTGCGCGCCTGGCTGGACGCCCGGCCGGCGCGCAGCGAGGACGCCAGCGGCGGCGAGCTGAGCCTGCTGAGCATCTCCAACACCGCGGTCCCCAAGGGCTCGCGCGAGCCGGTCGCCGACTCGAGCTCGGAAACGGGCTCGTCCGAGATCTCGATCATCACCGGTTCGGCTGAGGACCGGCAGAGCCGACCCGGCGCCGGCCAGTTGGGACTGCGCTCGGGGCTGACCACTGCGGCCGCTTACGCCCTCATCTCGGCGCTGGTCGTCGGCCTGGTCGCCTTCGGCATCCTCCGCCGGCGCGCGGGAGTCAGCGAGCCGGCGCTGCCCGCGGAGGCGGTGCAGCTTGCCCCGCCGCCCGGACCGGCGCCGCCGGACCCCCATACCGCTCGGGACAGCGAGCTTGCCCAAGCGCCCGGGGAGCCGCCGCTGCCGAGCGGGACCCGCAAGAAGCGGCACGGCACAAGCGCCGGCAAGCCGGCTGGGCCCCGGGGGCATGGGAAGAACCCGCCGCGCAATCCGGTCGATTACGATCCGATCGCCCCGTAATCGCCGGCGGCGCCCCTACCCCTGCCAGAGCAGAGCCATGGTGCCGTCGGCGTACAAGGCGGTGGCGGTGGTCTGCGCCCCTCGCGTCTGGATGCGCAGCAGCGCTCCCTGACTGTACTTTACTCCCTGGCTCATGCCGACATCGGTGAGAAACAGAATCCCGAAGCGCTGGAACATCATTCCCTTGCTGCGCGTCATGCCGTCCGCGAAGGAGTAGGACCCCGGCTGGTGGCCCATCACGATGTGCCGCACCCCCAGCGCCTGCGCATACTGCGGCAGGACTCCCTGCGGATCGCCGGGGCGCTCCCACCACGCCGGGGAGTCGATGCGGGCCTCGAGCAGCGAGTCGGCGTCCAGCAGCGCCGGGGTCTGAAAGCCCTGCGCGTCGATGCCGCTCTGCAGGTCAGCGCGCAGGCGCGCCAGGGTGCGACCGGCGGTGTAACCGGCGTGGCAGAAGAACCAGTCGCGGACCCGCGCCGCCGCCGGCAGCCCGCGCAGGTAGACCCCAAGCGGATGGCGACCCGCGGCCACGTCCTCCGCCGCGATGCCGGCGGCCTTGAGCTCCATGGCGAAGTCCGCGACCTTGCTCGCGGTCGGATCGGCGAGAAACGCTGCCTCGTGGTTGCCCAGGGTGACGACGACCCGGCCCCCCGCCGCCGCCGCGCTGTCGCGCAGGGCCTGCAGCAGCGTCAGCGCCTTCCGCCCCTGGTTCCACTTGTCGATCACATCCCCGGTCACCACCAGCACCGCGCGGCCGGCCGCCCACTGCGCCGCCTCGGGCAGTGCCGGCGCCGCGGCCAGGAGCTGCTGCTTGACGAGCAGCGCGACCAGCCGCTCGTAGTCGGCGTGAATGTCGCCGAGCGCGTAGATGTCCTCGCCCGTGTCAAGCTCGACCACCGCCGGCAGGGCAGCCCAGTCGCGACCCGCTCGCCCGGCGCTGTCGACCGGCGCGGTAGCCAGATCCACCGCCCGCGTGCTCAGGTCGGCGGCGGCTATCGCCGCATCCGGCGCGGCGGCCGATAGCGTCGTACACCCGCAGGCAAGCAGCAGCAGCAGCGCCGCCGCAGCAGCCCGCGCACCTCGCACCCAGGAATCAAAGCCGGTCTGGTCGCTCATCGCGCGGTTCCTTGCTGTTGGTGGCCCGAGGCCTCCCATATAGCACGCGCGGTCGGCGCATCAAGTCCGGCCGGCACCGCAGGCCAGCGGTCGCCATCCGCCGTCGGTCTGCGCCACTATCGGCCTGCCACCGACCGCGGGCGATGATAAGATTTACCCAGCCTCTTAAGGCGCACCGCCCCCTACATAAACGAAACAGGTGAGTATGGCGACCACGAAACTTCCAGCCTGCGGAATCTACAAGACGACCCGCGCCCTGGGCGAGGTGCCCGCTGGGCGCCTGGTCTACTTTCACAACCACGGTGAGCCGGGCCCCGGCGTCTACCTGCCCGAGCGCTGGCAGGGCAACCGCGCCGAGTTCGCCCAGCGCGGCTTCACCCTGCCCCAGCCCTACGAGCAGAGCGCGACCGCCCTGTCGCCGCTGACCGAGGAAGGCTTTTATCGGGTGCGCGAGGGCTTCTACTGCTGCCCCAAGAAGTGCCGGCGGTTCGAGCCGGGTCTGCTCGTGCAGCTCGGCTACGACGGCAGCGGCGAGGCGATCCTGTTCACCCCCGAGCTGGCGCCGCAGAGCCTGACCCTGCCGACCTCGGGCTCGCTGGTCGGACGCGCCGAGCTCGGCAAGCTGGAGCGGCTGCTGGTCGCTGAGCCCGCGAGCAAAGACGGCAGCGTCCGCACGGCCCAGGGCCAGCAGCACTGAGAGCTGCTCGGCAGCTCCCACCGCCCCCATCCCACGTACTTATTCAGTCCGTCCGCGCAGCCAGGGAGAGTCTGCACCGCCGCTTGCTGCAGCGTCGCCGCGGGCCCCTCCGACCCGGCGGCGACCCCACTTCCGCGTAGGCGGGCTTCAGAAACGAAGGCCGTTGGCGCTCAGGTAGAGCGGACGGCTGCTCGGCAGCCGGGCGACGGTCTCGCCGTTTATCTGCACCCGGGTGCGCGACTTGACCAGCAGCACGATGCCGCCGGCCAGCGCCGCCGCACCGATGCCGAGCATGACCCCGCCGGCGATGTTGTAGGACCGGGTGGTGCCGCTCAGGGAGGAGGCGGTGCTGAGAGAGCTGAACAGCGCCGAGATCCCGAGCAGCGTCGCGCCTCCGACCAGGGTACCGCCGCCCAGCGCGGTGAGCATCAGTCCGCCGATGCGCGGCCCGACATGCCCGACCTGGGCGTTGACGCGCACCGCGCCGCGCGGCAGCGAAAACGGCGCCGACGGCACGATTCCGTTGCCGCGGATCGAGTAGGTGCCGTTGCTGTCCACCGGCTGGTCGCAGGGAGCGCGGCAGATCCGGTTCCAGAAGTCGATCTGCCCGACGAACGTCCCACGGTACGCATAGCCGACGAACGCCGACGAGCCGGTGTTCTGGAACACCGTCGCTTCCTGATCATTTGAGTCCAGGTGCAGGGTCGTATTCAGGTTGGCCGGCGGCTGCCCTGGATATGGCTGCCCTGGGTACGGCTGCCCTGGGTACGGCTGCCCTGGATATGGCTGCCCTGGGTACGGCTGCCCTGGGTACGGCTGCCCTGGATATGGCTGCCCTGGATAAGTCTGGGCCGGATACGGCTGCCCTGGATACGGCTGCCCTGGATATGGCTGCGCGGGATACGGCTGCGCGGGAGAGGACGGCGCCGGATAGGGCTGGCCCGGGTAGGACTGCGTGGCTGGATACTGGCCGGGGGCCGCCGGAGGAGCCGACTGCTGTCCCTGAGCAGCGGCCGCCGCGGGCGGGCTCGCCGGCGCCTGGGCCGCCGCCGGGGTCGCTCCGGCCGACACTGCAACTACCGCCGCCAAACAAACTTCAACTCGTCTTTTTGTCATGACACTAGTCCTCATTTTCAGCGTGATGAACAGCCACAGCGACCCGCTTTAACACAGGACCGTCTGCTTCGACCAGCCTGTTGCTCGGCCCTCCAGCCGCGCGGAGTGCAGGGGGTCGGCGCGGCTTGCGCGTACCAGTGCCGGATACCAAGCTGACGAGCGACGCGCGCCGACCAGGGTTTTTACCAGAGCTGGCCGATCGGGGGTCCTCGCCGCCGCCAGGACTGCACAAAATCGCCTTCATTCCTTCAAAAGCTGCGGTTCAGAGCTTGAATTTTCCGAGCCCGAATACAACGTTTCAGTAGGCTATGAGTCGACCGCGAAAACCCGCCAAGCCATCCCTGCAGGTTCC
This sequence comes from Polyangia bacterium, assembly GCA_044222245.1. GTDB lineage: Bacteria > Myxococcota_A > Polyangia > Palsa-1104 > JAEUJZ01 > CALFML01. The sequence goes on along the minus strand of JBGANQ010000022.1, from coordinate 56,486 downwards.
AGTCGGGCACAGCCCAGGGGGCAGCTCTGGGAGAGCGGCCCCCGGCCCGCTACTCCGTTTTCCGCTCGAGCAAGACCGGACGCGGTGAGCCGCGCTGAGAAAAAAGAGAGTACCCCATGCAGCGACCCAAGATTCTACTTGCCGATGATCACACCCTGCTCCTCGATGGGCTGTGCAAGCTCCTGGAGAATGACTTTACCCTCGTTGGCACCGTGACCAACGGCCGCGATCTGTTGACCGAGGCCGAGCGGCTGCAGCCGGACGTGATCCTGCTCGACATCTCGATGCCGCTGCTCAACGGTCTGGACGCGGCGCGCCAGCTCCGGCAGCGCGGCATCCTCGCCAAGCTGGTGTTTGTCACCATGCACAGCGGCTCCGATTACGTGAAGGAGGCGTTCCGCGCCGGCGCCGCGGCCTATGTCCTCAAGCACGCCGCCGCCGCCGAGCTGGTGGGCGCGGTGCAAGAAGTACTGCGCGGCAACCGGTACATCACGCCGCTTATCAACAAGGATGTTCAGAGCTCGCTGCAGAGTCCCAAGCAGCCGGTCTCGGGCCGCGGCAGCGGGGAGCTGACCCTGCGCCAGCGCGAGGTGCTGCAGCTGGTCGCCGAAGGGCACGCCGCCAAGTCGGTCGCCGACCTTTTGAACATCTCGCAGAAGACCGTCGAGTTTCATAAGGCGAGCATGATGCGCCAGCTCGGTCTGCGCTCCTCCGCCGAGCTGATTCGCTACGCCATCAATCACGGTCTGGTCGAGAAGCCATAGCCCCGCCGCCCCGTCCGATTCCCGCATAGCTGACCTCGTTAAAGAATAGGCATAGGAGATTAAGGTCTAGGCGGAGACTTGATTTTCGGTCTTAGTGAGCAGTCTGCGTACTGCATCAATGAGCTGAAGGTCCCGGGAATTTTCCTAGTGGCCGGTGATGTAAGTCACTGTCATCATTGCCCTTGGTTGGATTGTGGATGTGAATCGAGTGAATTGATTCCTCCGCAATCGACATAAATACCAGGGTGTCCAGCGGAGTCCGGCGCGGACGCTTAAAAGGTAATAGAAGGTAACAACGGGCAACTAGAGACAGAAGGAGATTCTCATGGCCACTTCAACCCAGAATATCGGCAACACTGGCAGCTCCAGCAACCGCGGCTTTGCCGCTATGGACGAAAACAAAAAGCGCGAAATCGCCAGCATGGGCGGCAAGGCGGCCCACGCCAGCGGCCACGCGCACGAGTTCACCCCCGAGGAAGCGCGCGAGGCCGGCCGCAAGGGCGGCGAGGCGAGTCACGGCGGCAAGGGGATGCGGTCGGGCGGCAACCAGCCGGGCACCGGTCGCGGCAGCGGGACCCATTTCGCCGGGAACCAGAGCAAGTCCGACCGGAGCTGACCTGGGGTCTGTGAGGCTCTGCTTGCCTCTCCCGCGCTTGCGGACTCATGCCGCAAGCGGGCGAGAGGTCGGGCGGGGCTCAGATGAGGAAGTGCTTGAAGCAGCGGTTGATGGCGTGGGAGTTGGCGCGGTCGCGCTCAAAGGCGAGCACGGTGGCGCCCAGGGCGTGACGCGCCTCGATGCCGGCGCCGCTGGCGAAGGTGGAATCGCCCTTGGACAGCGGCTCGACGAGCGAGTCGACCTTCTCCTGATCCTCTTCGGTGAAGGTGGCGATCTGGCTGTAGGACTTGTCGCCCAGCACCTTGAGCGGGTGCTTGAGCAGGACCTCGGCGGCCAGCTGCGCTGACTTGACCAGCTCACCCACCTCAATGCGCGCAAAGTCGACGCGGGTGCGGCCGAACTTGAACGCGACGTGCGTATCGGCCGGGCGCAGGGCGTTGAAGCGCTCCTCGATCTCGTCGGCGAGCTCCTTGTGGCCCTGGCCGAGCAGGCGCAGGCCGGCGATGTTCAGGGCGTTGCGGACATACGAGACCGGGTGCGGCTCCGGCTCATCGCGCACCCCGCCATCGGGCCCTGGGCGCAGCCGCCACATGCCATTTGTACCAAAGCCGATGATCTGCTGCAGACCGACAATCGTCGAGCCGCCGCAGTTTATAAGGCCCATCATGTCGCCCTGCGACTCGTTGGCCCACCCCTGCCACAGCGCCGCCAGGAAGTCGCCCGGTGAGTATTTGATCGACCGCCCGTGACCGTACGGAGTCAGGTCAAAGTCAATTTCGGGGATCTTGACCTCGCCGTCCTGCACTGCTTTGCGCATGCGATCGCCAAGGGCCGCCTCCAGCTCGGTGTCCAGGCCCTTGACCGTCGCGTACAGATCGTGGCCGATCTCGTGCGGGAGGGCCAGCCACTGCCAGACGTTGGCGAACGCCGAGTGCGGCAGGTTGATGATCGCAAAGGGTCGATCGAGGTCCGGCGGATGGGTGAAGTAGGCGCTGAGGCCGCCCTCGCCGCCATAGACCAGCGGAATCACATCGGCGGCGTAGGCGACGTTCTGGTTTGGCACCTGCGACAGGAAGCGGGCAAAGATGTTGCTTACGATATGGTCGGCCGCGCGCAGCTCCACGGCGATGACGCCGGTGTAGCGCTGCAGCACCGCGGCGCTGTAGCGCTCCCACAGGGCGACGAGATCCGACAGCTCATCGGGCGCCTCTTTGCGATACAGGGCGAAGGCCTTGTCAAAAAAGATCGACAGCTGGTGCAGCGCCTTCTCGTACTTGGCCAGCCCCGGGGTGTGGCGCGCCAGCCGCAGCACCTGCTCGATCTCGGTGAGGCTGACCTGGACCATGCGCTGATTGTCGGTCAGCATTTCCTTCCACGTGTCCGACTTCAGCAAGAGGGGATTTAGGTGTTTCATCGGGACTCCTGTTGGCACTTTTTGCCTGCGGATTCAGCCTTCACTTTACCACCGCGCCCCGACACCGGCCGGCCAAACGAAGATGACCTGCGCCGAAACCGGCGACTTTGCATTATAGTACGGGGCTATGTACGCGATCCCCCAGCCCCACCCGGCTCACCGCGCGAGCCTGCGGCTCGGGCTGTGGGTGCTGCTCGCCTGCCTGCTGCTGCCGCGCGCCGCCAGGGCGCACCAGTCGAGCGTCGTATACAGCGACATCGCCATCGCCGGTCGCCAGGTCGAGCTGACCCTGCAGATCAGCAACAGCGACCTGTATCAGGCCCTCGGCCTGACCAAGGAGCGGCCGGTTACCCTGCAGGAAGCCCGCGACGGCGCCGGGCGCCTTGGCGCCTACCTCTTGGCGCAGGTCACCGTCGAAAACCACGGCCACCCGTGCCCCGGGGAGATCGACGAGCCGGACTTTCTCGACAAGGGCGGCAGCTTCTTTTTCGTCCAGCGGCTGCGCTACCGCTGCCTGCGCAGCCTCGAAGAGGCCGAGATCACCTACAACCTCCTGTTCGACATCGACCCCCGCCACCAGGGCCTGGCCCACGTGCGCGCCTTCGGCGGCGAGAGCGAGCACGTCTTCCGCAGCCAGAGCCGCACCCTGAGCCTGGGCCACCCGCTGGGCGTGCTCGACAACGTGCGCGACTACCTGCAGCTCGGCGTCGAGCATATCTTCACCGGCTACGATCACCTGGCGTTCCTCTTTGGCCTGCTCATCATCGCCGCGGCGGTGGGGGCGGGCCCGCCGACCAGCGGCCCCCCCGCCGGCGGCGGCATGCGCCGGGGCCTGGGCTACGTCATGCGCATCGTCACCGCGTTCACCATCGCCCACTCGGTGACGCTGTGCGCCTCGGCGCTCGGCTGGGTCGCCCTGCCCTCGCGGCTGGTCGAAAGCTTTATCGCCGTCTCGATCGGCTACGTCGCCCTGGAGAACATCCTGCGGCCCGAGCCGCGGCACCGCTTCCTGCTCACGTTCTCGTTCGGCCTGATGCACGGGTTCGGGTTTGCGTCGGTGCTCAAGGAGGTGGGCCTGCCCAAGGCGGGCCTTTTGTGGTCGCTCCTGTCGTTCAACCTCGGCGTCGAGCTCGGGCAGCTGGCGGTGGTGGTGCTCGGCTTCCCGGTGCTCTTCTTGCTCGCCCGCCACAGCCCGCCGGCCGGCCCGCAGCCCGCCCCGCCGCCGCGCCGCCCCGCCCCGCCGCGCCGCGGCCCGCCGTTGCGCGCCCTGGAGCTGCTGCTGCTTGCGGTGCTGCTTGGGCTGTGCGTGCTGTTGTTCGTCCGCTTCAACCTGCCGCTGTTCACCGTGTGCCTGGTCGCCCTGGGCCTGCCGGCGGCGCTGCTGCTCCTGGTGCCGCGCTACGGCTACGATCGCTGCGTGCGCATCGGCACCTCGGCGGTGCTGCTGACGCTGTCGCTGCTGTGGTTCTTCGAGCGGGTCAGCGGACGGACCCTCTTTGGCGGCTGGCTCGGCTAGCCGGCGCCGCCTTCACTGCAGCACCGGCAGCCGCCGCGCCTGGGGGGCCGGCATCGCCGCCGCGGGGGCCGCAGGCGCGACCGGCGCCTGACCGCGGCGCTTGCCGCCCGGCTGCGGCGCCGCTGCCCCCGGCTCCCCCTGGGCGGGCCGCACCGGATAGATCGAGTCGACATGGGGGCGGAGAAACTCCGGCCGCTCGCGGCGCACCTGGCGGCGATCGTAGTCGCGCAGCAGGGCCTCCGCGACCCCCCGCGGCTCCGCTTGCAGCACAGCGGTCAGATAAGTAAAAAGGAGCTGATAGCGCCGCACCAGCGCAAACTCGTGAGTCTGCCGGGTGGTCGCATACAGCCAGTCGGCAAACTGCGCAAAAGCGGCAAACGGCGACGGCGCATCCAGCAAGAGCTGCATCGCCAGCACGAAGTCGCCGCTATTGTAATAAAGGTCGAAGTAGCGCGCGAAGCGCTTCATCTTCTGCATCTCCGCAAACTGCACGGTCGCGGTCTGCAGGATCTCGTACGGCGGCCGCGGGCTGAAACGCAGCCCCGCCGGCTCCGTGTGGCGGATGATCGGCGTGCCGCGCAGCCGCTTGAGGAATCCGAGCTGGATCTCGCCGGGCGATAGCGCGATGAGCCGATCAAAGCCGGCGGCGAACGACTCCAGCGTCTCACCGGGCAGACCGAAGATCAGATCCGTGTGGACGTGCGCCAGCGTGTGGTCGCGGAGAAACTGCAGGTTGCCCTCCAGCCGCTGCAGGTTCTGCGGTCGCGAGATGTCCGCCAGCACCTGCGGCGTGAAGCTCTGGATGCCGAGCTCCAGCTGCACCGCGCCGGCCGGGAAGCGGGCCAGCAGGGTCCGCAGCTCGGCGGGCAGGCGGTCGGGAACCATCTCGAAGTGCAGCTCCAGTCCCGGGCGGTAGTGGGCAAGACAGAACTCCAGGATCGCCACCGAGGTGCGCAGGCTGAGGTTGAAGGTTCGATCGACGAACTTGAAGCCGCGCGCGCCGCGCGCGAGCAGCCGCTGCAGCGCCGCCAGGAATGCCGGCAGCGGGAAGGCGCGCACCCGCTCGTCCAGCGAGGACAGACAGAACTCGCACTGGAACGGACAGCCGCGCGAGGCCTCGACGTAAAGCAGCCGCTCGCGCAGGTCGGTGTCGGTGTACTCGTCGTAGGGCAGCTGCAGCGCGGCGACCTCGGGCGGCGCGGCGGCGAGCACCTTGGGCGGCGTCCGCCCCGCCTCCAGCTCGGCCAAGAGCTCGCGGAACGCCACATCTGCTTCGCCGGTGATCAGGTGATCGGCGAGCCGGAAGATGTCGGTGTCCGCGTACTCATAGGAGACCTCGGGACCACCGATGATCAGCTTGAGCTCGGGGCGCAGCGCCCGCAGCAGCTCGAGCACCGCGGTCACCTCGGCGACGTTCCAGATGTACACGCCAAAGCCGATGACCCAAGGCTCATCGGCCAGGAGCTGCTCGACAATCTGCAGGGCCGGCTGGCCGATCGTAAACTCGCACAGGAGCGTCCGCGGCCGATACGGCCCGAGGTTGGCCAGCAGGCAGCGCAGCCCGAAGCTCGTGTGGCTGTAGCGGGCGTTCAAGGTGGCAAGAACGATGCGGCGCATGGTAGGGCCGCACCGTAGGCGCTCGGCCGCGGCGCGTCAACCGGCGCGGCGAGAGGAAGCAAACGAAGGAAGAAGTAACGCGAGCAGCGCTTCGGCTAGGGAACGCGGATGAAGACGAAGTCGTGGCCGTAGTAGGTGCCGCCGCTGCCGGCCAGGGAGTGGCAGCCAGTGCACAGACCAACGCCGACGCCGCCGCCGCCGTTCTCGTTCCAGTACCACGAGTCACCGGTTGGTCCCGCCTTGATGCGCAGCGATATCGCGTAGCCCACGACGTTCGCGCCGCTGTAAAGCTCCTTGACGCTGGCCGAGCCGACCGGGAACTCACCGGCGGTGCCGGCAGCGGCCAGGACGTTGTTGGAGCAGACGCGGTTGGCGCCGTGCGCCCCGTGCACGCCGGCCGGGTGCTGCGCCGCCTCGCAGTGCCAGGACTTGTAGTAGCCGGCGCTGAGCCAGCTGGTCAGCGCCGCCCCGCCCTGCGGCGGCGTCTGCGGATCAAACGAGGTCCCGCCGGCCAGGTCAGTCCCCGCCAGGTCCCCGCTGGGCGCCGCTAGGTCGGCGACCCCGGCATCGGGCAGCGGCTTCCCCGGCGTCGGGTCTTTTCCGCAGCCGAGCGGCGCGCAGAAAAGGAGCAGGGCGAGCGTAAGTCTATGATTCATTGGATATACCTCTTAATTAACGGGAAGTGAGCGCTGAATGAAGGCGCTCGCAGCCGGCCAATCGCCTGGATTCTTCGATGCTGGCGACCGCAAAAGGTTACAGCGCCGCCCTCCGAAGGACTCACCTTGAACCGACTCTGTAAGTGCTGGGAATCAGACCAAAAAGGAGGGAGCGAAAAAGGCAACTCCCTTTAGGAAGCACCGCTGCCGCGGCGGGGTGCCTGGCAGCGGGCGGTCGCGGCTCGCTTACTGCAGCTGGCGAGCTCTTTTGCGCAGCAGGAAGGACTCCTGGTGCAGCCCCGGGGGCAGTCTCAGCGGCTGCGTCTCGGCGGCGTGGGGGTCGGCAGCCAGGACCCGCGCCATGTCCAGCACCAGGGCCGCGGTGAGGGCGGTGCGGTGCGCCTCATCGGTGGTCACCAGGAAGAAGCGCTCAAACGCCGGCGCGTCGTCGAGCTGGAAGGCCTGCGCGAGCAGCGTCGGCCCGCCGCGCTGCAGCTCGACAGAAGCCTCGGGGGCGGCGGGAAAGTGCAGGGTCGCGCCGCCGCGGGCGTCGACCGAGACGATGACCCCGTAGCGCTGGCCGCTGGCGAGGTAGCCGAGCTGGATGAGGTCTCCGGCCTGGGCCTCGCTGCCGGGGCGCAGCTGCGCCGCCTGCTCGCCCTGCTTGCGGAAGACCAGCAGCCGCGGGCCGCTCCCCTTCAGGCGCACTTGGTCGGGCCGGGCGCTGACTCCCGGCCCGTCGCTCCCCCGCTCGCCCGGGCGCAGCGGCCCGGCGACGATAAGCACCACCCCGGCAGCGGTGGCCAGGGCCGGCACCCACAGCCAGCGCCGCGCCGCCGGCCGGCGCTGGGCGGCGCGATGGCGGACCTGCACCGCCAGCTGGTGGGCGGGATAGCGGGCCAGGATCTCGGCGTTTTCAACCCGCAGCGCGGCGGCGCGGGCCAGGTCCGCAGGGGTGGCGCGCTGCGTCTGCTCGGCGCTGGCCTCCCCCAGGGCGAGCTTTTCGACCACAAGCTCAGGCGCGCGGTCGCGTGGTCCGTTGGACTCCATCACCTGTCTCCTTCGTTACTCCGTTACGGTCAGCGGGGCCGGCCGCCTCCAGCACCTGCAGCTGCTCCTGCAGCCGCCGCAGCCGCTTGCGCACTCCCGACACCGACATTCCGACCTCTGCCGCGACCTCTTCCAGGGTCAGGCCGTCGTGCAGGTGCAGCACCGCGATCACGCCGCTCGACTCCGGCTCAGCGCCCAGGAGCCGCGCCAGGAGCGAGCGCGCCGCCGTCACCTGCTCGGACGCGCTGGCCACCGCCACGTTCTGCAAGAGCTCGGACTGCGCGTCTTCGGGCCGCCGCCGCCGGCTGCGCAGGCGGTTCAGGCAGACATTGGTGGCAACCCGGTACAGCAGGCTCGAGCAGGCCTGCGGGTCGAGGCGCGAGCGCTCGCCGAGCAGCCGGACAAAGACGTCCTGCATCGCGTCCGCGGCCTCGTCTTCCTGGCGCAGCATCGCCCGGCAGCGGCGCAGCACCATCGGCCCGTAGCGGGTGTATAGATTTTCAACGTCGATCGCCAACGTGTCCCTCGGAGGTCTTCCATTAAACACCGAAAGCCCGGGGATCTGTCACCCGCCGGCCCGTCTTTAGTGCGGCGCCGCGGCAGCGCGCAGGGCGAGCAGCTCGGCGTGCGCCGCCTCGACCTCGGGACCGCTGCCGCGCGGCGCCTGCTCGCCGGGGTCGCTGGCGAGGTCGTAGAGCAGGCGGCGCGGCGCCTCGTAGTGCTCGTAGATGTACTTGCGGCGGCCGTCGGAGAAGCCCCAGATCACCTGCTCTTTTTGGCTGCGCGGGGTCTGGTAGCCCATGCGCGCGCTCTGGAAGGTGAGCACCCGGTCGGCGCCCAGCCCCGCTGGCAGCGGCGCCGCCGGGTCGCGCAACAGCCCGCCCAGATCCACCGCCGGGCGGCCCGGGTCATCGACCCGCTGCGGCGCCACCCCGCCCAGGCCGAGCAGCGTCGGATACAGATCCTGCCCCTGCACCCGCGCGGCGATCGTCCGCGGCCCCTTATGGCGGGCATCGATAAAGAGCAGCGGCACCCGCAGGACCTCCTCAAAAAGCGTCGCCTGGTGCGAGGTCGAGGCGTGGCCGACGTGGCCGTGCTCTAGCAGCTCCTCGCCGTGGTCGGCGGTGAGGATCACCGTGGTTCGCTCCAGCTGCGCGGTGGCATCAAGGGCTGTGAACACCCGCCCGAGGAAGTCATCCATCTGGCGGACAGCGCCGGCGTACAGGGCGCGCACCACAGCGCGGTCCGCGGCGAGCAGCGGGTACTGCTGCCGCGGCACCACGAACAGCCGCCCCACCGAGTCGCGCACCCGCGCCGGCACCGCGTCGTCGTCGACCCCGAATAGGCGCCGGTAGGGCTGCCGCGGCCAGTACGGCAGGTGCACGAACTTGTAGTGATACCAGAGGAAGAACGGCGCCGTCGGCGCCGCGGCCAGCGCGTGCAGCGTCCGCGGCAGCAGGTCGTCATCGGGGCTCTCGGGGTAGCCGGGGGCGGTCTGCGGGTCGTAGCCGAGGTGGTGATAGTTGCCGACGCGGTTGAGGTAGCAGAGGTTGGGCACCCGGTAGCCGGCCTGCAGGAGCTGCGCTGGCAGCGCAGCTCCGCCCGGCCGGGGGGCGTCCCACTCGTAGTGGACGCCGTGGCGCAGCGCGCTCTGGCCGCTGAGCAAAGAGACGATCGCCGGCGAGGTCCACGGCGCGGTGGCGTAGGCGTGGGAGAACCGCACGGTGCGCTCGCGCAGCGCCCGCAAGGTCGGCGTGAGCGGAATCCCTTGATACTCATCCACCGAGTCGGCCCGCCACGCATCGATAGTGAGCAGAAGCAGGTTGCGGCGTTCACCAGGGTCGGTCTGCATGCGACTACGGTAAGCCACGCAGCGCGGCGCGGTGATCGAGAAATCGCCGCGCCGCATCCAGGTAGCCCGGCAGCGAGCCGAGGTCCACGATCTCGCCCGGCAATAGGACCCCATAGAGCCCGCCGGCAGCGGCGAGCTGCGCCAGCGCCGTGGGGAGTCCGGCATCGGCAAGCGGGGCGGCAGGGTGGCGGCGGCAGCAGGCGGCAATCGCCGCATCGAGCGCGGGGGTGTGGATCTGACCGAAGGTGGTCACAAGCTCCCCCGGCGTGCCGCGCTGCGGGCCCACGGCGCGGATCGGCAGCGGGGTGCCGGCCGCCAGCGCCCCGGCGCGCGCCGCCGGGCTCGCGTACTCGGGCGGCAGCTCGACGGCCAGGGCGTTGCCCCCAAGGCCCGCCGGCGGCGGCTCGCGCAGGCCGATGACCGCCTGGCCGCAGGCCTGTTGCGCCGCGAACAGCCGCGCCAGCGCGGTCTGATCCGGCAGGTGGACAAGATCGGGGAAGACCACCGCGCACGGCAGCTCGGTCAGGCCGAGCCCGCGCGCCACCGCGTCCAGCACCCCGAGCGGCTGCGGCTGCTCGACAAGGCGCACCGTCCGACCCGCCAGCAGCCCGGCCAGGCGCGCCGCCCGTCCCGGGTCCGCCGACTCCGCGGCGCCCTCCAGGGCGCGCAGCTCGCCAAAGAACCGGCCGAGCTGCGGCTTGGCCGCCGAGGTGACGACGACAAGGTCGGTCACCCCGGCCGCCGCGGCCTCCAGCAGCGTCGCCGCCAGAGCCGGATAGGCGCCGAGCGGCAGCAGCTCCTTGGCCACCCCCAGGGTCAGCGGCGACAGCCGCGTCCCCAGCCCGGCGGCGGGGATCACCGCCCGACGGCCCGTCGTCATGGCGCCTCGCGAGCGGGGTCAGCCACCCCTTCCCCGCCGAGCGCGCGCGCCGGCGCCGCGGCCCGCGCCAGCACCCGCGCCCCGAGCAGCCCCGCCGTGAGCAGCAGCCCCAGCCCGTAGCCCCAGCGCTTGAGGAGCAGCGCGCACATCCCCGCCACCAGCACGGCGGCAAACCCGCTAGCGTAAAAGCCGGTGCGAATCTCGCCGGCGTGGGCGCGCGCCTGGGCGCGGCGGGCCAGCGGATCCGGCTCGGCGGCCAGGGCGATCGGCCCCCAGAAGCCGGGCGGCTGCACGCGCTTGTAGAAGCGCACCAGCGTCTCGAGACGCTCCGGCCGGGTCAGCAGCGAGATCAGCACCTGGACGACCAGGCCGACCCCGAACAGCACCGCGAAGGCCTGCCAGTACGGCCGATCCTTGAGCGCGGGCAGCGCCGCCAGCGCCGGCCACTCGGCAAGCGCCGCCGGCAGGCCGAACCACGCCAGGTAGGCCAGGGGAAACGAGACGACAAAGCCGAGCATCTCGGCGTACAGGTTCTGCCGCCACCACACCCACCGCAGCAGGCCCACCGGCAACAGGAACAGCGACACCACCGAGTTCATGAAGTTGATCCAGGCGCCATCGATGCGCACCAGCAGCAGCCACGCCCACAGGTTGCTCACCAGCGCCACCAGCAGGGTCAGCAGGCGCGCCGCCAGCACCTGCTCCCGCTCGCCGGCGGCCGGGCGCACGGCGCACAGGTAGACATCGCTCAAAAGGATCGAGCCGCTGAAGTTGAGCAGCCCGGCCAGCGTCGAGGTATAGCCGGCGATGATGCCGATGAGCAGCAGCCCGTAGAGCCCCGGCGGCGCGTAGCGGCCGACCAGCTCGGCCCACTGGTCGGTGTCGTGTCGGCCCGCGGGCAGCAGCGCCACCGCGCCCAGGCCGATGAGCAAAAGCGGCAGCGTCCGCACGCACAGCGACAGCACGGTGTTGAGCAGCTGGCCGTAGGCGGCGTGGCGCTCGTCGCGCGCGGCCAGCGACTTCTGGATCACCGGGCTCTGGTGGTTGGCGGCGCCCCACAGCCCGACCAGGGCCAGCGCGCCGAGCGACCACGGGTCCAAGGCGAAGGCGCCAAAGCGCGCCGCCTCGGCCGGCGGCGACAGCGGCAGCCAGGTAAGAAAAGCGCTGCCGCGGACGCTTGCAACCTGCGAAAGCACCGCGTCCAGCCCGCCGGCCGCTGTGATGAGCAGCGCCGCCAGCACAAACCGCGCGGTCATGACCAGGGCGAACTGCAGCAGGTCCATGTACACGACCGCGAACAGCCCCGACAGCAGCGTGTAGCCTAGGGCCAGCCCGCCGAACACCAAGAGCAGCCGCGCCTGCGACCAGCCGAGCATGGGGGCCAGGCTCTGGGCAAAGCCGCGCAGGACATAGCCGATGAGCACCGCGTGCCCGACCGCGACCCCGTAGGCAGTCGACAGGACGCGGAAGACGCGCGCCGCCCGGCCGCCGTAGCGGACGATGAAGAAGTAGCCGGGGCTCGGCAGCGCCAGCCGTCGGTAGTAGCGCGCCCAGAAGATGCCCAGCGGCAGGGCGAGGATCGCCGTCACCCAGTAGAACCTGTAGATGCCGACAAAGCCGCCGACGAAGAACACGTAGACCCAGAAGGCGTCGGCGCCGTCTCCGGTGGCGACATCGGCGATGCCGATGATCCACCACGGCAGCCGCCGGCTCGCCAGGGCGAAGCCCTCGGCGCCACGCTGCGCCCGCCGCCGCCGCCACAGCCACACGGCGACCGCGACGCACACCGCGACGTAAGCGGCGATCGCTGCCCAGTCAAGCCCGTGCAGCACCGCCGGCCGGGGAGATTGCATGGGCGCGACTTTGGCGCAGGTCGGCGGCCTTGCACAAGGGCTGCGCGCAGGCCCGCGGCAGCTCAGGGGCAGGCGGAAGGGCGGCTCAGTAGCTGCGCATCTTGTCGCACGCCAGGTTGTCGCCCTGGGTCGTGCCGAGGAGCTGGGTGAAGCGGCCAAAGAAGCCGATGCGGTCGGTCACCTGCGCCGGGGTCGGCTGGTTGCACTCGACGCCGCCGTTGATGATGTTGACGGTCAGGCCGAAGCCGGGCAGGCGGCCGGCGGCCACATCCTGGGCGCTGGGGGTAAAGCGCCCGATCATCACGTCGTGGCAGGACGGCTTGGGGGCCTGCGCGGTCATCCAGAACCACAGGGCGGTGCGGAACGAGATCGTGGGATCGCTCGCCACCAGCTCGGGCTGGTTGAGCAGATCGACGCCGAGCGCGGCCCCCGCCTGACCGTAGTTATAGTTGTAGCTTAGCTGGATCGGGCCGCGGCCAAAGTACTTCTTGCCCGCCGCGCACGGATACTGGGTGCTCGCCGCGCAGTAGTCGGGAAGGAGCTTGGGATCGGTGGTCGCGCCTTCGTTTATCCAGCACAGGCCCCAGGCATAGGGACCCTCGGGGGCGGTGGGCCAGCCGCCGGTCGTCTCGTGCGCGATGTTGGCGAAGAACGCCGCCAGCTCGCGCCGCTGGTCGTCCGCGGTGCCCTGCTGGGCAAACTCGGGAAACGACTTCGCCGCCTCCAGAAACGCTCCATAAGTATAGAAGCTCCCCTGGCACGGGGCAGTGCCGCGGTGCAGGAACAGCTGCTCGAACAGGCTCTGCGGCAACAGAGTCGCCAGCGCCGTGCTGCCGGTCGGCGGCGGTTCCGGCGGCGGGTTGCCGTCTCCGGGAGCGGCGGGGCCGCAGCCGCCAAGGCCGCCAAGGCTCAGGGAAAACAAGAGCACCGCCGCGCGCCGCGCGCCGCCGCGCAACCTCGACATGAACACCGACATGGACGCCCCCGCGTGAATCAGCCCGGCTTCCATCGTACCTTACAGTGGACTAGGCTAGGCCAACAATCCGCCATGAGCCAAGACCCCTCCGGCCGCGAGACCGACTACTGCGAGATCGAACACAAGTTCGTTGTCGGACCCGAGTTTGATCTGGGAGCGTTTCGCGCCCGCGCCCGCACCCTTGCGCCCACCCGCACCACCGAGCTGCACGTCGAGGACACCTACTTTGTCACCCGGCTCGGCGCGGGAGTCGTGTTCCGCCACCGCTACGACAGCGAGCGCCAGGAGCTCACGGTCAAGAGCCGCGGACCCGGCGACACCGAGGTCCGGCGCGAGGTCAACCTGCGGCTCGATCAGGCTGGCGGCAGCCAGCTCGCCGCCGTCACCGCGTTCCTGCAGCCGCTGGGAATCGTCTGGCAGGGGTCGCTCGGCAAGGACATCTGCGTCTTTTACTACCCGGACTGCGAGGTAGTCTATTACGACGCCCGCGCGGCCGAGCGCCGGGTCTGCTGCGTCGAGTTCGAGGCGCTCGGGAGCCCGTCGCTGGAGGCGGCGCGCGCCACCCTCGCCGCCTATGAGCAGCGCCTGGGCCTGGGCCAGGCGCGGCGCGTGCAAGAGTCGCTGTTCGATCTCCTGCTGCTGCCTGCCATGCCGACCTGAGCGCCAGGAAGCGGGCGCCGACGCGCTGCGGGCGAGTCGCCCTGCGCAGCTCTGCTCGCGGATGCTCTCCCAGCTTGGGAGGACCTGTACTTAGGGATGTTTGGGCGCGGGGCGGGGCGGCTTGGTCGCCGCCGCGGGCGGGGACGGCGGCTGGAAGCCGGCGATGGCGCGCTGCAGCTCGCTGGCCTCCGGACTCAGAGTGGGGGCGCTCCCTCCGGATAGCTGGTCCCAGTGCGCCCGCTCGGCTTCGAAGCGGCGCAGGTGTTCCTTCTCTTCCTGACTGTCGCGAAAGCTCTGCCGGCGCAATAGCTCGGTGCAGCCTTGGGAGCCGGCGATGAGCTGCTTCATCTGCAGGATCTCCTGCTCGCGCACCGCATCCATGGCGCGCTGGCGGTCGAGGCTGGCCTGCAGCTTCTCGCGCAGCTGCATCTCCAGATCGCGGCCCTTGCGCAGCTCCTCGGCCGAGCGGCGCTGCGCGGTGGCGTGCAGCTCGGCCAGCTCGCGCAGCTGCTTTTCGGCTTCGTTCTTGTTCCGCCACACCCCAAGCTGCCAGATAAACAGCGCGATGCAGGTGACCAGCGCCGTCGCCAGCGAGCCGACCGCGACCTGCAGCGCGCGGCGGCTGCTGCGCACCCGCGCCGCTTGCAGGCTGGCCAGCAGGAACTCCTGCTCCTCCGCGCTCACATCGCTTCGGCCCTCGGCCCAGCTCCGCGCCGCCTCCAGCGCGGCTCCCCCGAGCAGCTGCCCGGGGTGCTTGCCGGCGTCCAGCCAGCGCTGCAGCGCTTCATCCAAAAGGCGCGCCGACTCCTTACCATGCGCCCACGCCCAGTCAAAGACGACGGCGAAGATGCGGTTGCGCACCCCCAGACAGCCCTGGTGCCAGCGGCAGATTCCGCTCAGCCACAGCTCGCTCTGCAGCGGATCGTTGCGATCGGCGGGGATCGACTGGCCTTCCAGCAGCCGGCGGTACATGCGCAAAAGCAGGTTGCTGCTCGTGTGGGCATCGATGCGCCGCTCGGCGTACTGCAGGTTGGTCTCGCTCACGCGGCCGTTTTGCAGGAAGCTGCGGCGCACCACCTCCTCGACCCGCTCGGCGGGAATCGCCACGCCGGGGGGCTGCTTGCACAGCTCGGCGCAGAGCTTGTGGGTCATGTAGGGGTGGCCAGAAGTCCAGTCGTAGATGGCGTCCAGCCAGTCGGCCGGACCGGGCAGCTGGGCGGCGAGCGCGGGCAGAAATCCGTCCGCCTCGGCGCGGCTGAAGTCGACCAGCGAAATCGCGGTGCCCACGTTCAGCGGCGTCCGCGCCGCGTCTACCATCAGCTCGCCGGGGGCGGCGACGCCGACGAAGCAGACGGCGATGCGGCGCAGCTCGGGGCGCTCGGGGCGGGCGTTGTGCATGGCGCGCACCACGGCGAAGAAATCATCGCAGCTAAACGGCAGGGTCAGGATGGTGTCGATCTCATCAAAGATGAAGACCACCGGACCGGGGATGCGGGCGGGGACCTCCTCGTGCAGAAATCGCGACCACTTGTAAGTGGCGGTGGTCTGCGCCTCGCTGCGCCACAGCTCGTCGGTGAAGTCGCGCGGCCAGCCGAGCTGGCGGCTGAGCTCCTTGATGAGGGAGAAGAACCAGCTGTCGATGTCGGCCACGCTCTTGCGGCCGCCGAGCAGGTTCAGATCGATCTGGATGCAGGTGACGCCGTCTTTGCGCAGGAGCCGCGCGGCGCGGCCGCACAGGCTCGACTTGCCCATCTGGCGCGGGGCCAGGACGTGACAGATCTCGCCGCGGCGCAGCGCCGCCAAGAGCTCGCTGTCGGCGTGCCGCTCGACGTAGACCGCCTCCTCGCGGATGCTGCCGCCGACGTGCAGGCGGGGCCCGGGCGCCGCGCGGGTCATGACTGCGCGAGCCTCTGGTAGAGGCGATAGCGGACGCGGTAGGACTCGGTCGCGCCGCCGCGGCCGTCTTCCTGGGTGATAAGGCCGGCGCGCTCCAGGCGCCGACACAGCGAGGGCTCGAGGTCGGCGGCGGGGGCGCGCGCCAGGCGGCAGAAGGCCTGCAGCAGGCCGGGCTGGCTCTGCAGCCGCCGCCGCAGGTGGTCGAGGTAGCCGGCGAACACGCCGCCGCGCGAGTCGCTGGCGGCGCGCTCGAGCAGCGTCTTGAGGTCGCTGCGCCGACGGTAGCACTCGTACAGGGCGAGGCGCGCCAGGTAGGGATGGCCGCCGACCAGCTCCTGCAGGCTGGTGAGCTCGGAGGCGGTGCAGGACAGACCATGCATGCGCACCAGCGCCTCCAGCTGGCCGCGATCGAGCTCGGGCACCTGGATCACATCCCCGAGGTTGAACGGCGAGCGGTGGATGTCATTGACCAGCAGGGCGGGCGCGGTCGAGATGCACAAGATGAGGTGCAGCCGCTCGAAGGCGCCGCCGCTGTCGGCCCAGGCCCGCAGCATGCCGAAGTACTCATCCTGATAGGACTTCTCGGCGATCAGATCGACGTTGTCGATGGCCAGCACCAGCCGCTCGCTGACCGCCGGCAGGACGGTCCAGCCCATGACGTCGTTGAGCGCTTCAATCGGGCCGCTGCGCGGGTTGGCGAACGCCTGCTCGACCTCCTGGGTGTCCAGCTGCAGCTCCTTGCACAGCCGCAGGGCAAACTTGTGCAAGAAGGGTCCAAGCTCTTCGCGGGCGCCCTTGTCGATGATGTTGAGGTTGATCGCGGCGATGCGAAAGCCCTGCTCGCGCGCGTACTCCAGCGAGTGGTTGAGCAGCCAGGTCTTGCCGTACAGCTCGGGGCCGAAGAACACGACCGGCTTGTGATAGTCCAGCGCCTCGATCGCCTGCGCCTCTTCCTCGGGACGGCCGACGTACCACTTGCGGTCAAACGGCGCCCGCGGCGGCTGCACCGTGCGCTGACCCTGGGCCGGCGCCGGCGGCGGCGTGCTCTCGGGCGGCAGGGTGGTGAGGATCTCGGGCTCGATCTGGCGCAGCGCGGCGACGAGCTCGTCGAGGTTGGCGTGCGATAGGAGCAGGCTCTCCTTGGCGCTGCGATCCATCCCGCCGGTAAAGTGGCGATAGGCCTGCGGGAAGTGATCCATGCAGAAGGCGTCGAAGTCCGAGTCGACCACCAGCACGGCGCCGAGCGCCTGGCGGATGACCGGCAGCTCGGCGCGGGTCCAGGGGCGCGGCAGGGCGCTGCGCGCGGCCGCCGGCTCGGCAGGTGAGGCTCCGGGCGGCGGGCGGCGCAGCGGAGCGCCCACCGCGCCGCTGTCGGCTCGCGGCGCCGGGGCCGCCGGAGCCGCGTCCGCGCGGACCAGGTTGGTCGGCACCGCGACGGTGGGCAGGTGGGACTGCGAGTGCTGCGAGAGCGGCCCGCCGGGCGACACCGGTGGGCGAGGCGGCAGCGCGGGCGGCGCGGCGCCGGCTGCCGCCGCCAGCGGCTCGACCGCGCTGGACGAGCGCCGGCGGGGCTGGCGCGGCAGCGCCTCCAGCAGCTCCTCCAGCTCGTGGACCACCTGGCGCATCGCCGGCCGCTGCTGGCGATCCTTTTTGAGCAGGCTGTGCACCAGCGCAATCAGTCGCTCGGGCAGCCCGGACACCCGCTCGGCGAGCGGCGGCGGCTCCTCGTACATGTGCTTGCCGAGGATCTCGCCCATCCCTTCGCCGACAAAGGGCGGCTGGCCGCAGAGCATGGTGTAAAGGAGCACGCCCAGCGAGTAGCAGTCGGACCGATCGTCCACCCCGCCCGAGCCGCGGCACTGCTCGGGCGACATGTAGACCGGAGTGCCCATGATGGTGTTGGTGCGGGTGCGCAGCTGCGCGGCATCCTTGGTGGTATCGAGCTTGGCGATGCCGAAGTCGAGCAGCTTGGTGCGCTCGCCGCCGGGCAGCTGCGAGTCGGGGATGATCATGACATTTTCTGGCTGGAGGGCGGCGCGAGTCCAGGCGCCGAGTATCATTCCGCGCTGCGGGGACGGCGGACCAGAATGCTATGCTGGCCGCCCATGACGGCACCGCGGGCAAGTGAAATAAGGACCAGCTACGATCGCCTGGCCGCTCCCTACGCCGCGCACCTCGCCGACGAGCTTTTGGCAAAGCCGCTCGATCGCCAGCTGCTCGACCGCTTCGCTGCCGAGGTGCGCGGGGCCGGGCTGGTGGCGGATCTGGGCTGCGGACCGGGTCACATCGGCCGCTACCTGCACGAGCGCGGAGTCGAGGTCTGCGGCATCGATCTGTCGCCCTGCATGCTGCAGGAGGCGCGCCGGCTGCACCCCGGTCTGCAGTTTCACCAGGGCGACCTGTGCGCGCTCGCGCGGCCCGCAGCCAGCTTCGCCGGCCTTGTCGCCTTCTACTCGCTCGTGCACCTGGCGCCCGCCGAGCTGCCCGGCGCCCTGGGCGAGCTGCGCCGGGTCCTGCGCCCGGGCGGCCCGCTGCTGCTGGCCTTCCATGTCGGCGCCGAGATCGTCCACCCGGGCGAGCTGTGGGGCGTGCCGGTGCCGCTGGACTGGTTCTTCCATCGCACCGAAGAGGTCGTGGCGCAGCTCGGCGCCGCCGGCTTCCAGCACACCGAGGTCACCGAGCGTGAGCCCTACCACGGGGCCGAACATCCGAGCCGGCGCGCCTACCTCCTTTCGCACTGAAGGGAATCAAGCGGGCGACAAGCGGGCGACAAGAAGGAGTGATCATGGAATATCGCAACCTGGGACAAAGCGGCGTCAAGGTATCGAGTCTGTGCCTGGGCGCGATGACGTTCGGCGAGGCGGATGAGAAGTCGTTCATGCACAAGGTCGGCAGCGACGTCAAGACCAGCCACGCCCTGCTCGACCACGCGCTCGCCGCCGGCATCAACTTCATCGACACCGCGGACGTCTACGGCCAGGACGGCCTGTCCGAGCGCGTGCTCGGCCAGTGGTTCGCCGCGGAGCGCAGCCGGCGCGACAAGGTGGTGCTGGCCACCAAGTTCCGCTTCACCATGGGCGAGACCGCCAACAAGAGCGGCGCCTCGCGCTACCGCATCGTCCGCTGCGTCGAGGACAGCCTGCGCCGCCTGCAGACCGACCGCATCGACCTGTATCAGATTCACATGCAGGACGTGACCACCCCGGAGGAGGAGACGGTGCGGGCGCTGGATGATCTGGTGCGCGCCGGCAAGGTGGTCTACCTGGGCGCGTCCAACTACGCCGCCTACCGGCTCGCCGACAGCCTGTGGATCGCCAAGCACGAGCACCGCCACCGCTTTATCAGCCTGCAGGCGCAGTACAGCCTGATCGCGCGCGAGCTGGAGCGCGAGCACATCCCGCTGTGCCAGTCGCAGGGCCTGGGCCTGCTACCGTGGTCACCGCTGGCCGCCGGCTTCCTCAGCGGCAAGTACCAGCGCGGCCAGGCGGCGCCGAGCGGCTCGCGCCTGGAGCAGATGAAGGCCCGCTTTGCTCGCCTTGACACCGAGCGCAACTGGAAGATCCTCGCGGTGGTCGAGGAAGTCGCCCGCGAGACCGGAGCCACGCCATCGCAGGTCGCGCTGGCCTGGCTGCTCGGTCGCGCCACCGTCGCCAGCATCATCTTCGGCGCCCGCAGCCTCGCCCAGCTGGATGAGAACCTGGGCGCGGCCAAGCTCAAGCTCGAGGAGGGACAGCGCAAGCGGCTCGACGAGGTCAGCGCCCTGGAGCTCGGCTATCCCTACCAGTTCATGTCCGACATCCAGGGGCGCTGGTAGGCGGAGCCGGGCCGCAGCCGCGCGCCGGCGGGAATCGTTGAGCAACCCTTCCCCGGTCGCCCGCCCCAGGACGCCGCGCTGCGGCAGTGCGGGCGGCCGGCCTTGTCTGGCTTAATGTCGCGGTGGACGATGTTCTTGGCGTGCGCGGCGGCCAGGGAGTCGGCAATCTGCTGCCCGATGCGCAGCACCTCGCCCACCGGCATCGGGCCACCGAGCTGCCGCAGCCGCTGGCCCAGGGTCTCTCCCTTGACCAGCTCCATGACGATATAGGCGGTGCCATCCTCCATGTGTCCGTAGTCTGAGACCTGAACCAGCCCTGGATGATCGGCGCGGTTGACGGCGCGCGCTTCGTTAAAGAAGCGCTGGGCGAACTCGGCGTCCTTGGCGTACTCGGGGTGCAGGATCTTGATGCAGACGCGGTGCTCGATGGTCTTGTGCACCGCCTCGAACACGGCTCCCATGCCGCCGGCACCAAGCTTGCGCACGACACGATAGGGACCGATGGTGGTCCCGATCATGACTGGTGAGCTTCCCTGAGGATTTGCCATGCCCGCTGCCCCCTACCCGCCCGCGATGCCAGAGGCGCGGCGGGTGCCGCTTGCCGGCCGGCCCCCTCCCCGAAACCAGGGCCTGCTGAAAGCCGAGCAGCCAGCTATAAAGTTGCCCACTTGTCGACTGCCAATCAATTGTTGGCCCTCTACTGATAAGAGTCAAGCTTCGCCCGCCCGGGCTCTGCCCGGCACTTGGGCCAAGCGACTCAGGTGCAGCCGTCAGGTCCGCAGGTCGCGCCCTCGACAAGCGGCGCGACCGCCCGGGTCTCGGCCCAGGCCTGGGTCAGCGCGCCGAGGATCGTCTCGCTCGGCTGCGCTCCCGAGAGGCCGTAGCGGCCGCCGATAATGAAGAAGGGAACTCCCGAGATGCGCAGGGAGCGCGCCTCTTGTTCATCGGCGCGCACCTCGCGGCCGTAGCGGTCGCTCGAAAGCAGCGCGCGCACCTCGGCGGCGTCCAGGCCAGCCTCGGCGGCGAGGCGCACCAGCACCTCCGGCTCGCCGATCGCCTCCCCTTGGGTCATGTAGGCGCGCAGCAGGCGCTCCTTGACTGCATCCTGAACGTGCCGCTCGTGCGCCAGGTGCAGGATGCGGTGGGCATCGAAGGTGTTTCCGGGGCGGATGCGATCGAAGCGGAACTGCAGCCCATCGGCCGCCGCCACCTCGGTCATCCGCTGCAGCATCGCCTCGGCCTGGGCGATGCTGGTGCCATACTTCTGGCGCAGCCGCTCGCTGTAGGAGACCGCCGGATCGCGCACTCGCGGCGCCGCAGAGTCGAGCTCGAAGGCGCGCCACACAACCTCCACCGAGTCGCGGTGGGGAAACTGCGCCAGCGCGGCCTCCAGCCGGCGCTTGCCGACGTAGCACCACGGGCAGGCGATATCGGAGAAGACGTCGATGCGCAGCTTGTGCATAAAAGGAAACTTAAGTCGCCGGCCGCCGCGGCGAAAGGGGCCTCCCGGATCTCGGGGTCGCGGCGCGCCCGCGGGTCCGGCTGAACTTTTCCCGCCGCGCGGTGTTGTAGCCAATCATGCCCAAGAACCTACCTCGTCGCGATTTCCTCAAGGCGTTCGGCGCCACCGCCGGCCTTGTCGGCTGCGCCGCCCAGACCCAGACGACCCCGGCGAAGGCCAGCCCGGATGCGGCAGCGAAAAAGCGCATCCTCATCCTCGGCGGCACCGGCTACATCGGGCCGGCCATCGTCAGCGCCGCCCGCGCCGGCGGCCACGCGGTGACGCTGTTTAACCGCGGCAAGACCAACCCCCACCTGTTCCCCGAGGTCGAGAAGATCCTCGGCGAGCGCGCGGCCGACCTCGACCGCCTGCGCGGCCGCCGCTGGGACGCGGTGGTCGACACCTGGACCCGCTACCCGAGCGCCGTGCGCGCCGCCGCCGAGCTGCTGCGCGACCAGGTCGAGCAGTACCTGTTCGTCTCCACCATCTCGGTCTACAAGCTCGGCCGCGAGCCGATCGACGAGAGCTCCGCGGTGATGACCCCCAGCGAGCCGCCGCCCGAGAACCAGGACCTGCGCAACTACGGCCCGCTCAAGGTCCTGTCCGAGCAGGCGGCCGAGCAGGCGATGCCGGGGCGGGTCACGGTGGTGCGCCCGGGGGTGATCGCCGGCCCTGGGGACCCGACCGACCGCTTCACCTACTGGCCGGTGCGCCTGGCCCGCGGCGGCGAGGTGCTGGCCCCCGGCGAGCCCGGCTACCGCATGCAGTTTATCGATGTCCGCGACCTCGGCGAGTGGATCGTGACCGCGATCCAGGCGCGGCACGTTGGCACCTACAACGCGGTGGGGCCTGCCGAGCCGGCGCTGCGCTCGGTGCTGCAGGCCTGCCAGGCCGGGGTGGCCAGCGATGCCCGTCTGGTCTTTGTCGATGACAAGTGGCTGGAGCGCAACGAGGCTGGCAGCTTCAACGACTTCCCGCTGGCGGTGCCGGCGGACTCGCCGAGCAGCGGCTTCGCCCAGGTCTCGGCGGCGCGGGCGATTGCCAAGGGGCTGCGCTTCCGCCCGGTGGGAGTGACGGCCAAGGACACCCTGGACTGGTGGAGCGCGCAGCCCGCCGAGCGCCGCGCCAAGTCGCGCCCGGGGCTTACCGCCGAGCGCGAGGCCGAGCTGCTGGCGCGCTGGCACACCCCCCACCAGGCCGGGCGCCCCTAATAGGATCGGTCTGCCCAGCTAGGTGCCCTAGCGAAGCCGGGCAGAGTCCTTGCAGTAGTCCGGCATCACGGAAACCTACTGCGACCTATACCTTACGACTGCTGACCCGCTCAAAGGACAAACTTTCCGGGGTCCTGATAGATCGTCTTTTCATATTCGGCCTGGGTCATAGGGGCAAAGATCTGGATGAACTCCACTTCCTCACCGATCGAGACGGCCACCCCCTGCTCGGCATACACATGCAGGTTGCTGGCTTTGCCGGCTCGCGATCGCAGGAGCACGCCGTTGCCGCCCAGCCGCGCTTTCAGCGCCGCACGCTCATAGGAGCCGAGTGCCGCCGCGTCCTCTAGATAGATGAGCGCCAGCTTGTCGTCCTTGAAATAAAACCGCGCAGGGCTCAGCCCCGGATCGTGGAGCTCAGTCAGGTTGGTGAGACGTTCAAAAGCTGCGTCAGTGCGCAGGTGCTGCGGCGCAGTATGGTAGCGCTCTAGGAATGCTTTTTTCTCGCTCCCCACGAGTCCGCGCAGCGCATCCAGGTCGGTAAGCTTGCCTTGCATACTCTCTGCTCCCTTCGCTCTCATCGCTTGATTAGGGCTAGCGCCGTCGGCCCCATTCACATCCTTCTGTACCGCCGAGCAGCTTGGCAGGAGCGCCAGCCCCAGGGCGAGCATCATCTTACGCATCATTTTCTCTCCGTAGCAGCACCTCCCTTTGTAGCATCTTTAGGCTTCCAGCTCTCTACAACTTTCTTCACAAATTCATACCGCTTGGGGCACTTGGTCTTCAGCGTCTCGGGCTCAATGAAGTAGTACTTTGCCGTCTCCGAGAGGTCCTCGCTGGCGCTTTTCTGGCCATATGGGGTAATCGGAGCCTCGGCGTCCGCGGCACCGCTCTTGACGCGCAAGGCGACCCAGTAGCCGCCGCTGTCTTTGATGAAGTCGTCGAGCTTGTACTTGAGAAGCCCGTGAGCCAGCTCGTGTGTGGCGTTGGCTTCCAGGTTCGTCTCGTTGTCCTTGAAGACACCGATGCTGGAATCGCCCATCAGGTCGGTGCCGGCCGAGAACATGCCGAAGTTCTTACTTCCGCGGAAGTACTCGCCGAGTGTCGAGGTATCAAGCTGGCCGCTGGCGCCATTGCTGTCGATGGCCTGATCTACCTTGCTGACCGAGGTAACTTCCTGTCCCTCGCCCTTGCGGCTGGACTGCTCGCGCTTGCTGCCCAGGATGGGTGCATAGTGCGCGAGCGCCTTACAAACTGCGCGTAACTCTTTGAGCTCCCACTGTTTGGTTTTGAGCTGTTTGATAACGCTCTCTGATACTTGGTCATACTGTGCCTTAATCGCCTCGACACCCTTGGTCGAAGATACATCGACACCATAGACGCTCTTCATGGTATCGATAAGCCCAGTCGCCTCTTTTTCTTCTTCTGCCGAGGCGACATTGACCTTCTCGCCATGAATGTCGACAATTTTTGGATAATCGGTAATTTTATCTTGCTCTTTACTCTTATCTTTATCCTGGTCTTTATCTGCGCTGGTGGTCAATTTTTCATTCTCGAACCCCGACTCGCTCCAGTGGGCGAGCAGCGGCGCCGCCGCGGTGTTTGGGCGAAAATTAGCGAATGTGTTAGGGGACTGCGCAGTTTCTGAAATCGGACCCTGTTGATAAGCAGGGGGTTGCGCTCCCGTCTCCTTGAGCCCAAAGATATCGGCTTGAGGGGGCTGACGATCAATCTTTTGCAACATGTCATTGCCTCTAATCGATTATCTTCGCTGGCCAAAGCAAAACTAATGCCACTGCCGCGCCACCCAGGGGCGACGGCGCTCTTCTGCTTCCTCCCGGACCCAGCACACACGGGCGCAGGCTTGGGGTAACGGATTCTGGCTAGGTCCAGCGTGTGAGCCGACGGCCCTTACGCCACTTTTTCGCGCAACTAAAATTCAACAAGATTTGGCAAATCCAATTACGAAAAGATGTATTGCCAGTCAATCGCGCCTGATCAAAAATGGTCAACTATTCTGGCTTCCCTTTATGAGCCTGCATATCGTGTCGTCACCAGATCCGAATCTTCATCCTGAGCCCGCTTGCCAAGGGCTGAGCGGGCAGTCGCTTGGACCCTATCGCGTACTTCGCCTCCTGGGCGACGGCGGCATGGGCGCCGTGTATGAGGGAGTACACGAATTGATAAACCGCCGCGTGGCGATAAAGGCCCTGCACCGTCAGCTGGCCCCGAACCCCGAGTTCGTCTCACGGTTCTTGACCGAAGCGCGGGCGACCAATCGTGTCGATCATCCAGGCTTGGTGCAGATTCTCGACTTCCATGAGAGCCCGAGGGGCGAGGTTTATATCATCATGGAGTATCTGTGCGGCGAAACTCTCGCCAGTCGCCTCAAGCGTCAGGGTGATCGATTACCTGTCGCGGTGGCTCTGCGGATCGCCCGCCAGCTCGCCAGCGCCCTGGCCGCTGCGCACAACAGCGGTATCGTGCATCGGGACCTGAAGCCGGACAATGTGATGATTATTAGCGACCCCGACGTACCCGAGGGCGAGCGGACCAAGATCATGGACTTTGGGCTGGTCAAGGTCCTTGGTGCCACGCCCGAAGTGCCGAACATGAACAAGGTCTCTACGCACATGCAGACGCGCACCGGGTGCTGGATGGGAACGCCCGCCTACATGGCACCCGAGCAGGGCAAAAGCTTCCGCGCCGTGGACGGCAAGGCCGATGTCTATTCGCTGGGCGTGATGCTCTACCAGATGCTCGCGGGTCGCCTTCCCTTTATCGGAGAAGGAGGGGAGCTGCTGGGTCTGCACTACTTCGCGGCCCCGCCTCCGCTCGCCGGCCTGGCCCCGGAGGCGCCGGCTAGCCTCGTGAGGCTGGTGCACCGCATGCTGGGCAAAGATCCGCTGCTGCGCCCCAGCATGGCAGATGTGTTTGCCGAGGCTCGCAGCCTGGAAAAAGAGTGCCCGAGCGCGGTGCGCCCGAGTCACGGTCGGTGGGCGGCGACCAAGCTCAGAGCGACCCTGGGCAGCCTGGGCGTGGGATGCATCATGGGCGTAGCAGGGCTGGCCCTGGCGTTGAACCTGCGCCCGTCCGAATCGTCGTCGCTCCCAAGGCCCATCGCCAGGCCGCCGGCGGGCCAGCTGCCAGCCCCACTCGCGCCGCCGACCATGGACCTGGTCCACATCAACCTGTCGAGCGAGCCGTCGGGAGCCCTCTTGCTCGACCAGGATGACAGAGTCATCGCCGCGACGCCCGTGACAATGACCTGGCCGCGGCAGTCCCAGCGGCTGCAGGCACGACTCAAGCTATCGGGATATCGGGATCAGCCTGTTGACCTGGATCTTAGCCATGATATGAATTTGCCGGTGACCCTGATTCCGGCCGTGGATAAGCCGCGCGATGCGCTCCCGCCCTCGCGGCTGGTTCGCGAGCTGCAAGTCCGGTCGAGAGAGGGTATCTCCCCCCAGCGGCCCCATGATGGGATAGGGCCGAGTCGGACCCCCCGCGGCTCGGATGTCAGGCCGGCAGTTCCCACCAAGCAAGCTCCTGCCGAGGAAAAAAATGAACCTCCTGATTTTTAATCAGCGCCGGCGCCAACACCTGGGAATGTGGAGTCTGCCGGGCGGACGACGTGGCGGTCTGCGCGCCGGCGTCCTGCCGCTGGCGCTGGTTTTGGGAGCACCGTCGCTCACACCGGCGCAGGAAGCGGGCGCCAAGAGCTGCCTGGAGCGCCCCGAGATCTGCGGCGCATCTTCCCTCTGCTGCGAGCAATATGAGCTTGCGGAGAAATATCAAAAGAACCTAAGCGACAGCAAGCTGCGGAAAGACCCGCCGCGGAAGGACCAGCTCATCAAGAAGGCTCTGGCCCTATATAATACGGCATTTGCAATTGAGCCTACTGCTGCCATCAAGCTTAAAATCGCCAGGATGCATTTTTTGCAGAACGATCAGAGACAATTTGAAACGGACTGGATCGAGGCGGGGAAGTTACTTGAAAAGCTGCGCAACAATGAAGAGCAGTATAAACGAGTAAAGAAATACTATGATGACTATCAACAGTGGGTCAGACCAGAGGTGGCGCTTGCCAGCGGTGAGCCCCCGCCCGCCGAGCCCCGGCCCTCCCCGCCGACGACTTCAGTCAGCGACGCAAGCCCCCAGCCCCTGCCCGTGCTCGTGGCGCCGATGCCGGAGAAGATCTCCCGACGACCCCACCTGGGAGTCTGGGCCGGGGTTGGCATTGGCGCAGCGGTAACGCTGGCGGTCACCGGCACTATCTTGTTCGGTTGGGTGCTGGCCAAACAGCATGACTATAACAGCACGCTCCAGGGAACTATGTAAACCTACTATCTGATTTGATTCTCCAGAGGTACGCGCCATGCGATTTCTACCCCAAATAATTCTTGGCATCATACTTCTGGCTGGCTGTCAGGATTACCCTGATTTGCTGGTGCATCTTGACGAGGTCGACCCCGAGATCCGCTGGGTAGACTACTATTTAAGCGCCAACGGCCGCAGCTGTAATACCCCGATTCATCAGGATCTGCTGGCCATGGGTCCGGCGGTTCGCCTCCCGCTCGATTGCCTCTCCCAGGGGTACGCCTCCCTCAAGAACCTGACGCTGCGCGCCGAGGCGCTCGATGTCGACCGCTGTATCGTCGGGGTCACCACGCAGGTGGTGGATACGACGCCGTTTGACATTGTCCCGGTCGAGACCAGGCTCAAGGTGGATCGCGCCCCCGAGCGGCGGTGCCGGGTCAGCGTCGAGACGCGGGGTCTAGGTGAGGTGACGGCCCTGGCCGCCAATGGCGAACCGGGCTTTGTCTGCCCAAGTCGCTGTGAAGCGGCGCGCGACTCCGGTCTGGTCACCTCGGACTGTGTGCAGCGGTGCCAGGCCGCCTTCTTGAAGGGGTCCAAGGTGACCGTCAAGGGCATGCCACGCTACCAGTTTCATCTGGTCGGCACCGCAGATCTGCTCGGCGACCAGAGCTTCAGCGTCCTCGGCGAAAAGAAGCTGGCCGCCCACTTCACCCCCGGGCTGTGCACGCCGACCGACGACCTGTGCACCTACAACCCGCTGGCGCAGGGCTACTCGCTTAACGCCGCCGCCCGAGTCGCTGGGCAGGGTATCTGGTTGGCCGGCGACAACGGCACTCTGCTCTATTACGATGGCCGGCAGCTCGCAGCCGTCCCCAGCGGCACGACCAGCGACCTGACTGGCATCGCCGCCAGCGATGACGGACAGACGGTGTGGGCGGTCGGCAAGGAAGGGACTATCCTGACCTTTTCCGGCAGTGCCTGGCTGCCCCTAGCCAGCCAGACCACCGCCAACCTGCGCGGCGTCTGGGTGAGTCCGAACGGCCAGCAGGCCTGGATCGTTGGCGACAGCGGGACCGTCCTCCAGTACCAGGGGCCGCCAGAGGCGCGGAGCCGCAGCATCGTGTCGCTCCCCGATCCCTACAGAGGCCTGGCGGTGCTGGCGGTCCACGGGCGGACCGCGGACAACGTCTGGATCGCCGGGCAGGGACAGATGCTGCTTAAGTACGAGGCTGGGTCCTTCGTGCAGAAATCCCCGCCCATCACCTCGGGCACCCTGCGCGCGGTCTGGGTGGCCGGCAATGACGTGCTTGCCGCCGGCGATGGCGGCGTCCTTCTGCACTACAACCTACCTGCGGCCAAGCTGGAGACGGCGCCCTCGGGCACGCTCAAGAACCTGCGAGCGGTGTGGGGGACCGATGCCGACAACTACTGGTTTGGCGGCGATGAAGGAACCGCGATTCATCAGCTGGGCGGCAGCCTGCGCATCGCGCGGGCCGCGGAGGTTGGTTATTCCAATCTGAACGCCGGCGCGGTCCAGGCTGATGGACGCGCCCTGATCGTGAGCAGCACAGGCGGTTTGTGGACGGTCGACAGCGATGCCAAGACCTTTACCCCCCTTTCCTTCAGCGGCACCCTGGAGGCGATCTGGGGCTTCGAGGCGCAGGACCTGTGGGCGGTCGGCGATCACCAGATCCTGCACTACTCGCCGGCCGGGCTAACGGTCACGGCGCAGTCACAGTATCTGTTTTCCATCTGGGGAAGCGCGGCGAACGACATCTGGGCGGTCGGCGAGCAGGGCACCATCCTCCACTATGACGGAAGCAGCTGGATGCCCTCTCAGAGCGGCATCAACAGCCGCTTGCGCGGAGTCTGCGGGACCAGTCGGGGCGATGTCTGGGCGGTGGGTGAAAACGGCACGACGATCCACTATGACGGGACAGGCTGGGGGCGACCCAGCACCAGCACCAACAAGAACCTGAATGCAGTCTGGTGCGGCGGCCCCGACAACGTGTGGATGGCTGGCGACGGCGGCCTGGTGCTGCACTATGTCGGCAAGAGCAACGGGTTCATCGTCAGCCAGTCCTACGACTCCAACCGGCCCCGCATCCTCAGCATCTGGGGCGACGCGCAGGGAACCATCTATGCCGCGGGCGAGAGCGGGACGCTCTTCGAGCTGCCTGCGGGCGCTTCACCGCCGTGGGCCCAGCAGGTGTTCAACATGGGCGTTCAGGTAAACATCCACAAGGTGTTCGGAGTGCCGGCGGGCCGCCCTGGAGTCTGTGACAAGCCGGCGGCGGTCTGGCTGGCCGGCGAGAACGGGTTCTTGCGCCGCCGCGATAACAACGGTCATTGGGCGACGATGACCTATGATGACTTCACCGACCTGCGCAGCATCTGGGCCGACTCGCCCTGCGGCGCCTGGCTCGTGGGTGGCCGCGGTGCAGTCCTGCGGCAAGTCGGCGATCTTCACCCGTAGCAGCACCCGACCCAGCGTTCCGCCATCTCATCCGAACCGGAGGCTCACAATGCAAGCTCTTTCGCGGTCTACCCAAGCACCAGGTCGCAGTCGTTCGCCGAGCTTCCTGACACTGCTCTGCGTGCTGGCGGGGATCTCGGCCTGCAGCGGCGTGCCGACCGACGCCTCGTACGCCGACATGAGCGTCGCCCAGCCCAAGCCCTTGGGGGGCTGCAAAGTGAATGTAGCCGTCGCCGGCGCAAACCGCATGAGCGGCCCCTGGGTGAGCAGTGCCCCGAGCTGCACGGGACCGGATGACAGCCTCTCCTGCTCGCTCACCCCGGATCAGAAGCTCATCTTGCGCCCTCAGTTCGCCGAGCCCTATAACTCCATCAAGTGGGATGGGCCGTGCGCCGGCAGCACGACCTGCGTTGTCAGGTGTTCCGATTTTGACAGCTCGACCGCAACTCTCAAGGGCTCTTTCGGCCGCGGGGTAGACTGCTGGTCGGGGATGGAGGAAGCGGCGTGGTGCCTCGACAGTGGCCTGCCCGGCGTCCGCGGACTCTGGGGGAGCGCACAATCGGACTACTGGGCGGTGGGCGTAGGCGGCTTAAGCTCGCACCAGCTGCCGGATGGGTCTTCGGTCCGCTATCCTACTCCCGACCCCAAGCCGACCTTGCACGGGATCTGGGGCGTGGACAACAAGAACCTATGGGCAGTGGGGGAAGAGGGAGCGGTCCTGCACTTTAACGGCACTGCGTGGTCGGTGGTTGACGCGATCAAGACCGACAAGCTGGTAAACGGCGAGCAGCTCTACGCCATCGCCGGGGCGAACAAGTTCATCTGGGTCGTTGGTGAGAGCGGGCTCACGCTGCGCTACGACGGCATGCGCTGGAGCGGCCTCCCCATCATGGGCTCCCCAACGCTGATGGGTGTCTGGGTGGCAGATGACGGGAGTGCGGTGGCGGTGGGCACCCACGGCGCGGTCTTTGAACTTGCCGCCAACGAGATGATCTGGAAGCGGATCACCCTCCGGGGGGGCACTACGCAGAACTTCTTCGCGGTCTGGGGCACCGGGACGCCGGATAAGGGACGGACGATCTGGCTCGGTGGAGAACCCGGTACTTCGGCCGCGGATACGATCCTCTCGCTGACCTGCGCCGGTCAATCCTGTGGTAGCGATGTCGCGGTGACCCCGCGGGGCTGTGCGCAGCGCGACGCGATCCGGGCGCTCTGGGGGGATGGCAAGCAGAGGGTCTGGGGCAGCGGCGACAACGGCCTCATCTGCCTGTCCGAAGCAGGGACAGCGAGGCGGGAGGCGGCTCGGCTGCTGCTACCCGTGTTGAGCTTGTGGGGCGCGCCGATGGCCGACCCCAAGACCGGCGCCGTGAGCCTGCGCGCCGGAACCAACGCCGGGATCCTATTACGTAATCTGGTACCCTGATGCGGACTGCGGCCAGCCCTCGGGGACGCGCGTGCTTGGGGCTGTTGTGGTGCAGTGGGCTTCTGGCCGCCCCCGCCACAACGCTGGCGTATGTACGCACGCGCACCTCGTCTTGTCAGCCGCTGGCGTGGCAGCAGAGCTGCGTTTATATCCAGGCCGATCGCGACTACGTAAAAGACCTGCCGGCTGCCGAGATCGAAGAGGCGATCCAAGACGCGATCGGCTCCTGGCAGACTCTGACCCGCGCGGGCAGCTTTCTGCAGCTGAAGTACCTGCCCGCGGACAAGCCTCGCGAGACCGTACCCAGCGATGGCCTGCAGGTGATCAAGTTCCGCCCGTACAAGTGGTGTCGTCCGGCGCTAAACGCTGCGGCTGCGGTGTGCTATGACCGCTCAGCGCTGGCGATCACGACGGTGACCTATACGAGCCAGCCGGGCAGCGCGCGCGACGGCCAGATCCTCGACGCCGACATCGAGCTAAACGCAGCGCAGGTGCTGTTCACCACCCTCGATCCGGGGCAGCCCGGCAGCTCGACGAGCCCCGGCGATCCGCGGCCGCGCGTGGACCTGTGGAACACCCTTACCCACGAGCTGGGACATTTGCAGGGCCTCGACCATGTCTGCAGCACCGCTGCCGATGTCGATACCCAGTGTACGATTGACGATCAGGGCCTGCCCCGACCGCTCTGCATCGACGTCGCCAACCAGCAGACGGGCAACCTCCGCTATGCAACGATCGCCGCGGCGGCGATGTCGGGGATCACCGAGCTTCAGGAGACCCGGAAGCGCGTACCGCAAGCAGACGATGTCCACGCCATCCTGGACGCCTATCCCAGCCGCAATGACCCCAACCGCTGTCCCTCCCCCGAGTCCTCCGCCGGATGCGCGGCCGTCGCTAGCGGATCAGAGACACCTGTCGCGGCCGTCGCGGCGCTGGGGGCCCTGGGGCTATGGCTTTCCCTGCTCCGGCGGCGGCGCAGCGGCTTGCGCTGACCGACGAAGGAGCGGCTCTGGATGCGTCGGTCGCTGGGCGCGCCGCCGCGCTAGGTCGCGCCTCCGAAGTAGGCAGAGTGCGGTTGCCGACTGGCTCCCCTATCGCCGCTCGCCGCGGTGAGCTAGCGGCGGAACGAGGCCGGATCGAGCTCAGCCTGCTCCATCCAGCGGTAGATCTGGGCGCGCGAGCGGCACAGGGCGCGGGCGACCCCGGCGACGCGGCCGCCGTGCAGGCTGAGCAGCGCGGCGAGCTCGTCGCGGGTGGGCGGACGGTCGGCCTGCGCCGTGGCGCTCTCGCCCGGCACGGTGGGCACGGGCCCGGTGGTCGGGGGCCGGGCGGCCGGTGAGGCGGCGCTGGCTTCGGGCTTGGTCTCGGCTGCGCCCAGGGCCACGGCGAGCACCCGCAGGCGCGCCTCGATGAGCTCCAGCCCCAGCACCTTGGCGTCGGCGCCGCGCACCCGCAGCTCGGCCGCGACCTTGAACAGCTCGCGCACGTTGAACGGCCAGGGATGCAAGAGCAGCGCCTCGGCCAGGCGCGGCGACAGCTGCGGCGCCGGCGCGCCCAGGGCGTGCTGGACCATGAGCAGGATGTCCTCCCGGCGCTCGCGCAGCGGCGGCAGGAAAAGGACAATCTCGGCCAGCCGGGCATATAGATCGCCGCGCACCCGCCCCGAGTTGATGCCCGACAGCAGGTCGCGGTTGGTGGCGGCGATCAGACGCACCTTGCACGGCACCGGCGTGGTGGCGCCGACCGGCGTAATCGCGCCGTCCTCCAGCGCCCGCAGCAGCTTGGGCTGAAGGCCGAGCGGCAGCTCGCCCAGCTCGTCGAGAAACAGGGTCCCGTTGTGGGCGGCGCGGAACCAGCCGGGCTGCGCCTTGGCGCCGGTGAACGCGCCCGCGAGGTGGCCGAACAGCTGGCTCTCGGCCAGGCTCTCGGTGATGGCGGCGCAGTTGACCGCGACCAGGCTGCCCTTGCAGCCCGACAGCTCGTGCAGGGCGCGCGCCGCCACCTCTTTTCCCACCCCGCTCTCGCCCAAGAGCAACACCGTCGTTGCCGAGGGACCGACCAGCTGCAGCTCGCGGCGCAGCCGCCGCGCCTGCGGTGAGACCCCGAGCAGCGACTTGAGCGGCGCGTCAGCGAGCCCCGGCGGCTCGTAGCGCAGGATGAGCAGGGTGTTGCCGATGCGCAGGATGTCGCCGTCGCGCAGCTCGGCCTCGCCGATCCGCTCGCCGTTGACGAAGGTGCCGTTGCTGCTCTGCAGGTCGCGCAGCCGCGGCAGCGCGCCGGCCCGCACCGCCAGCGCCGCATGCACGCGCGAGGCCTGGCCATCGTCCACCAGGTTCACGCCGCCCGTCCCCACGGCGCGGCCAAGGCGCGTCTCGCCCGCGGCGAGCAAGAGCGGCGGCCGCAGGAGCACTCCCTCTTCGCGGCTGTAGAGCAGCCGCAGCGTGGGGATCGGCTCTGGCGGCGGGCTCTCTTCCTCGGGGCTGTTGGTCTTTGCGGGGAACACCCAGTCACTACCCGTGAAAATCAGCTTTACTATATGCGGACTCAGGCGTTTACGCGACGAAGGCGGCACCGCCGGCCTGGCGGCGACCCGACCCCGAGCGAGCTGCGGCCGGAAGCGGCCGGCCGCAGCCGAGCCCGCAGCCTATTTTGTCAGCCCGCAGCCGCGCGGGCCAGCGCGCTCAGGGCGCTGGCGACGAGCGGCGCCGGCGCCGCCACCGGCTCGCTGCCCGCGCACTCCCACAGCAGGTAGTCAGCGGGGTGGACCCAGCCAAAGGGCATGAAGCGGAAGCGCCACAGCCGCGCCTGGCCGCCTCCGGGCAGCGGGACCTCCAGCGGCTGATCGTCGTCATCGCCGGGCGTGACCCGCTCCGGGGTGACCGCGGCGTCGAGCGGCTTGCCGTAGCGGCGAAACACCGCCGGCAGCGCGCCGTCGGGCAGGCGCAGCGCGACCTCCTCGCCCAGGCCCGACTCTTCCCACAGCGCCAGGATGCGGTGCTCGCGGACGAGGAACGTCCCGCGGATCTCACCGCTGCCGTCCCGCCACGCGTACAGGCGCAGGCGGCGCTGCGGCTCCGCCGGGCGCTCGGCGGCCTCTGCATCTTCATCAGGCTTCATCGGCGCGCGGCAGTCAGGGCAGCGCGAGGGTGGTGTAGATGTCGACCGACGCCTGCGCGGCGCCGCTCTGATCGACGCCGCCGACGAGCAGGGTCAGCCCGTTCTCCAGGGTCAGGGCAAGGTGACCGGCGCGGCCGCTCGGCAGCGGGATCGGCGGGCGGGTCGCCATGGCGGTGTCGGCGGAAAACGCCTCACAGTCGGCGATCGCCTTGTCGGCCATGTCAAAGCCGCCGCAAACCACCAGCTCGCCTCCGGTGGCGGTCACGGTCGCGGCGTACCGCGGGGTCTTGAGGAACGAGGCCTGCGGGATGGTCTGTACGGTGTGCGCCGCCGTATCGATGATCAGCGCCGAGCCGAGCACCGTCTTCTGACCGGCGATGTCGTAGCTGAAGCCGCCGCCGATGAGGATCTGGCCGTTGCGCAGCCGGGCGGCGATGTGGCCGCGCCGGGACGGCGGCGTCGAGGTCACCGGCATGAAGGAGAAGGGGACAAACGTATTGGTGCCGGCCGTAAACAGCTCGGCCACCGGCTTCATCCCCGCCGCGCTGTCGGCCGCCGACAGGCCGCCGAAGATGAGCGCGGCGCCGCCATCGCCGGTCGCGGTCACCGAGTGCTGGTAGCGCGGCGCCTGCATCGGCCCGTTGCCGTCCTTGTCAGCGGGAATGCGAGTCACCCCCAGGCGCGTGGTCTGATCGGCGCTGTCGGTCGGCGCGGGGTTGCGCTTGATCACCACCGCCTGCGCCAGCTGGGGGTCGCCGGTCGCCTGGCCCGGGGCCACGCCGCTGCCGCCGCAGACCAGGGTCAGCGCGCTCAGCTGCCCCGCCGACGGCGCGTAGGCGCCCGGGGGGCCGGCGTCGGCGTACTGCGCATCGGGGTGGCCCCAGACCATGGCCAGGGTCGACACCCCCGGATCAAACTTGTCGGCGGTGGTCAGCAGCATGCCGCCGGTGGTCGAGCCGCCCCACAGGAGCGCCTGCTGGCTCGCCACGGTGTCACCGCTGGCGACCAGCACCCCGCCGCGCCGCGGCACGCTCGGCGCCCCGGCCGAGCTCGGCGCCCCGGCATCGATGATCTGGTGGGTGAGCATGCGGTAGATGAGGGCCTCGCTCGCCAGGCTGCCGTCGTCGGCGGCGCCGCCGACCAGGAGCGCCCCGATCGCCGGCTCGGGGGGCGAGACCTGGCGGCCGAGCAGCGCGGCGCCCATCAGGTCGCGCCGGCCGCGCGAGCTGCCTGCGGTAAGCAGGTCATCGGGCAGGCGCAGATCAGTGGCGCCGACCTGCCCCTGCCGGTTGACGTACACCGTCACATCCGTGTTCGACGAGTCGAACTTGGGCGTCTGGCCGCGCCCGACGACGGCGCCGCTGCTGTCGAGCGCCTCGACGACCACCTGCAGGAGATCGGACATCGCCGGCTTGTCGATGTCGACGTTGACCTCGAACTTGCCGCTGGTCACTGCGGCGGCGTTCTGCTTGTCGCCCAGGGTCAGGCGCGCCATCGCCGCGTTCATGAACGGGTCAGCGGCGCCCGGCGGGGTGACCACCTTGACGGTGATCATCGTCTTCTGGCTGCAGCCCGGCTGCGTCACCGCCGCCGCCAGCAGCACCGCCGCCGGCAGCCCTCGCGCCGCCGTGCCGCCGCGCGATCCCGTGCCCGCCTTGCCGCCCATCCCGCTTGCTGACTTCGCCGTCATCGCTTGCTGCCTTTCCGCTTGGTGTTGTTGGCTGCCGCTGCGCCGTCCGCGCCGCCGGAAGCTCCGTCGACCGCTGCTTCGCCGCACAGCGCCTGCGCGCGTAATAGAAGGGTCGCGGCGTCGCCGCTGACCCCGAGCGTCTTGTTGCGCCCGGTCGCGCCGCGCAGCAGGGCGACCTGACCCCGCGCCACGCCGAGCTGCCGCGCCAACAGCTCACGCACCGCCTCGTTGGCCTCGCCATCGACGGGCGCGGCGCTCACCGCCGCCCGCAGCCGCTCGCCGCGCAGCGGTCCGAGCCCCGGCTTGCTGGCGCGCGGGCTGACCCACACGTCCAGCTCGATTCCCGTCGGGGTGGCGCGCACCGCCGGCATGCTCAGGCTTCGCCCTTGTTGCCCGGCTCACTGGCCCGCCGGCGCACGCTGTGCAGCGCCTGCTCGCCGAGCTCGCGGCTGCGCTTGGTCGCCGCCTCCACCGCGTTCATGAGCGTGGTGCGCAGCCCCCCGGCCTCCAGGGTGTGAAGCCCCGCGATGGCGGTCCCCCCCGGCGAGGTCACCATGTCCTTGAGGTGCCCCGGGTGCTCCCCGGTCTCGATGAGCAGCTTGGCCGAGCCGAGCACCGTATGCGCCGCCAGCGCCAGCGAGTTGTAGCGCGACAGGCCCATCTTCACCCCCGCATCAGACAGCGCCTCGATCATCAGAAACACATACGCCGGCCCGCTGCCCGACAGCCCCGTCACCGCGTCCAGCTGCTCCTCTTCAAGGACCACCGTCATGCCCACCGACTTGAAGATCCGCTCGGTGGTCTGCAGGTCCTCTGCCGTGGCGTTGTCGCCAGCGGCGATCGCGGTCGCCCCCGCGCCGACCAGGGCCGGCGTGTTGGGCATCACGCGGATGATCCGCGTCCCCTTGGGCAGGTGCGCCTGCAGCACCGCCAGCGGCACCCCGGCGGCGACGCTGATGACCAGCGCGCGCGGCTTCAAGTACGGCGAGATCTCGTCGCAGACGCTGCACAGCACCTGCGGCTTGACCGACAGCATGACGATGCTGGCCTTGCGCACCACGTCGAGGTTGTGGGTGGTGACGCCGATGCCGTAGCGCTCCTTGATGACCTCGCAGCGGCTCTTGCGCGGGTCCGAGCCCCAGATCGACTCGGCGCGGAACACGCCGGCGCGCAGGATGCCCTTGAGCAGCGCCTCCGCCATGTTGCCGGTGCCCAGAAACCCCAGGGTGCCCGGGAGCGGCTCGGCGGCGGCAGGCTCGGTCGCAGGAGCCGGGGCGGACTTGTCGTGCGGCGTCGTCATGGCCGCGCATCCTAGCGTGTCGGCGGGCGGAGCGCCATTGCGCGGTGACGGCCGGCGCAGCTCAGCCGTCGCCCAAGCCGCGCCCCGGCGCCGCGCCGGCCGACCCTACTTACGCCCCCAGCCGAGCCCCAGCGCCACCCCGCCTAGACCGAGCTCGAAGCCGCGCTTGAGGATGGCCACCGTCTGCGCCGCCGCTTCCTCGGGCGCGATGCCGATCGGGCGGACGTTGGAGATGCAGTTCTTCTCGGCGTTGTCCTGGCCGAGCTTGGGGGCCACGGCGATGTACACCGACAGCGAGTCCCCGGTGCCCAGGCCCGGCCGCTCACCGACAAGGATCACCGTCGCGCGGGCCTTGGTGAGGACGCCTATCTCATCGGCCACGGCGATCCGCGCGTACTTCACGTAGCAGCCCGGGCCCAGCTGCCAGCCGGCCGCCGCCAGGGCGCGCTGCATCGCCGCGAGCGTCGCCGTGCCGTTCTGCACGACAGCGTTTGGCGACAGGCCATCGCCGACGATGAGCTGCACGTCCGGCGCGCTGCCGCGCAGCCCCCCGAGCGCCGCCACCGAGCCCGGGTCGAGCCGCCGGCCCTTGTTGGGGTAGAGCAGATACTCGGCGCGATGGGCGCACTGGGTGCGCAGCGGCAGCAGCTGGTGCTGCGCCGGCCAGTCCGCCGGGACCTCGCTGTGCACCGCGTCGCGCGCGTCCGCATGGCCCTCGCGGGCGCGCAGGTAGTCGTCGGTGCGGAAGCGGTTGCCGGCCCGCCCCATGGCGACCTGCGATGGGGTGAGCGCCACCAGGCGCGCCAGCATGGACGGGTGGACGGGCGCTGGCACCGCGTGCAGCGGCCGCGGCGCCGGGGTGCACGCCTGGACGCTCTCGCCGCTCGGCTCTGCCCCGGCGGGCCGGGCGGCGGGCGGCGGCGTCCCCTCGCGCAGGTTGCGCAGCACCGCTTCGACAATCGTATCGACGGTGCGGTCGTCGAAGCTCATGCGCTCCTCCGCTTGGCGCCAAAGACCACCGCGCGCACATCCTCGCGGTTGAGCAGCAGCGTCGCGTCGCCGGCGCGCTCGGTCAGCCGGCCCGCCCGCCACAGGCCCTGCCGCTCCAGCCACGCCTCGAACTCGGGCGCCGGGCGCAGGCCGTAGATCTCGCGCAGGGCGGCGTTGTTGTGAAACGAAGTGGTCTCGTAGTTGAGCATCACGTCGTCCCCGGCCGGGATTCCCATCAGGTAGTTCACCCCCGCCGAGGCGAGCAGCATCTCCAGGTTCTCGACGTCGTTCTGGTCACACTCGGCGTGGTTAGTGTAGCAGGCGTCGCAGCCCATCGACAGGCCGCTCAGCTTGCCCATGAAGTGATCCTCAAGGCCGGCGCGGGTAATCTGCTTGCCGTCGTGCAGGTACTCGGGGCCGATGAAGCCGACGACGCTGTTGACGAGGAACGGCTTATAGCGGCGGGCCAGGCCGTAGGCGCGCGCCTCCATCGTCACCTGATCGGTGCCGTGGTGGGCGTCGGCGGACAGGGCGGTGCCCTGGCCGGTCTCGAAGTACATGACGTTGGGGCCCTTGGCGGTGCCAAGCTCGTGCGTCATGGCGGCGGCCTCGTCGAGCACGCGCAGGCTGACGCCGAAGTTGCGGTTGGCCCCTTCGCTGCCGGCGATCGACTGGAAGCACAGGTCGAGCGGCGCCCCCTTCTGCATCGCCTGCATCTGGATCGTGATGTGCGACAGCACGCAGTTCTGCGTCGGCACCGCCAGCTTGTTCATCAGCGCCTTGACCCGGGTGAGGATCTCGACCGTCGACTCGACGGTCTCGGTCGAGGGGTTGACGCCGATCACCGCGTCGCCGTTGCCGTAGCTCAGCCCGTCGAGCACGACGGCAAGGATGCCCTCCTCCGAGTCGCGCGGGTGGTTGGGCTGCAGTCGCGAGGAGATGCGGCCGGGCAGGCCGAGCGTGTTGTTGCAGCGCACCACGACGCGGATCTTGCGCGCCGCCACCACCAGGTCCATGTTCGACATCAGCTTGGTGACGCCGGCGACCATCTCGGGCGTCAGGCCCGGCGACACCGCCAGCACATCCTCACCGGTGGTGCGGGTGTCGAGCAGCCACTCGCGCACCTGGCCGAGCGACTTGCCAGAAAGCCGCCGCCGCGCCGCATGCTCGCAGCTGTCCTGAAACAGCCGGGTGAGCTCATCGCTCTGGTACGGCACGCTCGGCGACTCATAAAGCTCGTCGAGGGTGAGCTCGGACAGGACGCGCTTGGCGGCCACCCGCTCGCGGTCGCTGCTGGCAGACAGGCCCGCCTGGACATCGCCGGAGCGGAGCTCGTTGGCCTTGTTCATCACCTCCTTGATCGACTCGAAGGAGAAGAAGCGGCCGAAGACACAGGCGCGCAGACGAGAGCTCATCGACCCAATTAGATACCGCGAAGCGGCCCCGCATATCAAAATCTCTTTTGGGTCTCTTTTGTAATGGCAGGTGCGCCGGCTGGCGCGACCGCGGCGCTAGCTCGGCGTTAGCTCAGGCACTAGCTCGGCGTTAGCTCAGGCGCTAGCTCAGGCGCTCGGTCAGGATCATCCGCACCCCGCCCTTTGGCCCCACGGTGGCGGCGCGCATCACCGACTTGACGGGCTTTTTCTCGGCGAGCTCCAGGCGGCTTGTGGCGAGCAGAGTGGCGAGCACGATCTTCATCTCGTACATCGCAAAGGCAGCGCCGATGCAGCGCCGGGCGCCGCCGCCAAAGGGCAGGTACTCAAACGGCGAGTAGGTCCGGTCGCGGAAGCGCTCGGGACGGAACTGCTCGGGCTCGGGGTACAGCTCGGGGTTCATGTGCACAAGATAGGCGCCGGCGCCGAGCAGCATGCCCGCCGGCAGCTCGTAGCCGAGCACGGTCAGCGGGCGGGCCAGCTTGCGCGAGACGATGGGCAGCGGGCGCAGGCGCAGGCACTCCTGACACACAGCTTCCAGATACGGCAGCTTGGCGATCGCCTCCGGGTCGGCGTCTTGCGGCGGCGCGCCCAGGGTCGCAAGCTCGGCGCGCAGCCGGTCGAGCACCTGCGGGTTCCGGTGCAGGAAGTAGCAGGCCCAGGCCAGGGCCAGCGCCGTGGTCTCGTGACCCGCCATAAGGAGCGTCAGCAGGTGCTCGAAGATCTCCTGATCGGACAGTCCGCCGCCGTCTTCATGGCGCGCCAGGATGAGCAGGCTGAGGATGTCCTGGCGCCCCTCGGGAGCGGCGCGGTGCGCGGCGATCTCCTCGAACACCAGCTGGCGCAGCGCCGAGAACCGGCGCTGAAATCGCGCCCACGGGCCAACGCCCAGGAAGTTGTGCCGCAAGAACTTGAACACGACAATCAGCGGGCTGAAGGTAGCGACCGTGGCGACCAGGTCGTCGTGGAAGCGGCGGATGCGCTCGGCCCCGCGCACGCCGAACACCGCCTCGATGATGATGTCGAGCGTGATCGCCTGCGTGAGGTCCTGCATGACGAAGCGGCGGCCGGGCACAAGGTCGCGGAGCCAGCGCAGCGTGGTGTCGCGCATCAGCGTACCGTAGGCGCGCATGCGCGCTCCGTGAAACGGTGGCATCAGCAGCTTGCGGGCGGCGCGGTGGGCGGCGCCGCTCATCATGAATAAAGAGCTCTTGCCGAGGAACACTCCCAGCGATTCGCCAAAGGGCGGCTCGAAGGTGTCCGGGTCGGCGGTCATGATCGCCTTGATGCCTTCGGGGTTGCCGGTGATGAAGAACTTGTCGCCCAGGCTTGAGTACGTAAATGGATCTCCGTACTTGCGTTGGAAGCCGAGAGTCGCATCGTACGGGTCGGCGAGCATGTGCCACAGACCGCTGCGCGGGCCGCCGGGAAGCTTCTTCATGACCAATCCTTCTGGATCTCGCAGATGATCTCTGAGATGACCTCTGACCGCGACTGCGGTCGGGGCCAGAGGCCGGGTTCCGAGCTGTCACGGAATAGACGCAGCGCAGAGGATCAGGTCGCAGGAAAAAGTACGGCAGCGATCGAAAGGCAGCGGAGAAGCTTACTTGGCGGGCGCGGCGGCCGCGGGCGCGCTGGGCGCGGCGGCCGCGGGCGCGCTGGGCGCGGCGGCCGTGGGCGCGACGGGCGCGGGCGGCTGCTTGACCTCGGGAAATAGCTTGGTGTATTCGCCGTAGCCCTCGGCGGTCAGGCGCTCGGCGGGGACAAAGCGCAGCGAGGCCGAGTCCATGCAGTAGCGCAGGTGGGTCGGCGCCGGCCCGTCCTCGAAGACGTGGCCCAGGTGCGAGTGGCCCACGCGCGAGTGCACCTCGACGCGCGACATGCCGAGCGAGCCGTCCTCACGGGTGAGGACGTTGGCCTGCTCCAGCGGCGCCCAGAAGCTCGGCCAGCCGGTGCCAGAGTCGAACTTCTCGTGCGAGGAGAACAGCGGCTCGCCCGAGACCACGTCGACATAGATGCCGGGGGCGTGGTTGTTCCAGTAGGCGTTGCGGAACGGCGGCTCGGTGCCCTCTTCCTGGGTGATGTGGAAGACCGGCGGCGGCAGCAGCTTCTTGCGCTCGGCGAGCTCGCTGGGGGAGAGCCGCCGGGCAAAGGCGCCCTCGGCGGCGGGCGTGGCCGGCAGCGGCTCGGGCGGCGGCCGGAGCTTGGACTCGGTGCGGCAGCCGAGCAGGATGAGCAGCGAAGCGGCGATAAGACCGTGGCGGAGCGGGTAGCGCATGAAACAACCTCGCGGAGCGCACAGGCGCGCGACCTTATATAGGAGACGCGCGCCAGCGGATTGGTTACAGGCCCGCCCCCCAAGGGCAGCCAAGGGCTTTCTGCGGGTCGACGAGACTACATTGTATCACACAAACTCGGCGGCCTGTTAGCATCGGCCGGTGAAAAACCGCCGCCCCCCTCACCATGTAAGTACTGTTCAGGCAAGTCAGGTCTGGGCTAGTCAGGTCTGGGCTAGTCAGGTCCGCATCCGCCCGGGACTGCTTCTACCGGCTGGCCGCCGCGCCTGGCTTTTCCGCCTGCTTGTACTCTGCGCCCTTCTGACGGGACTTGTGCCGGTGGGCCGCGCCGCCGCGGCAGCTTCCCCGGCGGCGGGGGGACGGCTGAGTCGCCTGACCGCCCGCAGCTGGGCCTGGGTCTCTGAGGAGGACTACTCGGCCAACGGGGCGCTGTTTGTCGGCAGTCAGGCGGCGCTCATCGTCGACCCCGGGCTCAGTCCGCTGCACGCGCGGCGCTTTGTTGCCGCGGCGCGCCAGGTGACCGACCGACCGCTGCGCTTTATCGTCCTTACCCACGCCCACCCGGACCACAGCCTGGGCGCGGTCTGCCTGCAGGAGCCCGGGGCGCGCCTGGTGGCGCACCCCCTGACCCGGCGCGCCATTGCCGAAGACCTCGGCCGCGCCCGCCGTGAGCTCCTGCAGACCGGCGATGCGGCCCGCCGCGCCAGCCTGGCCGACTGCAGCTTCCACCTGCCCGAGCCGCTGGCCGCTGCCAAGGAGGTCTTTGACCTCGGCGACCACCAGGTTGAGGTGCGGCACCTGGGACCCGCCCACACCGCCGGGGATGTGATCGTCTGGTCGGCGGCCGAGAAGGTCCTGGCGAGCGGGGATCTGTTCCTCCACGACGCCAGCCCGTCGCTTGGCGAGGGCAGCACGCGCGGCTGGCTGGCGGCGCTGCAGACGCTCATCGCCCTTGGCCCGCGGCACGTCATTCCCGGCCACTTCGCTCCCGCCCAGGTCGCGGCGCTCGGGCGCTTCCGCGCCTACCTGCAGGCGCAGTGGGACCGCGCCGCGGCGGCCATCGCCAAGGGCGCCACCGTCGAGCAAGTCGCGGCGCAGGCGAGCTTTCCCGAGTTTGCCGCCTTCCGTCAGCACCCCGAGTACCAGGCCACCTTCGCCGACAACGCCCGCGCGATGGCGCGCGAGCTCTTGGCCCGGCCGGCGGCCCCCGGCGCGCGCGGCGGCTTCACCACCCTGGCGGTGCTCGACGTCGGGGCGGCGCCGCACCAGATCGTCTTTAGCGCCGACGGCCGGCGGGCCTTCGTCGCCGCCGCCGGCGCCGAGCGCATCACCGAGGTCGATGTCGCCACGCGCCAGGTGGTGGGGTCGCGGCCGGCGGCCGGCACGCCGCTCGGCCTGGCGGTGGGCGCGGACGGCGGCCTCATCGCCAGCCTGTTCACCGCGGGGGCGCTGGCGCGGCTGCCCGCCGCGGGACCGGCGACCGCGCGGCTGCCGACCGGCGGCGGTCCCTCGCTGCTCGTCGGACCGCTGCCCGACGGCCGCCTGCTCGTCGCGGTGGAAGAGGCGGCGCGGCTGCGCTTGCTCGATCCCAGGGGATGGAAGCTGGCGGCCGAGTTCCCCACCGGCAAGCGCCCCTTCCCACCGGCCTTTACCAGCGATGGCCGCCAGGCGCTGGTGCCAAGCTATGACGACGGCACGGTGACCGTCGTCGACCTGTGGAACCAGCGGGTGGTCGCGACGGTGCCGGTGGGACCCAAGCTGAGCGGCGGCGCGGTGCTGCCCGGCGACAGCGAGTACGCGGTGGCGGTGCGCGGCGAGGACCGCATCGCCTGGTTCAGCACCGCCGAGCACCGCGAGGTCGGCACCCTGCGCGACGGCATCGGCCAGGGACCATTTTCACTGGTGGTCAGCCCCGACGGCCGCCAGGCGTTCGTCAACAACACCGGCAGCCACGACATCTCGGTCATTGATCTGGCGACCCGCCGCGTCACTGCCCGCGTCCCGGTAGGTGAGATTCCCATCGTGCTGGCGGTCCACCCCTTGGGCGAGACTCTGTGGGTCTCCTGCGAGGGAGCGCACCGGCTGCACATCCTCAGCATTCCCAAGGCGCCGCCGCCGCCCGCCGCCCCGCCGGCCGCCGCTCCCACCGAGGTCGCCGTGCTGGGAATGATCCACGGCGAGCACCGCAAGAGCCCGCGCTGGGATCTGGCCGCCGTGCGCGCCACCCTGCGCAAGCTCGCCCCGGACGTCGTCTGCGCCGAGATTCCGCCCGATCGCTGGCCGACCATCTGGCAGGACTTCGCCGAGCGCGGCGGGTTCACCGATGCCCGTATCAAGGTCTTTCCCGAGTACACCGACGTGCTGCTGCCGCTCGCCGCGGAGCTTGGCTTTACCATCGAGCCGTGCGCGGCGTGGACCAAGGAGATGTCGGACTTGCGCGAGGCGCGCCTGAAAGCGTTCGATAAGGACCCGGCGCTCGCCGCCGCCCGCGCCGAGTACAGCCGCCGCACCAAGGAGCTCGAGGCGCGCCACGCCGCGCAGCCGATCGTCGAGGACGATCCGCGGGTCATTCACTCGCCGCTGTACGACGAGCGCACCCGGGAGGAGCTGGCGCTGTACGATCAGTACCAGAACGACTGGATCGGTCCCGGCGGCTGGACAAACATCAACCAGGCGCACTTTCGCCTTATCGACCAGGCCCTGCGGCGGCACCGCGGCAAGCGCGTCGTGGTGACGTTCGGCGCCGCGCACAAGTACTGGTTCCTCGACCGGCTGCGCGCCCGGCCCGACGTCAAGCTGCTCGACGTTGCGCCCTTTCTGCCCTCCCCTTCCAGCCGCTGAGGCGGCGCCGCACGCGAACCTCATCGCTCTGCATGGCCCGGCCATGGTAACAAGGTCCGGTTCCCCAAGCGGAGGTTCCCATGCAAGCGGCGACAGCTTCGATTCATGGTCACGAGCACCGTCACTCCGAAGGACCAGGACCCCGCCCGGAGTCCGCCGCGGGCCTGGATCGCGGCCGGCGCCGCGCCCGCGCCCGCGTCCATAACTGGTTCACCGCGCTGCCCGTGCTCGCCTGCTGCGGCCTGCTCGGCGCCTGCGGCAGCGACCAAGACCCGCTGG
The DNA here is from genome assembly GCA_044222245.1 of Polyangia bacterium. Taxonomy (GTDB): domain Bacteria; phylum Myxococcota_A; class Polyangia; order Palsa-1104; family JAEUJZ01; genus CALFML01. The sequence continues at coordinate 12,044 of JBGANQ010000022.1, read as the reverse complement.
CCGGCCCCCCCGGCGGACCGAGCGGAGTGGCGACGCCGCCGAGCGCGGGCGACCCCGACTGCCCGCCGGCCACCGTCTGCGACGACGTGCCCGCCGCCTACGCCCGGCGCGACCCCAAGAGCGGCAACTCCTACGGCAACTACGATCTGGCCAACCGGCCCCTGGATGGTCAGGAGGTGCGCTACATAGTCATCCACACCACCGACGCGAGCTGGGATCTGACCAAGCAGATCTTCCAGGACCCGACCAACGCTGCCGCCGCCCACTACCTGGTCCGCTCCAGCGATGGCCACATCGCCAAGTTCGTCGCGCCGCGCCACGTCGCCTGGCACGCCGGCAACTGGTACTATAACATGCACTCGATCGGCATCGAGCACGAGGCCTGGGCGTTCGAGGGCCACAAGTGGTTCAGCGACGCCCTGTACAGCGAGTCGGCCAAGCTCGTGCGCTACCTGGCCCGGCGCTACGGCGTGCCGCTCGATCGGGCGCACATCCTGGGTCACGATGAGGTGCCGGGCATCAGTCAGGCGCGGCAGAAGTCGATGCACTGGGACCCGGGTCCGTACTGGGACTGGGACCGCTACATGAAGCTGTTGCGGGCGCCCGAGACGGCCGGCCCGGACGGCGAGCCCGCCGACGAGCAGCCCGACACGCTGAGCGACGCCAGCGCCGCCGGCCGGGTGATCACCGTCGCGCCCGACTACGCGCAGAACCTGCAGCCGGTCACCTACTGCTACAGCCCAGATGAGGCCTCGGACTGCCACGACGCGCCGGTGCACCCGGTCCACTTCCTGTATCTGCGCCAGGCCCCCGATCCGCTGGCGCCGCTCCTTGAGAATCCCTACCTGACCGCCTGGCCCGGCGACCGCATGTACAACTGGGCCAACAAGGTCGGCACCGGCACCCGGTGGGTGCTGGCCGAGCGCCGCGGCGACTGGGACGCGATCTACTTCAGCGGTCAGAAGGCGTGGTTTTATAACCCCGGCCACAAGTCGACGCGCCTCGCCGAGGCGACGGTGGTGACGCCGCGCGCCGGCCTGGCGACGGTGCCGGTGTTCGGGGTCGGCTACCCGCAGGCCGCGGCGTACCTCCCGCCCAAGACGCCGGTGGCGATGGAGCAGACCTACCAGATCGCCGCCGGGCAGAAGTACCTCGCGATGCAGCGCGTCACCGCCGACTACTACTGGGCGCGCACCTACGTCGAGAAGGACAAGTACGGCACCACCGCCGAGCAGACCGTCATCAAAGACGGCACCGAGTACTTCCTCATCAACTTCAACCACCGCGAAGCGCTGGTCCGGGTCGCCGACATGGAGCTTGTGCGCAGCCGCTGACCGGCAGGTCGCAGCCCGCAAGTCGGCGGCGGCCTTATGCCCTTGGTACAGCGCACCGCAAGCTCGTTCGCACCGCGGCGCCAGGCACCTGCTAGTGGGAACCGGTACTTAGTTTGCCACCGACTACGTCGACCCCGAAGAACGAAAGCCGCGCGGGAAGCGCGCGGTGGGGGGAGGCTCCGCCCGGCTTTGCCGGGGTGGCGGGGGGCGGGCAGAGTTCCCTTTCTGGTTAGGGAAGGAAGCGGTAGGCGCGCAGCTCGACGCAGCCATCGGCATAGGGGTCCAGGCGCAGCCCGGCGGGCAGGCCTTGGTCGTAGCAGAACCGGGCCACCGGCCGCAGGGCGGCGCGGGACGCGGCGGAGGCGAGCACCTCGGAGGTGACCAGGACCTCGGCGGGCAGGCGATCCAGGCGCGCCGCCTCGGTGAGCACGTCGCCGAACTGGAGCGTCGGCCGGGCGCTGCCGCTCCCCCAGTACAGATCGAGATAGCGCGCCGCGCGGCCGCCGTAAAGGAGAGTCCCTCTTGGGTAGTGGGCGGCTACATACTGGGCGAGCGCCACCCCGGGGCTCGGCGCGCGGAAGCGCTGCAGCGTCTGCGCGCTGGTCACCCCGAGCCAGCCGGCGAGCCCCGCGCACCCGAGCTGCAGGACGGCGCGCCGCCGCGGCCCGGCGGTCGAAAGCGCCGCGCCGAGCGCGACGGCAACCGCGATGTCCAGCATCCCCACCGCCGGCAGCAGGTGGCGCGCATGGCCGCGCACCGGCAGCGCCACCAGCGTCCAAACGAGATAGATGAACAGGCCCCCGAGCAGCGTGGCGACCAGGCGCCGGGTCGCGGCCGGCCAGCCGCGCGGCGGCGCGCTGACAAGCGCCGCCAGCAGCAGGAGCAGAGCGAGCGGCCAGGTGGGGCCAAGCGCCGCCGCGACCAGCCCGCGTCCGAGCGCCCACACCGGCAGCCCGGGCGTGAGGTCCGCGGTCACCGCGCCGCCAAAGTCAGTGAAGTGGCCGTACAGGTGCGCCGTGGCCACCCGCCACAGGGTCCGCGGGCCGACGAGCAGCGCGAACGGAGTCAGCCAGCCAAGGCACGCCGCGGCGGCGCTCAGGGCGGCGCGCAGCAAGGCGCCGCGCCCGCGGTGCACGCCCAGGCCCAAAAGGAGCAGCCCCGCCAGCGGCGCGTACGTCGGCCGGATGCCGAGCGCGGCGCCGAGCAGCACCCCGCCCCAGCCTGCCGACCGGGCACCGCCGCGCGCCCACACGCCCGCTGCGAGCAGCAGCGCCCCGAGCCCGGCGGCATCGCTCAGGGTCGCCCCGGCGAGCGCGTAGCTCAGCGGGGAGAGCGTCAGCAGCACCGCGACCAGCCAGCCGGCCGCCGCGCCCACCCCGCGGCGCACCGCGGCGGCGGCGGCGCCGACTCCCACCCCGAGCAGCAGCGCGCCGACGACCGCCAGCGCCACCGCCGGCGGCACCGCCAGCGCCTGGACCAGGCGGCCGAGCGCGACAAACAGCGGATAGCCGGGCGGCTGCGGCTGGAACCGCTCGAGATCGAGCCGCTGCAGCGCCAGGACGAACCCGACCCCGTCATACCCATCGGCCACCGTCCGCCGCGCCACAAGCGCCGCGTTCAGCAGGTACAGAGCCGGCGGCAGCAGCCAGATGGGCAAGGACCTGACGGGACCGGTGTTAGGGGCTGGCGATGGCAAGCCGGGTCAATATGAACCCGATCCGCCCGCTCCGTCACCAGATTTGCGGCCGCGCCACCTGCGCCGGACCGCCGCGGCTACCAGCGTCCGCCGTGGTGGTGATGGTACCTGTAGGGAGCGTAGCCAATCGGCCGCACCAGGCAGCCGCTGGTCAGCGTCAAAAGGGTCAAGAAAGCAGAAGTGAACAGCAGTCCGGGAAGCAGCGCAGCCAGAGACTTTTTCATGGACAGACTCCTTTTAGGCTCTTTAAGCCGGGGGACCAGAACCACCGGCGCTCCTGCTAAACACCGGAGCCCGGCTTTTCTGTCACCGCAAAGTTTGGCGTCGCTCCTTGCGGGGCCGGCGCTCCGCAAAATCTGCAGGTCGTCGCCCGCCGGGCGCAGACTTTTCGCGGGTTTGCCCGGTCAGCGCGGCCTGACCCCGCCGCCGCCTCGGGAGCGCGGTTGGCACTGCCCTTGCCTGGTCTTTTTGCCATGAGCTACTCGACCCTGACCGAGGTGAACGACTTTCTTGCCCAGCGGCGGCTCGCGCTGGTGGGCGTGTCGCGTCATGAGCAGGACTTCAGCCGCACCCTGCTGCAGGCGCTGCGCGATCACGGCTACGACATGGTGCCGGTAAACCCGGCGGTGGCGGAGGTCGCGGGGCTGCGCTGCTATGCGCGGGTGCAGGACATCACCCCCCCGGTGGACGGCGTGCTGGTCATGACGCCGGCGGCCGAGGCGGCGCAGGTGGTGCGCGACTGCATCGAGGCGGGCATCGGCCGGGTGTGGCTGCACCGCGGCAGCGGCCAGGGCGCCGTCAGCCCGGAGGCGATCGAGCTGTGCCTGCACAGCGGCATCAAGCTCGTCGCCGGTCAGTGTCCGTTCATGTTCCTGCCCGAGCCCGCGTGGTTTCACCGCGCGCACCGCTACCTGAAGAAACTGCGCGGCACCTACCCGACCAGCGATGCCAGCGCCCAGCAGCGAGGATCCAGATGAGCGAACCGGTAAAATGTGAGTCCTTTCAAGTCAGTGGCGAGCAGCTCCTTTCCCGCGTGCGTGAGCTCCTGCACGAGGGCAGTGTGCGGCGCATCCGCATCCACCACGCCGGCCACACCGTGCTCGAGCTGCCGCTGACGGTCGGGGTGCTCGGCGCCGTGCTGCTGCCCATGCTGGCCGCGGTGGGCGGCCTGGCGGCCCTGGTCACCGACTGCACCATCGAGGTCCAGCGGGCGCCCGAGGCGGCGCCGCAGACTCCCGACCCGACCGCGGGCTCGGCGGCGGCCGGCGCGCCGACGGCGAGCGGCGGCTGATCGGCTCATCGGCCTCGCGAGCGGAGTCCGGATCTTCCATTGCCGGCCCGCTCGCGGTGTGTTACCTGGGGTGCCATGCAGCCGCAAATCCTGGTCCCGATTGATTTCAGTGAGAGCGCCCAGCAGGCCCTGGCGTGGGCGGGCGATCTGCACCGCTCGGTGGGCGGCGGCGTCATCCGACTCCTCCACATTGTCAGCCTGCCGTCGCTGGCCAGCGATCTGCGGGCCTCGGTGGTGATGACCCCGAGCCCGGAGGAGCTGGAGAAGCTCAAGGCGTCCCTCAGCGAGCTCGCCGAGAGCCAGGCGCCCGACGCCGAGACCGAGTTTGCGATCGTCACCGCGAGCGACATCGGCCCGGCGATCGTCGAGGCCGCCGGTCAGTGGCCGGCCGATCTGATTGTCCTTGGCACGCACGGCCGCGGCGCGCTCGGGCGCCTGGTGTTCGGCAGCGTCGCCACCTATGTGACGCAGCACGCGAGCTGCCCGGTGACGACGGTGCGCGCTCCGCGCTAGCAGCCTGTGGCCGCGCGCAGCGCGCGCGGGGGGGGGCCGGCGGGGCCAATTGACAGCCCGGGCGAGCGGATCCTATTGTCCCGCGGGCATGAACCCGCCGCCGTCTTCATCCTGCCTCCTTTCTGCAAGCTCCCTCGGCTCTGCCCGCTCGCGTCGCTTCGCCCGCAGGGAAGGGGCCCTGGGCGTCCTTTTGGCCCTGGCCCTGGCCAGCTGCCCGGCGCCGGCGCCGCCGCCCGACTCGCCGCCGCCTCCTCCTCTAGACGGGCCGCTGCAGCCCGGGCAGGCGCGCGCCGGCAAGGTCCGCCGCGACAGTGAGCTTATCGGCGGGCCCGTCGCCTACGGGCGGACGGGCCAGGTGTGGAAGCTTTATAATAGTCGCGCCCGATTCCTGATTCAGGATGTCGGGACCTCGGTCGGCCTGGACGTGTATGGCGGCAACCTCATCGACGCCGATCTGGTGCGCCCGGGCGACGATGGCAAAAACGGCAACGATCTGTTCCGCGAGACGTTTCCGATCGTCGGCCTGCGGGTGCCAAGTCCGACCTCGATCGAGGTGATTGCCGACGGCCAGCAGGGCGGCGCGGCGCAGCTGCGGGTCCACGCCCGCAGCGCCCCCTCGCTGATCCTGCCGCAGCTCGACAGCGCCGGGCGCGACCTCGATGGCGAGATCCTGACCGACTACATCCTCGAGCCGGATGTGCCGTACCTGAAGATCGTCACGACCTACAAGGCGGCCGCCGACGAGCCGACCGGGCGCTCGCTGGTGCTCGGCGATTTCCTCTCGCTCGGCGCCTCGCTGACGGTGCTCACCCCGGAGGCCGGCTTCTCCGATCCGGCCGGCTCGGCCACCTTCATCGCCTCGGTGGGCGAGCGGACCTCGTACGGCTACCTCAGCGCCGAGGGGCCGCTGCAGCTGCCGATCGTCGATGCCTCGGGCACGGTGACGTTCCTCAAGACGGCGCCGCTGCCCGCCTCGGGAGAGCTCAGCATCACCCGCTACCTGGTGGTCGGCGGCGGGGATGCAGCGTCGGTGATGACGCCGATGTACGCCCTGAGCGGGCAGGCCACGGTGAAGCTGCAGGGCACGGTGCGCGACTCGGCCGGGGCGCCGATTCCACGGGCGCGGGTCTCGCTCTTGCAGGCGCCGTACAGCCCGCAGCAGCACCTGTTCACCCAGGCGAGCAGCGACGCGCAGGGCCACTACGAGCTCGCCGTGCCGGCGGGCGAGTACGTCGCGGTGGCGACGGCGGTGGGGCGGCTGCGCGGGGCGCCGACCGCGGTCTCGCTGGGCGCCGCGACCTCCCTGGATCTGACGCTCGCGCTGCCGGGAGTCGCCGAGCTCGACATCGGTGAGATGTTCCCCGGCGAGCGCCGGGGTTCGCCGGCCAAGGTGTCGTTCCTCGGCCTCGATGTCGAGGCGCCGGATCCGCGCTTTGGTCCCGACCCGACCGAGAGCGAGCGCAACGGCGTGCACGCGGTCGCCTTCACCCCCGATGGCCACGGCGAGGTGACCCTCAAGCCGGGCCGCTACAACGTCATCGTCTCGCGCGGGGTCGAGTTCGAGCAAGCGACCCTGGACAAGCTGCAGGTGCCCGCCGGCGGCCGCGTGCGGGTGACCGCGGACCTTGTGCGCAGCGTCGACACCACCGGCTGGCTCGCCGGCGACTACCACCAGCACTCGCAGGGCTCGATCGACTCGCCGGTGCCGATCGAAAAGCGCGTCATCGAAAACCTCGCCGAGGGCATCGAGCTGCCCGCCGCCACCGACCACGACAACCTCACCGACTACCGGCCGCACATCGCCCGCCTGCACGCCGAGCCCTTCATCAACTCGGTGGTCGGCGATGAGATCAGCGTCAACGGCGTCGGCCACTTCAACGCCTACCCGCTGACCATCGACCCGGCGGATCCGTATCAGAAGGTCGGCGCCAAGCTGTGGGCCCACGATCCGGTCGCCGGCTGGGTCGGCAAGCTGCGCACCCGGGAGGCGGCGCCGCTCATCGTCCACGTCAGCCACCCGCGCACCAAGAGCCTGGCCGGCTACTTCAACTACGTCCACTTCGACCCGACGACCGGCAGCAGCGACGAGCCGCTTGATATCTTTGACGCCATCGAGGTCAACGGCGAGCTGGGTCAGCCAAGCGACTACCTGGCCGAGAACGACGCCGCGCTGCACAAGCGCGCGGTGCAGGGCGTGCCGCACGACATTCCCACCCTGCGCGACTTGTTCGCCATGCTCAACCAGGGGCGGCCGGTGTGCGCCCTGGGCAACTCCGACACGCACGGGCGCAACGACGGCACCGGCTACCCGCGCAACTTCGTGCGCTTCAATAAGGACGCCCCGGCGCAGGTGAGCGGCGGCGACCTGGTGGCGGCGATCCGCGACCAGCAGGTCACGGTGTCCAACGGACTGTTCGTCACCGCGACGATAAACGGCCAGCCGGCGCTCGGCCTTGGGCACGCGGTGAACCTGCGCGGGGCCGCCTCCGCCACCCTGGAGGTCAAGGTCCAGGCGCCGAGCTGGCTCAAGGCGACGACGCTCGAGGTCTACGAGAACGGCCGCCCGCTGACCCTCAGCAAGCCGGGTCCGGGACGCCTGGTCGCCGTCGACCCCGGCACCTCCGGCGCCACCCTGAGCGCGCCGCTCGACGCCGCCGACCAGACAAGTGCGAGCGTCCGCTTCGCCGGAACGATCACGGTCAAGCCGCGCCGCGATGGCTGGTACGTGATCGTGGTGCGCGGTCCGGGCTCGCTCGCTCCGGTCGGTCCCGGTGCTCCCTACGGCTATACTAACCCGCTGTATGTGGACCTGGCGGGAGACGGATGGACCGCGCCGGGGCTGTAGTCGCGCTCGGGGCGCTGCTCGGACTGGCTCCGTCCGCGGCCGGGCACGGGGTGGAATATCCCAAGCGCGACACGCTGCAGGTAGCGCCGCAGAGCGTGACCCTGCGCATCGAGTACGTGGTCGCAAGCGCCGAGGAGTCCGCGCTGCTCGCGCGCCTGTTTGATCGCGACCGCTCGGGCGCGCTGGAGCCCGACGAGCAGCAGGCGCTGCGCGAGCACCTGTGCCGGCAGGCCGACGCGTTCGTGCGCCTGGAGCTGGACGGCCGGCCGCTGCCGCTCCGCCGCACCCAGGCCGAGCTCGGCCGCCCCGGCCGCGGCGAGCTCTTGGCGATCAGTATGACGCTCACCGCGGCGATTCCGGGGACCGCGCCCGCGCACACCCTGCGCCTCTTTGATCGTCACAAAGATCGCGCGCTGGCGGTGCCGGTGCGGGTGACGGCGCAAGGAGTGCAGCTCACCACGCGCCTCCCCCCGCTGCCGCTGCTGACGGCCGAGCAGCCGCTGCAGCTTGCGTTTGTCGGTGCCCGCTGAGCACGACCAGACTCTTCCACTGGGAGCATTCTTTATCCGTACAGAGGCTGCAAAAAAAGTCGCCGCCGTGCCATGGTGCGCGCGCATCACGCACCGCAAACCCAGCTCGCAACGGAGGCATCGCATGACTGGCACACTCTGTAACGGCCGCGCTCGCTGGAGCCACGGCCCCGGACTCTCACTTGCCACACTCCTTCTTCTGGCCTGCGCCGGACCCAAGGCCGCCGCCCCGCCGGCGGCGACCACGGCGCCGGCGGGAGCGACCCTCAGCGACGCCGAGCGCGCCGCCGCGGTGCAGGATCTGGAGGCGAGCCGGCAGGCCTTTTTGACCTCCCTGCAGGGTCTGTCCGAGGCGCAGTTCCACTTCAAGCCGGGGCCTGACCGCTGGTCGGTGGCCGAGGTGGCCGAGCACATCGCGGTCTCTGAAGATCTCCTGCGCGGCATGGTCACCGACAAGCTCGTGCGCACGCCGACGCCGCCCGAGCTGCTCGCCCAGGTGCAGCACGACGATGCGCGGCTGCGCCAGCTGGTCACCGATCGCAGCGTGCCGCGCAAGGCCCCCGAGATGCTCAAGCCGACCGGCCGCTTCCCGACGGCCGAGGCGGTGCGCGCCGCCTTCAGCCAGAGCCGCGACCGCACCGTCGCCTACGTCCAGACGACCCGGGACGATCTGCGCGGCCACGCCGGACCACACCCGCTGCTCAAGGCACTGGACGGCTACCAGTGGCTGCTCCTGCTGTCGGCCCACAGCTCCCGCCACACGGCGCAGATCGAAGAAGTGAAGGCCGATCCGAAGTTCCCGCGCTCGTAGGCGCGGCGCCGCGGCCTCGCTTCAGCCGGACCGGGAGCCGCCGGCCTGGCTGTGCTGAAAGTAGCGCAGGGCTTCCTGCAGGCTGCGCGCCGTCCGCAGGGAGCCAAGCTCCACGTCCACGCCGACCAGCGCCTGCGCGACCTGCGGCCGCAGCCCGCACAAAAGGACCTGCGCGCCCAAGAGCCGCACCGCCTGCGCCAGCCGCAGCAGGTGGCGCGCCCCCTGCAGGTCGAGCGCCGGTACGCCGGTCAGATCGACGATCGCGTGCTGGGCCCGGCTCGCCTGGATCTCATCGAGCAGACTCTGGGTCAGGTTGGCGGCGCGCAGATCGTCCAGCGTCCCGATAAGGGGCAGCACCAGCACGCCTTCATGCACGGCGATGATCGGCGTGGACAGCGCCGCGATGGCGGCCTCCTTCTGGCTGACCAGGTCCATCTTGGCCTTCAGCTCGGCCTCGGACTCGCGGCTACTGGCGCGCTGCAGCTCCTCGAGCTTGATCACCCGCTCTTCGGAGCGCTTGGCGAGCTCGCGCAGCTCGCGGGCTTCGTTGCGACACTTCTTGAGCTGCATCTCCTGCTGCCGCCCGAGCTCGGCCGCCCGCCGGAGGTGACCGACGAGCGCGGCCACCGTCTCGGCCGCGGCGCCGGCCCCGTGCGCGAGCGGACACTCATCGCAGTCGAGCACGGCGCGCAGCACGGCGCGCACCGGCCCTAGCTCTTTCGTCGCGTCTTTTTCCGTCCCTGGTCCTGTCCGCGGTCCCGGCGCGGCCGCCGGCGCCGGTTGCAGAAGGACACAGCTCTCGCAGCGCATGGACTACCCCCTCCCCTCCTCTAAGGACCCCCAGAGTCCGCAGCTACCTGGACCAGCACGAGCGTGAAGGTCGACTCGTGGTGCTCGCTGATGCCATCGCGCGGTGACAGCTCGCCGAAGGTGTAAAACCCCGCGGTGGGAACCGACGCCGGCAGCAGCGCCAAGGCGCCGGCACACTCATCTTTATACTGCAAGCCGAGCGCCACCTTGCGCGACAAGCAGCTGAAGACCAGGGCAAAGTCAGGCTGGGGCAGGGCCTGCAGGGCCAGCTCGGTCGCGGCCCGGGCGCCGGCCAGCACCTCGCGGCGGGTGGCGCTGAGGATGCGGACCTGGCCGCGCTCGGGCAGATCCCCGCCCAGGACCAGCGCTCGCCGCGCCTCGTCCACGGCGAAGATGGCGCGGGTGAGCGCCGGCGCCTCCTCATGGCCGGACGGAATGACGCCCAGGGGGAACTCGATGCTCACCGCGGGAATCTCGCCGGCGCGCGGCCCAAGGAACTCGCGGTATACGTCCAGGGCGGGCCGGCCGTCGAGCTCCAGAAGGACGTTGCCGTTTTCGATCCGGCTGGCGGTGCGCGGCAGGCTCACCGGGGTGTAGCCGCTGCGCGCCGCGGTGGCGATGCGCAGCGGCCCCTTGAGCGCCAGCGCGACGACGCCGCTGTGCTGGAGAGCCTGGCCGCAGAGCTGGTAGGTGCGCTCGAACCGGCCGCCATCGGCGGCGGCCCCGCCGACGATCGGGAAGCCGCTGCCCAGCACCGACTGAACGCCGCGCAGGAGCTGGGTGGCGTTGACGGTGAGGATGTCGGGCAGCATGACGACCAGGCTCGGCGCGAAGGCCGCCAGCTGCGCCCCCAGCACCTGCCCGACGGCGAAGCTCGGACGGCCCTCGGGCAAAAGGGCCACCGTCATCACCTCCAGCGCCGGCGAGCGACCGCCGAGCAGGCTGACACTGCGGGTCAGCGCTTCGCTGCTGTCGATCTCGGCGTAGCTGGAGCAGCCGACCAGCTTCACCGCGGCCGGCAGGACCTCATAGAGCCCGGCGACCACCGCCTCGGGCGCCATCTCCGACGAAAAGAAGACCACCACCCAGTCCGGCGGGCCGCCCAGCTGCCGTCGCAGCTCGGCGGCCGCCTCGCGGGCAGCGGCGCGCGGATCATCGTCTACATAGGAGGTACTGGCGAACCTGTGCGCTGACATGTTGCTCCCCGCCAGCGGCCGGCGCTAGCATTCATCCGGAACCATACGATCCGGCGAGAAATGCAGTCCAAACTTTCCAGAAATTGCTCACAGCGACGAGTCTGTGCTGGAAAGAATGAGGCGGTTTCGTTAAACTGCCGTCGGTACAGTCTCCCAGGCTACAACCTCAGCCTACCTTAGCAGGCTTCGATTGGGGCTCACTAGACCTCGCCGAGCATGAGGTGGTCACCCAGTTGCGGGGCGCTGTAACTAAGTCAGCGAGCGCTCAAGGCAGCTCGCGACGGACGAGCCGGTGGCATCGAGCCCTGCGGCTGCATGGCCGAGGCGGGCGGCGTCTGGCGTGGCGACCACCGGCGACTGGTCGTGCCTTTTGGCCACGCGTGTGCTAGCTTGCCGCCGATTTGCGGGCGGGTTGAGAAGTCAGTCGCCCCATCCAGCCATATCTACGCATTTACGATTTCTCGGAGTTTGTCATGTCTCGCTTGGCTCCTTGGTTCCATCGGGTTGTCCTGTCTGGTCTATTGGTGGTTGGGGCGCTGCTCGTCTGGCTGCATCCCGCGACGGCGCAACAAGCCAGGCCCGAGCCTGGGCTGCTTCCCAGCCCCAACCCGCTGTGCGACGGTATCGCCGTCCCCTGTCTGGATATCGACGAGCTGGCCGCGCACGCCTACGCGAACCTGCAAGTGTTGCCGAGCACCGACCAGCGCGACACCACCGCCGTGCTGCCCTTCGGCGTCGCGCTCGGACTATTTGGCCGGGTCGCTGGCGGCCTCTCGACTTATTACAGCTTCGGAAAGCAGGGCGACACGGACTATCGGCAGTTTGGTCCCCTGCGGCTCCACCTGACCGTGCGCCTCTGGCCATTGTTTCCCCTGGCGTCCTCGGGGGACGGCACCAATACCACCGAAGCCGGCCCGACTCACTACGCCCCGCCGCGTGGTCTGCGGCTCGGCCTGGCCTACGAGCACCAGGTGCGGGTGTGGCAGTTCGACGGCGCCAACTCGCTCGGTCTATGGAC
>JBGANQ010000121.1:0-23423 GCA_044222245.1 Polyangia bacterium | reverse complement strand
AGCGGCGGTGAGCGGGTCGGCCGGGCCGCCCCCCGCGGCGAGTCGCCCGGACGCCGCCGACCGCGCCCTGCCCGGCTCCGACCCGGCCGATGCCGATGCCGATGCCGATGCCGACGCGGCAGCGCCTCTGGCGCCGTTCAACCACCGCCGCCACTGGGCGATTCTTGAAGGAGTCGACGATGCCCACGACTTCTTGCTGAAGATCTTCAAGCAGCTGCTGCGCGAGGGCAGCGGCGCCGGCGCGCTGGTCCGCGGCGAGCTGTGCCACATGGTCGACAACCGCGGCCACCTGATGTTCAGCGCGCTGCTACGGCGCGGCCAGCAGCTGGAGCTGCTCGCCATGTACCCCTACGCCGAGTCGCCGCACGTCTGGCCGCTGCGGCTGGAGCGCATCGAAGAGAGCGCCGATGGCCTGGAGGCGCGTCTTCTCGGCTCCAGCGACGGCGCGCAGGTGGCCTTCTACGACACCCTGTACCTGAAGAACCGCGAAGCCTACCGGCTGGGCGACACCTACAACCTGCAGGTCAGCGCCATCGCCTACCAGCTGGAGCCGGATGAGCTCGGCGAAGAGTTCGCCCCCGATTTCACCGGCTTCGGCCCGCTGTCCCGCTTCAGCCCCGATAGCGCCGCCGCGCCCGACGAGGTCGTGTTCCACAGCTACATCGAGGAGGTCTTCACGATCGATTTCTGGGGCGTGCCGCTGCGCGTCTATGTCATCCCGCTGGCCCGCCCGGATCGCGACAAGCCGCCGCTGCGGGTCGAGGTCTATGTCCACGACGCGATCGCCGATCGCGAGTTTTCCGTCGGTGAGCGGGTGCGCGGGGTGCTGTGGCTGTTCGCCATGTGGCCCGCCCCGCCCCCCGAGCTGGCAGAAGCGGCGGCGGCCACCGCTTCCCACCTGAACTAGCTGCGAGCTCGGCCGCCCGCCGCTACGACTTGGCCTTGGGCGTCCCGGTGCCCGAGGTGCTGGCGTCCTTGCCCGGGTCCGAGGCCGGACCCAGGTTGAGCTTGGGCGTGCCGAGCGGCGGCGTGATGACCGGCCGCAGCCCCGACGAGGACGCCCCCGAGCTGGAGTTGGCGGCGCTGCGGCCCTTGGGACTTGGACCCTTGCGCGGCGACATGAAAAGCTGCGGCAGGATGATGCCGCGCGTCTCGGGCAGCACCCACACCCACGACGCCGTGGCGATGGCCAGGATCATCGGCACCGACAGCCCGCCCGGCAGCCCATAGCGCTCCTTCATCAGCGTCACGATCGCCGGCGCGACCAGCAGCGAGGCAGCCAGAACAGCTCGGTGTGCACCGACAGCCACTGCCACTGAAACGCCAGCGCCGCCAGCGCCGCCGCGGTCACGATCGAATACACGCTGTAGGTGGGCCGTCGCCCGAAGCGATCGGCGAAGTTGCCAAAGGCCAGCATGCCGGCAAACTGCCCCGCCTGCGCGGTCAGCACCCAGCGCGTGCTCTTGCCCACGCCCTGCCCCATATCGGTCAGCAGGAACGACGGCAGCCAGGTGTAGCAGGTCCAGTAGGTGCCAAGCTTGAGCACGACCAGGATCCAGGCGAGCAGCATCTTTTTGCCGACGCCGCCCTTGAACACCTTGACCAGGCTGACCTGGCGGCGGGCCTTCTCGTTGGGCAGCGCCATCGAGCGCCGCATGAACAGCGCCAGCATCGCCGTCGCGCTGGAGCCGAGCAGCACCGCGCGCCAGCCGACCAGCGGCACCACCAGGAAGCCCGCCACCGCGGCCAGCGCCACGCCGACCGGCTCACCGGCCTGCAGCAGCGCCGCCGCCCGCCCGCGGTACTGCGACTCGACCGCCTCGGCCACCAGCCCGTGACCGATCGCCCACTCGCCGCCCACGCCGAGCCCGACCAGCGCGCGGCCGAACAGGAACACCCACAAGTTGGGCGCCAGGCCGCACACCGCCGAGCCGATCGAATAGATGAGCACTGTCAGCGCCAGCAGGGTCCGCTTGCCGAAGCGGTCGGCCAGCAGTCCCGAGACGATGCCGCCAATGCCGGAAGAGCTGAGGGCGACCCCGAGCAGCCACGACTCGGTCGCGTGTGACAGGCCCAGATCGTGACTTACATGGTCCTTGATGAAGCCGAACAGGACCAGATCATAGAAATCGAACGTCCAGCCGAGGAAGGCGAACAAGAACAGCTTCATCGGGAACGTCTTGGCCATGGATCTCACTACGAACTCACAGAAGAGCTGCAGCGGCCCGCAGGTCCGCGAGACATCTTTTTCCGCGGGGAGCCGCCAAAAAGGAAAATCCGAGCCGCACGGCAAGGAGTTTGGAAACCGCCGCACCCGGCAGGCGCTGCCACCCCCGGGCGCAGCACCGTAGAGAACGATATCGGCATGGTCCTACAATTTAACCTCGAGACGCTCCTAGGAAGCAATGCGTGGTCCGGCAGCGCTGCCGAACTCCGGCCATCTCCGCGTTCCGGCGGGGAGAAGTGCCACCCAGGTCGAACGTACAACGACTGCACGGGTCTGCCCAAGAAAGAACTGGCAGATTTTTGAGCGATAAAAACTACATTTGCTAGGTTGGCGCCATGAGCTCCGAGCCAACCGCCGCGGCTGGCCAGCGGCCGCCAGCGCCCTGCCCTCCCGATCGTTCTGTTTGCCTCGATCCTGCTGGCGCTTCGGGCGCTTCGGGCGCCCTGCGGCTGGGCGTTGATCTGGGCGGCACCAAGATCGAGGCGGTGGTGATCCGCATGGAGCACGACGAGCCGCAGATCCTCGCCCGGCTGCGCCGACCGACCGAGCAGAGCCTAGGCTACCAGCACATCGTCAGCTCGGTCGCCGAGCTTATCTTTGCCGTCAGCCGCGAGGCTGGGCTCGCAGCGCCGCCGCCCATCGGGGTCGGCATGCCGGGCAGCGTGACGCGGGCGCGGCGGACGGTGAAGAACTCGAACACGACCTGCCTGAACGGACGGCCGTTCCGCGAAGATCTCATCTCCCGCGTCGGCCAGCCGATCGAGTTCGCCAACGACGCCAACTGCTTCGCGCTGGCCGAGGCGCGCTACGGGGCGGCGCGCGGCTACGGGGTGGTGTTCGGGGTCATCCTCGGCACCGGCGTCGGCGGCGGCATCGTCCTTGGCGGCGAGCTTGTGGGCGACGGCGCACCGCGGACCTGGGACGGCCTGCAGGGGATCGCCGGCGAGTGGGGCCATGTCCCGCTGGAGCCGCACACCGGCCCGCCCTGCTACTGCGGCCGCTTCGGCTGCATCGAGACCTTCCTGTGCGGTCCCGCCCTGGAGGCCGAGTACGCCCGCCGCACCGGCCGCCACCAGCCCCTGACCGCGATCGCCGCCGCCGCCGAGGCGACTGCGCCGGACGAGGCCGCCCGCGCGGTCATCGCCGCCGCTTGCGACCGGTTTGGCCGCGCCATCGCCACCGTGATCAACATCCTCGACCCCGAGATCATCGTCCTTGGCGGCGGCGTCTCGCACCTGTCCGCCCTGTACACCGATGGCGTCGCCGCCGCCGCCCGCTGGGTCTTCAGCGATGAGCTGGTCACCCCGATCCGCAAGCACCAGATCGGCGACAGCGCCGGCGTCCTCGGCGCCGCCCTGCTCCCCGCCGCTTAAGGCGGACGCAACCGCGCGCACCCCCGGGCGGTCGCGGCTGCGCTGGCAGCCGATGGCGCTTGCCTGCCCAGAGCCGAGGTGGTGTAAAGTGCCGCCACTTCTCAGGGAAAGGCTCATGGCCCAAACCGCCCACCCGCGTCGTTGTCATTGTGGTTGCAGGTCGCTCGGCACATCGCCACCGGGGCAGCACGCCCCGCACCGTCGGCTCCGCCGGACCTTGCCGGGGACCCTGTGCGCGGTGCTCGGGCTCGGGGCGCCGGGCCTGCTCGCGGCGTGGACCGCGCCCGCCTGGGCAGTCGGCGAGCAGAACGCCCGGCTGCGCGGCACGGTCATCGAAGCCACCACCTCGGTGCCCATGCCAGGGGCCAAGGTCGAGCTGTCCGGTGACGCCATGATCGGCGGCCCGCGGCGCACCACCACCGATGAGGACGGCGGCTTTGACTTCACCCTGGTGCCGCCCGGCCGCTACCTGCTGACGGTGTCGTTTGAGGGCCTGCAGCCGCTCAAGCGCAAGCTGACCCTGGAGCTCGGGCAGACGGTCAACCTCAAGCTGCCGCTCACCGCCGAGCTGGCCGAGGCCGACACCCAGGTCATCGTCGAGGAGCGCAAGCGCCTGGACAACGAGCGGCTGTCCACCGGCAAGGTCCTCACCGCCGAGGGGCAGTCCAAGATCGCCACCGGCCGCCGCTACCAGGACGTGGTCCAGCAGGTCTCGGGCGTCACCGGCGGCTCGAACCCGGTCATGGCCGGCGGCTCGCTGCGCCACAACCGCTACCTGGTCGACGGCCTGGACATCACCGACCCGGTGGACGGGACCTTCAGCGCCAACATCAACTTCGACTCCATCGCCCAGCTGGATCTGCTGCTCCTGGCGGTGGACGCGCAGTACAACTCGCTCGGCGGCGTCATCAACCTGCTGACGCGGCGCGGCTCGGACAAGTTCACCGTCGATGCCAGCTTCTACCTCAACCACCAGGCGCTGTCGGTGGGCAGCCGCGCCGGCACCCAGATCTATGAAGGGCGGCTCCTTGATCAGAGCGATCCGGCGCCCCCCCTGGCCAGCTACCAGGCCAACCTCAACGTCGGCGGGCCGATCGTCAAGCAGAAGCTGTGGTTCTACTTCTCGACCGAGTACCGCTACCGCATAAGCTCGGTGGTGCCGGGGGCGCCGCTCAACATCCAGCATCCGCCGCTCGACCGGCACGATCTATACTCGCGCCTCAAGCTCACCTGGGCGCCGTCGCCGCGTCACCGCATCGACCTTTCGGTGAGCGGCGATCCGACGTGGCTGACCAACATCCGCACCATCGCCCCCGACAACGGCAACAGCAACTCCTACGCGCCCGAGGCGGAGTACTACCAGACGCAGGGCGGCGTGTTCGGCATCCTGAACTGGGACTGGTTCGTGCGCGACAACGTGGTCGTCAGCATCCAGACCGGTCTGCAGGTGTTCGGCTTCGCCAACGGCCCGCAGAACGGCGACCTGACAAGCCCCTCGCACACTGACCTTGGCAGCACGGTGTCGTGGAACAACGCCGACGCCAACCTGATCGTCCTTGAGCAGCGTCTGCGCTATCAGCTGGACCCCTCGCTCACCTGGGTCAAAAAAGGCTGGATCGGGACGCACACGTTCAAGGGCGGGGCGCAGTTTCAGTTCCTCCGCAACTCGCAGCTGCTCGGCACGCCCGGCGATCTGGTCTACACCGACAACACCAATCAGGCGATGGACGGCGGCGTGCTGGCGCGCGATCCGACCTCGACCGAGCGGCCGTACGGCTGTGTCGAGGGGCAGCCGCGGCCGGTCGCCGGCTCGACGGCGACGCCGTGCTACCAGCGGACCCTCTACGAGCCGCCGCGGTCGCTGGTGCGCAAAGGCTGGGGCCTTGGCTTCTACGTCCAGGACACCTGGAAGCCCAAGCCGTGGCTGACCCTGATTCCCGGCATGCGCATCGACTACGGCACGGCCGAGAACTCGCTGGGTCAGGTGGTGCAGAACCTGCTTGGCTTTGGCCCCCGCATCGGCGCCACGCTGGACCTTCTGCGCGACGGCAAGCTGCTGCTCAAGTTCGCCTACGGGCGCAGCAACGAGGTCTCCGGGCTGCGCATCGCCGCCAACGCCGACTTCAATGGCCTGAACTCGACCTGGAACTACAACCGCGCCACCGGCCGCTTTGACAGCCTGCTGACCTCGGCCGGCGGCGCCCAGGGCTACGACCTGCGCGGCCGCTGCCCCGACGGCACGGTGACGCTGGAGTGCGGCAACGCCAAGCTGAGCCTCAACCCGCCGCACGCCGACTTCATCACCGCCGCCATCGAGCGCGAGCTGTACGCCAACGTCGCCGGCGCCATCACCTACACCTATCGCCTGATCCGCGACCAGTGGGAAGACGTCGAGGTCAACGCCCTGCGCACGCTCGACGGCGGCAACTACGCCGCCTTTGGCGACAAGACGCTCGGCAACGTCCGCGCCTACCGGACCTTCGGCGATGCCTTCCGGCTGTATCAAGGACTCGATTTCACCGTCACCGGCAAGCCGACCCCGAACTGGCAGGTGTTTGTCGGCTACACGCTGTCGTGGCTCAACGGGACCATCGACGACCAGCTGAGCACCTACAAGAACGATCCGCCGCGCGACTTCCACTTCTACGGCTACCTCAACGACGATCACCGCCACGCCGTCAAGGCCACCACCAGCTACTCGTGGAAGGGCCTGACCGCCGGCGTCAACTTCGTCTACATGACCGGCGCCCCGTCAACCCGCCTGTACCGCCAGACGCTGGGCTATGTCGGCCGCTACGCCTGGCGCGGGATCGATCCAAACCAGGACCCCAACGATGTCCGCAAGTGGTCCGAGCTACGCAACCCGGATCTGTTCGACGTGTCGCTGCGGGCGCAGTTCGATCTGCACCAGCTCATCCACCAGCACCTTATCGTGATCGTCGACCTGTACAACCTGTTTGACCTGGTGGCGCCGGTCAACGGCTCGGGCACCAACGTCACCGGCCAGGCAGGCTTTGAGGGGCGCAACAGCCCCTCGTTTGGCTACGTCACCAACCGCCAGGCGCCGTTTCACGCCCAGTTCGGACTCCGCTACCAGTACTGATCGCGCCCGCCCCCGCCCGGCTGGGCACGGGTCCCCCAAGTCTGTGCCCGGCCCAGCGGGGCGAACGAACCTGCCGTGCGCTGCCCCTAGGGGGTGGGCGGCGGCGGCGGCAAGGGCAGCGCTTCCTCCGGACTCTGCGGCGGCTCTTCACACTTGTGGGCCGAGATTCCGTACAGACCGCCGCCGTGGCGGGTCGCAAGGGTGGTCTTCTCGCCGCTGTTGACGTTGTAGATGGTGACCCGCGAGTCGGCGTCGATGCCGGTCTCGTAGGCGAGCAGGTCGTCGGACAGCCACTGCGCCTCGTACGTGGTGCGCGCGGCGTCGATGCGCTGCGCCGACTTCTTGTCGAGGTCGTAGATGAACAGGCCGTTTTTGTCCTTCTGCACTTCCTTGCGCTTGTCGAGCGCGGCGCAAGCGTCAAAGGCCCCCGCGTACAGGAGCAGCTTGTGCCCCGGCGCCCAGGCAAACGAGTCACCGGCCAGCTTCACCGCCGAGGTGACCACCTTGCCGGCCTCAGTGCCCGAGTCCTCGATGGTGAAGCTCTGCAGATCGGCGGACGGCTTGATGTCGGCGGGCAGGCGCCGCTCGCTGTGCTGCAGATCGTCGACCCACACCTCGGTGCGCTCGCCGTACAGACCCTGATCCTCGGCGACCTTGACGGCGCCGGTGTGCGCGGTGTCGATCTGGTAGCTGCCGCTCTGCGACTCGGCGGTGCCGGCAGCGGCGGTGGTCGCCCAGGTCGGCACCCCTTGCTTGCTGAAGCCCAGGCTCAGGTGGGAAAAGCCGCCGGGGACCGGCACCGGGCCGACCAGCTCGAGGGTGCCGAGATCAAGGAAGCCGACCTGCGGATCGACAAACCACAGCTTGCCCGCCTTGTGCTGCACCCGCTCGGCGAGGGCGAAGATCACCGCCTTGCCATCGGGAGACCGCTGCGCCGCCACCACCTTGCCATCGCTGTGCGTGAGCGGCCGGTAGCGCCCCGTCGCCGGATCGAAGTGGACGAGCTCCTGCTTGAGCTCCAGCTTGGCCTCCTGCAGCCCCTCCTTGGCCAGCGCGGCATCGGCGACCGGGGCGTACTTGACTGGCTTGGCGGCGGCGGTGCGCGCGACCAGGGCGACGCCGGCGGCAAGACCCGTGGCATAGGCGGACTTGATGCGCGCCTCGGCCTGCTTGTAGGGCTCCCACTCGGGCGAGGTGCGCAGCGCCAGCCAGTCCTTGCTGCCCGCCGCCCGACCGGCGTAGGCGACGTAGTTGCGCTTGAGCAGTTCCTCCAGCTGCTGCCGCGCCTCGGCCGGCTTGGCCTGGTTGAGCAGCGCGCGCGCGGTGTAGTAGCGGGCGTCCAGGTAGTCGGGCAGCGCGGCCGTGACCTCGGAGAACGCGGCGGCGCACTCCTCCCAGTTCTTGGCGTTGAGGGCCTTGTAGCCGCGCTGCAGCGACTTGGCGGTGGCGCTGTTCAGGCGGGACAGCGGATCGGTCATGCCAACCGGGATGGCGGGTGCCGCGGCCGCCTTGTCGCCTTCGATCACCACCGCCGGCTTGCCGCTGCCCGCCCGCCCGGCCGCGGGCTCGGTGCCGGAGTTGTCCGCGGGCGCGGGGGTCTTCTTGCAGGCGGGCTGCAGCGGCAGCAGCAGCGCTCCCACAGCAAGGGCGAGAGTACGGGCCTGGCTCTTTACGCTCATTGCGACCTCTTTAAGTAGGAATCCGCGGCGCTGCCCCAGGGGACAGCTGCACGCTCTGGGACCAAGCTACGCCGCCGTCGCCAGCAGCGTCAAGCGATGGGCCGCGCGGCCGCATTTCTGTTAGGAATAGAGCATGCCGATTCGAAAAATTGCCCAGATTGGCCACCCGGTCCTGCGCACCCAGGCCCGCCCCTTGACTCGGCAGAGATCTACGAGCCGCTGCAGCTGTGCGCCATCGAAGTCGGCAACAACCCCCGCTACCCCTACAAGCCCAAGATTCCGCTCACCGTGCTGGTCAACCCCGTCCTCACCCCCACGACCGATGAGACCTTCAGCAACTTCGAGGGCTGCCTGAGCGTTCCCAACCTGCGCGGCCGCGTCGATCGCGCCCTTGGCGTCCGCGTGCAGGCCTGGGATCGCCACGGCCAAGAGCTCGACTTCGTCGCCCGCGGCATCTCGGCCGGGACCTTCCAGCACGAGGTCGATCACCTCAACGCCACCCTGTTTGTCGATCGCGTGCGCGACCCACGCTCTCTGTGTACGTGGCAGGAGTTCGAGCGGCATCACCGCTCGCAGTTCATCCAAGAGGTGCAGGCGATCGTCGCCAAGTGGGGCAGCTGAGGGGACAGTAGACCCCAGCTCGGGCGGTCGCGGGAAAGGTGGGGACAAGCGTCCTTTGGCCACAAGACCCCAGCCAAACGGCGCCGCTGTGCACCGAGCTCTCCCTTAGGGACGCCGAGCAAGGAAGCAAACCACCCATCGTCCCGGTGGGCACCCAGCTTCCTACCTGAGGTCAACTGTCCCACCGGGCAACTCTGGTCAGCGTCGGCTGGGGACGGCTGGCCCGCGGCGCGGCGATTGTCGCGGCGGCTGCGGGGAAAGTGCGCCGCGAGCAAGCTACAGCATGGCGCCTTGGCGCAAGCATAGCGCAGTGCTGCGCTGCGTCAAGGCGCGGCATGCGCCGGCGGCATGCGCCGTGCAACTTTGCCCGGGCATAAAGAGTGCCCACCGCTTGCGACGAACTGGCCGCGGCGGCGGACTCCCTACGCAGGAGGCGCTTATGGGGATGATGCATCGCTTTCCGCCTACGCCCGTACACCCGACTGGCTCTGCCGCCGCTCCCGCTCGCCCGCTCCGGCTCGCCGCAGCGCTGCGACTCTCCACCCTCGCCATGCTCGGCAGCGCCTGCCTGTGGGGCTGCGGTCCCGATGCCTCGGACTCCCAGACTGACTCGCTCACAGACGCCCAGCGCAGCGCCAGCGTCATCATCGACACCGGCGCGCCGACCACGGTCGATACGCCGATCGGCCTTGCCTTCGAGATTGAAAACGGCGTGGGCACGCCGCTCAAGGTCCGCGCCGGCCAGCGCTTCTTTATCAACCAGCTTGATATGCGGGTGTTCCTGGACACCGGAGTCGACCACGGAGTCAGCGACCTCGGCGCGCAGGGCGACTTCGCCAGCCTGTGCTGGGATGAGACGCAGCTGGCCGATGAAGAGTTTGTCATCCTCGCCAACGCCGATGGGACCTACACCCGGCGGCGCTTCTACCGCGACGCCCGGTGGATGAGCCAGGACAGCGACTTTGTCATCACCCAGGTCGATGCCAGCGGCCGACCGGTAGGCAGCAGCGGCGGCGCCCTGGTGCTGCACGCCGGCGCCGACGATCGCCGCAAGAGCTCGGACAGCTTCTTTGTCCGCCGCCTGCGCGCCATCCAGTGGACCTACGACTGTCCCTCCCTGCAGAGCTGCGCCGGCGCCAGTCACTTTCAGGAGGAAGCGCTCGTCGAGCTGCGCAACACCCAGAAGCTCGACACCTTCCGCATGGACGCGCGCACCGCGGCGCTGCGCGTGACCTGGTCGCTCAAGCCCGGCACCAGCTACACGGTGCCGGTCACCCAGGTCGCAGCGCCCCCCTATGACTACAACTTCCGCATCGATCTGACTCCGCTGACCCCACCGGGACCGGGCGGCTACTATGCGCCGGGCAGCGAGCTGACCATCCAGACCACGCTGCGCGATGGCTCGGGAACCCGCCTCCATCCAGCGGGAGCGCTGCCTTCCTACAGCGAAGTGAACTTCGGTCCGAACGAGGCCGGAATCTACTACTACCGCGCCTTCTTCGATGCCTCTGCTACGTACTACCGGCGCAAGCACCGCGAGCGCAACATGGCGGTGCAGATCGTCGGCCCGGTGCAGGACGAGCAGCCCATCCGCACCGTCGCCCCGCTAGAGCAGTTCCTCGGCCCGTCGGACACTCAGCTCCTCGGCCTGCCGGCGCGCGATGGCTGGTACGCCGAGGGCAAGATCTTCCCTTCCGCCAACCAGCTCTTTGGCGGCGCCTTCGATCCGGACCACGCCGCCTGGAACCTGCCGGTCAGCGACACCTTCACCTACCACCTGCCCGCCGACGCCAAGCCTGGTACTTACCTTGTCACCCTGAAGTCGCGCCGGGTCTATCTGGGTCAGGATATTCCGGTGAGTAAAACCATCAAGATCCAGGTCGGCACCGCGGCCGAGACCTTCGCCAAGCTCAACACCGGCCCGTGCAGCTCCTGCCACAGCGGTGGCGGGACCTTCCTCAATATCCTGCACGGGAACGACAACCGCGCCGCCTGCGCCGGCTGCCATGTGCCGCTTGGGTTTGAGCTTGAAGGACCCCTCCCGGTGCGGGTACACTTTATCCACTCGCGATCTAATCGGTTCGATGCACCGCTGGCCAAGTGCTCGACCTGCCACTTGAACGTTCAGGGCATTCAGCGCACGAGCAAGTCGGCCTGCTTGTCGTGCCACA
Organism: Polyangia bacterium; assembly: GCA_044222245.1. Taxonomy (GTDB): domain Bacteria; phylum Myxococcota_A; class Polyangia; order Palsa-1104; family JAEUJZ01; genus CALFML01. The sequence continues at coordinate 12,249 of JBGANQ010000121.1, read as the reverse complement.
AGTCGTATCCGAGCAGCCATGTACAGCAGTTTGGTCCGATTGAGAGCATCTACGTCGGCGGCAACACCGACTCCTTCGGACAGTGCACCAGCACCTGCCACCAGAATCACCCACAGAGTGAGCTGTAGGCAGTTAGCGCTGCCGCCGACCTTGCCCGGAGCCTGGCTGCCTGGTCGCCAGCTCCGGGAGCATTTCCTCCCTCGCTCCCGCTTCGCCATCCCAACGACTGCAGATTTTTGAGGTATCCGCGATGGGCTCCGTCCAGATGAAGACCGCGCGCAGCAGCAAGACCGATCCGGCCCAGGTGGCAGAGGAGCTTCTCGGGCAGCTCGGCAGCTTTCGGCCCAAGCTGGTCACCCTGTTTGCCGAGCGGAAGCGCGATCAGCGCGCCCTCAACCGCGCGGTGCGCGAGCGCCTGCCGGCCGGCACGCGCCTCATCGGCGCGACCACCAACGGCGAGATCGACAACGACGGCATGCACACCGGCTCCGTAGTGCTGGGCGCGCTGGGCGGCGACTTCGAGGTCGGGCTGGGACTTGGGCGCGACCTCAGCCGCGACGCCATCCGCGCCGGCGGTCAGGCGGTGCGGCGCGCCTGCGATGAGCTGGGAGTCCGCCAGGCCGACCTCGATCCGCGGCGCCACCTGGGTCTGGTCATCGATGACGGATTCCGCAACAAGAAGGAAGAGCTGCTGCTCGGGGTGCTGGAGAAGAATCAGTCCCTGGTCCTGGTGGGCGGCGGCGCCTCCGATGCCAGCTTGGACCCGGCGCAGGGAAGCTCCGAGATCCACGTCGACGGCGAGGTCGCCACCGATGGCGCGCTGGTCGCCCTGTTCCACACCACCGCGCCCTGGGGCGCCCTGCGCTCGCACGCCTACACGCCGACCGGCAAGACCCTGACCATCACCAAGGTGGATGACAGCGGCTACCGCGCCCTTGAGATCGACGGCCAGCCAGCGACCAAGCGCTACGCCGAGGTGCTGGGGATCGATCCCGACAAGCTCGGCTTCCAGCATCCGGGCGGCTTCATCGCCCACCCGACCGCGCTGCACGTCGGCCATGAGTACTTCATGCGCAGCCCTTATCAGCCGCTGCCCGATGGCTCGATCTACTTTGTCAACCTGCTGGCCGAGGACACCGAGCTGGAGCTCATGCAGCTTGGCGACACGGCGGAGTTCACCCGCCAGTTCTTCGTCGAGGAGCTGCCGCGCAAGGTGAAAAACCCGAGCGCCCTGCTCCTTTTTCAGTGCGGCGCCCGCGCCTTCATCGCCTCCAGCACCAACAGCGTCCCGGCTCTGTCGCAGACCTTCACCTACGCGCCGACGGCGGCGGGACTGAACTGCAGCTTCGAGATCTACTGCGGCTTCCACATCAACACCACCCTGACTGTCCTGGCCTTCGGCTCGACTCCGTGACCCGCCCATGACCAAGGAGGAGACCCCCAGCCAGCCCAGCGAGACCCGCGAGCTAGCGGCCCGCGTCGCCCAGCTTGAGCAGGAAGTGGCCCGCTTGCGCGACGAGGCCAAGGCCAAGGCGGCGGTGGCGGCGCGGGCCCTGGCGAGCTACCAGCAGCGCGCCCTGCAGATGGAGATCATCCGCCAGCAGAACGAGGATCTCGATCGACTCACCGCCGAGCTCACCCACGCCAAAGCGATTGAGGAGGAGCACGCCCGCCAGATCGAGACCGCCTACCGCCTCAAGAGCGAGTTCCTCGCCAACTTCTCGCACGAGATCCGCACGCCGCTCAACGCCATCATCGGCTACGCCGACCTGCTGTCCCGCGAAGAAGGCAGCCGCCTGACGCCGCACGGCCGGCGCGACCTGTCGACGATCAAGAACAACGCGCGGACCCTCTTGGCGCTCATCAACGACATCCTCGACCTCTCCAAGATCGAGGCCGGCCACATGGAGGTCATCCGCGAGCCGGTCGACCTGCGCGATCTTGTGGAAGAGTGCATGTCGACGGTGCGCGAGCTCCTCAAGGGCAAGGACGTCGAGCTGCGCAGTAACCTCGATGAGCTGACCAGCACGGTCTTTACCGACCCGCTGAAGCTGCGCCAGATCTTGCTCAACCTCCTGTCCAACGCCGCCAAGTTCACCGAGATGGGCGAGATCGTCGCCACCGTCCAAGTCAGCGGCACCGCGCTGCAGCTGGTGGTGGAAGACACCGGCATCGGCATCCCGGCGGATCAGCTGCCGCATGTGTTTGAGAAGTTCCGCCAGGTGGACGGCACGCACCGGCGCAAGGTGGGCGGCACGGGCCTGGGCCTGGCGATCGTCCGCGAGCTGGCGCGGCTGCTCGGCGGGCGCGTCGAGGTGCGCAGCACGGTCGGCCGCGGCACGGCGTTTACCGTCGAGCTGCCCGACGCGGTGACCGCCGCGGCGCCGGTGCAGTCCGAGAGCAGCCAGCCCGACGAGTCGGGCAGCGACAGCCACCCGCGCATCCTGGTCATCGATGACGACCCGATGGTGCAGCAGCTGCTGCTGCGCGAGCTGCAGAGCGAAGGCTTCGAGGTTTTCACCGCTGGCGACGGCGTCAAAGGGCTGGAGCTGGCGCGCGCCAGCCGGCCTTCGGCGATCGTGCTCGACCTGCTACTGCCGCGCATCGACGGCTGGTCGGTGCTCTCGACGCTCAAGAGCGATCCCCTGGTCGCTGCGATCCCGGTCATCCTGCTTTCGGTCGAAGAGCAGCGGGCGCGCGGCCTGTCGCTCGGCGCCTTCGAGTACCTGGTAAAGCCGGTCGAGCCCGAGCGGCTGGTCGAGGTTGTGCGCAAGGCGGTGGCGCCGGGCAGCGGCGACATCCTGATCGTCGATGACGATGCCGACGTGCGCTCTACCGTCAGCCGCCGCCTGCGCGAGGAGGGCTTTGGCACCACCGAGGTCGGCAGCGGTGAGGCGGCGCTGCTCGCCATGCGCTCGGCGGTGCCTTCGCTCATCATCCTCGATCTGGTGATGCCGGGGCTAGACGGCTTCGCGGTGCTGCAGCGGGTGCGCGAGCGCGGGCTGACGGTGCCGGTGCTCATCGTCACCGGCAAGGATCTGAGCGCCAGCGAGCGGGCTACACTGCAGCAGGGCCTGGTCCACGTCATTCACAAGAGCGGGGTGAGCATCGACCTGGTGGTCAAGGAGGCGCGCCGCTCGGTGCAGCGCCGCCGCACCATCGAAGCGCAGCGCCTGCCGCGGGTGCTGTATGTCGAAGACATCGCGCAGAACCGCGAGCTGGTGCGCCGCTTCCTCGATGGCTCGTTCACCGTGCTCGATGCCGAGGACGGCGAGATCGGGCTGCGCGAGATCGACCGCGTGCGGCCCGATCTGATCCTCATGGATCTGTCGCTGCCGCGCATCGACGGCTGGGAGGTGACGCGGCGGCTCAAGCAGAACCCGCAGCTTGCCCACATTCCGGTCATCGCCCTGTCGGCGCACGCCGCCCGGGAAGACGTGGTGCGCGCCAAGGCGGTCGGCTGCGTCGACTACTTGACCAAGCCCGTGGACCGCGCCACCCTCATAAAGACCCTGCGTCGCTACCTGACGACGCCGGGGAGCGGGTGAAGCGATGTCCTTTGCCAAGTCGCGAGTGCTGATCCTCGATGACGACCCCGAGCAGCTCTTGCTGGTCGGGCGGTCGCTGCGGGCCGCCGGCTATGATGTCGAGATGCTGACGAGCCCCATCGGGATCACCAACGTCGCCCGCCGGCTGCAGCCCGATGTGGTCCTGCTCGATGTCAACGTCCCGGCGCTATCGGGGGACCAGCTGGTCGAGGGGATTCGCAAGCAGCACCCCACGGCGCGGATCGTGCTCTACTCGGGAGCCGACGCGGCGACGCTGCACGGCCTGGCCAAGACCGCCGGGGCCGACGGCTGGATCCAGAAGGGCACGCCGATGGAAGAGGTGGTGCGCAAGATCCGCCGCATGACCGCCACCACCATCCGCTAACGGCCGGCGCGACGGCGCTGGCGCTGGCTGCGGAAAATCGTTGGGCGGGCAGCGGGCTTGGATATAGTGCCGGGTCATGTTGAAGACCATGGCAATGCATCCCTTCCGGTTTCTTACTGTCTCGGCTGTGGGGGCTCTCGGGCTCCTCGTCTGGGCGTTTCCCCCCCACCACTCGGGGGCCGCGGGGCAGCAGAAGGCGCGACCGGCGGCGGCGCGGCTCGTCTACCCAGCCGCCAAGACCGTCGAGCAGGTCGACGACTACCACGGCACCAAGGTGAGCGACCCCTATCGCTGGCTGGAGTCGCTCGACTCGGCCGAGACCCGCAAGTGGGTCGAGGACGAGAACAAGGTCACCTTCGATTACCTGGGCAAGATTCCCTCGCGCGACAAGCTGCGGGCGCGCCTCACCGAGCTGTGGAACTACGAGCGCTACACCCCGCCGTTTATCGAAAACGGCCGCTACTTCCTGTTCAAGAACAACGGCCTGCAGAACCAGAGCGTGCTGTACACCACGTCCTCGCTGACCGCCGAGCCGACCGTGCTGCTCGATCCGAACACGCTGGCCGCCGACGGCACGGTGGCGCTGTCGGGCACCGTGGTCAGCCCCGATGGGACACTCCTTTCGTACGGGCTGGCGGTGGCCGGCTCGGACTGGAACGAGTGGCACGTGCGCGAGGTCGGCACCGCCAAGGACCGGCCCGACGTCCTTAAGTGGATCAAGTTCAGCAGCACCGCCTGGACGCACGACAACAAGGGCTTCTACTACAGCCGCTACGATGAGCCCAAGTCGGGCAGCCAGCAGAAGCAGCTGGAGGACGTGAACTTCTTCAACAAGCTGTTCTACCACCGCCTGGGCACGCCGCAGTCGCAGGACACGCTGATCTACGAGCGCAAGGACCACAAGGACTGGCAGTTTGGCAGCACGGTCAGCGATGACGGGCGCTACCTCATCATCACGGTGTCCAAGGGGACCGACGACAAGTACCGGATCCTCTACCAGGATCTGCAGACCGCGCCGGGCAAGCCGGCAAACCCCATCGTCGAGCTCATCGACAACTTCGAGGCCGAGTACAGCTTCGTCGACAACGACGGCCCGGTGTTCTTCTTCAAGACCAACCTGCAGGCGCCGCGCGGCAAGCTCATCGCCATCGACATCCGCAAGCCCAAGGAGCGCCGCGAGCTCATCCCGCAGGCGGCCGAGAACCTGCGCGGCCTGCAGCTGCTCAACAACACCTTCGTCGCCAGCTACCTCAAGGACGCCTACACCCAGGTGAAGGTCTTTGACCTCTCGGGCAAGCCGCTGCGCGAGCTGAAGCTGCCGGGCATCGGCACCGCGGCGGGCTTTTCTGGCAAGCGCCGCGACAAGGAGACGTTCTACGCCTTTACCAGCTACAACACGCCGGCGGTGATCTATCGCCTGGACCTGACCACGCTGGAGAGCAGCATCTTCAAGCAGCCGCAGCTCAAGTTCACCCCCGCCGACTACGAGACCAAGCAGGTGTTCTACCCGAGCCGCGACGGCACCAAGGTTCCGATGTTCATCACCCACCGCAAGGGGCTGGCGTATGACGGCAAGAACCCGACGTACCTGTACGGCTACGGCGGCTTCAACATCCCGCTCACGCCGTCGTTTAGCGTCAGCGATCTGGTGTTCATGGAGCTCGGCGGGATCATCGCCTACGCCAACCTGCGCGGCGGCGGCGAGTATGGCGAGGAGTGGCACAAGGCGGGCACGCGGCTGACCAAGCAGAACGTCTTTGATGACTTCATCGCGGCGGCGCAGTGGCTGATCAAGAACAAGTACACCTCGACTCCCAAGCTGGCGATCTCGGGCGGCTCCAACGGCGGACTGCTGGTGGGGGCGTGCCTTGTGCAGCGGCCGGATCTGTTCGGCGCGGCGCTGCCGGCGGTGGGAGTGATGGACATGCTGCGCTTCCACAAGTTCACCATCGGCTGGGAGTGGATCGACGACTACGGGTCTTCCGACAACCCGGAGGAGTTCAAGGCGCTGCACGCGTACTCGCCGCTGCACAACATCAAGCCGGGGCAGATGTATCCGGCGACGTTAATCACCACCGGCGATCATGACGACCGCGTGGTGCCAGGGCACAGCTTCAAGTTTGCCGCCACGCTGCAGGCGGCGCAGAAGGGGGAGGCGCCGATCCTCATCCGCATCGAGACGCGGGCGGGGCATGGGGCGGGCAAGCCGACGACCAAGCGGATCGACGAGGCGGCGGATCGCCTGGCGTTCATGGTGCAGAACCTGCAGATGGACGTCCCGACCAAGCTGGCGACGAAGTAGCGACCTGCGGGGCTAGCGGGGGGGCTAGCCGGGGGGACGCAGGCGCATGAGCAGCAGCATCGGCCAGCCCTGGTAGCGCGCGGCGCTCACCGAGCGCTCTAGGAGCTCTTCATCGACCGCGTGCTCGGACATGTGGTCAAAGCGCAGACCGGCGCGAGCGGCGGCCATGACGTAGTCGGCGATCTGCTGGCGATGGCTCTGCGGGTAGGTCTTTTGCCCGGTGTGGGGGTTGGTAAAGCGGGCGCTGACACCGCGCAGCAGCATCGCGGGGTGCATGACCGAGATGACGATGGCCCCTTGCGGGCGGCAGATGCGGGCCAGCTCGGCGAAGAAGCGCGGCGGGTCGGGCAGGTGCTCAAGGACCAGGCAGTTGAGCACGAGGTCGAACGTCGCATCGGGCAGCGGCAGCGGCCGGGTCAGGTCGTGCTCGATGAAGCGCACCGGCAGCGCGGCGGCCTTGTCGCGGGCGCGGGCGAGCATGCCCGCGGAGAAATCCAGGGCGGTGACGTGAGCCCCGGCGTGGGCGAGCGGCAGGGTGTGGCGGCCGGTGCCGCAGCCGACGTCGGCGACCTGGAGCCCGCGCAGGCGCTGGCGGTCGCCGAGCAGCGGCGCGAGCTCGCGCTCCTCCAGCAGGATGAGGGGGTTATCTTCCTCGTCGTAGCAGAGGGACCACAGGTCGTAGCCCTCTTGGGTGGGGACGATGTGCTCGGGCGGGGCGGGCGTCGCTTGCATGGCAGGGCAGTCTACTTGGTTCCCAGCACCAAGGTCCACTTGCCGCCGGTGGTGGCGACGCCAAGGTAGCGAATCTCGGGATGCAACAGGTTGCCGCGGCTCGACTTCATCCAGGTCTGCACGGCCTCCTCGGGAGAGACGGGGCCGCGCGCCAGGCAGGCGACGGTGCGGCCGCCAAAGCCGGCCTTCTGCGCCTTGACGCCCACCGCCTCGCCGTCGGGGTTGACGGTCTGGAAAAAGTCCCGCTTGGCCATGTCGGCGCTGTGCGCCTGCGCGGCGGTGCCGAGCGGATCGGACAGCTCGACCAGGGCCAGGGCGGCGCTCTCGCGCTCGCGGTTTATGAGCTCAAGGACGCGGTTGCGCACGTCGCGGGCGTCCTTCATTGCCGCCGCCTGCGGCGCCGCGAGAACCACCGTCCACATGCCGCCGACCATGCCGATGCCCACATGCTGGTACTGCGGGCTTATAAGGTGCGAGCGATAGGCCTCGTTCTGCACCCACTCGGCGATGACCGGCTCGGGGCTGCCGGCGCCCATGGCGACCAGCGCCTCGCACTTGCCCTCGTAGCCAAGGCCGCTCGTGCGGGCGCCGATCGGGGCGCCCTCGGGGGTGATCGGGCCCATGTAGTCGCGCTGATCCATGTCGGCGCTGTGCTCTTGGGCGGCCTGGTTGAGCTGCACCGACATCAGCAGCTGGCTGGCGCCGGCCTTTTGGCGCTCGTGGTTTATAAGCTCCAGGGCGCGCAGCTGCACGCGCGGGTCGGGACCCTGGCTCCTACTCGCCCGCCCCTCGCCGCCCAGGTCTACGCTTATGTCGATCGGCTTGCCGGACATGGTTTGTTCCTTCCGCCCTGCGCGCAGCCGGTACCAGCAGGAGCTGTGGCCGGGCCATTCGTGGTGATAGCCAGCTCATCTTAGCACGGCCAGCCCACGCTGCCCGGCGCCGGCCGCGGGCGCTGCGGCCAGGCGGCGAACTTCCGCAGAACCCGTGCCTCCGGGCCGCCCCTTGGGATATCTTTGGCGGCATGACGCCGCCTCCACCGCCCCCCGCGCCGGCTCCCGCCCGCTTTGCCGGCACCGACAGCTACATCGCCACCCCGGATCTGATGGTCGCCGTAAACGCCGCGATCACGCTCACCCGGCCGCTGCTCATTAAGGGAGAGCCGGGCACCGGCAAGACCATCCTGGCGCAGGAGGTCGCGCGGGCGCTCGACCGGCCGCTTTTGCGCTGGCACATCAAGTCGACGACCAAGGCGCAGCAGGGCCTTTACGAGTACGACGCGGTGGCCCGCCTGCGCGACTCGCAGCTTGGCGACGCCCGGGTGCACGACATCCGCAACTACATCCTGCGCGGCAAGCTGTGGGAGGCCTTCACCGCCGAGACCCAGTCGGTGCTGCTCATCGACGAGATCGACAAGGCCGACATCGAGTTCCCCAACGATCTGCTGCTCGAGCTCGATCGCATGGAGTTCTACGTCTACGAGACGCGCGAGACCATCGTCGCTCGCCAGCGCCCGATCGTCATCATCACGAGCAACAACGAAAAAGAGCTGCCCGACGCCTTCCTCCGTCGCTGCTTCTTCCACTACATCCGCTTCCCCGACCCCGAGACCATGGCCCGCATCGTCGAGGTGCACTTCCCCGGCCTGCGCCGCGACCTGCTCCGCGAGGCGCTGGCGGTCTTTTATGAGGTGCGCGAGGTGCAGGGGCTCAAGAAGCGGCCCTCGACCTCGGAGCTGCTCGACTGGCTCAAGCTCCTGGTCGCCGAGGATCTGCAGCCGGGCGAGCTGCGCAGCCGCGATCCGAGCCGGCCGCTGCCGCCGCTGTACGGGGCGCTGCTAAAGAGCGAGGGCGACACCGCGCTGCTCGAGCGCGCCGCCGCCCTTCTGCGCCGCGGCCGCTAGGCTGTTGCCGTCGGGCTTGCCGGTTGCCCAAGGTGCCCGCGGTCCTTGCGAAAATGGCCCGCGCGCCCAGCTTTAACCACGACTTGATTTTTAATAAGACGCAAGGTCTATCCGCGCAAAATGACAAGCGGATTAAGCAGCCCCTCGCCACCGTGCCTGGACTTGCTGGCCTTTGATCTAGCGGCAGAAACTCGATATTCTGATCTCATGCCCTCCCATGACCTTTGGTCCCGTCCAGTCCCGGTGGCCGGCATCCTGGCCCGCGCGTGGCGGCTCGGCGTGGTGAACCTGAGACGGCAGGGCCCGTGGCGCCCGCGGCGCGATCGCGTCCCCGGCCCCCCGGTCTGCGATAGGAGCTCTGACCTGTGACTGCCAAGAATCCCTACCGCGCCGGGAGCCAGCAGGAGCCGGGCGCTTACATCGAGCGCGATGCGGATCAGCGCCTGCGCAAAGAGCTGGCCGACAACCGACGGTTTCCTTTCATCTTTGCCCCGCCCGACAGCGGCAAGAGCAGCCTGCTACGGCGGGCGATGCAGGGGCTCGACCCGGGGCAGCACTGCGCGGTGATGGTCGACCTGGCGCGGCTGCGCATGAACGACTACACGCTGTTTATCGGCGAGCTGCTCACCGCGATCGCCCACGAGGGGGACTTCGACTCGCGCGAGATCGCCGCCGACTGCCCCGAGGACACCTTCCTCGCCTGGCTGGGCACCTTCCCGCAGCGGCTCATCGTGCTGCTCGACAGCGCCGAGGTGCTGGCCAAGGCCAGCTTCAGCGAGCAGTTCCTCGGCAAGCTCAAGTTCCTGCTCAACGTCCGCGCCGAGAACGACGAGTTTGTCCGCCTGCAGCTGATCCTCGCCAGCGCCATCCCCATGGGGCGCCTGGTGCCGACCCACCTGCAGACGCCGTACACGACCGAGATCATGCTGCCGCCGCTGACGCCGCAGCAGGTCGACACCCTGGCCTGGAGCCTCAACAGCGCCCAGGTCGAGGTCGACACTCACGTCGGCGCGGTGGTCTACCGCCACACCTCGGGCGTGCCCTACCTGTGCCAGCAGCTGCTCGCCGCGCTGTGGGACGAGGCCTACTCCACCAAGGCGCCGCTGACGGTCGCCCAGGTCAACCAGGTGGTGGACCGCAGCGTCGACCGCGCCGCCCAGAACGAGCACCTGGGCGACCTGTTCCGGGTGATCACCCAGAGCCCGACGATGCTCGACACGTTCCTGCGGCTGCGCCGCGGCCAGACGGTCGATCCGCAGCGCATGCAGGAGCTGGTGAGCACCGGGCTGTGCGACTATGACCAGCCGTACCGCTGCGGCATCTACGAGCGGGTCTATGGACCCGGCGGGGCGCTCGATCTGACCCGCGCCGCCGCCCAGCGCAGCGGCGCCGAGCTGCCGCAGGAGGCGCTGTCCGAGCCGCCGCGCTCGCCGCGTCCGGCCGAGCCGCCGCCGCCCGCGCCGCCGCCCACGCCGCCGGTGCAGCTGCTGCCCGAGCCGCCGCGGCCGGTGCCAGCGCCAGTGCCGGTGCCCCCGCCGGTGCCGGCGGCAGTCGCCGAGGCCAGGGCCAGCGCTGGGCCCAAGCCCCAGGCGACCCCGCGCTCGACCGGCCAGATGCCCGCGGTGCCGGCCCCCCCGGCGATTCCGGCCGAGGTCAAGATCAGCGCGGGGCCCAAGCCCCCGGCGACCCCGCGCTCGACCGGCCAGATGCCCGCGGTGCCGGCCCCCCCGCCGACGGCCGCTGCCGAGGCCAAGTCCGGCTCGGGACCCAAGCCGGCGGCCACTTCGCTGGCCACCGGCCAGGTGCCGGCGACCCCGCCGACCGCCACCGACGCCAAGCCCGCCGCCAAGGCGCCCGTACCTGCCGCCGGCGCCGAGTTCAGCGCCGACGACGAACAGACCGCTGTCGACGATCTGGAGTCGCGGTTCGCCATCCAGCACGAGGCGATGAAGAGCGAGCCGGGCAAGTCGCCGACCGATGACCTGCGCACGATGCTGGAGGATCAGCTGTTCCTGCCGGCCGAGCTCGACTCGTTCTGCAGCAGCCAGTTTCCCGCCATCGCCCAGCAGTTCAAGCCGAGCATGTCGCGCGCCGACAAGACCAACCTGCTGCTCGCCGGTGCGGCGCCGGCGGCGATCATCGAGCGGCTCAAGCAGTGGGAGGCCAGCCTGGAGAGGCGCAGCCAGGTGGTCGCGACCGTCGTCGCCGAGAGCTCTCCGGTCGTCCTGCAGCCGGAGCCGGCCCGGCGCGAGCCGCCACCGCTGCCTGCCGAGCCGCCGCCGCCGCCCGCAGCCGCGCTAGAGCCCACGGGCACCGCGCCGCCCTCGCCCGCCGCCGCCGAGCCGCCGCCTGCCGACTCGCCGGGCTTCCGCGAGCCGACCGCGGTCCTCACCGTCGGGGTCGGGCTGGTCCTGGCCAACCGCTACTTCCTCACCAGCGAGGTCGGGCACGGCGCCGTAGCGACGGTGTGGAACGCCTACGACCGCATCAAGGACGAGCAGGTGGCGCTGAAGCTGCTCCATGGGCCGGCCGCCGAGAACCCGCTCCTGGTCCAGCGCTTCTGGCACAGCGCCCAGCAGCAGGCGTCGCTGTCGCATCCGGCGATCGTCGGCGTGCTCAACAAGCCGCGCGAAGAGAGCGGCATCCACTACGTGGTGATGGAGTACGTGCCAGCGGGCAACCTGCGCAACTGGGTCCTCAACAACAAGCTGACGCGCACCCAGCTGCTGCGCTTGATGCAGCGGCTCGGCTCGGCGCTGCAGTACGCCCACGAGCGCAAGGTCCTGCACCGCAACGTCAAGCCCACCAACATCCTGTTTGACACCACCGGGCACGCGCGTCTGGTCGACTTCGGCCTGCAGTGGCCGGCCGACGCCACCCAGGAGGCGCAGAGCCGCGCCGATCGCGTCATCTACATGGCGCCCGAGGAGCAGCTGGGCGGCGGCGATGGCGATCCGCGCTCGGATGTCTACTCGCTGGGGATGTGCGGGCTGTTCGCGCTTTACGGCAAGGAGCTGCCCAGCCTGGTGATGCAGGAGCGCGCCGCCTTTATCGAGCAGCTCGAGGTGCCGCCGGCGCTCAAGGCGGTGGTCAAGCGAGCGGTGGCGATGAACGCGGCCGACCGCTTCGCCTCGGCGGCGGAGTTCTGCCGGGCGCTGGAGGTCGATGCGCCGGCGCTGCCGGGTATCTCGGTGCGCACCAGCGACGTCCGGCCGCCCGAGCGGCGCGCCTCGGCCGAAGACATCCGGCCGATGAAGCTGGAGCCGTCGCAGCGCATTCAGATCCCAGCGCTGCCGGCGGCCCCGCCCCCGATTCCACCGCCGACCCCGGCCGCCGCGCCGCCGATCCCGCCGGCCGCGGCCGCACCGCCGCCGATCCC
>JBGANQ010000021.1:0-115250 GCA_044222245.1 Polyangia bacterium | reverse complement strand
GGCCTCGCTGCGGAAGCGCGAGCCGGTGTCGCGCACGCCGACAAAGACCTCGACCGGCTGGAAGAACGAGCGCTCGCCCTTTTTGCCGGCGGGCGCGCCGGCCGGCATGAGACCGGCGGCCTTCATCCAGCCCGCGAGCTCCTCGGCGGCGGCGGTGATCCCCTTGGTGCCGACGCCGCGGCCCTCGCGCTCGGGGGCGGCGAGCCAGGCGACGCGGGTCGCCACGGTGTCGGCCGGCGTCGGCGTGTACTCGGCCTTGGCGTCCTGCCACTCGGCCATGAACACGTCGGTCTCGCCGCGCGCCTTGCCGTTGCGGTTGCTGGCGAACACCAGCCGGGTGCCATCGGGCGAGAACATCGGGAAGCCGTCAAAGTCGGGGGTGTGGGTGATGCGCTCCAGCTGTGAGCCATCGCTGTTGATCGCCCACAGGTCAAACTCGCGGCCGTGCGGGTCGCCGTAGTTGGAGGCATAGATGATGCGGCGGTTGGGCGCCCCGGCGATCCGGGCGGGAAAGTAGAACGGCGCGAACGAGGCGGCGCCGAAGTCGGTCACCGCGTGGGCGTTCTTGCCGTCGGCGTCTCCCACCCACAGCTCCATCCGCGTCGGCCGCACCAGGTGCTGGCCAAGCAGCGCCTTCATCTCGGCCTGCTCCTCCGGGCTGCGCGGGCGGGCGGCGCGCCAGACCAGGTGCTTGCAGTCCTCGGAGAAGAACGCGCCGCCGTCGTACCCCGGGGCGTTGGTCAGCCGCTTGAGCCCCGAGCCGTCAAGCTTCATCGAGTACAGCTCGAGATCGCCGTCGCGGTCGGAGGTGAACACGACGCTGCCATCGTGGCACACCGTCGCCTCGGCGTCATAGTTGCCCGAGGTGGTCAGCCGCTTGACATCGCTGCCGTCGGGGCGCGCGGTGTAGATCTGGTAGTTGTACAGTGGCCAGACGTAGCCCTTGCTGCGGTCGGGCGTCGGCGGGCAGGCGTCGCCGTTGTGGCGGGTGGAGGCGAAAAGGACCCGGCTGTTGTCGGGGAAGTAGTAGCTGCAGGTGTTGCGGCCGTGGCCCAGGCTGATCGGGCGCAGCGGCCCGAGCGGCGCGCTGCCGACGGGTACCTCCAGGCTGTAGATCTGGTCGCAGCGATCCTGGGCGGTGGTCGACTGCATGATAAGGTGGCGACCGTCCTTGGCGAAGTAGGCCTCGGCGTTCTCGCCGCCGAAGGTGAGCTGGCGGAGGTTGCGCAGGTGGCGCTCGTTTGGATGCAGCACCGGGGCGCTGTAGCCGGCGCCGATGGCCGCCGCGGGTCCCCCGGCCGGCGCGGCGGGGGCCGGTGCCGCAACGCCCGCGCCAAGCGCAGCACCTGGCGCAGCAAACGCGCCCAAGGTCCCGACGCCAAAGGTCAAAAGCGTGGCCAACCGCCCAGAGGTCCTACCAGAGGTCCTAAAGGTTACAAGGGCCCGCGTCGTCGCAGCGGGCCGTGCAAATCTGGAGATGACAGAACAAGCCAAAAGCGGTAAAGAGGCGGTCGTCATGGTCATGATATGTCGTACCCCTGTGTTCGCCCCGCGGTCAATTATCGTTGACCGGCCAGGCGCGCCGGCTGCTTGGCCGGCTTTGCGGTGTACGGCGGGCCCCTTCTCAAGTTTCCGACCCGGGCGCGTGGTGGTATAGTTGGAAACACGTCTACCGTCGCAATATCGCCGCACCGGACATCGCTAGCCTTTCGGCGGACAGCTAAGGAGATTCTGTTCCAATGGCCAGTCGCGAAGAAAACTCGCTCTTTCTCTCGCTGAAAGAGGTGCACAACTCGCTTCAGGACCGCCTGAAGGAGGAAGAGAACGAAAAGCTCGCCGCGCAGGAGGCGCAGCGCCGCGCCATCGAGGACGCCGAGCGCCGCAAGCGCGAAGAAGAAGAGGCCAAGGTCCGCGCCGCCGAGGAAGCGGCCCGGCGCGAGCGCGAGGAGCGCGAGCGCAAAGAGCGCGAGGACCGTATCCGCGTCGAGGAGACCGAGCGGCGGGCGCGCATCGAGGCGCAGGCGCGCATCGAAGAGGCGCAGATCCGCGCCGCCACCGAGGCGATCAAGAATAAGCCCATCCCGGTCAAGCTGATCGCCGCCGTCTCGGCGGTGCTCATCGCCATCTCGATCATGGTGGTCATCGGCGTCAAGCGCTCGCAAGAGGCGGCCAAGAAAGAGGCGATCGCCCAGGCGATTGCCCAGATCGAGGCCGACCGCCGGCGCGACCGCGAGGAGCAGAGCCGCCTGCAGAAGGCGCTCGCCGAGCGCCTCAACGAGATGCAGAAGCTCGACGACATGGTCAAGGCGGCCAAGAGCGAGCAGGAGCGCATCCAGCTGGCGCAGCAGGCGCGTGAAGCCGCCTCGCGCGCCGCCCGCGCCGCCGCCGACGCCGAGCAGCAGCGCAAGGCCGCCAAAGAGCGCGAGAAGAAGGCCAAGTTCGAGCGCTGCAAGAACGCCGACGACCCCCTGTGCGGTATCTAGCGAAGCAGTATTATCTGGCCCAGCGGGCTCCCGCTGCTGGCGGACTGCCACAAATCCAAGTCTTCAGCTGGCTCTGAGCCCGACCCCGCTTGCACCTTCTCCTAGCTCTTTATCAGCCAAGGCATAAGCCACGGCACCAGCCTAAGGGGTTTGTCATGACCACCACGATCGCTCGCTCTTTCCTCCGTCCGCTTCTTCCGGGGCTGCTCCTGGCCAGCGCCGTCACCGCTGGCTGCGGCCAGCCGGTGGACACCTCGCCGGCAGTGACCATCACCGTCCCGAGCGCCGGTCAGGTGCTCACCGCGGGCCAGCCGATCGATGTCCGCTTCACCGTCTCGGGGGTCGACGCCAGCGGGACGACCATGGTGCCGTTCATGATCGTCGGCGGCGACATGAAGATGCCCGGCCAGGGCCAGGTGCGCGCGTTCCTGTCGAGCAACAACTTCATCGCCCGCACCGTGTTCATCCCCAACGACGCCAGCCCCTTCTTCATCCCCGACCCGCAGTATGGCAGCGCCGCGCAGCTGGTCACCCCGGGGCAAAAGACCCTCAAGCTGTTTCTGTACTACAACGACGGCTCGGTGGTCTCGCCGCAGCGCGAGGGCACGGTCAACGTCACCATCCAGTAATGTGGCTATACTGCGCGCGTGCAGAGCGAGCCCCTTCCAAGCCCTATACCCTCCCTGCCGAGCGCGCTCGGTCCAAGTAACCAAGTCACCGTGATCGGCGGCGGCCTGGCCGGCTGCGAAGCCGCCTGGCAGCTGGCCACGCGCGGGGTGAAGGTCGTGCTCGTCGAGATGAAGCCGGCGCGGATCTCGCCGGCGCACACCACCCCGCTGCTCGGCGAGCTGGTGTGCAGTAACTCGCTGCGCAGCGACGACCTGCACACGCCGGCCGGGCTGCTCAAGGCCGAGCTGCGCGCCGCCGGCTCGCTGATCCTGCAGTGCGCGGTGAAGGCGCAGGTGCCGGCCGGCGACGCCCTGGCCGTGGATCGCCACCAGTTCGCCCGCCTGATTACCAGCCGCATCGCCCGCCACCCCAACATCTGGCTGCAGCGGCGCCTGGTCGATGCGCTGCCCGAGGGGCCGTGCATCCTCGCCGGCGGGCCGCTGGTCGATGGCGGCGTCGCGCGCCGGGTGCGGCAGCTGTGCGGCGACCGGCTGTACTTCTACGACGCCATCGCGCCGATCGTCGATGCCGAGACGCTGGACCCGGCGCACTGCTTCCGCGCCTCGCGCTACCACGACGAGCAGCCCGGCGAGGAGGGCGACTACATCAACTGCCCGCTGACCCGCGATGAGTACTATGCCTTCGTCGACGCGCTGCTCGGCGGCCGCAAGGTGCTGCCGCACCGCTTCGAAGAGCCGCGCTACTTCGAGGGCTGCCTGCCGGTCGAGGTGATGGCCGAGCGCGGTCGCGACACCCTGGCCTTTGGCCCGTGCAAGCCGGTGGGCCTGCACGACCCCCGCCCCGGCGCCCCCACCCCGTTCGCGGTCGTCCAGCTGCGCGCCGAGAACCGCTACGCCACCGCCTACAACCTGGTCGGCTTCCAGACCCGCCTGGCCTACCCCGAGCAGAAGCGCGTCTTTGGCCTGATCCCGGCGCTGCAGCGGGCCGAGTTTCTCCGCTACGGGTCGATCCACCGCAACAGCTATGTCGAGGGGCACAAAGTCCTCGATGAAACCCTGGCACTGCGCGGCTGCCCGAGCGTCCACCTCGCCGGCCAGATCACCGGCGTCGAGGGCTACATCGAGTCGACCGCGATCGGCCTTTTGTGCGCCCTGTTCGTCTTCGGCAAGACCAGCGGCCGCCCGGTGCCGCCGCCGCCGCCGACCACTGCCCTGGGGGCGCTGTACCACCACGTCACCCACCCGCGCGCCCCCGGCGAGGCGTACGTGCCGATGAACATCAACTTCGGGCTGCTGCCGCCGCTCGACGACGCGCGCGCCGCCAAGAAGGCGGGCAAGCACGGGCGCCGCGTGCTGCATGCAGAGCGCGCCCAGCGCACCCTGCCGCCTTGGCTGCAGGAGGTCGAGCGGCTGACCGGCGGCGCCGCTGCATAAGAGCGCGATCGGGACGCGCCGTTAGCCTAGACGCCAACGGCCAGCCTAGACGCCACCTGTCAGCCCAGGGCGTACCGACGGATGTTCCGCATCCGCCGGTCACGGCGATGGCCCCCGTCGGATGTCGCCGTACGCGGCGCTGGGCTGGGCACCTGCCACACGGACCGGCTCACGGGCTCTCGGGTTCGGGTTCGGGTTCGGGTTCGAGGCCGAGGCGGGCGCGCAGCACGGCGATCGGGATCTCCATGTGAATCCACTCGGTGCGCTGGAAGCCGAGGCGGGTGAACCAGTCGAGGACGGCAGGGGCGCGGCCGTTGGCCAGCGTCTCCATGGCGACGACGCCATAGCGCGGGCCGGCCTCAGCGACTCGGCGCTGCAGGAGCGCGCGGGCGATGCCGAGGTGACGGAGGCCGGGCTCGACGAACATCTCACCGTCGGTAAAGCGCGGTCCATCGAAGTAGGGTTTGAGGTCGCAGACGTTGCCACCGACCACCCGGCCGTCCACCTCGGCGACGAAGAACAGCTCCGGCTGGCGCTGCAGCCACATCGCCAGGAAGGCGTGCGCGCGCGACGGCGACCACTGCTCATCCCCTGGAGCGCCGGTCATGCACCGCGAGTAGATCTCGGCCAGCACCGTCAGGTCAGCGGCCGTGGCGTGCCGGATGGTCACAGCGGGAGGGCTTGCTTGCATGCAGCGCATGCTCGCACAGCCGCCCGCCGCCCCGCCCCCCGTTTCGCTTCGCTGCGACCAAGTCTTCTGGCCGCCATGTGGCCGCCGTCTGGTCGTCTGTCCGCCTTCTGTCCGCGACCTCGCGCCGCGACCTCGCGCCCCGACCCCGCGCCCCAACCTCTCGCCGCTGCCAGGCAGTCTCTGGCCGCGGCGTCGCGCCAGCCGCGGCGTCGCGCCGGCCGCGGTGCCGCAACCAGGACCGGCGCCGCGGCGCTCAGCGGCCCAGCAGCTGCGCCTCTTCCTCGCGGTCCAGGCGCTGCCGGCGCAGGGTGATGAAGCGCAGGTAGACCTCCTCCAGGCGGGCTCCCAGCGCCTCGATGGCCGGCAGATCGCCGCGCTGATGCAGCTCGCGGGTGAGGTCGGGGCAGAGGTAGCGCAGGCAGAGGTTTGGCCTGTCCGCGGTCTGCAGCGAGCAGCCGGTCGGCCCGCGAAACGAGCAGCCTGCGTGATCCCCGACCGGCAGGCGCAGCGCCTGGGGCCCGGTGCCGGCCTGGCGCAGCGCCGCCACCTCGTCGTCGTTGAAGGCGTCGGGGGTGGCGAGGCCGCAGCAGTGGCCGCCGGCGAAGTGGCCGTGCGGCGGCGCGTGGCCAATCGCGCAGGTCTTGCACGACTCGACGCCGCCCACCGCCGCCGCCAGCTGCAGGCGCAGGGCGCGCAGCTCGGCCGCGGCGGCCGCCTCCTCGGCGGGAACTTGCGCGGCCGGCGGCTCGCTGGCGAAGCGCCGGCGCAGGGTCAGCACCTCCTCGGCCCGCGAGCGCGGCTGGCGCAGCCGATCGACAAGATAGCGGACGGGAATCAGCATGCACTGCCTACCCCAGCATGCAGGCAGCCCAGGCGGCGGAGCAAGCGGCAAGCGCTGGCGATAGACCAGGCTCTGCCGGCCGGGCAAGCCCGCGTGGCGCCGGGGAAATGACTGCGCGATGACATCTCGGTCGGGGGCCGCCCTCACCGTGTCCACCGACCGCCTGGCGGCGCTCGACAGCCAGGACGAGCTCGACCCGGCGCTCACGGCGCAGAGCGCCACCGGCACCTTCCTCGGCATGGCCGACGAGCTTTTGCTCGGCCGCATGCGCGACAGCGCGGTCAAGACGCTGCACTTTAACCGCGGCGGCAGCTCGATCTCGTTCCGCGTCGACTTTGCCGACGGCAGCCGCGGCGCCTTCAAGCCGGTGCAGACTAACCCGCAGTCGGTCCCGCGCAAGGAGGTCGCCGCCTATCGCCTCGGCCGGCTGCTCGGCCTGCACCAGATCGCGCCCTCGCTGATGCACGCCCTCAGCCGCGAGGAGGTGCTCGGCAAGCTCGCCCCCGACTCGGAGTGGACGCGCGCCCGCATCGAAAACGAGACGATCTTCGAGGGCGGCAAGACGGTCGGGGCGCTCATGTACTGGATCCCCAATGTCGTCGACCTGCGGCTCGACACCGCCGACGGGATCGAGCGCTGGGCGAGCTGGCTCAGCCAGGGCACGGCAATCCCCCAGGACAAGGCGGCGCTGCTGGCGCAGCTCTCGACGCTCCTTTTGTTCGACCTTTTGCAGAATAACTCCGACCGCTTCTCGGGCGGCAACCTCCTCGGCTCGCCGGACGGGCGGGTGCTTTACTTCATGGACAACGCCTTCGGCTTCCAGGCCGATGCCGACGGTCACCAGCGCTGCTGGAGCTACCTCAAGCGGGCGCAGAAGTTCTCGCGCAGCTTCTTTGTCGCCCTGCACGACCTGGACAAGCCGCGCCTTGCCGCAGCGCTCGCCCAGGACCCGAGCGGTCCGCTGCTCACCGACGAAGAGATGGACGCCCTGCTCGGCCGCCGCGACCGCGCGCTGCGCTACCTGCGGGGACTTTTTACCGAGTTCGGGGAAGAGAAGGTGCTGGTGTTTCCGTAGCGGCGGCTAGCTGTCGGAGTCGTCGGCGTCGGCGGAGTCGCTGCTGACCGACTTGATGGTGGTGTTGTTGCCGCCGCGCGCCATGCTGCGCATAAACTCGGCGGTGCGGCCCAGCGCCTCGAGCAGCCGCCCGAGGTCGCCCAGGCGAGTCTCCTGCTGGCGGACGATCTCACGCAGCGACTCGATGGACTGCAGGATCTGATCGCCGCCCTTGGTCTGCTCGCGCTGCGCCTGGTGCAGGTGCGAGACCATCTCGGAGATCGACTCGATCGAGCGGGTGATCTGCTTGCCGCCGCGGGTCTGCTCTTGCGAGGAGCGCTCGACGTGCTTGGTGATGTTCTTCATCCGCTCGGCGGCGCGCAGGATCTGCTCGGAGCCGCGCGCCTGCTCGCTGGTGGCGGTGGCGATCTGCTGCACGGTCTCGGCGATCGAGCCGATGGCGTCGGTGACCTGCTTGCTGCCGCGGGCCTGCTCGACGGTGGCGCGGGCGATGTCGCGCACCATCTGGGTGGCGCGCTCGGCGGACTCGAGGATCTTGCGCAGCGCCTCTTCGGCCTGGTGGCTGACCTTGACGCCGTCGTCGACCGACTTGGCGCCGCGCTCGACGGCGTCGATGGCGTTGCGCGACTCGGTCTGGACGCTCTTTATAAGCTCGCTGATGTCCTTGGTGCTCGCCGACGACCGCTCGGCCAGATCCTTGATCTCGTCGGCGACGACGGCGAAGCCCTTGCCGTGCTCGCCGGCCTGGGCGGCGATGATGGCGGCGTTGAGGGCCAGGAGGTTTGTCTGCTCGGCGACGTCGTCGATGATGCGCAGGATCTTGTCGATCTCGCCGATCTTGTCGCCAAGGCGCGCGATGACGCGCACCGTGCCCTCAGAGTAGCCCTTGATCTTGTTCATGCCCTCGATGGTCGAGGTGATCGCCTGGGCGCCGAGGCCGGCGGCGCGGCTCACCTCCTCGGACAGGCGGGCGGTCTCGTTGGCGTTGTTTTCGACCTGGCGGATCGAGATGTCCATCTCGTTCATCGAGGAGCTGGTCTCCTCGGCGGTCGCCGACAGCGCCTCGACGTTCTTGGCGACCTCGCGGATCGAGTAGGTCATCTCCTCGATCGAGGTCGCCGACTCCTGCACGGCGCTCGCCAGGTTGACCATGTTCTCGGCGACCTCGTCGTTGCTCGCCGCCATCTCGAGGATCGACGAGCTCGACTCCTCGGCGCCGCGGGCCAGGGTCTCGACCGACTGCGCGATCTGCTTGGCCGAGGTGGTCATCTCGTGCAGCGAGGCGCTGGTCTCCTCCAGGGCCGACATCTGGGCGGCGATGGTGTCGCGCAGCTCGCGCAGCACGCCGTCGATGTCGCCGGACATCTTGGACTGCGCGCCGACCTGGCGCAGGACGTCCTGGTTCTGCTGGTACAGCTGCTTGCGCAGGCGCTCCAGCACTTCGGCCAGGCTGCCGATGGGCTCGTCGCCGGTGAGCGGCACCGGCTCCCCGAAGTCGCCGGCGGTCAGCCGCTGCACCGAGGCGCGCAGCTGCATCACCTGGGTGCTCGCGCGCGCCCCGAGGTAAGTATTAAGGAAGACCATCACCAGCATCGCCCCGCACAGCGGCAGAGCCGCATTCTGGGCGTCGTGCGAGAAGCCGAAAACTGCGCCGAGGAGCACAGCCGCAACGGTGACGTTCAGGAGCAAACGCCCGCGGACGATATGGTTCATCGGCCCCCAGTTTACCGCGAATTACTTAAGAAATCTTTTGTCAGTTTGGTTCCATTTTAGTAGCGGGTTTTTGGCTGCTCGGCTGCGCGCGGGGCGGACCGCGGCTTACAGGTGACCGCAGCGGCGGGGTGCGGCGGGGGACGCGGTGTAGGTCGGCGTCGGCAGCGGCCCTTGACCGGCGGCTCCAATCGGGAATCATCTGGTGATACATTCTACTTACACATAAGGAGCCTGCGGATGACCGAGATCACTATGGTGACAGCGCGCGAGATCCTCGACTCGCGCGGCAACCCGACTGTGGAGGCGGAGGTGAAGGTGGGCGGCGGCGCCGTTGGGCGCGCCGCGGTGCCGTCGGGGGCCTCGACCGGCACGCACGAGGCGCTGGAGCTGCGCGACGGCGATGCCCGCCGCTACCTCGGCAAGGGGGTGCTGCAGGCGGTGCGCAACATCCACGAGATCCTCGCCCCTGCGGTGGTCGGTCAGGACGCCTGCGAGCAGGTGGCGGTGGATCAGAAGATGCTGGCGCTCGATGGCACGCCCAACAAGGGCAAGCTCGGCGCCAACGCCATCCTGGCGGTGTCGCTGGCGACGGCGCGGGCGGCGGCGAGCCAGCTCGGGGTGCCGCTGTACCGGCACCTGGGCGGGACGCTGGCGCGGGTGCTGCCGGTGCCGCTGCTCAACCTGATAAACGGCGGCGCGCACGCCGACAGCGGGCTGGAGGTGCAGGAGTTCATGGTGGTGCCGCTCGGCGCCCCCGACTTCCCCGAGGCGCTGCGCGCCGGCGTCGAGGTGTTCCACCACCTCAAAAAGGTCCTCAAGGGCCAGGGCATGGCGACCTCGGTCGGCGATGAGGGCGGCTTTGCCCCGATGCTGCCGCGCAATGAGGCGGCGCTCGACGCGCTGTGCACCGCGATCGACAAGGCCGGCTACCGCCTGGGCAGCGACATCGCGATCGCCATGGACGTCGCCGCCAGCGAGTTCTTCGACGCCGGCGCCAAGGGCTACAAGCTCGGCGGCAAGGTGTTGTCGTCGGCCGAGATGGTCAGCTGGTATGCCGGGCTGTGCGACAAGTACCCGATCGTCTCGATCGAGGACGGCATGGCCGAGGACGACTGGGAGGGCTGGAAGGCGCTCACTACCCAGCTCGGCGGCAAGGTGCAGCTGGTCGGCGACGACCTGTTCGTCACCAACATCACCCGCCTGCGCCGCGGCCTGGGCGAGGGCATCGCCAACTCGATCCTCATCAAGGTCAACCAGATCGGCACCCTGACCGAGACGGTGGCGGCGGTGGACATGGCGCACCGCGCCGGCTACACCGCGATCATCTCGCACCGCTCGGGCGAGACCGAGGACACCTTCATCGCCGATCTGGCGGTGGCGCTCGGCACCGGCCAGATCAAGACCGGCTCGGCGTCGCGCTCGGAGCGCATCGCCAAGTACAACCAGCTCTTGCGCATCCACAGCCAGCTCGGGGCGGCGGCGCGCTTTGCCGGCCGCCAGGCGTTCCGTCAGCTGCCCACTGCCGGCTAGAAGCCGTCCAGGTGGGCGGCCACCGGCGCGGCGGCGCTTCCGTGCCGCCGCAGCTGGTCGCCGAGCGGTCCGGTGGCGACCAGCAGCTCGGGCACCGGGCCGCGCCGGTCGCCGCGGCTGTTGATGGCGCGCTTGGCGTAGATCTGCTCGACGTGGCAGCGCTCGTACAGGGCGCGGGTGAACGGCACCGCGGAGTTGGACAGGAGCACGCTCACCCCGCGCTCGCCGAGCTCGACGATCAGGTCGGCCAGCCGCTTTTGCGCCGCCTCGTCGAAGCCGCCGCTGCTGTAGCTGGTAAACGAGGCCGTGCGGCTCACCGGCGCGTAGGGCGGATCGCAGTAGACGAAGTCGCCGGGGCGGGCCTGCTCGGCGAGGGACTCGAAGGGGCTGACCTCGATTGCGACCCCGCGCAGGGCGCGGCTGGCGGCGCGCAGCTCGTTGGCGGCGCAGAAGTGGGCGGTCGCGTAATGTCCGTAGGGAACGTTGAAATGGCCGCGCCGGTTTTCGCGAAATAATCCGTTAAAGCAAGTTTTATTCAGGTAGATGAGGCGCGCCGCCCGCTGCACCGGGTCCAGGGCGCATGTCTTCTGGCTACGGACCTCATAAAAAAACTCTTCTTCATTGCGGAACGCTTCCAGAAGAACTATCAGCGTCTCGACCCGGTCGCGGACCACCTGGTATGCGTTAATGAGCTCGGGATTGATATCGGCCAGGCGAGCGCTGCCGGGCGCAATCACACCGCGGCCGCTAAGGGCAAAGAAAAGCGCCCCTCCACCCACAAACGGCTCGTGATAGCGACACCCAGATAAGGCGCCGCGGCCGGCAGACCCGGCGAGCCCCGCGGGCAGGCGAGCGAGCAGCTCGGGCAGCAGCTGCCGCTTGCCGCCGGCCCACTTGAGAAACGGCCGTGGCCCCACCGCGCCCGCCCCCGCGGCGGCGGTCTTCTCGTCGCGCATCCAGGAAACAGGATGCCCTCCAAGGCCCCCTTCGGAGCGGAAATTCGGCGCCCCCGGCAGCTGCCCAAGGATTTCGCCGATTTCGCCGACTTCGCCGACTTCGCCGACTTCGCCGACTTGCCTACCAGACCGCTTGCGACTTGGCAGTACGGGGGTCGCGTTATGTAGCTCAGGCCGCAGGGTTATGCGGCTTTCCAATTGGGCAGAAGCAGACACCCGCCCATGCTGGGGCCCTCTATCTATGAGCGCAAATTTTTCACCTTTTTTTCTGCCCCGACCGTCTCCCTATGCGGTCCTTAATGTGCTCGTCTCTGCACATTTTCCCCCGCCCAAGCCGGGTGTCGCGGCCAGGTGTTACAGCCAGGTGTTATGGCCAGGTGTTGGTAGCCGATCGCTGGCTTCCCTGATTAGCTGCGGTAAACTTGCGCCCGCCTGACAAGTCAGTTACGAGAGAATCTAATGTCGGCCCATTGCCTGAGCTGTCACGCCCCAGTCCCCGAAGGTACCGAGATGTGCGCCAGCTGCCGCACCGCTCAGGTGCCGCGCATCGATCTTGATCCCCTGCTCGGCAGCATCGGCGAGGTCACCGCCCCGCCGAGCACGAGCAGCAGCGAGCTGTCCCCCGATCAGGAAGTCCCGTGGTGCGGGCGCAGCGGCGAGCTCAAAGCCCTGATGACCCTGGCCGAGCAGTCGCTGACGCGCCGCCAGCTGCGCTGCTTCCTGGTGCTCGGCACGCCGGGCCTGGGCAAGAGCCGGCTCCTGCGCGAGCTTGGCCGGATGATCGTCCGCCACCTCGGCGTGCCCAAGTCGCGGGTGCTGTTCGCCACCGTGCCCGGCGAGGGCGCCGCGGCGCACAGCGTGTTCGCTGAGCTTTTCCACAAGCGCTTCGCGATCACCGCCGGCGAGTCGGCGCAGAGCGCGCGCGACAAGGTGCTGCGGACCTGCCGCTCGCTGTTGCCGGCGGTGCGCGCCACCGAGGTCGCGCACCTTTTAGGCGATCTGCTGGAGCTGCCGTTTCCCGATAGCCCGGTGTCCTCGGGCATGCTGCTGCAGCCGGGGCGGACGACGCCGCGGCTGTACTCGGCGATCAAGCGCTTCCTCGCCGCCGATGCCCGACGCGCCCCGCTGCTCCTCTTGCTCGACGAGATGGAGCACGCCGGCGCCGAGACGATGAGCCTTATCCACTACCTGCTCGACGGGCTACAGGATCTGCCGGTGCTCATCGGGGTCGCCGCGCGGCCGGAGTTCGCCGACACCTACCCCGACTTCGGCACCAGCACCGTGGTCCCCGAGCGGCTCGAGCTGGCGGCGCTGCCCGCCGAGGACGCGATCGAGCTGTTGGGGGCGGTGGTGGGCGCCGATCCCGAGGAGCTGCCGGCGCCGCTGGTGCGCCACATCGGCGAGGCCTTCGACGGCTCGCCGCGCGCGGTGGTCGAGCTGGTGCGGCTGCTCGTCGAGACCGGCGCCCTGTCGTGGGTGCCGGCCAGCGATCCGATGGCCGCCGAGGACGATCAGCCGCTCATCCCGCAGTGGGACAGCGAGCGCCTGGACCAGGGCGAGCTGCCGTCGAGCTTCGCCGGCCTTGTGCACGCCCGCCTGCAGGCGATGGCGGCGGCCCCGCGGGCGATCTTGGAACAGGCGGCGATCGTCGGCGAGCACTTCTACCTGGGCGCGGTGCGCATGCTGTCGCGCTGCGATGCGACGCGCCTTGGCGGCGAGCTCGGCGCCGACTGCGAGCCGGGCGACCCCGATGGCCCGCCGCTTGACGAGGTGATCGAGGCCAGCGAGCGCACCGACGAGGAGTCCGAGCTGCTCGCGCAGCTGCAGAGCCAGGGCGTGGTGCTGCTTTTGCCGAGCAGCCAGCTGCGCGGCGAGCGCGAGTACCGCTTCGCCTACCCGCCGTGGCAGGAGACGATCTACAGGTCGATCCCGCCGGCGCGGCGGCGGCGCTACCACCACCTGGTCGCGCAGTGGCTGCAGCTGTGCCCCGAGCACGAGCGCCAGGAGGTGCAAGAGGCGATCGGCCGCCACCTGGAGCGCGCCGGCCGCGGTCCCGAGGCGGCCATCCACTACCGCCGCTCCGCCGAGCTGGCCACGGCGCGCGGCGCCTACAACCGCGCCCCCCGCCTGCTCTTGCGCGCCCTGGCCTGCCTCGAAGGGTCGGAGCTGTGCGCGCGCCTCTCGCTGTGGCAGGAGCTTGGCAGCGCGCTGTGGCGGCTCGGCGATGCCGACGCGGCGCTGCCGTCGTTCCAGAAGGTCGTGCGGCTGTCCTACGCGCTGTCGGCGCGCACCCAGGCGGCGCAGGCGTTGTCGACGATCGGCCAGATCTACCGGCAAAAGGGCGACATGAGCCGCGCCATCGAGAACCTGGCGCGGGCGCTGGAGCTGCACCAGCAGCTGGGCGATCAGGCGGGCCTGGGCGACTCGCTGTCCGATCTCGGGCAGGCGCTGTGGCTGCTCGGGCGGGTCGATGAGGCGATCGAGCGCTCGGAGCGGGCGCTGGTGCTGCGGCGGCGAATCGGCGATCGCAAAAAGATCGCCAGCTCGCTCATCAACCTGGGCGTCATCGAGCAGCACCGCGGCCGGCTCGACGTGGCGGTGTCCTACTTCGAGGAAGCGCAGCGCAAGCACGACGATGATCCGCTGCTCCACGCCGCCTGCCTGGAGGCGCAGGGCAACATCGACCTCATCCGCGGCGAGGTGCCGCTGGCGCGCGCCCGCTTCGAGGAAGCGCTGTCGCTGTGCGAGCCGATGGGCCCCTCGGCTCAGCTGGCGGGGCTGGTCTGCCGCCTGGGCGAGGCGCTGCTGCAGGAGGGGCTGCTCGGCGAGGCCGAGTCGCGCCTGGTGCAGGCCCGCGAGCTGGCGTTCCGGCTGTCGGACCGGCGGGCCCTGGCCGAGATCCTGCGCCTGCTCGGCCTTATCCACTTCCGCCGCGACGATCAGAGGATCGCGCTCGACTACTGCCACAAGGCCCTCGATCACGCCCAGCAGAGCGGCCTGCGCTACGAGATCGGCCGCGCCCTTTTATCGCTTGGTGAGGTACACGCCGCGACGCTGTTTGATGTCTCCTCGGCCGGCGAGCACCCGGCCTGGGACTACTTCCGGCGCGCGGTGACGCTGCTACGCGAGATCGGCGATCAGGCCGAGCTGGCGCTGGCGCTGGCAGCGCTGGGCCGCCACCTCATCGAGCGCGGCCGCCGCGGCCCCGGCCGGGCAACGCTGCGCGAGGCGGTGCAGCTCGGCACCGACCTGCGCATGCGCATGGCCGACCAGCTGCAGCAGATGCTCGCCGAGCTGTAGCCGCCGCGCCGCAATGGACCAGCCCCCGAGGCTTCGGGGGCCGGTCCCTACGGATGATCTGGGAGCGAGAGACTAGCTGGACTACGGGTCGAAGCGGGTGGTCGCCGACTGCCCGGCCGAGCCGGGGAAGCCCTGACCGGGGTTGCTGCTGCCGCCGTTGCCGCGGCTGCCAGCGCCGCCGCTGCCATCGAAGTGGTTGTTGATGCTGTTCTGATCGAGGTCCACCTTGATCGTCCAGATGCCGAAGCTCGGGCCGCCGGTGCCGCCCGAGCCGGCGCCCGCGTCGCCGCCCTTGCCGCCAGCGCCGCCGGCGCCGCCGCCCGCCGCATCGTCAGCACCGCCGCCGCCCAGGCCGCCGGCGCCGCCCTGGCTGCCGGGGCTGCCGTTGCCGCCCTGGCCGCCATCGCCGCCCTTGCCGGTGGTGATGCCGGTGCCGACTACGATCACCGAGCTCATGTAGGAGTAGACGCCGACCGAGGCCCCGCCGCCGCCGCCGCCCAGGCCGGCGTTGCCGCCGCAGCCGCCGGCGCCGCCGCCGCCGCCGCCGCCGCCGGTGTCGGCGCTGCAGACCAGCGTGCTCACGCCGCCGCCGCCGGCGCCGCCGCCGCCGCCCGCACTGGCGGTCACGCCCGACACGCCGTTGCCGCCCGAGGCCGGGACGAAGCCGCCCGCGGTCGGGGCTCCCGCCGGAGCCGCCTGTACGCCGACGGTGCCGTTGGCACCCGAGGCGCCATTGCGGCCAGCGCCGCCGGAGTTGGCACCGGCAAAGCAGACCGCCGACCTGGAGCCGCCGCCGCCGGCCGAGCCCGGGTTGGACGCGCCATCGGTGCCCGGGGCGCCGTCATTGCCGCGCGAGCCGGCGCCGCCGGTGCCGCCGGTCCGCCCGCACAGCGAAGGACCCGCGGTGCCGGCAAAGCCGCCATTGGAGCTGCCGCTGGCCCCGGCGGCGCCGTTGCCGCCGTTGCCGCCAGGATTGTTGGCCGGTCCGGTCACCACCGCCGCGCCGTTGGCCCCGGCGGCGCCGTTGCCGCCGTTGCCCGCGATGATGGTGTCGCCGCGCAGGTGCACCGGGCCGGTGCTGTTGGTGACGAACACGCCGTAGCTGGAGCCGCCGGCGCGGTTGGCCGCCGTCCCCGCGGCGCCCGCCGCCGAGCGGATGGTCACCCAGTCGAGGTGGGTCTCAAGCTTCAGGTTGTTCGCCGTCACCGCGGTCGGCCCGCCATTTATGATCGCGATATTGGTCTTGAGCCGCACCCACTTATTGGCTGCGTCATAACCGCCGTATACGCCAATCCCATCGACCAGCGTAACCGATTCATTGTAAGTACCGCTGGACACGTAGACGCCGTGCTTCTGCTGCTGCTGGGCGAGCATCAGGCCCTTGGTGATGGTCTGGACCGGGCTCTCCATCGTCCCCAGGTTCGCGTCATCGCCGCCGTTCGCCCTGACGAAGATCGCCAGGGTGGCGTCGCCGTCGATGCCATCGCAGTTGGTGTCCAGGCCCTGGTCGTCGGGAAGGTCCTCGTTGGGGTTCTTGACGCAGGTCAGATCCGGCGGGCCACCGGTGCTGCCATCGCCGACTCCCGCATCAAAGACGTTGCCGGCGTAGTCGGTGTTGCTGCCGGCGCAGCCGTAAAACAGCGCGGCGCCGAGGACGCCACTGCACAGACCTAAGGTGCCAAAGCGGCGAAGGACGCGGCTTAGTGTGCCGAATGGGCGTACGTTCTGCATGAACCCTCCTTAATCAAATGTTTACGCGATTAGCGCGGGAGTCGATTTTAACATATAAGAATATGCCATTCAGTTAGCGGCTTCTTCGTTAATCATTTCAACTACTTGATACCCGGCAGCGAGCTCGCCTGGGGCGCTGCGCGGCCGGCGGCGGCCCGAAGCTGCGATTCCTGTGAAGTAATGGCGGCGGCCGCAGCGGAGAAGGCGCCGCCGGGCGCTGGCCGCAGCGGGCGACCGTATCCGGCAGTGTCGGCTTGGTGCGCGCGCCAGCTTGTGCCACGATTGGCCTCTCGCCAGCGAGGTGCCCAGCGCACATGTCCCTGCCCGTGCCGATCTCTATGTCGCAAAAGACCCTGCTCATCGTCGATGATGAGGCGGGAAACGTGGAGTCGCTGCAGCGCATCTTCCAGCGCTACACGCCGCCGCAGTCCGAGGGCGAGCCCGCCGCCCGCGAGATCGCGGTGCTGACCTGCCGCGATGGCCGCGACGCGCTGGAGCTGTTGCGCAAGCAGCGCGTCGATGTCGTGCTCACCGACCTCATGATGCCCAGCCTGTCGGGGATGGACCTGCTCAAGGCGGCGCGCAAGCTGTCGCCCGAGACCGAGGTGATCCTGATGACCGCCTACGGCACCATCGAGACCGCGGTCGAGGCGATGAAGGACGGGGCCTACGATTTCATCACCAAGCCGCTCAAGCGCGCCCATGTGCTGCGGGTGGTCGGCAAGGCGATGGAGCGCCAGACCCTGGTCGCCGAGAACCGCGCCCTGCGCTCGCAGCTGGCGGCGGCGCAGCGGCGGCCGATCGTCGGCCAGTCGCTGGCCATGCGGCGCACCCTGGACGTCATAAGTCAAGCGGCGCCGTCGCAGGCGACGGTGCTCTTGCTCGGCGAGTCGGGGACCGGCAAGGAGCTGTTGGCGCGCTACCTGCACGAGCAGTCGCCGCGCGCCGGCCGGCCGCTGGTGCCGGTCAACTGCGCGGCGCTGCCCGAGTCGATCCTCGAAGGGGAGCTGTTCGGCTACGAGAAGGGCGCCTTCACCGGCGCGACCACTCGGCGCGACGGCCGGTTCGCCCAGGCCGACGGCGGCACCCTGTTCCTCGATGAGATCGCCGAGATCCCGCTGCACCTGCAGGTGAAGCTGCTGCGCGTGCTGCAGGAGGGCGAGATCGAGCCGCTCGGCGGCAAGCTGCGGCGAGTCGACATCCGCCTGGTGGCGGCGACCAACAAGGACCTGCGGCGCATGGTCGAGAGCGGGCGGTTCCGCGAGGACCTTTATTACCGCCTCAACGTCATCGCCATCGAGGTGCCGCCGCTGCGCCAGCGGCTCGACGACGTGCCGCTCCTAGTCGACCACTTCCTCAGCCGCTTCCGCGAGAAGAACCAGAAGCTGGTCACCGGCATCAGCCGCCCCGCCCTGGAGGTCCTGTCGCGCTACCACTACCCCGGCAACGTGCGCGAGCTGGAGAACGCCCTGGAGCGCGCGGTGGTGCTGTGCCGCCAGCCGATCGTCGATGTCGAGGATCTGCCGCAGGAGATCCGCGCCGGCGGGGCGCGCCTGGAGTCGGCCGGGCACGCCGGACCGCCGCGGCTGTCGTTCGCCATCGGCACGACGCTGGACGAGATCGAGCGCACCTCGATCCGCGAGACCCTGCACTACACCAAGGGCGACAAGCGGCTGGCCGCCCAGCTGCTCGGCATCGCCACGCGGACGATCTACCGCAAGCTCGATCGCGGCGACACCGGCGGGGCGACCGAGCCCGACCCGGCCTTCGCCGACAGCGATGAGGCCGACGGCGACGCAGACGACGACCCGGGGCCGCGCAACTAGGGGGCGCGGCGCCACCGCCCGCTCAGCGCGGCCGGCGATCAGCGAGTCAGCAAACAGGTTAGCGGCTCGGTCGGCGTGCGCGCCCACAGCCGCGCTCGCCGCCCACCCAGCCGCAGCCCGGTCCACGGCGCAACGGCACCTTCGCGCTTTTCAGAGCCTGTATACTAGACGGACGATGACAGGCCCCAAGCCGCCGGCACGCAAACCCCCAGGGTCCCCGGCTGCGTCCCCGGCGGCGGCGGCGCCCAAGCCCGCCTCGGTGCCGGGTCCGGGCACCCGCTCGCCGGCGGCCCAGAAGCGGCTGGTCGAGGATCACATCCCGTTTGTGCGCTCGATCGCCCGCAAGCTGCGCGAGCAGGTGCCGATGGTCGAGTTCGACGACCTGGTCGGCTTCGGCATGCAGGGGCTCATCGAGGCTGGCCAGCGCTTCGACGACCGCCACGGGGTGGCGTTTACTACGTTTGCCTATTACCGGGTGCGAGGGGCGATGTTCGACGGCCTGCGCTCGATGGGCTGGCTGCCGCGCAGCGAGTACGCGCGGCTGCGGCTGGAGGAGCGCGCCAACGCCTACCTGCAGAACCTGGCGGCGCGCGAAGAGGGCCCGAGCGAGCCCGCCGCCCGCCCAGCGAGTCCCCCGGGCCGCGGTCGCCCGGCCGCCGCCGAGGTCGAGGACCGGGTGCGCGAGATCGCCGAGGCGCTAAACGGCGTCGCGGCGGTGTTCGTGACCCTGCTCGGGCGGCACGAGGAGCAGCAGCTGCTCGACGAGCGCGCCGCCCCGCACGAGCAGCTGGAGCGGCTGCAGATGGCCGAGCGGGTGCGCCGCGCCCTCACCTCGCTGCCCGACAAAGAGCGTCACCTCGTCGAGCAGTACTACTTCCACGATCAGACGCTGGAGCAGGTCGGGGCGGGCATGGGGCTGTCCAAGTCGTGGACCTCGCGCCTGCACGCCCGCGCCATCGCCCTGCTCCGCCAGACGCTGGAGGCCGACGGCACCGGCCCCCCCGACTAGCGCCGCGCGGCAGCAAGCCGGCGCCGCGGCCTACTTGGGCCCCTGGTCGGGCTCGGGCTTGCCGCGGTGGCAGGTCCAGCAGCCGACCTTCTTCATCGTCATCGGGAACTTGGAGTTTATGGTCTTTACCATCTCCATCATCTCGCGCGCGGTCTTCTTCTTGTCGGTGTCGGCGGCCATGTCGGGCTCTTTGTGGCAGTGATCGCAGTCCACGTTGAGGGCCTTGGCCATCTCGCGCATGGTCGCCTTGAGCGCCGGCTTGGTGATGTCCTTGGGCAGGATCTGCAGGTTCTTGAACACCGCAGCTCCGGCCGCCGGCGCCGGTGCCGGCTTGGGCGCCTGCGCCAGCGACAGCGTCGGCAGCGCCAAGAGCAGCAGCGCGAAGGTGGGCTTGAGCAGGCGGCGGAGGCGGGGCGGCGGCGCGAACATACGGGTCTCTCCTGACTGGGTCATTTCCTCATTTTGACGGGGCGGCCGCCGATCATAAAGCGGTTTTTCGCCGCCGCTCGACGAGAGCCCCGCGCTCCGCGGCGGCGCCCGGGGCAGGCCGGCAGCCGGGCGCCGGACCCCGGTTTACGCGGGCATCCCCGCCGTGCCAGGCTGCAGCCAAAAGTCACGGAGCTGCCCATGCTTACCCCAGTGCCCGCTGCAACGCTGCCTCGCCGGACGGACTGTCCGGCCCCACTTCTGATGCTGGGCCTGTCGCTGGCGCTCTGGCTTGTCGGCTGCGCTCCCGCCCTTGACCCGGCGCCGGCGCCGGCGCCCCCTTCGGCCGACGCGCGGCAGGCGGCCACGGTGCCTGCGAGCCAGCTCGTCGCCGGGCCGCACGGCAGCCAGCCCGGCCAGCCGATCGACGACGCCGGCAACGTGCTCATCACCGAAGCGGTCGCCGATCGCCTGAGCCAGGCCGGCGGCTGGGTCCGCATCAACTTCCGCCTCGGCCCCTACGCCACCGACACCCCGGCCTTCTACGCGGCCTATGATCAGATCGTCAACCGCCTGCGCGGCCGCGGCCTGCAGGTGCTGGGCCTTATGTCCAACGAGAGCTGGCGCGGCAGCCAGGCCGACTGGACGCGCAACAACCGCGAGCACGGCGGCAGCGACGGCAATAACCCATTCATCGACGGCTTCAGCCAGGCCTTTGGCCGCCTCGCCCGCCACTTCGCGGGGCGCATCGGCCAGTGGGAGATCTGGAACGAGCCCAACTGCTGGTCGGACAACCCGTCGCCCGGCACCTTCACCGGCTGCAGCTTCATCTATCCCTCGAACTTCGCGGCGCTGCTCACCGCCTGCTACGCCCAGGTGCGCTGCGACCATCCGATCGATGTGCAGGTGATCTCCGGCGGCTTGTTCGGGCACGATCTCGGCGGGCCGGGCACCGGGCCGGCGGGCGCGGACTACCTCGGCCAGACCTACGACCAGGGCATCGCCGGCGGCAAGTTCGGCTGGGCGCGGCTGCACTGCGGCGGCTACCCGCTCGACGGCGTCGGCCAGCACATCTACCTCAACCAGGGCGGGGCGGTGAGCACCAGCTGGTTTGCCAAGTACCTGGACTTGGTGCACGGCGTGCTCACCCGCTACGAGGGCGCCGCCAGCCCCAAGCCGACCTGGCTCACCGAGGTCGGCTGGACCAACGCCGGGGTCGACGAGTCGGTGCAGGCGGCAAACCTCACCCAGGCGCTCACCACCGCCCGCGGCAAGTCCTACGTGCGGAGCCTCTTGTGGTTCCAGCTCGACGACGGGCCCGGCTTCCGCTACGGGCTGTTCCGCAGCGACGGCAGCGCCAAGCCGGCGCTCGGCCGCTTCCGCGCCGCCGCCCACTACGTCGGCCTGCGCGACAGCGGCGCCGTGGTGAGCAAGCTCCGCGACACCTGGGTGGCGACCGGTGGCCTTGCGCAGAACGGCTCGCCGTTCGATCACGGCGGCGGCCCCTACGCGCACTACTGGGACTACGGCTACGTCCAGGATTTCGCCGGCGGAGCGATCGGCCCGTGCGCGATCTTCGACACCGGCTTCCGCGTCGCCCTGGGCTTCTGGCAGACCTACCTCACCGGCAGCAACCACGCCGCGCTGCGCTTCCCGCTGTCGGGCGAGTACGCCTTCGGCGCCGGCACCCGCCAGGACTTCCAGGGCGGCTACCTGACCTGGGACGCCGCCCGCGGCGTGACCGTCGTCGTCTACTAAAGCTGGCGCGCTCGCCGGCGCGCCGCCGGTTTGGGGCTTGCCGGGGCGCGCCGCGCTGTCACAATGGCCTGCCGCGCCGCGCGCGCTCTCTCTTTTTGCCAAGGACCGCCCCGTGAAGTACCGCCGCATGCCCATCGAGGTCGAGTCGCCCGAGGAGTTCGGCTACGACCGCATCCGCTATAACCTCGCCGAGAGCTCGTGCACCGACATGCAGCTGCGCCGGCTGGGGGTAAACCTCGACGAGCTCGTGCTGATGTACCACGACCACCGCGGCCACCCGGCGCTGCGCGAGCAGCTGGCGGCCGACCTCGGGGTGCAGCCGGGCGAGGTCCTGACCACGGTCGGCGCCGCGGCGGCGCTGTTCATGCTCGCCACCAGCCTGCTTACGCCCGCCGATCACCTGATCGTGATGCGGCCCAACTATGCCACCAACATCGAGACGCCGCGCGCCATCGGCTGCGCCATCAGCTACCTCGACCTGCGTTTCGAGCACGGCTGGCGCCTGGACCTGGCGGCGCTGGCGGCGCTCATCACCCCGCAGACGCGCCTTATCAGCCTGACCTGCCCGCACAACCCGACTGGGACCGTGCTGGATGAGGCGACGCTGCGCGCCGCGGTCGCCCTGTGCGAGCAGCGCGGGATCTACCTGCTCGTCGATGAGACCTACCGCGAGATGACCTTCGGGACGCCGCTGCCGGCGGCGGCGACGCTGTCGCGGCGGGCGATCAGCGTCTGCAGCCTGTCTAAGACCTACGGCCTGCCGGGCCTGCGCCTGGGCTGGC
The DNA here is from genome assembly GCA_044222245.1 of Polyangia bacterium. Lineage (GTDB taxonomy): Bacteria > Myxococcota_A > Polyangia > Palsa-1104 > JAEUJZ01 > CALFML01. The sequence continues at coordinate 93,066 of JBGANQ010000021.1, read as the reverse complement.
TGACCTGCCGCGACCCCGAGCTATACCAGACCCTGCTCGCCGCCAAGGAGCAGATCTTCATCTGCAACTCGATCGTCGATGAGGAGATCGCCGCCCAGGCGCTGCAGCGCCGCCCCCACTGGCTGCCCGAGATCAAGGAGCGCATCGCCGCCGGCTTCGCCCTCACTCGCGACTTCCTGGCCGCCCAGAGCGAGCTGGAGTGGGTCGAGCCGAGCGGCGGCGTGGTCGGCTTCCCGCGCATCCGCTCGCTCGCCGGGCCCGGCCAGGACCCGACCCACATCGATCTTGATCGCTTCTACGCCCTGCTGCTCGATCGCTACGCCACCGCCGTCGGACCCGGGCACTGGTTCGAGCAGCCGCGCCACTACCTGCGCATCGGCTACGGCTGGCCGAGCCTGACTGCCCTGGGTCAGGGGCTCACCAACATCTCGCGCGCGCTCGCCGAAGCCCGGCGCTGAGCGCGCCGCCGCAACAGGTCTTCACCCATGACAGCTACACCCGTCTCGCGCCGGATAAAGCTCGCCACCGGCCTCACCTATCACCTTTTGGAGTGGGGCGGCGACGATGCCGCCCTCACCCACACGGTCGTGCTGGTGCACGGCTTCCTCGACTATGCCCACACCTGGGAGGACACCGTGGCGGCGGGCCTGGGCGGGCGGTTTCACCTGGTGGCGCCCGACCTGCGCGGCCACGGCGACAGCGATCGCGTCGGGGCGGGCGGCTACTACCACTTCATGGACTACCTGGCCGATCTGCACGAGGTCATCGCCCAGCTCGGCCGGCAGCGGGTGTCGCTGGTCGGCCACTCGATGGGCGGCAGCGTCGTCGGCTACTACGCCGGCAGCTTCCCCGCGCGCATCCACCGCCTGGCGATGCTGGAGGGGCTGGGACCCCCCGAGCCCGAGCAGGTGTCCTTCCCCGAGCGCGTGCGCACCTGGCTGGACGCCTGGGCGCGCGTCCAGAAGCTGCCGCCCCGCCGCTACAAGAGCCTCGCCGAGGCCGCCGAGCGCCTGTGTAAGACCGATCGCCGCCTGCCGGGCGAGCTGGCGCTGCGCCTGGCGACCCACGGCACGACCCAGAGCCCCGACGGCACCTTCCAGTTCAAGCATGACCCGCTGCACACCACGCCCGGCCCCTACCCGTTCAGCGTGCGCGCCGCCGCGCAGTTCTGGCAGGAGGTGCGCTGTCCCGTGCTGCTGGTCGACGCCATAGACAGCGACTTTCACCTCGCCCCCGAGGACACCGCGCGCCGGGTCGCCGCCTTCAGCGGCAGCCCCGCCCTGCGCATCGAGCACCTGGCCAATGCCGGGCACATGATGCAGCGCCACCAGCCGGCCGCCCTCGCCCGGCTACTCGTCGATTTCCTCGGCGACGGTTAGCTGCGGCCGGGGCGCGGGCGACCGGGAGCCGTCCCGCCAGCCTGTTGCAAGACCGTAGCGAGCGGCCCGCCAGCAGGGCCTCCTGCGCGGAGCGGCCTTTGGGCCGTGCGCACGGCAGGTCCTTTGCTCGGATCGGCGCTAGGGATAAAGGCGGGTCGTCCGCCACGGCGCGCTGTCGGCGTCCCGCTCGTAGAGCAGCCGGTCGTGCATGCGGTAAAGCTCGCCCGCCCAGAACTCCAGCCGCTCGGGGATGAGGCGAAATCCGCCCCAGAACTCCGGGCGCGGGACGGTCTTGCCTGCGTACTGCTGCTCGAGCTCGCGGTAGCGCGCGAGCAAGAGGTCGCGGCTCGCCAGCGGCGCGCTCTGGCTGGAGGCCCAGGCGGCGAGCTGGCTGCCGAGCGGCCGGCTCTGGAAGTAGGTGTCGGACTCGGCGGCGCTGACGCGCTCGACGGGGCCCTCGCTGCGCACCTGTACCTGCAGCAGCGGCCAGTGCAGGCACAGCGCGGCGTAGGGGTTCTCGGCGAGCTGGGCGGCCTTGCGGCTTGTGTAGTTGGTGAAAAAGACCAGGCCGCGGGCATCGACCTCTTTGAGTAGGACCATGCGCACGGCGGGTCGCCCGGTGGCGCTCGCTGTAGCCAGCGACATCGCGGTCGGGTCCTGGGTCTCGGTGGCCTTGGCGCGGGCGAAGTAGTGATCGAAGAGCTGCAGCGGATCGGTAAAGTGGTCGGGGATCACGGACGCAGCTTAGAACAGCTGGGGCCGCGCGCCTAGCTGCCAGCGCGCCCGCAGGCCGCCGCCTGGTACACTTTACCCCGGATGGTTATTACTAGGGTGGCCACAGAGTTTGTCGGCCACCGCGAGCGAGCGCGCAGCGCCGCTACGCGTCCCCGTAAAGCCCCTGCCAGAGTGAAGGAGAGCGCCCAATGAGCACGTCGAATCCCGACGACAAGACTGCCGCTTCCGACCCCGCCACCAGCACGCCCGAGGGTCACGCCCATGGCGGCATCCCCTTTGATGACTACAAGAAGAAGCTCGAGGCGCGACTTGCCGAGCTCGGCAAGCAGATGGAGGTCCTTAAAGACCTGCTGAGCAAGGCCGCCCACGACGCCAAGACCTCGCTCGAGCACCAGCTGGAGAAGCTGCAGCGCGACCACGCCGAGGAGTTCGAGCGCCTGAACAAGCTGCGCGCCGCTGGCGAGGCGAGCCTGGGCACCCTGGGCGCGCGCCTGGACAAGCTGGTCGAGGACGTGACCGCGGCGATCACCGCGGCGCTCGGTGGGGCCAAGCCCGCCGAGCCGGCCAAGTCCGAGCCCGCCGCCAAGGCGAGCGAGCCCGGCCCGGCCGCCCAGACGCCCCCCACCGGCGAAAACAAGTAGCCCCAGCGCTCCGCCGACGCGCTACCGGCGCGGCGGCCCGCTGGCTCAGCTCTCCAGCTCTAGCACCGTGACGCCGTCGCCGCCGTCGCTGGCCTCGGCCGGGCGGGCGCTGCGCACTCCCGGGAAATCGTGGAAGTGGCTGCGGATCGCCTGGCGCAGGATGCCGGTGCCGTGGCCGTGCAGCACGAACACCGCCGACCGCGACTCGCGCAGGGCGTCGTCGACGAACTTCTCGGTGCGGGCGATCGCCACCGGCAGCCGCTCGCCGCGCAGGTCGATGGTCGCGTCGGGCGTGCGCGGCGGCGTGACCGGCGCCGGCAGGCTCACATTCACCGCCTTGGGGGGGGCGCTGGCCGACCGCGGCACCACCACCCGGCCCTGCGCATCGGGCAAGAGCAGCTCGCCCAGATCGGCGTTGAGCCGCAGCGCGCCGACCTGCACCACCACCTTGTCGCGCACCGCGTCCGAGGCGATCGTGCCCACCGCGCCGAGCCGCGGCACGTAGACCTTGGCGCCGATGACGAGCTCGTCAGCGGTGGGCGCGCGGCCGACCGGTCCCTGCCGGGGCGGCGCCGCAGCGGCGATCTCGTGCGAGAGCTGATCGAGCCGCCGCTGGGCGCGCTGGTACTCGGCCTGCGCCTCGGGATCGCTGTCGCGCGCGGACGGCTCGCCGGCCTGGGCGCGCAGCCGCTCGGCCTGCGCCCGCAGCGCCAGCTTGGTCTCGCCAAGCTCCCGCCGCGCCGCCTGCAGGGCCGCGATCGCCTCGTCGTGGGCCTTGCGCCGCGCCTTGCCGAGCTCCAGGCGCGCCTGGGCGAGCAGCTCGGTCGCCTGCTGCTCCTGCCTTTGGGCGTGCTCGTGCAGCTCGCGCGCCTCGGCCTGGAGCTGCAGCGTGCGCTCGCGCTCGGCGGCCAGCGCCTGCATCAGCTGCTCGGCGCCGCTCTGTCCGGCGACCAAGAGCTCCTTGGCGCGGCCGATGATCGCGGAGGGCAGGCCGAGCCGCTCGGCCACCGGCAGCGCCGACGAGGCGCCCGGGATCCCCAGGTGCAGGCGGTAGGTCGGCTGCAGCCGCGCCAGATCGTATCCGACGCTGGCGTTGGCGAAACGAGCGCCGCTGGCCCCCAGCGCCTTGAGGCGATCGTAGTGGGTGGTGATGAGCACCGTCGCCTGCGCCTGCGCCATCGCCTCCAGCAGCGCCTGCGCCAGCGCCGCCCCCTGCTCGGGATCGGTGCCGACGGCGATCTCGTCGAGCAAGATCAACGTCCCGGCCGCCGAGCGCTGCAGGAACTGGCGCAAGTTCAGCACATGCGCCGAGAACGTCGACAGGTTGCGCTCCAGACTCTGGTCGTCGCCGACATCGGTGAGGATGCAGCTGAAGAAGGGCACCGTCGAGCCCTCCTGCACCGGCAGGTGGAGCCCGGCGCGCGCCATCAGCGCGCACAGGCCGGTCAGCTTCAGCGCCACCGTCTTGCCGCCGGCGTTGGGCCCCGAGATGATGAGCGTGCCGCCGAGCGGCAGCACGATGTCGTTGGGCACCACCTCGGTGCCGGCGAGCAGCATCAGCGGGTGGCGGGCGTTGCGCAGGTCCAGGCGCGGCGCATCGGGACCCTCCGCCGCCGGACCCACCGGCTGCAGGGTGACCGGACTGGCGCGCAGCGCCGTCGATAAAAGCGCCGCCGCGTCGAGCAGATCGAGGTAGGCGAGCTCGGCGAGGTTTATGACGATGCGCGGCACCGCCTGCTCGACGCGCTGCGACAGGTCGGCGAGGATGCGCCGCTCCTCCTCGGCGACCTCCAGCTGGGCGAGCTTGAGCTTGTTATTGAGCTCGATGATCTCCTCGGGCTCGACGAACACCGTGGCCCCCGAGGCGCTGGTGCCGTGGACGATGCCGCGGATGCGGGTGCGGGCGTCGGCGCGCACCGGCACCACATAGCGATCCTCGCGCTGGGTGACGAAGCGATCCTGCAGGTGGGGGGCGATGTGGGTCTCGTTGAGCAGGCTGTCGGTGCGGCGGGTCAGCTCGCCGAGCAGCTGGTTGACGCGCTGGCGCAGCCCGCCCAGGGCCGGCGAGGCGCTGTCGCGCAGTGCCCCGTGCTCGTCGAAGGCGTCGCTGATGGGTCCGGCGACCTCGGGCAGCTCGGCGATCCGCTCGGCGTGCGCGGCCAGGCGGGGGGCGCGGCCGATGCGGCTGGCCAGGTGGCGACGCAGCCGCGCCCCGGCGTGCAGGGTGCTGGCGATCTCGCACAGCTCACCGGGCAAAAGGACGCCGCCCTTCTCCGACCGCTGCAGCGACGGATGGATATCGCTGATGCCGCCAAAGCCGAGCGGCTCGCCGCTGTCCTGCAGGGCGCGCGCCTCGCTCACCGTCTGCTGGCGCTGGCGGGCTTCGTCGATGGTACCAAGCGGGGCCAGGGCGCGGGCCAGGGCCGCCCCGCGCGCGGTGTGGCAGCGCGCCGCGAGCTGCTCGGTGAGCGCCTCCCAGCCGAGGTCGAGGCGGGTCTTGTGCGACAGCGAGCGCTCGTCGCGATCGGGGAATGCGGGGGGGGTCATCTCAGTCATGGGACTTCGCGGGGCAGGGTTTTAAGCGTTGGTCATAAAGGATGGCTGATCTTGCGGCGCAGTCAAAGCCGGGCCGCCGCCCAGCAGGTCGCGGCCCGCGGCCAGGCGGCCTAGGGGGTCAGGTCCATGGGCGAGCGCGGCTCGACGCTGTAGTTGCTGCGGAAGGCGCTCACCACGCCCACCACCGAGTGCAGCGTGCCGCCGGCAGTAAAGCCCGGCTGGCCGTTCTGCTTGTTGTTGTCGAGCAGGAAGTCGCCGATCTGCGCGCACGGCGGCGGCGCGTCGGCGCAGGTCTGGGTCGGCTCGTCGGTCACGTAGAATGTGTCGGTGCCGGTCGGCATCACCAGACGGCGCATGGTGACGTCCTGCACCCGCACCAGCAGGTTGGCCAGCCGCCCGGCCGGCGAGGTCTGCCCGCCCTGCAGATCGCGCGTCTTCACCTCGAGCGGCACCACCGGCGCGCTGCCGGTGACCCGCAGGTCGGTGATGCCCGAGAGCTCGTCCTGGCCGCTGAACACCGCCAAGCTGCCGGTGACCTGGACGACGTCGCCGACCTTGATCGGGACCTTGGTGTCGGTCGTCACCGGCGGCGCGCTGCCCCCGGTGAACACCAGGATGCCCGTGTAGTCGGGCGCCCCGAGGCGATCGCGGGCGTGAAAGCCGTAGCTTGCCAGGCTGCGCAGCCCGACGACCAAGAGGTCCTTGACGATCACCTTGGTGCCCAGGCGCGGCCGGCTCGCCAGCGCTGGATCGCGCAGCTCGCGCACCGAGAACGGGCAGCCGCCGCCGCTCGGGTTGGCATACAGCGGGCAGACGTCGCAGGCGTCCCCCTGGCCGTCCACATCGCTGTCTTTCTGATCGCTGTTGGCGATGTACTTGCAGTTGTCCTTGGCGTTGGCGATGCCGTCGCTGTCCAGGTCATCGGGGCTAGGCGGCGGGCAGACCTTGGTGCCGGGCTGCAGCGGGCAGGCATCGCAGGCGTCGCCGTCGCCGTCACCGTCGCTGTCGGCCTGGCTCTGGCCATCGAGCGGCCGCGGCGGGTTGAATACGAGCGGGCAGTTGTCGCGGCTGTTGGGGATGCCATCGCCGTCCTGGTCGTCGGCGGCGCGCAGGCCGGTGAACTCGCCCTCGCGCGCGGGCACGCAGGTCGGCTCGCCGGGCGGGGTGCCGCAGGCCAGCAGCTGGTAGATCGTCGCCCCGGCCTTTGCCTTGAGCGCCGCCAGGTTCATCCCCGTCTCCCGCTCGACGCAGACGTTCTTGGCGACGCCGCACACGTCCATCGCCTCACACTTCTGCGTCTCGCCGGCCCCGAGCGCGGTCATCACCGCGGCGTCTCCCGCCAGCGGCTGGCCGCCGCGCAGGACCAGCGCCACGTCCTCGATCTCGGCCCGCACCACGGCGTCGAAGTCGCGGCGCGTCGGCTCGGCGTTGACGTAGACCGCGATGTCGGCGACGTAGCCCTTGGCGAGCAGGCCGAGCTGATCGTTGGTCGCGGTGGCGATGGCGCCGTTGATCGTCGCCATGCGGAACAGCGCCGCGGCGCTGAAGTAGCCGCCGAGCTGCTGCGAGTTGAGCTCGCTGGCGCAGCGCAGCTCGCGCAGCAGGTTCATCGATCCCGAGGCGGTCCAGTCGGTGCCCAGGGCCAAAAGGACCCCGGCGCGATCGAGCATCGGCGTCTGCGCGGTGTGCCCGTAGAGGGAAATGTTGCTGCGCGGCGACCAGATCACCGCGGCGCCGCGCTCGGCGGTGGTGCGCGCGTCGGCGGCGGTCAGGGCGATCCCGTGCACCATCGAGGTGATGTCCTCGACCAGGAACGCGCCCTCGCCGCGCAGGCTGGAGGTGCACAGGAACTCGTTGCGCGCCGCCGCGTTGATGCCCTCGCTGATGTGCGGCAGGTAGGCGGTGTCGGCGCTGATCGAGTCCTCGCTGCGCAGGCCGGGGTAGGCGCAGCCGGCGCTCAGCCGGGTCCCGTCGCTGTCGCCGAGCGGAAAGGTGTCCGAGTCGGCGGGCGTCTTGGTGAGGCCCTCCTGCGCCGTCGAGTCCAGGTTGCGCAGCAGGCCCTTGGCGCTGCCCGAGCCGACCAGCGACGTGGTCCCGGCCAGGACCTGCCGCAGCTCGCCCCACTGCACCGCCTGGGTGTTGTTGCCGCCGCTGACCGGGATCTTGGGCCGCTTGGGATCGCCGGCGACGCCCAGCCGCCACTCGTGCCGGTGGTCGTAGCGGTTGGTCGGGTGGGTCGCGGGGGCGGCCTTGGTAAAGGTGATGTGATCGTGGACGTTGATGAGGCCTGGCGAGATCGCGCCGTCCTTGCACGTCACCTGGGCGGCCTCGGCGGCGGCCGGCTCGTGGCTGTGGCAGTCGCAGCCGACGCAGGCGATGGCGCCGGTCTCGTCGACCAGGACCTCGCCGCCGTGCAGCACCTGATCGGGCAGAAGGACGGAGCCGCGCAGCAGGATGCTCGTCTTGCCCGCGGCGGCCGGCTGCACGCTGCAGCGCTGGCCGGCGGGCGGGGCCGGCAGTGCGCCGCACTCGACGACCGTCACCGGGTCCTTGGGCCACGGCGGAACGCCCAGATCGCCGCCGCCGCCGTCGGGAGTCTCGCCGACTGGCTGCTCCGGCGGCAGCTCATCGCATGCGAAAAGCCCGAGCAGCAGGCAGAGCGCTGCCGAGCCCGAGTTCCTGAAAAAAGCGCTGCGTCTCATGTCTTGGGGGCCTCCCTGTTGGGGGTCGGGTCGGTGCGGCGGGTCATGCGGGATGTACAGCGACCGTCACTCAGCGCAGGGCGAGCTCGAGCTGCTCGAGGTCGCGGATGCGATCGCGCAGGCCGGCGGCGCGCTCGAAGTCCATGTCGGCCGCGGCGTCGCGCATCTGCTTCTTGAGGGCAGTGACCAGGGCCGGGATCTCGGCCAGATCGAGGTGCGAGTCGGGCTTGGCGGCCGGGGTCTTGCTGACCGGCGGCGGCGGCGGCGGGGCGCCGAAAGCCGGCCGCCCGGTCTTGCCCTTGCCCTTGCCCTTGCCGCGCTCGCTGGCCGCGGGTGCCTGCGCCGCCAGCGCCGCGGCCTCTTGCAGCAGGTCCTCGGGCCGCGGTCCCTCGCCCAGGGCCACCCCGCGCAGCGCCTGGATGTTGCGCTTGACCGTCTGCGGTGTCACCCCGTGCTCGACGTTGTAGGCGTGCTGGATGGCGCGCCGGCGGGCGGTCTCGTCCAGGCACACCTGCATCGAGCGGGTGATGCGATCGGCGTACATGATGACGCGGCCGTTGACGTTGCGGGCGGCGCGGCCGCAGGTCTGCATCAGCGACCGCTCGGCGCGCAGGAAGCCCTCCTTGTCGGCGTCGAGGATGAGCACCAGCGACACCTCGGGCAGGTCCAGGCCCTCGCGTAGGAGGTTGATGCCGACGAGCACGTCGAAGGCCCCCTGGCGCAGCTCGCGGATGATCTCGGTGCGCTCCAGGGTGTCGATGTCCGAGTGGAGGTAGCGGACGCGGATGCCGCTCTCGGCGTAGAACTCGGTCAGCTGCTCGGCCATGCGCTTGGTGAGCGTGGTGACCAGCACCCGATCGCCCTTTTCGACCCGCAGCCGGATCTCGGCGATCGAGTCGTCGACCTGGCTGCCCACCGGGCGGACCTCGATCTGCGGATCGAGCAGGCCGGTCGGGCGGATCACCTGCTGGACGACGACGCCGCCGGTCTGCTGGATCTCGAAGTCGCCCGGGGTCGCCGAGACGAAGACCAGCTGCTTGACCTTCTCCTCCCACTCCTCGAACTTGAGCGGCCGGTTGTCCAGCGCCGAGGGCAGGCGGAAGCCGTAGTCGACCAGGGTCTCTTTGCGCGCCCGATCGCCGCGGTACATCGCCATGACCTGCGGCACCGTCTGGTGGCTCTCGTCGACAAAGCACAGGAAATCAGGCGGGAAGTAGTCGATGAGGGTCGCCGGCGGCTGGCCGGGCTGGCTTGAGCGCAGGTGGCGCGAGTAGTTCTCGATGCCGTTGCAGTGGCCCATCTGATCGAGCATCTCGAGGTCGAACAGGGTCCGCTGCTCCAGGCGCTGCGCCTCGACGAGCTTCATGTTGTCTTTGAGGAAGGTCAGGCGCTCGCGCAGCTCTTCTTTAATAGTGGCCATGGCGCGCACCAGGGCGTCCGCCGGGGTGACGTACTGCGAGCCGGGGAAGATCGCCACGTACTGCAGCTTGCGCAGGGTCTTGCCGCGCAGCGGGTCGACCTCGGAGATAAGCTCGATGTCGTCGCCGAACCACTCGATGCGGATCGCCCGCTCTTCCTCGAAGGGCGGGAAGATCTCGACGGTGTCGCCGCGCACCCGGAAGGTGCCGCGGTGGAAGTCGACGTCGTTGCGCTCGTACTGCAGCTCGACCAGGCGCCGCAGCACCGCGTCGCGCCGCACCTGCTGGCCGACGTCGAGCGTCAGCACCATGCTGCGGTAAAACTCGGGGTCGCCGATGCCGTAGATGCACGACACCGAGGCGACGACGATCACGTCTCGGCGCGCCACCACCGCGTGCATGGCCGAGTGGCGCATGCGGTCGATCTCTTCGTTTATGAGCGAGTCCTTCTCGATAAACGTATCGGAGACCGGCAGGTAGGCCTCGGGCTGGTAGTAGTCGTAATACGAGACGAAGTACTCGACGGCGTTTTCGGGGAACAGCTCCTTGAACTCGCCGTACAGCTGCGCCGCCAGGGTCTTGTTGTGGGCGATGATCAGCGTCGGGCGCTGCACCGCTTCGATGACGCACGCGGCGGTGAAGGTCTTGCCCGAGCCGGTAAGGCCGAGCAGCACCTGGCGGGCGTCGCCGCGCTGGATGCCGGCGACCAGCTCGGCGATCGCCTTTGGCTGATCGCCGCGGGGCTCGTACGAAGAGACAAGCTTAAATGGCTTCGACATCGCAGGGGGCCTACCAACCAGACGAAAGAGCGCGACGTTACCACAAGCCCTTCCGAGCCGCTGCGCGGCGAAGGCGGGCGGCGCGCATTTTTTAGCCTCGGTAGAGACCGCCAACCAGGCGGCAGCTCAGGGCTTAGTGAGGGATTTACGCAGGGGGCCACCGGGCGGGAGCGCAGAGCCGGGCAGGCCTGCTCGGGGCCAAGGCGTCTGCACCGCCGCGGCCGACGGACAGGGCTCGACCCAGCAGGCCTTGCTCGGTGCCGCTGAGGGCTGCAGCTTGCGGGAGTTGGGCGGGGCCGGAGGTGAGCGAGGGTTACGGGCTGAGCTTTGTGGGGGCGGCATCTGCGTCCGCCTCGGCATCTGCGTCCGCTTCGGCTTCTTCGGCTTCTTCGTCCGCTGCGGCCTTCTCGGGGCGCGGGCTGGCGGCGCGACGCTGCGCCTCTTGCAGCTCGGCGATCAGCTCGACTACATAGCTGAGCGTCTCGAAACGGCCGGTAAGCGAGTAGTAATAGTCGTAGGAGACCGGCGGCAGGCGACCAAGCGCTGCCCGCAGCGGCGGCGTCAGCTCGGGGGTGGTGGCGAAGCCTACCGGGTCTTCGCTGTCGCCCGGGCCCGCGGCGTCGCTGTCGACCTCGCGCGCCTCGTCGGGCGAGGGCGGGTTGAGCGCTCGCTGCGCCATGCCGATCGGGTCGACGAGCAGCGGCACCGCGGCCAGCTGCAGGCGCCAGCCGATCGGCTCATCGATAGAGTCGAGGATCGGCGTCTCGCCCAGCGGGTCAGCGCCCGCCTCCGGTTCGCGCTGGTCCGGGGCTGCTGGCGCCGGCGGCAGCGCGACCCAGCGGCCGCCGAACTTGGTGCGCACCACCTCGCCCAGGTACACGCCGATGGCCACCGCGACGAGCTGCACCACCTCGTCGCGCAGCTCGCCCTCGTGGCGGACCGAGTCGAGGTAGTGATCGACAAACGCCAGCGACTCCTCGCTGTCGTCGAGCTCGCAGCCGATGGCGCGCTGCACGTAGTCGGCGGCGGCCATGCGCAGCTCGGCGATCTTCCCCTCGGCCGGGGTGAGCACCAGCGGCCCGGCGGCAAGGCCCACGGCGCTGTAGTCGGGCGCCTCGGCGGGCTCGGTCTTGGCGGCGGCAGGCTTGGGGCGGCGATCTTTAGAGTTCATGGCGGCGACTCTACCACCGCCGGGCCAAGTCCGGGGCCGGCCCATGACTCGGCAGGGAGCCGGCCCCGCCGCGCGCCGACACCGCCTCGCGCCGACACCGCCTCGCGCCGACGCCGCGCGCCGACACCGCGCGCCGACATTGGGGAGCAAGCAGCGAGCACGCGGGCCGTGCGGCTTGCCCCAGGTGCGGGCGGCGCAAGGCCTACCGCGCAAATTTTTCCCCGCCTGGCGCGGCGGCGATTCGCCCGGTTTGACAGTCGCTGACACCCTGGCCGCGGGGTAGGCCGCAGCGCCGCGCGCTCATCGTCGCGGTTGCCGCCGCCTGAACTTCCGAAGTACACTAGGGCTCCGGTATGAGGATTGGTCTTTTCTCTGATACCCACGCCAACCTTGAGGCACTGGAGGCAGTCCTTGACTGCTTCGCCATGGCCCGCGTGGACAAGCTGGTCTGCCTCGGTGACACCGTCGGATACGGGGCAGATCCGAACCCCTGCTGCGATCTGGTCCGCAAGCACGCGGCGTTCTGCATCTTGGGCAACCACGACGCAGCGGTCGCCGGGCGCATGGACTACTCGTATTACTACGACGCCGCGCGCCAGGCGCTAGATCTGCACGCAGGCACCCTCACCCACGACAACATGAGCTGGCTCAAGGGCCTGCCTTACGAGCGGCGCGAGGGCCACATCAGCTACTGCCACGGCTCGCCGATCAACCTCGAGGAGTTCGAGTACATCTTTTCGACCGAGCAGGCGGCGCGCTGCCTGCCCTACTGGGACCAGCTGGCCGATGTGACCTTCATCGGCCACTCGCACCTGTGCAAGGCGTTCGCGCTGTCGCGCAACGAGGTCCACGAGGTCGTCGCCCAGAAGTTCGAGATCCGCCCCGGTTACCGCTATGTCATCTCGGTCGGCTCGGTCGGCCAGCCGCGCGACTACGACAACCGCGCCAGCTACGTCATCTACGACGACGTGACCCGCGTGTTCGAGTTCCGCCGCGTCGCCTACGACATCGACACCGCCGCCAACAAGATCTTCGACGCCCAGCTCGAGCCAAACTTCGGCAACCGCCTGTTTATCGGCGTCTAAAGCCCGCCCGCGCGCGGCCGCTCGGGCCGCGGAGCCTCCAATCCGCGCGGACGCGCCGGGCGCCAGTTGCCGCCGGCTCCCAGCGGCGTCCGGGCGACCCTAAGCGCTTGATTCCTCGTCGCTGCGGCGCAAAAATCTCTCGTGGCCGACCGCCGCGAAGTCCCGCAGCGTGCCTTGCTGCGTGCATGGGCTTGACAAGTCTCCGACGGCAGCGCTAACACTCCTAGCCCAACGTACGCTGCAGGGTAGCCGTGCCGCGCTGCCAAAGGTTCCTGAGCTTCGCGCACGGCCGTCGCTGCTCCCGCGAATTGTCGTGGGTACAAGTGGAGCTCTGGGCCATACGCCGCGTGCATCTTTCACCTAGGTGGTCACGGTTCTTATGTGGGGATTTTTGAGATGACGTTCCTGGAAGCCGCTGTCGAGGTCCTCCGTCGCGAGGGCAAACCGCTCCACTTCAAGGAGCTAACCCGTCTGGCGATCAAGTACGACCTGCTGTCGGTGGTCGGCCGTGATCCTGAGTCGATGATGCAGACCCGGCTGCAGGCCGAGGTCCGCCGCCCCTCGTCGGACCTGGTCCGCCGGAGCCCGGGGGTCTTCGGGCTGCGCAACTACCGCCCAAGGGCGGTCGCGGGGAGCCGGCCCGTGCCGAGACCGCGGGCGCGAGCGGCAGTCCGCCGGCAACGGTGGCTCGCAGCTCGAGCTGCCGAGCTCGGGCGAGGGCGCGGCCAAGCAGGCCGGGCGCGAGCGCGGCGGTCGACGCCGGGGTCGCGGCGGTGGGCGCGCCGGGGAAGCCGCCGCCGCTCGTCCGCGTCCGCGGGCGCGGCGGCCGCCGGTAGCGCAGCTGCCGCCGGCGAGCCGGCCCCAGCAGCCAGCACCGCCCCGGCGACCGGTAAAGCTGCCGGCCGAGCATGCACGCCGGCAGGACCGGCCCGCCGCCGCCCCGGCCGAGCAAGAAGGAGGACGCGGCAAGCGTCGTCGCCGCCGCGGCGGACGCTCCAGCGGCGCGGCCGGCCACCCAGCCCGAGACACCGGCCAGCGGCGCCGCGCCGGCCGACGAAGCGCGACCCCGGCGCCGTCCGCCCTGGCCGAGGTCCCAGCCCTCCGCGCTGGCGGCCGCCGGCCGGGAGCCGGCCGCCGCGCCGATGCTCCGCCCTTCGACGGCCGCGCCGGCTTCCGCCGACGCTACGCCTGCTTCGACGGCCGAAGCGACCCCGCCGGCCGCAGCTTCACCCTCTCCGCCGGCTGCTCCGCCTTTGCGAGCGGAGATAGACTTTCCGCCCTTGCCGGCAACTGAAGTCGTCCGCCGCTGATTGCCGCGCCGCCGTCAGCGGAAGAGAGACCTCGGCATCGACAGCGAAGGCCGCGCCGCCTTTGGCACCGCCGCCGTCCCGCCGCCGAAAAAGGCCTCGCCGTCCTCGGCAGCCGCAGCGCCGTCGGCCGCACCCCGCGCCGCCAGCTCCGCCGCCACCAGCCAGCAGCCGCCGGAGCAGCAACAGCCGCCAGCACTACGACCCCCCCACCCAGCGTCATGAGCCGTACCGCCGAGAGACCACAGCCCGGCCGCTCGCCCCGATGGCACCTCTGTGGAGTGAGCCCGCGCCCAGCGTCCGCACCCCGCGCCCGGCGTCAGCCGCCGAGCCGGCGGGCGCCCCGCCCTCTGCGGTCAGTCCAGCGCGCCGCCGCCGCGGTCGACGATGACGCCGCCGGTGTCCACCCTGGCCCCGGCGGCCCCGCGGCCCCCGGCGGGCGAGCTCGGACGGAATGAGCCGCCCGCCGCCAAGGGTCCGCCGCCCGGGCCGCGCAGCGGGGGACCGATCGGCCCGCCGCCGCCCCGCCCGTCTCTCATCACCACCCCGAGCCCGGTGATGGCACCGCCGCCACCGCTGAGCGCGACGACCCCGGGGGGCGCTTCGCAGCCCCCCCGCCGGCGGGGGCAACCGCCCCGAGGCGCCGCCGCCGCCGCGCCTGATGACGATGGCCGATGCGGCGTACGACGTCCTGCGCGGCTCCTCGGACGGGCGGCCGCTGGCCTTCCGCCAGATCGCCGAGATTGCGCTCAAGCGGCGCCTGTTGCGCGGCGAGCCGGCCGATGTGGCGCGGGCGCTGCGCACGGCGCTGGTCCGCGAGCAGCGCCAGCGCGACAGCGAGGGCCTGCGGCCGCGCATCCGCACCGTCGGGCCCGGCCAGTACATGCTCAGCGAGCGCAAGCTCGAGCCCGAGCTGTATAACGCCGAGCGCGAGCTGCTCGACCGCCTCAACCGGACGCGCGAGGCGACCCGGGTCGCGCTGCGCCGTCGGCTGCGCGGCCTGCCCGCCGGCGCTTTCGAGCTGCTCATGCGGCTCTTGCTCGAGCGCCTGGGCATGCTGGGGGCCGAGCTTATCAAGCGCGGCGAGGGCGTGGCCTACTACTCAGGTCAGAGCCAGCGCGGGGCGCGCAGCCAGAAGGTCCTGGTCGCAGTCCGCCCCGGCGAGGCCGAGCTCACCCGGGAGGCGGTGGGCGAGCTGCGCGCCGGGGTGCGCCTGCGCAGCTTCGACGAGGGGCTGCTGCTCTGCGCCGGCCGCGCCAGCGCCGCGGCGCTCACCGAGGCGGGCGCGGTGCCGGCCATCGACATCTATGATCAGGACGCGCTGACCGACCTGCTCATCCGCAACCAGCTGGGCGTGCGGCGGATGCACCTGCCGATCGACTACCTGGACGCCGAGCTCCTCGGCGAGCTCGCCGAGCCAAGCTAGCCCGCCGCTGCCCCTCCCGCCCCCAAGTCCGAGTCCTTCATGGAAGCCTACTTTCTCGGCCGCGCCGAATACGAGCCGACCTGGCAGCTGCAGGAGCGGCTGCGGCAGCGCGTGCTCGCCGGCGGCCCCGAGGCGGTGCTGCTGGTCGAGCACCCGCCAGTGCTCACCCTGGGCCGCTCGGCCACGCCGAGCGACATCACCGCCGCGGCGGCGACGCTCGGCGAGCACGGGGTCGCGGTCGTGCGCTCAAGCCGCGGCGGCAAGGTGACCTACCACGGGCCGGGGCAGCTGGTGCTCTACCCGATCGTCCGCCTGCGGCAGGGAGTCTTGCACCATGTAGCGGCGCTGGCGGCGGCGGCGGTGGCGGTGGCGGCGCAGCTCGGCGTCGCGGCGCGCTTTGAGCGCGAGCGGGTGGGGGTCTTTGTCGGGACGCGCAAGCTGGCGGCGATCGGGGTCCATGTCCAGCGGCGGGTGGCGATCCACGGCCTGGCCCTCAACGTCACCGCCGAGGCGTGCGCGGCCTTCCGGCGCGGCTGGTTTCTGCCCTGCGGTGAGCTCGGCGGCCAGGTGACCTGCCTGGCCGAAGAGGCGGGCGCGCCGGTCCCGGTGGACTCCGTCGCCCCGACGCTGCTCGCGGCGCTGTGCGGCGAGCTCGGCGTCGCCGCTGCGCCGCTCTTGCCCACGACGCCGGCGTTGCTTTCGGAGAGCCTGTTTGTAGAATAGCCGCAGCATGTCCCAAGCAGTGCGAGGTCACTGCGGACATCTATAGATGGCTGCTCATTATCAGCGTCCCGCCGATTCCGCGGAGACGAGCGGAGAGTTCCCCCAAAGCCCCGATCCGAGCCTGCACGAGCGACGGATCCTCGTCCTTCACAACCGAGACTTCGAGGCCGGCGGCGACGCCGTCAACCTGGACGTCATCTCCCGCGCCGATGTCGAGAGCTCGGCCCGCGATGTCGCCCGGGCGCTATGCTCACGCGGCCACTTCGTCGAGGTCCAGGGCATCGACAGCGACGACATTCATGATCTGATAAAGCAGCTGCGGCACGACCCGCCCGACCTCGTGTTCAACCTGATCGAGTCGCTCGGCGCCGATGCCCGCCACGAGATCCTGGTGCCGAGCCTGCTCGAGCTGCTCGGCATACCGTACACCGGCTCGGCGCCGCTCACCCTGGGGCTGTGCGGGCGCAAGCAGCACACCAAGCAGATCCTCACCGGGGCGGGCATCCCGACGCCGCGCTCGGCGGTGCTGCTCGCCCAGCCGCAGCCGCGGGCGGTCGACCTGCAGGCGGTGGCGCACCTTCACTATCCGCTGTTCGTCAAGCTCGCCCAAGAGGACGCCTCGCTCGGGATCAGCGCCGCCTCGATCGTCGGCAGCGAGGACGAGCTAGTACGCCAGGTCGCAGCCCTGCGCGACCGCTACCGCCAGCTGCTCCTGGTCGAGGAGTTCATCGCCGGGCGCGAGCTGCATGTGGCGCTGCTCGGCAGCGCGCCGATGCGCACCCTGCCGGTGCAGGAGCTCGATTTCTCGATCCTGCCGCCCGGCGTGCCGCACATCATCACCTACGACTCGAAGTGGAACCGCAGCTCGCTGGAGTATCAGACGCGGACCGAGCCCGTGGGACCGCTGCCGCCCGGGCTTTTGGAGCACGTCGAGGCGCTGGCGCACAAGTGCTTCCGCTCGCTCGAGCTAAGCGACTACGGGCGCTGCGACATCCGGCTTGCCACCGATGGCACCCCGTACGTCATCGACGTCAACCCCAACTGCGATCTGGCCGACGGGGCCGGCTACGCGCGGGCGGGGCTGCTCGGCGGCCTGTCCTACGATCTGCTGATCGAGCAGATCGCCATCTCTGCCCTCACAAGGAATGCGCATGCCCGCGCCCACCGTCACCACGCCCATCTCGATTCGCCCGAGCGCGCCGCGCGACCGTGAGCCGCTCACCCACCTGGTGAGCAGCGTCGGGGTCTTCTCGCCCGAGGACACTAGCTGTGCGCTGGAGCTTATCGAGAGCGCCCTGAAAGATGAGACGCGCAGCGGCGACTATCGCATCCTCGTCGCCGAGCTCGCCGGCGAGCTGGCCGGCTATATCTGCTACGGCCCGACGCCGATGACCCAGAGCACCTGGGACCTGTACTGGCTGGCCACCAATCCCCGCTTTCAGCGCCGCGGGGTGGCGGCGGCGCTGTGCCAGGCGATGGAGGACGAGCTGAAAGAGGCCGGCGGCCGCCTGGTGCGCGTGGAGACCAGCAGCACCGAGGGCTACGGGGCGGCCCAGCGCTTCTACGAGAGCCACGGCTACCCCGAGGCCTGCCGCATCCCCGGCTTCTACAACCCGAGCGACGACCTGATCATCATGTTCAAGCGGCTGTAGCCGCGCCGCTCACTTCTTCTTGCGGCCGCGGAACATGCGGTCAAACACCGAGCCCTTGTCGGACTCGTGGTGCTCGCCGCCCGAGTCGGGAGACGGCGAGTCCTCGGGGGAGCTTACGCTGCTCTTGGGAACCCCGAGGTGGGGAGCGAGCGCCTCGACCAGCTCGCGCCCCTCGGCCGACAGGTTGCGCGGCACCTGGACGAGGATGCGGGCGATGAGGTCGCCGCGCCCGCGGCCGCGCACGTTGGGCATGCCGCGCCCGCCCAGGACCTGCTTGGTCATCGGCTGGGTGCCGGGGGCGATCTCGATCGTCTCGGGTCCGTCGGGGGTGGGCACCTCCAGGCGCGCCCCGAGGGTCGCCTGGGCGAAGGTCACCGGCAGATCGACCCACAGGTTGTCGCCGTCGCGGACAAAGCGCGAGTCGGCGGCCACCCGCACATGGACGTAAAGGTCCCCGGGCTCACCGCCGCTCTGGGTGCAGGGGTCGCCCTGGTGGCTCAGGCGCAGGCGCTGGCCGTCGTCGATGCCGGCGGGGATGGTGACGTGGACGGTGGCCTTCTTGGCGACCTGGGCGGCGCCGCGACAGGTCGGGCACTTCTCGGCGATCGTCGTGCCGGCGCCGCGGCACTGCGGGCAGGTCGTCGAGATGACGAAGAAGCCCTGCTGGTGGGCGACCTGGCCGCGGCCCTGGCAGCCCTTGCAGCGCTGCGGCTGGGTGCCCGGCTTAGCCCCCGTGCCGCTGCAGGTCTCGCAGGCGGTGTGGCGCTCGATCTCGATCTCGCGCTTGACCCCCTTGGCGGCCTCCATGAACGTGATCTCCATCTCGACCTCGAGATCATCGCCGCGCTGCACCCGGCGGCCACCGAAGCCGCCGCCGCCGCCGTTGAAGCCGCCAAAGATGTCGGCGAAGGCCGAGAAGATGTCCTCGATGCCGCCAAAGCCGGAGAAGCCGCTCTGCGCCGGGCCCTGGTGGCCGAAGCGATCGTAGAGCTTGCGCTTCTCGGGGTCGGAGAGCACGCCGTAGGCCTCGGCGGCCTCCTTGAACTTTTCCTCCGCCTCGCGATCGCCGGGTCGGCGATCGGGGTGAAACTCCATGGCGAGGCGGCGGTAGGATTTTTTGATCTCGGCGTCATCGGCGGTACGGGAGACGCTGAGCACTTCATAGTAGTCGCGTTTGCTAGTACTCATGGGGCGGCATCATGAAACTAACCCTCTCATGGGGAGTGTCAAGGACAGGGCTTGGCCTTAATTGGTCGTTAATTCCTCGGCAGGCCGAGTCCGAGTTGTTTGAGCAGCACTTGGTGACCGTTATCGTGCAGCTGCCAGTAGGGCAGCCGCGTCGAGCCGAGCAGCGTCGCCTCTTCGCCGCTATCCCAGCGGTAGTGAATCAGGCGATGGGGCGGCGCGGCGGCGAACTTGAAAGTAGCGCGATCGCCATCGCGGATGGCGACCGTGTAGGCGATCACCTGAATCTCGCCGGTCGGCGTCTGGTGATTGAGCGGCGCGCGCGCGGGCGATGGTCGCCTCGACGGTGAAGGCGAGCGGCCGGTGCAAGAGCCGAGCGCGAACGAGCGACGGTAGCAGCGCCACCGTGCGGCTCTCGCCGGGGGCCAGCAGCTCGCGCCGCTGCGCGTAGGTGCGCAGGAGCAGCGGCAGCTCGTCCTCGGCCACCGCCTCGCCGGGGGGCGCCGGCAGCAGGCGCTGCTCGTCGGCCTCGCCGTCGAAGTAGCTGTGGCTGGTGCTCAGCCACTGCGCCGGACTCGTCGGACTTGCGACCTGGGGGAGGACCTGATGGTAGACGTGGCAGCACCACTCCTGACTCGACAGGCTAAGCTTGCGCAGCGGGAAGGGGCGCTCGGTCGCGGCGAAGTCGAGCCGCGAAAACACCGAGGTCATCACGCTGTAGTCATAGATGCCGGTCTGGAACTTGCGGATCGAGTTGAGCTTGAGCACCGGATACACGTCCGCGGCCGGGTGGCGCCCGGGATCGGCCTTGACGCGCAGGCTGTCGCTGAAGTCCTCGGTGACGTAGATGAGCACGAGCGAGCCCTCGCGCGGCTGCCCGTAGCGCGGCATCGTGAGCCTGTATCCCGACAGCTCCGCCTTGCCGTCACCCCAGCCGGCCCAGAAGTCGCCGGTCTCTGCCCGCAGCGGCTGCGTCGGGCTGCTCCCCGCCGTCAGCGTCGCAGCGGTCACAAAGGCCGCGACCCTTATCGCGGCCCTTATCGCGACCCTTATACGGACCGCGGCTCGCCCGCCTAAAAATACGTCGGTGATCATGGTTCCTGAGCTCGGTCCTGATTTTGTAGGATAAGATATTTATGGTAGTGGCGATGTATCTGCGTGAAACCGGCACAGCTCTCGACCTCGGGATCGGTTTCCGGCTCGTACGTGATTCCCGTCCTGGCTCAGCTCATGGCCCGACTTGTGGCTTGGAGTGCTCGCCAAGGAGGAGCCGCCAGCGAGCGGCCCGCAAGTCCCCAAGTCCCCCAAGTCAGACGATCGTCGGCTGCGCCGCCGGCTTGCGGGGTCAGCGGCTCCCGGCGGGTCGCCAGTTGCCGCCTGGGAGACAGGATCGTACAGTTTCCGGGTACCGGTGAACTTTATGCTTAAAAAGGGCGGCCCTGTCATTCTGGCCTCTCCCCCCGGGAGCTCCGGGCGGCAGACCTTCATGACAAACCGGGACAAGAACATCGTCGGCGAGGTCCTTGCCAAGACCTACCGCATTGAGCGCTTCCTCGGCGTCGGAACCATTGGCACCGTCTATGTGGCCAGGCACGTGCGCAGCAACGGCCTTTACGCGGTCAAGGTGCTGCACCGCAAGCTCGCGGCGAGCCCCGAGCTGTACCAGCGATTCCAGGATGAGGCGCGCCTCATCGCGACGCTGCGCCACCCGCACATCGCCCCCATCACCGACTTCGATCGCGACGAGAACGGGACGCCGTTTTTCGTCATGGACCTGCTGGAGGGCGAGAACCTGCAGCAGCGCCTCCAGCTGGAGACGCTGCCGCTTGCCCAGGCGCTGGAGATCCTGCAGCAGGTCGGCAGCGCCCTGTCCACCGCCCACCGCAGCGGCATCGTCCATCGCAACATCAAGCCGGAGAACATCTACCTGGTCCGCCACGACCTGGGCGACCGGGTGACCGAGTCGGCGCGCGTCACCGACTTCGGCCTGTCGCGCTTCCGCCGCGCGGCGCCGGCGGGGACGCTGGACGCGGCGCACGGCGTGTCGCCCTACATGGCGCCCGAGATGCTGCAGGAGGGCACCGCGCCGATCGACGGCCGCGCCGATCAGTGGGCGCTGGCGGTGATCGGGTGCGCATGCTCTCGGGCAAAGCTGCCCTTTGACGACGAGCTCGCCCGAGGAGCTGCTGCGCCACATCCTCAACGATCCGCCGCGCCCGCTGAACCGCCTGATGCCGGAGCTGCCGTCGCACATGGTCACCGCGCTGAACCGCGGCATGGCCAAGCGGCGCGAGGACCGCTACGAGACGATGATGGACTTCGTCCGCGCGGTCACCACCAAGTCGACGGGCCGGCGATCCCGGTGCGCCGAGCGAGACGTCGGCGCCGCGAATCGGAGGCGTCTCCTCGCGGCGCCCGTCGAGGTCGCGCCGCCTCCGCTTCGGGTCGGGTCGCCGCGGTGGCGCCCCCGCTGCCCTCGGGCCGGATCGTCGCGGCCCCGCCGCTGCCGCCGCCGGCAACGAATCGGCCGCCGGTTTCGGCCGCGCCGCCGCCGCCGGCCGCCAGTCCGCCGTCTCCGCCCGCACCGCCGGCGGCAGCGCCTCCGGCTGCCCCCTCGGCTGCAGGGCCGCCGCCGGTTGCGATCCCGCGCGCCGTACCGATCGCTGCGCCGATCGCGCCGGCCGCGCCGGCCCCCCCGCCGCCGAGCACGGCGACGCCGGCCCCGCCGGTGCTGGCCGCGCCGCCGCTGCTGCTGCCCGAGAGCCTCCCCCCGCCGGCGGCTGAGCAGGCCAAGGGCCCTTCGTGGGGGCTCATCCTCGGCGGCGCCGCAGTGGCGATCCTGGCCGGGCTCGGGCTGACCCTGCTGCTCGACAGCCGCCAGCCGCACCCGCAGCTGCCCATCCCGGCAGTCGAGGAGCTCGGCAGCCCGCGGGCCCCCGCCGCGGTCCCGGTGGTCGAGGCGCTGGATCTGGGCGACTCGTCCCCGACACCGGCCGCCGATGCCGCCGCCCGCCCGCTCACCCCGATTGCGCCGCACGTTCCGCTGCCGCCGCTGCGCGGCCTGGGCGGTCCCGAGACTGGGCCCGGAGCCCCGCCGCTACCGGCATCCCCGACCGGCGCCGAGACTGGCAAGCCGGCCGCCCCGAGCGGCGGCCCGGAAGCTCCGGCCGGCACGCCATCGCCGGCGACCAAGCCGGCTGCCACCCCGCCGGCCAACAGCCCGCCGAAGCTGCCCCCGGCCCCGGCGAGCCCGACCCCCGGCGAGTCGCCCGCTGGCAACCCGGCTCTGCCGAGCCTGCCCGACTCGACGGGCGCCGGCAAGGCGTCTACCCCGGGCGCGGGCCGACCGGCCGGGGAGCAGCCGGCCAGCCCACCGAGCGCCACCACGCCCACCGAGCCCAAGGACAAGAACCCCGACGACCTCATGAAAGAGGCGCAGGCAGCCTACGTGCGCGGCGAGCGCGGTCGCGCGACCGAGCTCGCCCTGCAGGTCGCCGAGGGCGCCGAGGGCGGCGGGCCCGACGCCGAGCGCGCCTGGCGCTTCATCGGCTCGGCGGCGTGCAGCGTGCGCAACGCTCTGATGGCCAACAAGGCCTACACCAAGCTCGAGTCGAGCGAACACAAGCAGATGCTGCAGGAGCTGTGTCAGCGCAACGGGCTGAGCTTCCAAAATGGCTCGTTCGGCCCGCCGAGCCCCGGTGCCGCCGGTTCCTCGGGCTCGTCCGGCTCATCTTCGCCCGAGTAGTCGACCGACCGCCCAGTAACCCGCTGGGAAAGCGTAGCGAGCGGCCCGCGCGCGGCGGGGCCTCGAGGTGGTGAGCCCTGCCCGGTCTGCGCTCGGGTCGCATCGCGGCTCTTGTAACCGGCTGTCAGCGCGGCTGCAGGGCGCGGTAGAACGCCTCGATCTGGTCGCTGACGCGCGGCCAGCTGAAGGCGGCCACGCGCGCCCGCGCCGCCGCGCCCAGGCGCAGCCGCAGGGCGCGGTCGGTGGCCAGCCGGTGGAGCGCCGCGGCGTAGGCGGACGGCGCATGGAGCGGCAGCACGAAGCCCTCCACTCCGTCGGAGACAAGCTCACGCACGCCGTCGATGGCGTGCGCCAGCACCGGCCGCCCGGCGGCCATGCCTTCCAGCAGCGCCATCGGGTGCGAGGCGATCGCCGCGGTAAAGCAGTAGATGTCGCTGGTGGCGACAAAGTCGGCCCGCTCGGCCAGCACCGCCCCGGCAAAGTGCACCGGCAGGCCGGCGCTCTGCGCCACCAGGGCGGGCCGCTGCGGCCCATCGCCCAGGACGAGCAGGCGCAGCCTGGGCGCCGCGGCGCCGTCCCGCTCACCGAGCAGCCGCAGCGCCTCGATGATGGTGCCCAGGTGGTTGCGCGGCTCCAGGCGCGCCTGGGCGACCAGGTGCACCGCGCCGTCCTGCCAGGCCGGCAGCGCGCGGCCCTGCTGCCAGTACGCCAGATCGACCCCATTGGGGATGATCTCCCCCTGGCAGCGGAAGCCGAGCCGGCGCATGCACGTTAGCGCGGTCTGACTGACAGCGATCACCCCATCGAGCGCATCGAGGTAACGCTGCAGCGGCCGGCGAAACAGCCGCAGCAGCTGCGAGTCCTCAAAGTGGGTGTGCAGCGTCCCGACGAGCCGGGCGCTCGGGGGGGCGCAGCGGATGGCGAGCAGCGCCAGGGTCGGAAAGATCGGCGCGTGCACATGGACGATGTCGAAGGCGCGCTGGTGCAGCAGCCGCTTCATCGCCGCCCCGAGCCCCAGCCCGACCGCGGCGCGCGACACCGAGCCATTGGCGATGAGCGCGCCGCTGGCGCGGCCCAGCCGCACGACGTCGAAGGGCAGCGCCTCCGGCCGGCCGCGGCGAGACGGCAGTGCGACCGCCGACGCGCCGCCGGGCGGCAGCGCCGACTCGGGCGCGGCGGTGGCAAAGGCGGTCGTAATCACCGTGACCGCATGGCCGCGCCGCCCGAGCTCGCAGGCCAGGTTGTGGACGTGCTCGGGCATGCCGCCGAGATCTGGATAGTAATAGTCGCTGACCAGGGCGATGCGCAGGCAGCCCCGGGCCGGGGTGGAAAGGGCGGCGGGCGTTGCGGGCTGGCTGCGGTGCATGGCCGCGCAGCATAGCGGGTCTTGGCACCCGCATGACCGCGAGCAGCCAGCCCGTCTGGCAGCAGGGCGGATTCTTAGGTAAGCTCAGGTAACTAGTTACAATGTTCGAACCGACTTCAGCGAATCCGCCTGGCTCTGGCTCTGGCTCTGGCTCTGGCTCTGGCTCTGGCTCTGGCTCTGTTGGCTCTGCTGGCTCTGGCTGCGGGAGGCGGCCGGCGGCTAGAGCGGGCTCCGCTTTGGCGACCGGCGAGGCGCCCGCGTCCTGGGGGCTCGGCTGGTCTCGCCCGCCGATGGGGCGCAGCCGCTGGGGGGCGGTGCTCGCGGCCGGGCTCGCCCTGGGCGTGGGAGCCGCCGCCAGCGGAGCGGGAGTGCGCCGCCCGCCGCCACCGCCGCCGGCCAAGCCGCCCGCAGCGGCACCGCCGGCCAAGGCGGCACCGAGCGCCCTTTTGAGCGCCGCCGACGAGATCGCCCGCCAGGTCGCGGCCCTGCGCGGCCTGCCCCAGACGACGCCCATCGCCCGCGGAGTGCTCAGCCGGGCCGAGATCGGCCTCAAGCTGCGCGAGCGCATCGCCAAGGACTACTCCAAAGACGAGGTGCAGGTGGAGTCGGCGGTGCTCAAGCGCCTGGGTCTGCTGCCGCTCGACGCCGACTACGAGAAGCTCTTGTTCGAGCTGCTCACCGAGCAGGTAGCCGGCTTCTATGACCCCTACGCCAAGATGCTGTATATCGCCGACTGGCTGCCGCTCGACATGCAGCGCCCGGCGCTGGCGCACGAGATCGAGCACACGCTGCAGGACCAGCACTTCGACCTCAAGCGGTTCTCGCAGCCGTTCAAGGAAGACGGCGACCGCCAGCTCGCCCGCTCGGCGGTGGTCGAGGGGGACGGCACGGCGCTGATGCTCGAGTTCGCGGCGCGCGGGATGAACCTGGACACGACCAAGATGCCGCAGATGGTCGCCCGCCTGGGCAAGCAGATGATGCAGATGAGCATGGCGGCCACCCCCGCCCTGCAGCAGGCGCCGCTGGTGCTGCGCGAGTCGCTCATCTTCCCCTACGTCGCCGGCCTGGAGTTTGTCACCACCCACCGCGCCAACCAGCCGTGGAGCCGCATCGACGAGGTCTTTCGCGATCCGCCCGACTCGACCGAGCAGATCATCCACCCCGAGAAGTACGAGCAGCGCGAGCGGCCGGTGCCGATCACGGCAGTGCCGATGACCACCCTGCCCGGCTACAAGCAGGCGCGCCGCGATGTGCTGGGCGAGATGCTGTTCCGGGTCTGGTTCAGCGGCCGGCTCTCCGAGACCGCGGCGGCGCAGGCGGCGGCGGGCTGGGGCGGCGATCGGCTGGTGGCGTACCTCACCCCCGGCGAGGCGCTGCCCGCGGTGCTCATCCTGTCGGCCTGGGACAGCGAGCTGGATGCCGACGAAGCAGCGCAGGCCGCGCAGAAGGTGATCGTCGGGCTGACCAGTGCGCCGCCGCCCCCGGGGGCCCACCCGCGCCCTGCCCTCAAGGAAAAAGAGCGCCCGCGGCTGCGGGCGATGACCCGCGATCGCGACGAGTCATCTGCCAGCGGTGGCGGCAGCGGCGGCGGCCTGCTTGTGCGCGAGCTCGCGGACCGCGAGTTCTCGGTCCTGCGCCACGGCCGCCTGGTCGCCATCGTGTGCGGCGTCCCCAAGGGCCGCGCGGCGCCGGTGGCGATGGAGATGCTGCGCACCTGGCAGGTCAGCTGGCCTAGTGCGGCGCCCGCGGCGACTCCTCTTCCGGCCCCCGCCGCGGCGCCGGCGCCCCCGGCCGGCAGCCCGTAGCGCGCTCGCCCGGAGGCGGGCCGCGGCAGATTTCACCCGCGGGCTTTTCGCTGTGCCTTCGGGGACTTAGGCGAATTTGCGCCGCGTCGGCTTGACCTTGCAGGCAACGGGCTGCAAAGTCCACTTATGCTGAAAACTGCTCGACCCGTCATGGTTTTTGGAACCCTCTTCTGCGCCCTGACCCTGGCCGCCTGTCACTCGTACAAGGACACGGCGATCGAGGGCGTGCGGCAGAACCGCGGCGACATCACGGCGTGCATCGGTGAGGCCGGCCAGCGCAACGCTTCGCTCAAGGGCTCGATGGAGATGAAGATCCAGGTCGCGCCCAACGGCAAGGTCAACCAGTTCGCCTTTACCAAGGACGAAGTGAAGGACCCGCAGTTCACCGAGTGCGTCAAGAGCCGCGCCATCCAGTGGCAGCTGCCGCCGCCGCCGAGCGGCAAGCCCGAGACCTTCGATTACAAGTTCAACGTCGGCCTGAAGTAGCAGCGCCGGCGCAGCCGGGGGGATGCGCTGGGGTGACGGCCGCGGCCTAGCTCAGGCGGGCCGCGCCAGAAAAGACTCACGTGGCAAATTCAAGCGCAAATTCCTCGGGTGACGCCGGCCCGGCGGCGGGACGCGGCGCGACCGGCGCCGCCGGCAACAAACAAGGTCCCGGCGACGAGCCGGAGCTCGGCTTCGATCAGGTGCTCGATCGCCTGCGCCAGGTCGTGGCGCGCCTGGAGCAGGGCAGCCTGTCGCTAGAGCAGGCGCTGCTGGCATTCGAAGACGGGGTGATGCTGTCGCGCCGCGGCAGCGCCATCCTCGATGCCGCCGAGCAGCGGGTCGAGCTGCTCATCCAGCAGGATGACGGCAGCGAGCGCCGGCAAGCCTTCCCAGGCGGACCGTCGGCCGGCCCCAGCGCCGCGCCCTGATAACCAGAGGTCACCAGAGGTCGCCAGAGGTCGCCAGTGATCTCCGGTGATCTCCAGTGATCTCCGGTGACTGCCGGTAGTCGCCAGCCCGCCAAGGCAGCTCCTGTAAGCAGGGCAAAAGTGGGCAGATAAGTCAGCGCAGCTGGCCGCGCCCCAAGCTCGGGCAACCGCGGGCAGCGGTGCGGGTTTGGCCGGATCGACCCGCGCAGCGAGCGCGGGCCGGCTCCGCTGCCCCGTTATCGCACCTGACTCTGGAATGACAGCGGGGCTGCTGATACACTTTCGCATAATGCTGGTCAGATCTCACCCGATGAGTCCCTCTGATTCTTCTTCCTCGTTCTCATTCGGCGACTCCGACGGTCCGGCTTTCGCGCACCCGGGGGCGACAGTCCACCACCGACGCGGCGTCGCCATCTACGCGATGGTGCCGCCCGGTCCGAGCGCCGGTGGCGTCGGGGGAGCGGGGGGTGCCGTAGGAGCGCCGCCGATGGGCAAGTACGGCATCCTGCGCGTCGTCAGCGGCAACGATCAGGGCAAGCAGATCGAGCTCAACCGGCAGCTCACCTCCATCGGGCGCGGCGCCGATCAGATGCTGGTCATCGCCGACATCGCGGTGTCGCGGCGGCACATCCAGATCCACCTGCAGCCCAACGGCTATCGCATGCAGGACATGGGCTCGCCCAACGGCACCATGGTCAACGGCAAGCGCGTCGCCGATGTGCAGCTCGTCGATGGGGATCAGATCGAGGTCGGCAACTCGCTGCTCCGTTTCGAGCACCCGCCGTCGCGGCCGCAGCAGGAGATGCCGCCGCCGCCGCCCGCCCCGCCGCCGATGATGGCGCCGCCGCCGGCGCCGCCGATGATGGCACCGCCGGCCTACGGGCAGCCGCCGATGGGCTACCCGCCGCCGGGCTACCCGCCGCAGCAGGCCGGCTATATGCAGCCGCAGATGCCGATGCAGCCGATGCAGCCGCAGATGCCAATGCAGCCGATGCAGCCGCAGATGCCGCAGCTGCAGGCGCCGCAGCCGGCGTTCCCGTCGATGGTGCAGCCGCTCGGGACCGGCGGCATGGCGGTGCAGCCGCAGTCGCAGCCGCAGTCGATGATCTCGGGCAGCAGCATCGCCATCATGCCGATGGGGCCGCTCGGGTTCCTCGGCAACGCCAAGAAGCGCACGCTGTACTTCGGGGCGCTGCTCAGCGCCTTCCTGGTCGGCGCGGTGGGCTTCACGGTGCTCTCGCTGCGCGGCAGCGGCACCGCCAAGCTCGTCGACAAGGCGCTGGAGAGCTACAACACCGGCACCAAGGACTTCACCGCCGCCCACTACGACACCGCGCGCAAGGCGTTCGAGGCGGCGCTCGTCCTGGCCCCCGACTCGCAGGAGCTCAAGCACTACCTGGAGGCCTGCGACACCGAGGACAAGTTCCACAAGATCCTCGAGCAGGCCAAAAAGCAGCTGGACGATCGCAAGTATGCCGACGCCCTCAAGCTGTTCGACAAGGTCGACAAGTCGTCGACGCAGTTCGAGGACGCGCAGCAGCAGGCGCGGCAGGCGCGGCACGAGGCGGTCAAGGCGATCTACAACGAGGCCCAGGCGCTGGCCAAAAACGACAACGCCGCCGCGCTGGAGAAGGTCAGCCAGGGGCTGGAGTATGACCCGGAGAGCACCGACCTCCTGGAGCTCAAGGCCCGCCTGACCAGCGCGCCCAAGCCCGAGGAGCCGACCCAGGTCGCCGACAACACGCAGCCCGAGCAGCCCGAGCCGCCCAAGAAGGCCGACAAGCCCGAGCCCAAGCAGCAGCGCAAGAGCGAGCCCAAGAAGGCCGAGCCCAAGAAGGCCGAGCCCGCCAGCGGAGGCGACTTCAGCAAGGCGCTGGCCGCCTACAAGAGCAAAGACTTCGGTGGCGCGATCAGCGCCGCCAAGGCGGTCAAGTCGCCCAAGGCGGCAGAGACGGCGCGCAACATCGAGGACGTCAAGGCCGCCATCGACAAGGCGGGCAAGCTTGAGGGCAGTAACCCCAAGGGCGCGATCGACGCCTACCAGAGCGCCGCCGCCGCCGACAAGAAGCTCGGGGGCGGGCTGTCGGGCTTCCTCAGCGGCAAGATCAGCGGCCTGCAGGCCAAGGCCGGGGGCGGCAAGCCGGCGGCCGCCGGCGCGGCTGCCGATCCCGCCAAGGATGGCCAGGCCGACCAGATGCTGAGCCAGGCCCGCGGCCTTGTAACCAAGAACCCGAGCCAGGCCAAGCTCTTGTGCCGCAAGGTCATGCAGCTTTACGGCAACAGCGCCAAGAACCCCAAGGTCCAAGAGGCCTTCAAGCTGCTCAACAGCATCAAGAGCAAGGGCGACGACGACGACGAGTTCTAGACCGCGCCGATGACCCGCCCCGCCGCTCCCGCGCCGCCCCCTGCGGCCCTCCCCGACCCCGAGCCCGCCGCCGCTGCCGAGCTGCTCGCGCAGTGGCGCGCCCGCGCCGCCGCCTTTCACGAGGACCTGGTGGCCGAGCGCGGCGACGGCTGGCAGGCCTTCTGGGGCAGCCGCGAGTCGCAGCGGGCGCGCTATCAGGTGCTGCTCGACGAGCTGCCGCTGCACCAGGCGACGGTGCTGGAGGTCGGCTGCGGCTTTGGCGACCTGCTGGACTACCTGGGCGAGCGCGGGCAGGTGCCGGCGCGCTACCTGGGCGTCGACCTGTCGCCGCGCATCGTCGCCGCGGCGCAGAAGCGCCACCCGCAGGCGGAGTTTGCGGTGCTGGATGTGCTGGACGCACGGGCCGGGGACCCGCCGCTGCGGCCGGATTTCATCGTCGCCTCGGGCATCATGGCGGTGGCGGTGGCCGGCTATGAGGAGTATGTGCTGCGCATCCTGCGCCGCTTCCACGCCCTCTGCAGTCGCGGCTTCGGGCTGAACTTCCTCAGCACCTGCACCCAAAAGCCCGACGGGGTGTCGCAGTATGTCGAGCCGGCGTGGCTGCTCGGGCTGTTCCAGCGCCAGGTCGACTGGCGCTGCCGCCTCATCCACGACTACCGGCCCAACGACTTCACCCTCATCCACCGGCGCGCGTGAGCCCGAGCGGCGGCGCAGCGGCGGCCGGGCTGCGGGTGGCGATCCACCAGCCGAACTATGCGCCGTGGTGCGGCTTCTTCGCCAAGCTCAAGGCGGCCCAGGTGCTGGTCCTGCTCGACGACGCGCAGCTGCCGCGCGGGCGCAGCTACGTGGCGCGCACGCGGATCCTTGGGGCGCAGGGACCGCAGTGGCTGACGATCCCGCTGGCGCACGGCGCGGGCGAGCTGCAGCGGATCTGCCAGGCGCGCATCGCCGACCCGGGCTGGGCGCGGCGCCACCTGCAGACGCTGCGCGCCCGCTACGGCCGCAGCCCCTTTTTCGCCGAGGTCTTCGCCCTGCTGGCGCCTCTTTACGAGGGCGCCGGTCCGTGGCTGGCGGAGTTCAACGAGCGGCTGCTGCACGCGCTGCTCGCCTACCTCGGGCTGCAGCGGCGCGTGGTGCGCGCCAGCACCCTTGCCTGCGCCGGTCGCGGGGACGAGCGGCTGGTGGCGCTGGTGCAGGCGGTGGGCGGCACCACCTACCTGTCGGGCCCGAGCGGGCCCAAGTACCAGGCGGCCGACAAGTTCAGCGCCGCTGGCCTGCAGCTGACGATCCGCACCTACGTCCCGCTCACCTACCCGCAGGGGCAGCCGTCGTTCGTCGGCGGACTCTCGGTGCTCGACGCGCTGTTCCGCTGCGGCCGCGCCACCAGCGAGCTGCTGGTCTACCCCGAGCCGGGGTCAGAGCCCGGCCCCGAGCCCCGGTCAGAAGCCGGCGCAGAGCTGGGCTCACAACCCGGCGCGAAGCTGGCGCCGGTGGTCGCCCCTCAGTAGTCGATGCCGTCGCCGGTCAGGTACTGCTTGTCGACCTGCAGGCTCGGCAGGTACTCCTGACCGTCCCACAGGTAGACGTAGTGGGCATAGATGTCGAGCAGCTTCTTCATGTACTCGCGGGTCTGGGTGTAGGGGCACAGCTCGATGAACTCGTCGAGCGGCCGATCGCCGTGCCGCTCCAGCCAGCGGATCATCGCCTTGGGCCCGGCGTTGAAGCTGCCCGCCCCCAGCGCCACCTGCCCCTTGAACTTCTTGAGCAGCCGCCCGATGTACCAGGCGCCAAACTGGATGTTGCCCTCCGGGTCGTAAAGGACATCGTCGGTGTAGGGGCGATCGATGTACGGCGCGACGCGGCGGCTGGTCGGCGGGATCATCTGCAACAGGCCTATCGCGTCAGCGTACGAGACATCGTGCGGGTTATACGCCGACTCCTTCTGCATGATCGAGTACAGGTAGCGCGGCGGGTTGTCGCCGGTGGGTCCGTACTTCTCGATGAAGCCGCGGTAGGCCAGCGGGTAGCTCGCCTCCCACAGCGGGCGCGCCGCTGGCACCTTCTGCGGGTCCTTGCGCAGGGCGGCGGCGCCGTAGACCTCGGCCAGCTGGTGCGGGCGCTGGAAGTTCTGGGCGCGGGTGTAAAGGTCAAACAGCGCCGGCAGCGCCCGCGCCGCCCCGTAGCGCTGCATGAGCGCCGGCTCGCTGCGACGCAGCTCGGCGCTGGCCTCGGTATCCAGGCCGACCAGGAGCAGCTCGGCGGCGCGCTCGACCTGCGGGTCCTGCAGCACCTGGGGGTCGGGCGGCTCGCCCGGCTTGGGCCAGGCCAGCAGCCCCTCGGCCGAGCGCCGCGCGGCGTCGGCGAACAGGGTCACCTTGACCCCCTCGCCGCCCAGGCGCACCCGCGCCAGCATGCCGTAGTAGCCGAGCGGCTGGCTATCAACCAGGCGCTGCCAGCGCTCGAGCGCCTCGGGCTTGCGGTCCTGCTTGAACAGCGCCACCGCCGCCCAGTAGTTCGCCTTGGCGGCCACGGTGCCGCCGCGCTTGGCCAGCGCCTCCAGCTCGGGCAGCGCCCCGGCGTAGTCGCCCAGCAGGTAGCGCGACAGCCCGATGTACCAGCGCGCCTCGTCGGCGAACGGGCCGGAGAAGCGGCGCAGGGTCTCCTGCAGGTTGGCGATCGCCTCGGTGTAGTGGCTGCGGTTATACTCCAGCCAGCCGCTTAAGAACGACGCCTCGGGGGCGAAGTGCGACTTGGGGTGGGCCTCGACCACCGCCTTATAGCCCTTTATCGCCTCGTCGTCTTGATCGGCGCGCGACAGCGCCCGGGCGCCGTGGAACATCGCCTCGGCCTGCGGCTCGCCGCGCATGCGCTTGGCGACCTCGAGCAGCTTCTGGGCGGCGCCGCTGTAGTTGCGCCGCATGCGGTAGAAGCTGGTGGCCAGCCAGTACTCGACCTCGTCGCGCAGGGCGGGGCCGAGGTCGGCCGGCAGGGCCATGAGCTCGGCGATCGCCTCGGGCCAGCGGCGGTTCTGGATGAGGTTCTTGGCGCGCTTTATGTGCTCGCTGGCGTCCAGGGTGGTGCTGGCATCGAGCTCGTGCAGCCGGGCGAGCGCCGTCTCGCCGAGCGGGTGCAGGGGGTACTCGACGTACAGCTTGCGCAGGGCGGCGCGCGCCTCGGGGCTGCGGCCGGCCTGCTCGGCCAGCTCGGCGAGGCGGAAGCGGATGGTGGCGACGTCCAGGCTCGACTTGGCGCTGCCGAGCGCTTCGCGGTAGCCGGCCTCGGCCTCTTTGGCCGCCGGCTTGCCGAGCTTGCGGGCGCAGTCGGCCGCCCGCGCCCGCGCGAGCAGCGCCAGCGGCGAGTCGCCGAGCGCAACCACCGCCCGCAGGTGCTGCTGCGCCCCCTGCCACAGGCGGCGCTCCTGCTGCTCCTCGGCCAGCAGGGCCTCGCTCTCACCCAGCAGGTAGAGCGCGTAGTCCTCACCCTTGAACGCGCGCAGGGCGCCGCTGCTGGCCAGCGGCAGCAGCTCGGCGCGCACGCTGGCGTAGTCGCCGGCGCGAAACGCCGCGACCCCCTGCCGGATGTGCTGCAGCAGCGGCGGCAGCTTCTTGGGCCGCGGCGCCGGACGGGCCGCCGCGCCGCGCGCCGCCTCGCCACGCCCCACGCCGGGCAGCACGAGCGCCAAGAGCAGCCCAAGCGGCAGCCCAAAGCTGGCCCGCCGCGGCCGGTTGCGCAGCGCCCGCACGGAATATCGAGTCCCCAGCACCGCGGGTGATCTTACAGCCAAGCCCCGGCGGCGAGAAGTCTGGCGCGCTACGGCGAGCGCATGATCGCCGAGACGAACTGGATAAACTCCGGCTCGTCGACGCTGCCGGCGATAGCGTAGCCGAGGTCGCGATCCTGGAAGACGGCGATGTGGTAGCCGCGGCTGCCCTGGATGAACACCTCGCGGTTGTGGATGACCGCCCGCCGGGGGGCCTGCAGGCGCAGCCCGCTCGGGTCAAAGACGAACACCGAGATCCGCTGCCCGCGCTGCTCATACTGCAGGTACGCCGCCTCGCGATCGCCGAGCTGGCTGATCCGGCCGCCGCGCAGCGAGGCGATCGGCTCGACCCGCGGCGGCGGCACCGCGAAGGGCACCTTGCCGTCAAACCAGCTGCGCACGACCTCGGGCCCGCCGGTGATCTCCAGCGGCAGGTTGCGCTGGTGCTTGATGATCATCGACTCCATCACGACCTCGGGCCGCGACGGGTAAAGCGCCGCGAACAGCAGCGCCGCGCAGAGCCCCAGCGCCGGCAGGCTG
Organism: Polyangia bacterium; assembly: GCA_044222245.1. Lineage (GTDB taxonomy): Bacteria > Myxococcota_A > Polyangia > Palsa-1104 > JAEUJZ01 > CALFML01. The sequence continues at coordinate 59,812 of JBGANQ010000021.1, read as the reverse complement.
AGCAGAATTGGCCGGCGCAGGCGCAGCCAGCGCGAGGCCCGCTCTTGCTCGCGCAGCTCGCCGTGCAGGCTGTCGCGCACGAAGTCGCGCAGCGTCGCCGGCAGCTCGGGTGGCCGCAGCGCCAGGCGCAGTGAGCGCTTCATGCTGCGCTGCTCTTCGACCTGCTTTTGACAGGCAGCGCAGGTGTGTAGGTGAGCCTCGACCTCAAGACTCTCTGGTACAGCCAGCTCGCCGTCGATGAAGCTGTCCAGATCGCGTTCGATGTCTCGACACTGCATGGTCTTACGTCGTCGTCGAATCTACGGTTTCTTGGTCGCCGATCCTTGTCGCCGGGGCAGCTGATAGACCTGGGCCCCGGCGGCCGCCGCCAACGGGGCGCGCCGCGCTGCCAGCTCGTCCTCTTCGCCGGGCTCGGTGCGGACGATGCCGCAGCGCAGCGCCTGCTCGCGCAGCGCCACCTGCAAGAGCCGCCGCCCGCGGTGCAGGCGACTCATGACGGTGCCGACCGGACACTCCATGATATCGGCGATCTCGCGGTAGGAGAACTCCTCGACATCGCACAGCACCACCGCGAGGCGAAACTCCTCGGGCAGGTCGCCCAGCGCCTTGTGGATGGCCTCGGACATGAGCGAGTACTGCAGCGTCTCCTCGGCGTCGCGCGCCGCCCGCACTCCGCCCGAGGACATCACCCCGGTCTCGCCCGCCCGCTCCATCGACTGCGCCACCTGCCGCTCCAGCACCCGGCGGCGGTACTTGTTGATGAAGGTGTTGGTGAGGATCTTGAACAGCCAGGCCTTGCACTGGCTGCCGGGGACGAACTGGTCGAAGGCGCGAAACGCGGACAAGAGCGAGTCCTGGACCAGGTCCTCGGCGTCGCGCTGGTTGTGGGTCAGACGCAGGGCGGTGCCGTACAGCGCGCCCAGGTGCCCAAGGGCCGCCTGCTCGAAACGAGCACGGTAGTCCGCGGGCTTTTTGTCGTTGCGCTCCAACATGCCAATTTTAACGTCCTTGGGCCGCCGCCTATTCCCGGCGCCTAGCCGGCCGCGCTAGCCCCGTGACACTTCTTGTATTTTTTGCCCGAGCCGCATGGGCACGGCTCGTTGCGGCCGACCTTGCCCTCTTCGCGCTTGACCGTCTTGCCCTTGGCCTCGGCGCCGGCCGGAGACTCGGGCTGATCGTCGCGCGAGGCGTCGCGGGTGCTCTTCTCTTCCTCGGCCCCCGAGGTCGGGGTGGCGGCGTGCTGCAGGACGATGCGGCGCTGCTTGACCTTGAACTCGGGCAGCTTGGCGGTGGCCTGCTGCTCGGGCGTCTGCGTCGACGGCTGGCGATCCAGGCGCACCTTGTAGAGCTTGGTGGCGACGTTCTGCGCGATGGAGTCCATCATCTGCAGGAACATCGTGTAGCCCTCTTTTTTGTACTCCTGCTTGGGATCGCGCTGGCCGTAGCCGCGCAGACCGATGCCCTCGCGCAGGCCGTCCATCGCCTTGAGGTGATCGATCCACTGGTTGTCGATCTCCTCCAGCCAGAAGTGGCGGGCGACGTAGAGGAAGTTCATATCGAGCTCTTCCTCGCGGGCGGCGGTGAACTTCTCGATCTGCTCCCAGGCGCGGTCGGCGAGCGCCGCGACCTCCAGCGGGGTGTCCTTGAGCGACACCTCGAGGTTGAACTGCTCCTTGAGCGCGGCGACCAGCGCCGGCTGATCCCAGTCGTCGGGCGACTTGTCGGGCGGGCAGTGCTCGACGCAGATCTTCTCGACCAGGTCGTAGGCGAGGTCGTAGACGCGCTTGCGCTGCTGGATCATCGACACCGCGGCCTCGTGGGTGGCGCGCTCGATGATCGCCGCCTTGTCGTCGGCCTCACGCTGCAGCTCGATGACGGCGCCGAAGCGGCGGTAAAGCTCGTGGGTGAAGGCGCGCTGGTCGCGGATGCGGCCGCTGCCCTTGGCGAGGGCCTCTTCGCTGCCTTCGGTCGCGGCGGCGGCGTCCGGGTTGTCGGCGGCGGCGGCGGCGGCCTTCTCGGCGGCCTCGTCCTCGGGGGACAGCCAGAACGCATTGACCAGGGCGGTGACCAGGGGCTTGAGCCGCTCGCTGAGCTTGTCGTACTCTTGGCGCACCCGGCCGGCCTTGACCGCCTGGGTGGCGGCGAACTCGTCGGCGTCGACATCCTTGGGCCGCTGCGCGACATCGGTCTTGCCGGCGAGCAGCGCCTCGACATCAAAGCCGGCGAGCCGCCCTTCGAGCACCGAGCGGCGCAGGGCGTAGATGCTCTTGCGCTGCTGGTTCATCACGTCGTCGTATTCGAGCAGGTGCTTGCGGCTGTCGAAGTGGTGCGCCTCGACCTTGCGCTGGGCGTTCTCGATCGCCCGTTGACCATGCCGTGCTCGATCGGCACGTCCTCTTCCATGCCCAGGCGCTCCATGAGGCCGGTAATCCGCTCGGCGCCGAAGATGCGCAGAAGATCGTCTTCCAGCGACAGGTAGAAGCGGCTGGAGCCTCTGTCGCCCTGGCGGCCGGCGCGGCCGCGCAGCTGGTTGTCGATGCGGCGCGACTCGTGGCGCTCGGTGCCCAGGATGTGCAGGCCGCCGGCCTCGATGACCACCTTCTTGTCGGCGTCGGTGATGGCGCGCAAGCGCTGCAGCGCCTCGAGGTACTCGGGCTTGGTCTCGTCGCAGGCGCCGGGGCGGCAGGCCGCCTCTTCGCCGAACACCTCGGCGCGCGCCATGAACTCGGCGTTGCCGCCAAGGAGGATGTCGGTGCCGCGGCCGGCCATGTTGGTGGCGATCGTGACCTGCTTGCTGCGCCCGGCCTGGGCGACGATCGCCGCCTCGCGAGCGTGGTGCTTGGCGTTGAGCACGGTGTGGGGGATGCCCTTTTTCTTGAGCATCGCGCTCAGCACTTCGCTCTTCTCGACGCTGACGGTGCCGACCAGGACCGGCTGCGAGCGCTCGTAGCAGTCGGCGATCTCGTCGATGACGGCGCGGAACTTGCCGCGCTCGTTCTTGTATACGAGGTCGGGGAAGTCCTGGCGCACCATCGGCAGGTTGGGCGGGATGACGACGACGTCGAGCTTGTAGATCTTGTGGAACTCTTCCGCTTCGGTGTCGGCGGTGCCGGTCATGCCGGCGAGCTTGCCGTAGAGGCGAAACAGGTTCTGGAACGAGATCGTCGCCAGGGTCTGCGTCTCTTCCTCGATCTGGACGTTCTCTTTGGCCTCGATCGCCTGGTGCAGGCCGTCGGACCACCGCCGTCCGGGCATCAGGCGCCCGGTGAACTCGTCGATGATCACCACCTTGCCTTCGTCGGTGACCATGTAGTTGACGTCGCGCTTGTAAAGCGAGTGGGCGCGCAGCGCCTGCTGGACGTGGTGGTTGTACTCGATGTTCTGCGGATCGTAGAGGTTGCCGATCCCCAAGAGCTTCTCGGCCTTCTCGACGCCCGAGTCGGTGAGCACCGCGGAGTGATGCTTCTCGTCGACGGTATAGTCGACGTCTTTTTTCAGCCGCGGGATCATCTGGTTCACCTTGAAGTACATGTGAGCCGACTGTTCCGCCGGGCCGCTGATGATGAGCGGGGTGCGCGCCTCGTCGATGAGGATCGAGTCAACCTCGTCGACGATCGCGTAGTGCAGGTCGCGCTGCACGTAGCGCTCGATCGACTCCTTCATGTTGTCGCGCAGGTAGTCGAAGCCAAACTCGTTGTTGGTGCCGTAGGTGATGTCGCAGCGGTAGGCGTGCTGCTTCTCGGTGTCGGACTGGCCGTGGACGATGGTGCCCACCGACATGCCGAGGAACTTGTAGATGCGCCCCATCCACTCGGCGTCGCGGGTGGCGAGGTAGTCGTTGACGGTAATAAGGTGCGCGCCCTTGCGCAAAAGCGCGTTGAAGTAAAGCGGGCAGGTCGCCACCAGGGTCTTGCCTTCGCCGGTCTTCATCTCGGCGATCGCCCCGCGGTGAAGGACCATGCCGCCGATGAGCTGGACGTCATAGTGGCGCATGTGGACGATGCGCCGGCTGGCCTCGCGCACGGTGGCGAACGCCTCGGGCAGCAGGCTGTCGAGCGGCTGGCCGTTGTCCAGGCGCTCCCAGAACTGCGCCGTCATGCCGCGCAGCTCGTCGTCGGACTTCTTCTTCCAGGCCTCTTCCAGGTGGTTGATGCGCGCCACCAGGGGCTGCAGGCGCCTTATCTCGCGATCGTGGCTGGTGCCAAAGATTTTCTTAATCAGCGTGGTGATCATGTCAGCTGCTTTCCCACCATAACCAGAGGCTTGCGGTCAACCTGGGGCGGTCGCCAAGGCCGGGTCGGCCAAGGTAGCCCTGCACCCGAGGTGTGCGATATGCGGAGGTGAAATTTTCTGGGAGGCTCGCGGGCCTGCTTTGCGGCCGAGCGCGCGACCGGGCTGCTTCAGGGTGCCTATTGTATATGTCTGCGAGTCCGGGCGCCTCATGTCCAGGGCTGCTTCCTTGCTGCTGCGTGCGGAGCTTGCTGGGCTTACGGTCAGGCCCACGGCCAGGGACATGGTCGGACACATTAAGTTAGATAGTTCAAGCTAGGTCGCCCTTCGGAGCAGTCAAGATTAGTAACCGGAAGCCCCCTCGGGGACAAGGGTTAGTGCGCGGAAATGATATGATGGCTACGCGCCGCAATCTTTCATCTGCCGATCGCTTGCCGCCCGGGGCTTGTTCCAGGTGGGCGGTCCTCGGGCTCCCAGGGTGGTCCCGCTCGGACAAGACCAGGGCGAGCCCGAGGCCCAAGCCGGCGGCAGATGGGGACCGACGCTTCCCTCTTGGCCCTGCGCGATGGCAAACAGTCCAAAGCTCGCTCGATATCCAGATCACGGACGCCTGCTCGTCGCCGCTGATCTGCACGGCAACCTGCGCGACTTTCTGTCGATTGTCGCCCGCTTTGAAGGCATGGGAGACGACGCCCACCTGCTCTTTCTTGGCGATCTTCTACATGGGCCGCTGCTCGCCCCCGAGGGGTGGCCGGCGCCTGCCGGCGGTCCCGGACAGCCGCCGCTGCGCGGTCGGCCCTACCGCGATGAGTCGCCGGCGATCATCCTGGGGCTGCAGCTTCTGGCCGAGCGCTGCCCCGGGCGGGTCACGGCGCTGCTCGGCAACCACGAGCACGCCCACATCGGCGGCCCGCGCACCGCGGTGTTCGCCCGCGATGAGGCCGGGGCGCTCGAGCAGCGCCTGGGGATCGAGAACAGCGTCTGGCTGGCCAGCTTCCTCAAGACGCTGCCGCTGTGGGCGATCGCTCCCTGCGGGGTGCTGTTCAGCCACGCCGCTCCCGCGGCCGAGCTCGCCAGCCTGAGCGAGCTGGAGGCGATCGACTACCGCCGCTACCTGGCGCCCAAGGCGGAGGCGCGCAGCCGCGCCAAGGCCCCCAAGCCCGGCGAGGCGACGGCGCGGCTGTTCGGGCAGCTTTTATGGGAGCAGGCGCTGCCGCCGTTCAAGGCGCAGGCGCTGCTCGGGGTCGCCGCGGCCCAGGTGATCGTCTATGGCCACGCAGTGATCCCCACCGGCTATCAGACGATCGGCTACGAGCAACTCATCCTGTCGTCGAGCTTTGCCATGGAGGACGAGCACAAAAAGATCCTCGTGCTCGACCTCGGCTCGACCTATACGACCGTCGAGGACCTCCGGCCCGGCATCGAGCTGCAGCCGCTGTACTAGCTCGCCCGCTGCGAGCTCCGGGCCGCGGCGGTCGGAGGCGGACGCGCCACCCCGCGGCGCGTCCGCCAGCTACGCCCGACCGCCTCGCGCTCTCAGCGGCTTGGAGGCCGAGCCCGGCTGACCCCGCGCAGAGCGAAACACTTGCCAGCCCCGCGCCGGGTCATCTAGGGTGCCGCTGTGGCCTGGGTAGCGAAGCGCCTGCGCGGGGCGAAAGTGTGGATGGAGTGCGACGCCAGCGGTCAGCCGCTCGGCGGCGAGGATCAGCGGGTGGACGTGCTCTACCGGCAGGGCGGCAAGCGCTACCGGGCTGCGCTGCGCAACCTCCTGCCCGACGAGGATACCGCGGTGCGCAGCGACGCCGAGATGAGCCCGGCCGCTCCGGAGCCCGCCGCCCCCGAACCCGCCGCGCGGCCCGGCGCGGGCGGCGCGCCGGCCCAGCCGGCCGGTGCCGCCGTAGCGGCCGGGCCTCTGTTTGGCAGCGGACCACCGCGGTCACCGGCGACTGCTGACAAGCCTAAAGCCCCAGCGACCGCCGGCAAGTCCAAAGCCCCGCCGCACGCCGGCTCGCGCCATCCCGAGAGCGCCCTGCACGTATACACCGACGGCGCCTGCACCGGCAATCCGGGGCCCATGGGCCTTGGCGTGGTCGTCCTCGATCTGACCGGCGCGCTCGCCCGCCGCGAGCTGTCCGAGTACCTGGGTGTGGGGACCAACAACATCGCCGAGCTCACCGCCATCCTCCGCGGCCTGCAGGTGCTGCCGCGCGATCGGCCGGTGGTCGTGTACTCGGACTCGTCCTATGCGATCGGCCTCCTGTCGCAGAACTGGAAGGCCAAGGCCAACCAGGAGCTGGTGGCCAGCCTGCGCCTGCTCTTGCGCGAGTTCCCCGCGGTGCACTTTGTCAAAGTCGCTGGCCACGCCGGCGTCCCCGAGAACGAGCGCTGCGACGAGCTGGCCCGCGCCGCCATCACCTTTGCCCGCCGCTAGCCGCGCCCGCCAGCGCGACTTTCCCGGCCCGCAGACCTTACCCGCGACCCGCTGCCGAAGCATACTGTGCGCATGGCCTTCAACTCTTGGTTTTCCCGCCGTTGTCCGGCCGCGACTGCCGGCCGGTCAATCGCCCGGCCACGCGGGTCCGGCGGTCGCGGCGCGGTGCTGCTGTGGACCTGGCTTGCCGGTGCCGCCGCCTGCAGCTCGCACCGCGCGCCGCCGCCGGCCGCCTCAACCTCCCCGCCGGGTCCGGCGGCGCCGGATCCGAGCGCCACCGCGGCCTCCGCTCGCCCGCCGGCCAGACCCGGCGAGCGAACGCTTACCCTGCTGCTGGCGACCCGAATGCGCAACAACATCGAGGCCTGCGGCTGCACCTCGGAGCCGCTCGGCGATGTCGCCCGCCTGGCCGCCCTGGTCAAGAGCAGCGGCGCCCTGCTCCTCGACGCCGGCGGCCTGCGCTACGACGAAGATCCGCTGCCTGCTGACAAGCTGCCGCAGGTGCGCAAGAAGGCCGAGTTCCTGGAGAACACCTGGGGCGCGCTCGGCGCGGTGACCATGCTCCAGCCCGAAGACCTGCGCGGCCAGCCCGACGGCGGCGAGCTGCATGAGCGGCGGCGCCTGGCCAGCAACGTCGGCGGCCTGCCTCCCGGCTCCCTGGTCCCCGAGGTGCTGCGCACCGTATCCGGGGTGAAGCTCGGCATCCTCGGGGTCGCCGATCCCGAGGCGAGCTGGCCGCCGGGCGTGCAGGTCAGCGAGCCGCTCGCTGCGGCGCGGGCGGCGGTGCAGCGGCTGCAGCGCCAGGGGGCGCAGGCGATCATCGCCCTCACCGGCCTGCGCCGTGAGCAGGCGCGACGGCTGGCCCGCCAGGTCCCCAGCCTTCAGCTCATCGTCGCCGGCAATGATCGTGAGCTCGCCGAGGGTGTCGACCCGCCCGAGGTGATCGGCACCACGCTGCTCGTCGTCCCCGGCCAGAAGGGCGAGCGCCTCATCCGCCTGGAGGTCCATCTGCCGCCGAGCGGCCCGCCGCACTGGACCGTCTACCCGAGCCCCCGCCAGCGCGACCAGGTGGTGGCGCAGCAGCGGGCGAAGCTGCAGGTGGTGCAGGCGCGCCTGGCCGCGCTGCGCAGCGACCCGAGCGCCGATCCGATCTTCATCAAGACCACCGCCGCCGAGGTCCGCCTGCTGGAGACGCTGCTCGCCGCCGCCGCCACCCCGGCCGCGCCGCCGGCCGCCGGCTATGTGATCTCCGAGCTGTTGCCGATCACCCGCGCCCTGCCGCGCGATGCCAGCGTCGCCGCGCAGATGACCGCCCTGGATCGCCAGATCGGCGAGTCCAACCTGGCCGCCACCGCCGGCCCCCCGGCGCCGCCGCCCGTGGGCCAGCCGCGCTACCTGGGCAACGCCGGGTGCCTGGGCTCGTGCCACTACCACAACGACTCGTTTGAGTTCTGGCAGAAGACCCGCCACGCCAGCGCCTGGAAGACCCTGGTCGACGGCGGTAAGGATCTGTCCTACGACTGCGTCGGCTGTCATGCCTCCGGCTTCGACGCCGCCGGCGGCGCGAACCTGTGGACGCTGGCGCAGTGGCAGCGCGCCACCCCGCCCAAGGACCCACCGCCCGCCGCCGGCCCCGATCTGCGCAACGTCCAGTGTGAGGTCTGCCACGGTCCCGGCAGCCTGCACGCGCGCTCGCCGATCAAGGTTCCCGTGCCGACCCCGCGCCCGAGCGAGGAGCGCTGCCTCACCTGCCACACCAAAGAGCACTCCGACACCTTTGCGATCACTCCCTACCTGCGCGACATCCTCGGTCCCGGTCACGGCGAAGATCGCCGCCGCCAGCTCGGCGACGGCCCCACCGGTCACGAGCTGCGCAGCGCCGCCCTCCGCGCCCACGCCCACTGACCCTCGCCCGCCCAGACTCCGCGCGCCGCGCTCGCGCCAGCCGATCGCCTCCTCGCCACTCCCCTCTTCGTCCGGCCGCCAGACTGTCAGGCTCGCCAAGCCGCCGAGGTCCGGCCGCTCGCAAAATATTGAATTATTTTGCCGAGTTAACTCGCTTCCTTCACCCGCCACTTAGATTTTCAATTTATCGGCCTAGCTAAGTAATTTAACTTCATCATTTCCTAATCACCCACATCATCGCTCTGCCCATCTAATACCCCTCCGGGACCCCCTCCGGGATCCCCTCCGGCCGGCACCAAAATGAGCCTGCAGTCAGCCAAGTGGCGACGAAGATTGACGTTCCTGGCCGGCCCTTTCGGCAGCTTGTGTAGATTGCTTCACGAGTAGCCCCAAGTGGTTTTTGTGGCCTGTTGACAGAAAGTCTGCGCGTCCGCTAACGTAGGCTGTCCCTTTGCTGCAACTACTCATCAGCAATGATGCCCAGGCCCCCGGCTTCGCGGCCGCGGCAGTTAGTGGATAGGCCATGAATCCCGGCCAGTACCACATCATCAAAGAGACTTCCCAGTCCATCGGGGAGCTGCTGAAGCAGGAATATAAGCAGATCGGCTACAAGCGCGTACATCTTGTGGTCGCTCCGCCCAAGCAGGAAAACATCGAAGGCAAGATGCCGGCGGTGTCCCTGTACCTGTACAACCTCACCCTCGATGAAGAGGGAGTCTCCAACAACCGCACCGGGCAGTATATAGATGAGGATGTCGGTCCCGATGGCCAGGTCCGCGAGGTCGCTCGCGATCTGCCGATGTGGCTGCGCCTGGACTATCTCATCTCTTGCTGGGCGCAGACTCCGGAAGAAGAGCAGCTGCTGCTCGGGGCGACGATCAAGACGATTATGGAGCACCCCACCATCCGGGGGGCTCAGCTCAAGGGCGAGTCGTTCGAACCGGATGACTATCTGCCCTTGCTTCTCTCCCAGAAGCTCGACGAGACAGTCTTGTCGCGCTTCTGGTCGAGCCTGAACCAGCCGCTGAAGCCGGCCGTGCAGTGCTGGACCACCATCCCGCTGTACCCGACGACAGCCAGGCCGATCACGCGCGTTCGCGAGCGGGAAGTCCGCTTTTTCGATTTGGACAAGCTCAACCGGCTCCGCCAGTGAAGTGGGGGGCTCGGATGGCAAGCAACTATCGCCAGGGCGTTCCGATAACCTTCAGCGAGATCACTTGGAACGCAGCGCGGAAGGTAACCCTGGGGATCATCACACGCTACCACATCAGCAAGGAGAGGCAGCATGGCCACTAGTTACCTTTCGCCGGGCGTATACGTAGAGGAAGTTGACCGCGGTTCCAAACCGATTGAGGCAGTTGGCACCAACACCGTCGGCTTCATCGGTGAGTCGATGATGGGCCCGGTGAATCAGGCAGTGCTGGTCACCAACTGGACCCAGTTTGTGAAGACGTTCGGCGACTTCACTCAGTCGACGTTCCTCGCCCATGCGATCTACGGCTTCTTCAACAACGGCGGCTCGCGCTGCTACATCGTCAACGTCGGCGCCCCCGCCAACCTCGATCTGTCGCCGGCGGACAAGGCCGCCGCGGCGGACAAGGCCGCTGCCACGACCACCGCGGCTCCCGGCGCTACCCCGTCGGGCCCGCCCAAGGTCGACAACGACGCCCGCTACATCGGCAAGGACATGGGCCCCGGCGCCCGCACGGGTCTTAAGTGCTTCGAGGAGATCGACGAGATCTCGCTCGTCTCGGCCCCCGGCCAGATCTCGGCGGCGGTGCAGGACGCGCTGCTCACCCACTGCGAAGTGCGCAAGGACCGCTTCGCCATCCTCGACAGCAGCGAGACCGTCCAGGGCGGCGTCGATCGCCTGGTCCGCCCGCGCGACTCCAAGTACGGCGCGTTCTACTTCCCCTGGATCCAGGTCTATGATCCGGAGCGCGGCAACGTGTTCATCCCGCCCTCGGGTCACGTCGCCGGCGTGTACGCCCGCACCGACAACGAGCGCGGCGTCCACAAGGCCCCCGCCAACGAGATCGTCCGCGGGGCCCTCGGCCTGCGCTACCAGGTCTCGCGTGGCGAGCAGGACATCCTGAACCCGCGCGGCATCAACTGCATCCGGCTCATGCAGGGCGGCGGCATCCGCATCTGGGGCGCCCGCACCCTGTCGAGCGACCCGTCGTGGCGCTACATCAACGTCCGCCGCCTGTTTATCATGGTGGAGACCTCGATCGAGCGCGCGACCCAGTGGGTCGTCTTCGAGCCCAACGACTTCCGCCTGTGGAAGCGGGTGACGCGCACGATTTCGTCCTTCCTCACGCTGATCTGGCGCCAGGGCGCGCTCATGGGCGAGACGCCCGAGAAGGCGTTCTACGTCAAGTGTGACGAAGAGACCAACCCCCCCGAGGTTATCGACGTCGGTCAGCTGATCGTCGAGATCGGCCTGGCTCCGGTGAAGCCGGCCGAGTTCGTGATCTTCCGGATCGGTCAGATGCCTGCCGGCGGTGGGGTTTCGGAATAGTTCCGTACTAGGCAGTGGGTCCCCCGGTTCCGGTGGGGCCGGGGCCCACCGCTCTCACTTTGGGAGGCTTTTATGGCTATTACCCGCAATGATCGCGCCTTTGGTATCAGCAAGTATGGCATCGAGCTGCAGCACACCTTCGCTGGCTTCGTGAAGGAAGCCGCGGGCGGCGATGCCACTGCCGATGTCGTGTCGGAGAAGCTCGGCTCTGACCACCTGACCAAGAAGCACCTTGGCCCGCTGAAATACGAAGAGATCAGCTTCAAGTGCGGCACCGGTATGTCGAAGGAATTGTATAAGTGGATCGACACCGGGTTCAACCAGACCTCGCACAATCGCGGTCGTGAAGACGGTGCGCTCATATTTGCCGATTACGACAATATGGAGGTCTCGCGCCTGACCTGGACCTTCGGCCTCATCACCGAGCTCGGCATGCCGGCGCTCGACGCCTCGTCCAAGGACTCGGCGATGATGAGCATCAAGTTCGCCCCCGAGACCACCCGCAAGACCTGGGGCGGCGGCGGCAAGGTGATCGTCCCGGCCGATGCGGCCAAGCAGAAGAAGTGGCTGCCCTCCAACTTCCGGCTGCGCATCGATGGGTGCGAGGCGGGCTGCGGCAAGGTCAACAAGATCGAAGCGCTGACCATCAAGCAGAAGGTCACCGAGAACGCGATCGGTGAGCACCGCGACTACCAGAAGGAGCCGACGAGCGTTGAGATCCCCAACCTCGTTATCACCCTGGCCGAGTCGCACGCCGACGAGTTCTATCGCTGGCACGAGGACTTCGTGATCAAGGGCAACAACGGCGAAGATCACGAGAAGAGCGGCACCCTGGAGTACCTCACCCCGAACCTGGCGGAAGTGCTGTTCACCCTGCACTTCTTCCACCTGGGCGTGTTCAAGGTCTCTCCGGACAAGGTCGAGGCCTCGGGCGAGCCGATCCGTCGCCTGAAGGTCGAGATGTACTGCGAGGACATCCGCTTCGACTTCGGCAGCGCCGTCTACGGCGGGCGCTAGTCGCGGAGCCGGGTTTTTCAGGACCGCCTAGAAAGGGGTCTTTAAGGCGGCCCCGCTCCTAAGCTGGGTCGCCGGAGACAGGCGGCCGAGGCAGACTCGGCCGCCTGTTTTGTTTCAGGAATCGAAGGTCTCTTCTTTGTAATTTGAGGTCTACTGTGAGAGACAAAAATAGGGCCTACGTTGGCAATCGATTCTTCCTTGATTTGAATAACGCGCACGCCGGCTGGCTGCTGACCGCCGAGGGCGGCCAGGCCCACACCGAGAGTGTCAACGAGCGCCTGGCCGGCGGTCACCCGGTGCGCAAGCACCCGGGCAACGTCAAGGTCGACGATATCTCGATTACCTGCGGCGCCGCGATGTCCAAGCAGTTTTATGACTGGCTCGAAAAGAGCCTCAATTACAACTACGACCGCAAAGACGGCGCGATCATCACCTGCGATTATGACTATCACGAGCTAGTGCGCATGAACTTCCTCGAAGCGCTGATTGCCGAGATTGGCTTTCCGGCGGTAGACGCTTCGAGCAAAGAGCCCGGCAAGTTCAACCTGAAGATCGCCACCGAGTACACCGAGATGAAGTACTCAAACGGCGGCTCGGTGCTGCCGGTGCCCATTGATCCGGTCAAGCAGAAGCGCTGGACGGCGTCGAACTTCCGCCTGCAGATAGATGGCCTGGACTGTAAGCGGGTGCTCAAGGTCGACGCGATTACGATAAAGCAGAACATCGTCGAAAACAGCATCGGCGAGCGGCTCATCTTCCAGAAGGAGCCAGCGCAGATCGACTTCCCGAGCGTCATCGTCACGATCCCCGAAAACGAGATCGAGCCCTGGTACAAGTGGCACAAAGAGTTCGTGATGGACGGTAAGAGCGATCCGTCAAACGAAAAGTCCGGATCTCTGGCCTACCTGACAAGCGATCTCGGCTCCGAGCTTTTCTCGCTCTCGTTTACAAACCTTGGTATTATCAAGTTCACTCCGGACAAGCATGAGTCGAGCAGCGACAAGCTACGCTACGTCCGGGTCGAGATGTACTGCGAAGAGATGCGCTTTAAGTACATGTAGGCCTGTACTCACAAAGAGGCGTTCCCCAAAACCCAAGGTAGCTCATGGCATTCAAGACCGAGTTCCCCTTCACACTCCCTAAAGGCTACATAGATAGTGACGGCAACCTCCACCGGACCGGGGTGATGCGGCTCGCCACCGCCAAGGACGAGATCGTGCCCCTGCAGGACTACCGGGTGCAGAATAACCGCGCCTATCTGGTCATCGTGCTGCTGAGCCGCGTGATCACCAAGCTCGGCGACCTGCCGATGCTCGACACCGAGATCATCGAGAACCTGTTCTCGACGGATCTGGCGTACCTGCAGGAGTTTTACCGCCGCATCAACGAAGAAGGCGCGCCGCGCATCCACGCCAAGTGTCCCTCCTGTCAGCATGAGTTCGATATCGACCTGCTGGGAGGAGGTGATGGCCGCGTAGTCGGCCAGGGGGGATAACGAGCTACCCCCTGGAGCAGCTTTACCAGGAGGTAGCCTACATCGCGTATCACTTTCACTGGCCGCTTGAGGACCTGCTCGACATGGAGCACGACGAGCGCCACATCTGGCTGCGTGAGATCGCCCGCATAAACCGCGAGATTAACGAAGCGCGCAAGCGCGGCTAGCACTTTTCCCCTCCCGAGCCGCCCCACTCCCGAGTAAAATAGAGCCGCCCTGACTCGCGCCTGATCTCAGGTCTGGGGCGCAGGGCACGGATCTGCCCGAGCCGCTCCCTTTCTGAAGCCACCACGCTCTGCAGAGGAACTCTATGGCCGCATTCCGTGAGGTTAGACCACCTGGGGTATATCAGAGCGGGTCCAAGTCCCGGATTACGCCGCTCACCATCGCGGATACCCATATCGCCGGCTTTGTCGGAATCGCCAATAAAGGGCCGCTCGACACCCCGCGCCGGCTGCAGAGCTGGGCCGAGTTCGTCGAGGTCTACGGCGCGGTGAGCGAGGGCTACCTGGCGCGGGCGGTCGAGGGCTTTTTCCTCAACGGCGGCCGCTTCTGCTACGTGGTGCGGGTCGCCCGCCTGCCCAAAGACGGCGAGGAGCTGCAGCTGCACCACGCGGTGCCCGCCGCCCGCGTCATCAAGGACGGCTGGGACAAGGACACCCTGCTCGTGATGTCGCAGAGCGAGGGCCGCTGGGGCAACAGCATCTGGGTCCGCTTTGCCCACACCACCGGCGCCAAGACCCTGCTCACCCTCGATCTGCCGGTGGGCGCCGGGGTGGCGCGGGTGACCTCGACGCGCGGCATCGAGCGCGGGTCGCTGGTGCGCATCTTCGATCGCGATAGCAGCGACTACGTCGTCATCACCGAGGTGGACGACAAGGAAAAGACCTTCTCCTGGGGCACCGACACGCCGATCGTCCGCCGCTACGCCGCCGCCGCCCCGACCTACGTCGAGGTCGTCGAGTTCGAGATCTACGCCGCCCTGCGCGATCGCCGCGAGGTCTTCCGCAGCCTGCAAATGAGCCCGCTGTCGCGCCGCTACGCCCCGCGCGTCATCAACGAGGAGTCGCAGCTCATCCGCCTTGAGGACCTGGGCTCGACTTCGCCCCTGCCCAATAACCTGCCGGTGGTCGCGCCGCTGGAGAAGCTCACCGGCGGCCGCGACGGCACCGAGGGCATGACCGCCGAGGACTTCGTCGGCTACGACCGCGGCATGGAGGACCGCCGCGGCCTGTGGTCGCTGGCCAACGTCGACGACGTCGGCCTTGTCCTTGTGCCCGACGCCATGCTCGCCTACAGCCGGATGTCGGTGCCCGAGGCGCGGGCGTTCGTGCAGCGCATCCACGACGCGATGATCGACCTGTGCGAGCAGACCCAGGATCGCTTCGCCATCCTCGATCTGCCCGACACCCGCGACATCGAGGAGGTGCGCCGCCTGCGCCAGCGCCGCGACACCCACTACGCCGCGTTCTACTTCCCCTGGCTGGTGGTGCCCGGTCAGAACGGCGCCACCCACAAGCAGCCGCCGTCGGGGCACATCGCCGGCGTGTACGCCCGCAGCGAGATCCAGCACGGCGTGCACAAGGCCCCCGCCAACGAGCAGCTCTTCGGGGTTACGCAACTTACGTTGCCGCTGTCCGATGATCATGTTGGACAGTTGAACTCCGAGGGAATTAACACCATCCGCTCCTTCACCGGCCGGGGCATCCGGATCTGGGGCGCGCGGACCTGCAGCAACGATCCCGACTGGCGCTACCTCAACGTGCGCCGGCTGTTCATCATGCTGCGGCGCGCTCTGGAAAACGGCACCCAGTGGATCACGTTTGAGCCCAACACCGCCCAGACGTGGTCGCTCATCGAGCGCGAGGTGTCGCTGTTTTTGCACGACCTGTACACCAAGGGCTACTTCGCCGGTGGCAGCCCCGAGGAGTCGTACCTGGTCAAGTGTGACTCCGAGGTGAACGCGGCCGATGTGGTCGATAGCGGCAGGTTGATTACCGAGATCCGGGTGGCCCCGGCACTGCCGGCGGAGTTCATTTATTTCACGATTGAGCAGCAGATGGCTGAACGCTCAAGTTCGGGCTCTTAACGAGGTAAGACAATGGCGCGACGCGAAGCCTATGGCGTTTACCACTTTGCGGTGGAGATCGACGGCATTCAGGAAGCGTACTTCCGCTCGTGCAGCGGTCTGACCTCCGAAGCCGAGGTGGTCCCGGTGCAGGAGGGGGGCCTGAACACCACCGAGCACAAGCTCATCGGCCGCACCAAATTCTCAAACCTCGTGCTCAAGCAGGGCTTTGCCGGCGGCAGCCTGTGGGCCAAGCGGCAGTCGGTGGTAAACGACGACCCGGGAGTGAAGCTGGAGCGCTTCAACGGCACCGTCATCCAGTACGGCCCCGGCCAGAAGCGCGCCCACAGCTGGCAGTTCACCAACGCCTGGATCTGCAAGTGGGAAGGTCCGGAGTTTGATGCGACCAAGAACGAGATCTCGATTGAGACAATCGAGATTGCCCACGAAGGATTGATTTACAAGGCAGGTGGCTGATTATGGCGGAGTCGCCCAAGACCGCGGCCGCGGCGCCCTACACCCCAAGCGGGGCGGCGGCCTCCGAGCGCATGCTGTCGAGCGTGCTCGGTCGCGTCGTGGGTCCCTACGGGGCCCCGATCAGCCGCTCGCTGCGCTTTGCCGATCGCCTGGTCGACAGCGTCGTCGAGGGCGCGGGGCCAGCCGGCGGTCGCGGGCCGGGGCAGCGGCTGTTCGCGCAGCCGGTGTTCAGCCCGCCCGGCACGCCCACCAGCGGTGAGCGCCCGGGGGTCGCCGAGGCCACCGCGCCCGCCGCCAGCACGCGCCGCGAGCGGCTGGTGCCGACGCAGGACCTGCTCACCGCGCGGCCCGAGCCGCGACGCGCCGCCGATCTCAAGCTGCCGCGCTCGCTGCGGCCGACCATGGCCCTGTCGTCGCCCGAGCGGATGTTCGGCAGCGGCAGCAAGGACGAGGGCGACAGCGGCGCCGAGGCGCGCCGCGGCAGCGAGGCGGGCCGCCCCAACCAGCCGGTCCTCGCCTCGGGCTGGGAGCCGCCGGTGGCGCACGCCGCGCTCGAGCTCAAGACCGCCGCGACCCCGTCGCCGCTGTGGGGCCTGATGAGCCGGCCGACCCTGGAGCCGCTCATCGCCGCGGTCGAGGCCGATCTCGGCCGCCCAGCGACGCCCGCGCCGGCGCCCGAGGAGCGGCGCGATCGCCTGCCGCTGGCGCTGGTGCAGAGCAGCCGCCGCGGCGAGCGCCCGGCGAGCTCGATCACCGAGGAGCAGGCCCACCAGGCGGCGCTCGCCGCTTCGCGCCAGCTCATGGAGGCGGTGCGGGCGCACGCGACGGCGCACGGCGGCGCCGATGATCGCATCTCGCTCGGCGATATGACGCTTATCGCATTTGCCGATAGCAATAAGCAGATGGCCGCGGCCTCTTCCTATACCAGCAACGCGCCCGAGCCGCGACCAGTCGCCAAAGCGCTGGGCCAGCAGGCGCATCCTAAAGTTAAAGAGGACCAAAAGGACCTCCATAACAAGCTACGGGCGATGGCCAAGTTGGTTGTGGAAGATCTGAATCAGGTCAAAAAGTTGTCGAAAGAAAGGTTTGGCGCTCATGGCTGAACTAGCAAAAGCGAATCTCTTTTCCAAGGACCCCGAGTGCCCGGTAAAGATGGTGGTTTGCTTCAATCCGAAGGAAATCTCCATTGAAAAGCAGGTCCAGTGGACGCAGAAAGAAGGCGCCATTACCGATGAGCCGCCGGAGGAGTTCTCCAAGCCGACGCCGGCGTCGCTTAGTGTGACTCTGCATTTTGATACATATGAAGAGAAGGCCTCGGTTAAAAAGAAATACACCGACGACTTGTCCAAGCTCGCGCGCATCATCAGCTCGAGCAAGAAGCGCCCGCCGCTGTGTATCTTTTCCTGGGGTGAGATCCAGTTTCAGGGCGTCGTCGAGTCGCTCGCCGTCAAGTTCACCATGTTCCTCAGCACGGGAACGCCAGTGCGCGCTGAGTGCACGCTGAAGATGAAGGAGGCCAGCCAGGCCGTGACCGGGAAGTCAGGAGGCGGATGAGCCATGGGCAATCGCATCTCATTTGGTGACCCGAAAGTCACCATCGACGGCAAAGAGATCGACCGCAAGAACATCGCCAGCTTCGAGGTGATGAAGGACATCGACCAGCCCGACTTTGCGTCGATCGTCCTTTCCAACTTCGGCGACGGCGGTGGCGGCGGCGGCGGCGGCGGTGGCGGCGTGATGGGCTTTTTGAGCGGCCTGCTCGACTTTGTCAGCGGCAACCCCGAGGGCCAGCGCTTCTCGGTGACGCCCAAGGGCGGCGCCGAGCTGGTCGTCAAGATGAAGCAGGAAGGCGACAGCGAAGAGATCGTCTTCCAGGGACAGCTGACCGGCTTTTTCCCCTCGTTTGACACCCACCTGCCGGTCACCGTGCACATCCGCGGCATGAACAAGATGCACAAGCTCACCCGCGAGCGCCGCACCCGCACCTTCGTCAACCAGACCGAGCAGCAGATCGTCTCCAAGATCATCCAGGACAACGGCCTGACCCCCGACTTCGGGCGCGAGCCGCCGACGCTGTTCCACGAGCACCTGCACCAGCCGAACCAGACCGATCTGGAGTTTCTCCGCCAGCGCGCCGCCCGCACCTGCCGCGAGTGCTACGTCGAGAAGGACACCTTCTACTTCCGCAAGCGACAGAAGGACGACGGCCCCGTCGCCGAGCTGACCTACACCAACGAAGGCGTCGACGGCGCCGAGGGCAACACCGACCCCGGCGGCGCCCTCGAAAGCTTCTCGCCGGAGTTTGCCACCTCGGGTCAGGTCAAGAAGGTGATCGTGCACGGCTGGGATCCCGCCGGCACCAGCCGCGATGCGCAGATGCTCACCGGCAAGGCCGAGGCCTCGGCCTCCCCGCTCGGCGGCGAGATGGGCGCCTCGGCGTTCGGCGACAACCCCGATCTGCACATCTTCGACATCCCGGTGCGCACCCGCGAGGAGGCCGACCTGCTCGCCAAGTCGATCCTCGAAGAGCGCCAGATGAACTTCATCACCGCTGAGGCGGTGGGCCTGGGCAACGCCAAGATCAAGCCGGGCTGCGTGGTCAAGCTCAAGACTGCCGACGCCCGCTTCAACGGCAAGTACTACGTCGGCGGCGCCCACTTCTCGTTTGCCGCCAGCATGACCGGCCTGGGCGGCGGCAAGGGGATGGGCGGCTACAAGACCCACCTCAAGCTCAAGCGTGACGCCGGCCAGGGCGGCGGCGGCTAGGCCCGCGGTCGCCCCGCCTCAGTCGCGGTGGTACGGCCCGCCGTCCAAGATCGACACCGCGCGATACAGCTGCTCCAGCGCCACAAGCCGCGCCAGCCGGTGCGGCAACGTCAGCCGCGATAGCCCCAGCAGATAGTCGGCGCTGCGCCGCAGCTCCTCGCTGTGGCCGTCCGGCCCGCCGATGCACAGCGCGATCCCCGGCGCCCCCGACGCCATCGCCTGCCCGAGCTTGGCCGCCAGCTCGCGCGAGGTCGGCTGCGCCCCCCGCTCGTCCAGGACCCAGCGCAGGTAGCGCGGCGGCAGCCGGGCCGGCAGCTGGGCGTCGCTCTTGACCTCGACGATCTCCACCGGCAGCCGCGGTCGCAGCCGCAGGCTGTACTCGGCGCACCCCTGCGCGACCCAGGCATCGCGCAGCTTGCCCACCGCCAGGATGGTCAGCCGCACGCTAGCCGGGCTGGCCGCTCAGGTTGGGCAGCGGATACGACAGGGTGCCGCGCAGCCACTCGGCGTTGTCGCGCACCGCCTGCAGCAGCTTCTCGCCGAGCGCCTCGCGCTGGGAAAACAGCCGGTAGCCCGTGCGCGGACGCAGGTAGCCGCGCGCCTTGGGGTGCTGGGCGTAAAGCGCCTCCTCGCCCATGCGCTCGGCCCACCGCGCGTAGCGCGCCCGGTTGTCGAGCAGCGCCTTGACCAGAAACGGCATCACGATCGAGTAGTCGGCCTGCATGCTCTCGGTGGTCTGCTGATAGACATCCTTGTCGACCTTGCCCCAGGTCACCGCCTCGGCCGGCGGGCACGACGACAGCGAGCCATCGGTGACCGGAGCGGTGACGATCTGCACGTCGAACATGTAGCCGCGCACCTCGGGCAGCCCGAGCACCTGCGACAGCGCCGGCTCCGGCTGCAGGTTGTAGTTCTTGGGCACCCCGCCGCCCAGGATGAGCGTCGCCAGCGCCCGGGCCGGGTGATCAAAGAGGCCCCAGCGGTGGTAGGCGCACGACTCGAAGACCTCGGCCTGCAGGTCGAGCTCGAAGCCGTGCTCTGGGATAAGCCCGGCCTTCTTCATCGCCCACAGCTTCATCGCGTTGAGGAACACGCTGCCATCGGCCGGCGCCCCCACCAGCACCGGGATCGCCAGCCGGTGGCAGGTCGCAAGCAGCCCCGGCGAGACGCCGCTGCGCTGCTCCTGCGCCGCGTAGCAGGCGCCCAGCAGGTAGCGCAGCTCGGTCCCGGTCATCTTCTTCTGGAACTCCGGGCGGCTCAGGCACGCGGTGAGGAAGCGGTCCTGATCGATCAGCACCTGCTCATCAAAGGCCATGTCGGTGACGCGGATCGTGCCCTCGTCCCGCAGGGCGCCGTCGTCGCCGAAGATCGGCACCTCGTGGATCGGGTCGCGGTGCTCGCTGAGGCTGCGGTGGCCGTCGTGGTAGCAGACCGCATCGGTGGTGCTCAGGTAGCCGACCCAGCCGGTCTCCAGCAGCGGCAGCAGCCAGCTCTGGTGCTGGCCGGACACGGTCACCGGACCGGCGATCGCCAGCGTCAGCGGGCAGTCGGCACCGATCGCCTGATCGAGGATGGTGTAGATGCGACGCAGGTAGGCGCCGCCAAAGGCCGGCAGGCAGTGCCGCAGGAGCTCATCCAGCGTCTCGCACTCGTCGACCCGGCGGACGTGGACGGTGCGCCGCGAGTCGCTGCCCGGCTCGCCCGCGGCGCCGCCGCCGCACGGGTAGCCGTCTTTTCGGTTTGGCGTTGTCATGGCGCGGACTATGCCAAGCCCGCGCCGCCGTCGCAACGCCCGCGCTCGCTCGCGCTGCCCGGGCCGGGCGCCACCGACTCCCGCCCCGGGTCGCTACCGCGGTCTACTCCAGAGCGCCGTAGCTTGAGCCGCGATGCTCCGCCGCGCCGGCGCCGCGCCCGCGCGGCTCGGCGGCGGGCTCCTCGGACTCGTCGGGGCTCAGATCATCGCCGTAGCGGAACGCCTGCGCATCCAGCCGCTGCTCGGGCGGGATGACCAGCTCGATGCGCGGGGCGTCAAACCACATCCCCTCCAGGTCGTAGAACTCGCGCAGGTTCTGATCGAACACATGCACGACCAGATCGCCGAAGTCGAGCAGCGCCCAGTGCCCCTCGGACAGGCCCTCGCGCCCGAGCGGCAGCACGCCCCGCTCGGCCAGCACTTTTTCGACGTGCTCGCCGATCGCGCGGACGCCGCGGCTGCCGTGCGCCGAGGTCACCAGCAGATAGTCGGTGTAGCTCTGGGCCCCGGACAGATCGATGAGCACAGGCTCGATCGCCTTTTTGGCGAGTGCGGCGCTGGCCGCGGCGATCGCATCCTGCCGATATTTTTCCTGAGACTGCGCGGGACGCGCCGACTGGGTGGGGCTCTTTTGGGGATCTAGTTTGCGGGCTGGCAAGTCGATTCGTCCTCCCATGGTAGAGGGGTAAAGCCTATCAGTTGACTGTGATCACGGTCCCGCCGGACCACTTGCGGTCGAAGCTGTCGGTCAGGTGGCCGAGGTAGCGGCGCGCCGACAGGGTGGCGAGCATCTCCTGCGTCGACTGCACCAGGCCGGCCAGGCTCGGCAGCGCCGGCGGCTCGCCGGTGCGCCGGATCTGCGCCCACACCCAGGTGGGCACGGCGACGATCAGCCGCCCGGCCTGGGTCGCGATCTGGGTCAGCGCCTCGCTGGCCAGCTCGCGCTGGGCGATGAGGGTCGCTTCCTCCATGACCGCGCGCAGCCGGCGCGCCTTGTCGACCGAGATCCCCGGCCCCAGGTGGTGCACGGCGCAGTAGTGATCAAGCAGCGTCGCGGTCTGGAACGCGCGCGCGCCCTCCTCGACGCCACGCAACACCGCCAGGCCGATGAACATGCGGCGGAACGCCTGCCGCGGCCGCAGCAGCGAGACCAGCCCGCCGAGCGCCGAGAACACGGTCAGCCGCTTCTTCTTGGGCGACTCGGCGAGTAGCTCATCGAGCGCCGGCTCCTCGAGGTCGACGTGGCGCAGCCCGGCCACATGCTGCATAAGGCCGCGCCGCAGGGCGCCGGTCAGCGCCTCGGTCACACCCGGCAGCGGCAGGATGCTGGCGGCGCCGACCAGGGCGCTGCGCAAAAGGATCACCGCGCGGTTCTGCTGCAGGTGTCCTGGTTCTTGCTTGCTGTCTTGGGTCAAGGCTCGCTCCTTATCCGCGCTTCCACGCTAGGGTCGCCCCGGGGAGAGCCCGTTGAGCAGCTCCTGCCGATCGAGCATTGGCCGCGGCCGGCTCGGCGGGTCAATCCAGTCGGCGGGCGCGACGATCGCCGGGACGTCTTTGTCCAGCGCCACCACCCGCACCTGGTGCTCGGCCTCGACCTGCACCCGCTCGCCGCCGCTCGCTGCCGAGTCGGGGCGCGGGGCGACAAAGCGTACATGCAGCTGCAGGTTGAGCAGCGTTCCCTTCTGGCGGTCGATGGTCACGGTTCCGTTCAACATATCCACTGCGGTCGCCGCCCGCCACAGCGAGCCAGCCCCTCCCGCCCGCTTGTCCCGGCCGCCGCCCGCCGCGTCCTGCCGCGCCAGCGTCACCTGCCAGGCCGGGCGCCCGAGCGCCGTCGCCTCGACCGGGGCGCTCAGCCGCACGTAGGGGGCTACCGTCTCTAGCAGCGCCGCTCCCGACTCGTAGGCGGTGGCGCGCAGGCGCGCTACCTGATCGCCTTCGGGCTTGTAGCGGATGTAGGGTGCATAGCGCATGCGTAGATATAGAAAGTTTTGGTCCAATACCGCCTCGACGCCAGTCCCGTGATCGTTCTGGCTGGCCAGCTGCAGCCGGCCAGCGGCGTCGACCGCGATCGAGCGCGTCTCCTCCAGCGTCACCGCCGTGCTCTCCCAGGCGGCGCCGCCGTCGTAGGGCTGGGCCGGGCTGTCGACCTTGAAGCCCGGCCGGACTGCGCCCGGGCCGGCAGCGGGGCCGGATCCCGACCCGGGGGTGACCACCGGGGTTATCGACCACTGGGTCTGCGACTCGATGCGGTGCGGTCCCAGGCGCGCCGTGACCTCGGCGTGAGAGAGGCTGAGAAGCTGCAAAAGGAGGTCGGCGCGAGTGAGCTCGGCGCCGCTCGGCGTCGCGCTTACCACCGGGGCGGTCTCCAGCAGGCCGAAGTTCTCGCCGCTCTGCCGCTTGCACCCGGGCAGCAAGGTGGCCGCCGCGAGCACCAGCGCAGCGGCGCCGAGCGGTCCGGGCGCCTGCCGCGCCTGCCGGGCCGCCCGGCCTAAGGGCCCCTTGCCGTGGTCATCCATGCTGGCGCGATTAGCGTCATTTCTGCGCGTTGTCAACGATGCTCTAAGAATGCAGCTGCAGGGAGTCGTCGGGTACAGGTCCAGCCGGCGCCGCGGGCGCTCCAGCGCCGACGGCGGGCTTGGCGGGCAGGCCACCGGCCAGGCCACCGGCCAGGTCACCAGGCCGGCCACCAGGCAGGCCACCAGGCGAGCTGCGGGTCCGGCGGGCCGGCGGGGTCGCCGCCGCGCTGGGCGCGCTCAGCCGCCACGCTTGGCTTTTTTCCCGTCCGACTTCTTCCGCGGCGCCTCGGACGGCTTGTTGATGACGGTGCAGCCGGCGACCGAGAAGCTGGCGCGGGTCACGGCGCAGGCGACGCGCGCGGGGGCGCCGGCGCAGCCCTTCCAGGGGCTGAAGAAGTCCGTGCAGACGAAGGTGCCGCTGACCGTGCCGCTCGACAGGGTCCCGTACTGGACGCCGGGGTCGTAGCTGATCTCGATGGTGCAGCTGGCCTCGGGGTGCGGGCCGGAGGCGCCGTCCCAGTCCAGGCACAGCGAGCCGTCCCACTTGCAGGCGGCCTGGCGCATCTTCGCCGTGCCCAGGCTCAGCTTGCCGAGGAACGAGGTGTTGTAGGTCGCCTGGCCGTGATAGTTGTTCAGCGTCAACAGAAACGTCGGGCAGTCGGCCTGGTTCTCGTTGCTGATGGTCAGGGTCTTGCTGGCGAAGTCAAAGACGCACTTGTTGATCTCGGTCGACAGCACGCCGCGCCCCTCGGCGCCGACGCTGGGCGGCTGCGCGCAGTCGTACTGGATGCGCGCCAGGTTCGCTCCCTGCTGCACCGCATCGACGATAACGTCGGCGCGATCGCCCTCGGTGCCGGCGACGTTGCCGAGCCGCGGGACCTCGCGCGGCGGCAGCCGGGGCGGCGGCGGCTTGGGCGGACAGCCGCTCGCCGTCAGCAGCGTGACCGCGCCCAAAGCAAGAACAAGTACGCGGGTCTGGCCGCGCGGCCCGGGCAGCGATCGGGAGGCGAAACAAGAGCTTGGCATGCTGCGATGGTACCGCACTTGCGTGCCCGGAGCTACCCATTCCCACCACCGGGCCAGGCAGCCCCAAAGCCCGCTTGCGAGCCGCCCTTTGGGTCGGCTTGCCCGCGCTACCGCGCAGCCGGCGGCCTAGTCCTCTTCATCGTCGCTATTTTGGTCCTGCTCGACCTCGTTATAGCGGATGTGATCCTGGTCGGAGTAGCGGCGCGGGGCGCTGTCGGGCCGCTGCGCCTGCCAAGGAGTCGCCCGCAGCCGACGCTGCCTTCGCTGCTCGGCGGCGAAGACCTCAAGGGCCGAGACCGGCGCCGGCAGCGGCTCGCGCTTCTGCGCCGCCTTGGCCTCGGCCAGCGCCCGCCGGCCGCCCGGATCGATGTCGATCCCGGCCGGCTCCCAGTCGACTGTGTGCTGCTTTACCGGCCGGTAGATGTCGCGCAGGATCGCCTGCGGCACGGCGCGCTTTAGGTCCTGCTGGGTCTCGTAGGAAGTCTCATACTCCTGCCGCACCCCGAGGTAGCCGCAGTACCAGTCGGCGAGCCTATCGAAGTGGGTCGGCTGCGGCCGGATCGCCATTGGCAGCGGCCGCGGCGGCTCGGTCGACAGGCGGCTTGGCAGCATGCGGTGCTCTTCCCAGCGGCGCAGGCGGCGCAGCAAGACCGGGTCGGCGTCCTTGCGGATGCGCTCCTGCCGCTGCGCGAGGTCGCGCTTGTCCGCTTCGCTGAGAGTGCCGTCGCCGCCGAGGCTAAACCGCAAGCTGCACCTAGTTCCAGATGATGTGCAAGAGCATCCCCAGGCAGACCCCGAGCAGCGCCCAGCCGACCCAGAAGATGGGCTTAGGCCCCTTGGCGGCCACCGGCTTGGGCGACAGCACATGCTGGCGGATCGCCATCGCCTGCGGCGACATCGTCATCCCCGCCGGCGGTCCCGGCACGTAGACCGTGCTGTGCATGCCACCGGCATCCAGGGACTGGGTGCGCCCAGCGCCGCCGGGGCGCGGGCCGGGGCTTGGGGGCGGGATCACCGGCGCCATCTGCGCCAGCATCGTCCGCTGCTCGGGCGCCGCCGAGACCGGACCCGCGCTGCCCATCGGCGCCGCCGCCATCGCCCCGCTGGTCACCGGCGGCGGCGCCATCGGCGGCGGCGCCATCATCGGTGAGGCCATCGGTGAGGCCATCGGTGAGGCCATCGGCGGCGGCGCCATCGGCGGCGGTGCCATCATCGGCGAGGCCATCGGGGGTGCCAGCGGCGGCGGCGCCCCCAGGCCGCCCTGCCCGGACGGCGGCAGCTGCATCGGCGAGAGGCCGTTACTGCGCACCGGCTCGCCGACCGATGGCAGGCCGGCGCTCGGCGTCGCCGACTTCATGTACAGGGTCTCCAGGCACTCGACGCACTCGCGGTGCAGCTCGTCGGCGCTCTGCTGCCGCCGGTCGGGCGTCTTCTCCAGCGCCTTCATGACCAGCCGCGCCACCTGCTCCGGGAAGCCGACCAGCGGCGCCGGCTTCTGGCGCAGGTGCATCATCACGACTTCCATGGGCAGCGGCGCCTCAAACGGCGGCTTGCCGGTCAGGGTCTCGTAGGCGACGATGCCGCAGGCGTAGATGTCCGACTGCGGCGACAGCTTGACGCCGCGCGCCTGCTCCGGGCTCATGTAGGCCGGGGTGCCAAAGACGGTGCCGGCGCGCGTCTGCTGGGCGTCGGGCGAGTCCATCTTGGCGACCGAGAAATCCAGCACCTTCACAAAGTCCCCGGACCCCTTCATCTCGACCAGGAAGACGTTGTCCGGCTTGATATCGCGGTGGATGATGCCCTGGCTGTGCGCCTCCTGCAGCGACTGGCAGACCTGCGAGATGATGCGCAGCGCCCGCTGCGGCGGCAGCTTGCCCAGGCGCACGATCTCCTCGGCCAGCGAGCGGCCCTGCAGGAACTCCATGGCGATAAACAGGAGCCCCTCTTTGGTCTCGCCAAAGTCGATGAGGCGGACGGTGTTGGGGTGGTCCAGGCGCGCCGCCGCCCGGGCCTCGTTGTGGAAGCGCTTGACCCACGACGGGTCGCTGGAGACGTGCGCGCCGAGGAGCTTAATCGCGACGATGCGATCCACGGTGAGCTGCTTGGCCTTGTAGACCACACCGGTGCCGCCCTCGCCGATGCGGCTGAGGATCTCGAAGCGATCCGCCAGAACCTTGCCGACTAGCGGATCCTGCTGGCCCGGTGCGGACATTAAAGCGACTCCTTGGTTGCCGTGTGCAAGCGCTCCCCTACTTAAAGAGTACGACCCGGTTGTTCCTTCCGATCGAACGAACCGTAGAGACCGCCTTGCAGCGCGAGTCCTCCAGCACCTGGGTGACCTTGAAGCCGCCGCCCTCCAGCACCTGGCGGCCCGACTTGCCCTCCAGCACGGTGCCCTCGGTGCCCTCGCGCACGCCGGCGGCCACGCCCTTGTCGATGAGCAGCGTCATCTGGCCGTTCTCGCGGAAGCTCGACAGGATGCGGCCCTCGGTGCCGTTGTCGACCTTGTCCTGGAAGGTCTCGGGCTTGGTGGCGACGATCTTGGGCTCCTTGGGCCGCTTGCCGTGGCCCTTGACCACCGGCGCCGCGGGGTCGGGGGGCGCCAGCTGCTCCTCCCAGGCGCAGATCACCGACCAGTCCGACTCGTCCTTGGGCTGGGCGGCCTGCATGCGCACAAAGTAGGTCCCAAGCTCGTCGATCTGCACCGCCAGCTTCTTGAGCTTGTTCGGCGCCGGACCGGGCGAGAAGCCGATCTGGGTGCCGAGGCTGTTGAACACGTCGATGTTGATGTCGGCGCCGGTGTTGTCGATGCGCAGCTCGCAGTCGAGGATGTTCTGCACGCCCGGCACCTGGATGTCGATGCGCTTCCACTTGGTGCGCAGGAGCTTGGGCCAGCTCACCGAGTCGGTCTCGGCCTTGTTGATGAACATCAGCTTGGCGCCGCCGCGCTTGGCGTCGGGCCCGCTGTTGGTGTCGGGGTCGGGACCAGACGGCGTCTTTTTGACGTTTTTCTTACAGGCCGCACCCGCACCAGCCAAAAGGGTTACCGCCAAAAGGGTCCGCAGGAGTTTCGCTCGGAGCGCCATGAATTGTCTCGCCTCGCGCCACTTGGGAAGCAGGGTTTGGGAATGACCGCTTGGTAAAGGGCATTACTTGAGCGGGTTTACTTAGGCTTTGCGACCATGAAGCGGTTGTTCTTGCCCAGGGACTTGCCGTAGCTCGAAGTGGCTACGGACTGGTTCTCGCCGAGCACCTTGGTGATGGTGAAGTTGGCCCCCTCAAGGGTCTTGCCACCGTCGCTGCCGTCCAGCACGTTGCCGGCCATGCCGACGCGCAGCTTGTCCTTGGTTCCCTTGTTGAGGTACAGGGTCATCTTGCCGTCGTCGCCACGGAACGACTGCACGACCTTGCCGGTGATGGCGCCGGCCGGGATGGCGTTGGCGTCGGCCGCTGCCGCGCCGCCTGCGGCCGCCGCGCCGCCCGGAGCCTGACCCGGAGCGCCGCCCGGCGGCGGGAAGCCACCAGGCTGCGGGTAGCCACCGGGCGGCGGGTAGCCGCCGGGGTAGCCGCCAGGCTGCGGGAAGCCACCAGGCTGCGGGAAGCCACCAGGCTGCGGGAAGCCACCAGGCTGCGGGAACCCGCCGGGGACGGGCGCGCCACCGGGCACCGGGGCGCCGCCGGCGGCGGGCGCGCCACCGGCGGCGGGCGCGCCACCGGGCGCCGGCGCACCACCAGGCGGCGGTGCACCGGCGGCGGCCGCCGCCTCGCCGTCCTTCTTGGCGCGCACGTCGGTCGGCCGCGCCAGGGCGACGCCGGGGCGGGTGCGCATGAGCACCGTGTAGACGCTCTCGGACTTGGGGAAGCCCGGCTGCATGGCGATGCGCGCGTAGTAGACCCCGGGCGTCTCGACGCGCAGAGGGATCTTCTTCTGCGGGATGCCGCTGCGCCCGGGCGACTGCACGACCTGCGCTCCGACCTGGTCGTAGACATCGAGGTTGATCTCGGCGTCCTTATCGTCCCAGTTCAGCTCGAAAAGGACCCAGCTGCGCGCCTGCACCGCCGACAGATCGTAGGCCTTCCAGTCGACCGGATCGTTCTTGGTGACGTTGAGCTCGTCGTTGACCGGCTGGTTGAGGCGGGTCTGCTTGGCGAGGATGCGCTTGCCGTCGTCGTCCTCTTTTTTGTTGGGATCCTCGACCTCCGGCTTCTTGCCGGTGATCGAGTTTTTGAGATCGGTACCAAGCTGCTTGGTCTGATCCGCCGTCCCCTTGGTCGAGCTGGCGGTGCTGTTCGCCGTGTCAACGCCGCTCTGGACCGTCGATAGCGCCGTGCACCCGGCGGCCAGGCCGGTCACTGCGAGCAGCGAAATCCCAAGGCGGGCTGCGCGCTTAGAAGAGCTCAAGGTACGGAGATCCGGACTTTGACGCATTTAAGTCTCTCTGGTGATGGGTATCCGCGGCCCAGGACCCAGGCCCACTGCAGGAGCAGACACCATGCAATATGGCCATCATATGCCAGTTCCGACGCCCTAGCAACCGCGCATTCTCCGACGGAGAAGCGCGACGAAGGACAGCGGAGAAGCGCAACGGAGAAGCGCGACGAAGCGGCGCTAACTGGCACGAGGTCTTGTCTTCACCATCACCAGGGCAGCCGCCCGGCCGCAGTCCGGCGAGCAGCAGCTGACCGGCCCGCCGGCCGGCGAGACTCGAGCCCGCCGCACCCGGGACGCAATCGGCGCCTGGCCGCGGGCCCGCCTCAGGCTTGTCCCAGGGATCTTCGGCAGCCGACCAAAAAGGTTGTGCGGGCTGCGCGCAGGCGCCACGGACGCCACGGACGCCGGCCCCGCGATAAGCAGCTCGCGGGGCGGCAGCGGGGCGCCGCGGGCAGGGGACCATAGCCTCTCGATAGGCCCTCCCTTTGTGATACAGTTAAGTAGAGCGTCTGTGTGGCTATCGTGCCAGTGAAGCCATCTACATCACCCCCGGGACCACCCCCGGGACCACCCCCGGGACCACCCCCGGGACCTCCTGCAGGTGCCAGCCCTGGCTTGGTCCGCCCGGCGGATAGCGTCCTGGCGGCGGCGCCGGCCGGAGCCGGGTCGCCGGGACCGCCGGCGCTCGGGTCTGGGGGTGCGCCGACCCCCAAGGCGGCCGGCAAGGGCGGAGCTGCAGCCGCCCCGGCGCCCGAGCTCAAGCCGCCGGGCGCCGATGCCTCGACCTCGGCGCCGACCCTCACCGCGGTGCCGGCCAAGGTGGCGATCAAGAAGCCTTCGATCGTGCCCGGGGGGCTGGTCAGCTCGCGGAGCAGCACGGCGGCCGCCGCGCTCGGGACGCCCGGAGCCAAGCCGCCGGGCGCCGAGAAGGATCCCAGCGAGCAGGTCTCTTTCACCTCGACGCCGTCGCTGGTCGATCAGCAGCGGCCGATGGCCCCCGAGCGCTACGGCAAGTACAACCTGCTCGAGCGCATCGGCGTCGGCGGCATGGCCGAGGTCTGGCGGGCCAAGACGCTCGGGGCCGAGGGCTTCACCAAAGATCTGGTGATCAAGCGCATCCTGCCCAAGTTCACCGGCGACGAAGAGTCGGTGCGCATGTTCATCGACGAGGCCCGCCTCGTCGCCAAGATGCACCACCCCAACATCGTCCAGATCTTCGACTTCGACAAGGAAGGCGAGCGCTACTACCTGGCGATGGAGCTCGTCGAGGGGCGCGACCTGCGCCAGGCCGAGAAGGCGGCGGCCAAGGCCGGCGTGTGGTTCCCGGTCGCGATGTCGGTCTACCTCATCGCCGAGGCGCTCAAGGGCCTGCACTACGCCCACACCCGGCTCGATCACGGCAAGCCCCTGGAGATCGTCCACCGCGACGTCTCGCCGCACAACATCCTCATCAGCTTCTCGGGCGATGTGAAGATCTCGGACTTCGGCATCGCCAAGGTCGCCGAGCGGGCCTCCAGCGCCACCACCGGCACCGTCAAGGGCAAGCTCGCCTACATGAGCCCCGAGCAGATCACCGGCCAGCCGCTCGACGGGCGGACCGACATCTACTCGATGGGGATCGTGTTCTGGGAGCTGCTTACCCGGCACCGCTTGTTCTTCGGGCCCGACGAGCACGACGTCATCCGCCGGGTGCGCGACGGCATCGTGCCGCCGCCGCGGCAGTACAACCCGGAGATCCCCGACGAGGTTGAGAAGATCGTCCTCAAGATGCTGGTGCCCAACCGCGCCCAGCGCTACCAGTCGGCCGGCGAGGTCGCGCGCCACCTGACCGCGGTGGCGCAGTACCAGTACGAGGCACAGTCGCTCGGCGAGTTCATGAGCACGCTCTTCCCCGAGAAGACGCGCAACTGGACCAAGGTCCTGCAGTCGATGCTCAAAGGACCGGGCGGCGCGGCGGCTCCGGTCCTCCGCGCCAGCCGCGCCGCCAGCCGCTGAGCCGGCGCCCAGCGTCGCGCGCGCGGCGCCCGAGCCGCCGCCCGAGCCGAGCCCCGAGCTTGCCGCCCGCCGCGCCGCCGCAAGCCCCAGAGCCGCCGCAAGCCCCAGAGCCGCCGCCGGCGTCACCATCGAGCGCGCCTGCCCCGCCAGCCCCTCCGCCAGCCCCCGCCGGCGGCGAGTCCGGCCGAGCCGCCAGCTGCCCCCGGTGCCGCCGCCGCCATCGCGGATGTCGCCGCAGCTACCGCTGCCCCAGCCCGCAGCGCTGTCGCCGCCCGCGGCGCACCCGGCTCCGCCGACGGCGGTGCCTCCGGCTCCATCCCCCTCGGGGCCGCCCCAGCCGCAGCAGCCACCGCAGGCGACGCATCCGGCTCCACCTTTTCTGCCTCTGCCGCAGCCCGGCCAGCATCCGCCGACTGCCCAGCAGCCGCAGCCGGCTCCACCTTTTCCGCCACCGCCCGGTCATCACTCGGCGGGGGCGCAGCCGCCGCAGACCGCGGCGCACCCGGCTCCGCCCTATCCGCCACCGCCGCAGCCCGGCCAGCATCCGCCGACTGCCCAGCAGCGCGAGCCCGCAGCACCCCGGCTCGCCTTATCCGCCACCGCCGCAGCCCGGCCAGCATCCGCCGACTGCCCAGCAGCCGCAGCCGCAGCCCGCGGTGCACCCGGCTCCGCCTTATCCGCCACCGCCGCAGCCCGGCCATCACCCGCCGGCTGCCCAGCAGCCGCAGCCGCAGCCCGCGGCGCACCCGGCTCCGCCTTATCCGCCACCGCCGCAGCCCGGCCATCACCCGGCGGCTCCGCACCCGGCGCCGCCGTACCCGCCGCCGCCGCAACCCAGGCGCACGGTCCCGCCCCAGCTGCCGACCCCGCCGCCGCCCGCCCCGGGAGAGATCCTGGTGTCCGGGGAGGTCGAGGTCGTCTCGGCGGCGGAGCCGGTGGTCGCTCCCGCGGTTTCCAGTTCGCCCCCCGGGGCGGACCCATCTATCGCGCCGGCAGTCAGTCAGTCGGCGCATCGGAGCACAATGGCAGGTTCTGATCAGAAGACGCAGATCGCTACCGAGCTGCCGCCGGAAGTCGCGGCTGCGCTCGGCGGCCGTCCCTCTAGCGGCGGCGGTGCCGCGGCTGCTCCGAACATCGTCGGGGCGCGCACCGTGATTGCCGAGGCTCCGCAGCTGCCGAGCCCCGGGCCGGCGGTCGGTGGCGGCATGGCGCCCCCGCCGGCGCCGGCGCTGCAGGCCCCCGTGTACGCCTCGCCTTCGGCCGGCGCCGCTGGGGCGCGCACGGTCATCGCCGCGGCACCCACCCTGCCATCTCCCGGTCCCAGCGCCGGTCCGCTGAGCGTGGGCTCGCAGGCCGCCACCGTCTACTCGATGCCGGCGCCGGTCATCCCATCGCCGCAGGGTCTGCAGTCGACCCTGCCGCCGGGTCCGATGCGCCCTTCGGCGGGACCACCGGTGCAGCTGCGGCCGGCCGGCATGGTGTTCCCCCTGACCGCGCCCGCCGCCGGCATGCCGCCGACGGCCCGCTGGATCATCGGGCCGGTGCTGATGGTCGTGGTCTCGCTGATCACCGCCGCCGTCGCCAACCGGGTCTGGCCACCGGCGCACGGCACCAGCGCCGCACCGAGCTTCCTGGCGGCGACGCGCAAGGTGACGATCCTCGTCGAGCAGGCCGGCGCCGAGGTCCAGGTGGAGGGGCTCAGCGTCGACAAGAAGGGGCCTAGCGAGTTCGAGGTCAAGGGCGAGATCGGCAAGACCGCCGCCGTGCGCATCACCCTGGCCGGATACGAGCCTTACGAGAGCCGGCTGCTGTTCACCAAGGACGTGCGGCCGCCGCTGCGCGTCAAGCTGCTCAAGCCGGGCGAGAAGCAGGCCAAGACCGTCGACCCGACCCTGTTCGACCCGCGCCAGGGCATCAAGACCCCCGAGGATGAAGACCCAGCCGCCAAGGGTGACAAGGGCGACAAGTCTGTCAGCCCCGACAAGGGCGACAAAGGCGACAAAGGCGACAAGTCCGACAAGGGCGACAAGTCCGACAAGGGCGACAAGTCCGACAAGGGCGATAAGGCTGACAAAGGCGACAAGCACGACAAGGGCGACAAGTCCGACGACAAAGACAAGGCGACCAAGGCCGACGACAAAGACAAGGACGAAGACGAGGACGGCGACGACCGCCACAACCGGCGCAAGCCCAAGGCAGAAAAAAAACCCAAGGGCACCGTCACGATCACCGTCCGCCCGTGGGCCATCGTGTACGTCGATGGCAAGAAGATCCAGCAGACGCCGATGCGCGACTACGCGCTGAGCGCCGGCAGCCACACCCTCATCCTCGAAAACGCCAACAAGGGCAAGCGCGAGGTCATAAAGATCAAGGTCACCCCCGGCGAGAAGGTCCCGGCGATAAACCGCGTCTGGGACTAGCGCCGACCGCTGACGGGGCTGGGCCACCTACCCGGGCATACATTTCTCGCTTTACGTTGGGGCTGGGAGCGTGCCAAAAAGGCTCCATGAAGCGCTCCGCGACTGTCTTTGTTCTGGCCGGTTCCCTGTCTTTGGTCGTGTCGCAGCTCTGCGCGCCAGCGGCGGCGCAGAGCAAGGCCCCGCGCGAGGCGGATGCCCGCGGCGAGTCCGAGCGCGCCGGCAAGGAAGGGGAGCGGCTGCTCGCCCAGCACGACGCCGCCGGCGCGATCAGCGAGCTCGGCAAGGCCTACAACCTCAGCCACAACCCGCGCTTCCTCTTGCCGCTCGGCCTGGCCTATGCTGAGGCGGAGCGGCCGCTCGACGCCCTGGACGCGCTCGGCCGCTTCCTCAAGGACGCCCCCGCGGTGCCCGACGCCAAGCGCAAGGAGATCGGCGCCAAGTTCGCGGTGATGCTGGATCAGGTGGCGGCGCTGGTGACGCTGGACGCCTCGCGCCAGAACGCCCAGGTGAAGATCGACGGCCGCCCGGTGGGCGTCACCCCGATCGACACGCCGCTGCGCCTGATGCCCGGCAAGCACGAGATCGTCATGATGCCGGCCCCCACCGACCCCTCCAGCGGCGCCCGCGTCCTGCTCGAGGTCCGCCCCGGTGAGCGCCGCTCGGTCAAGCTGGAGCCGGGGGCGCGCTCGCGCTTCCTGGAGCCGCAGTCGCAGAACCAGCCGGCCGGCGGCGACGACTCGCCCGGTGAGCCCGCCCTGCGCACCGAGGGCTCGAGCAAGCCGATCGCTGCCGCCGCGCCCGCCGCCGCCCCCAGCGCGTCCACCGGCTCGGAGTTTCACGCCCGCGATCTGGTCAAGAAGTGGTGGTTCTGGACCGGCATCGGCGCCGTCGCTGTGCTCGGCGTCGGCCTGGGAGTGGGCCTGGGGACGCGCAACCACTCGACGACCAGCGAGGAGTTTCCCAACGTCGCCTCGTGGCCCGGCGGCCCGATCAACGCGCGCCCCGCGGCGCTGCTCAGCGTCAGCGGGTTTAGCCTATGAGAGCGGCGCCGCCGATGTCCCCGCGCCTGCCTCAGCCGAGCCCGCCGCCGCCCCAGAAGCGAGGTCCGCTGGCGCCCCTTGGGTGGCCGCGGCTCGTCGGCGCGGTCGCGCTCGGGACGACGCTGCTTGCCGCTGGCTGCGCGGATAATGACGCCTGCAAGGGCCACAGCGAGACCTGCTTGTCGCTCACCCTGTACGGCTCTGATGGCGTCGCGCGCGCCGATCAGCTGCAGGTCTTTCTCATGCGCAAGGTCCAGCCGGCGATCCCGATGATGACGCTCGACACCCCGCAGGATCTGCCGTTCAAGGTGGCGGTGCTGTGGCCCGACGGACCGGCGACGCTCAGCGTGCGCGCCATGCTGAGCGGTCAGATCGCCGGCGTCTCGCCCGAGTTCGCCCTCGACCTGCGCAACGGCCAGCACCTGCAGCGCAAGCTGACCCTTTATCCGCCGCTGCCGGGCACCGCGGACGTCGACCTGGGCACGCCGCGGCCCGACCTGGCGACGCCGCGGCCCGACCTGGCGACGACGCCGCCCGACCTCGCCGAGGTGCCCGATCTCGCCGAGGTGCCGCCCGACCTGGCGCTGCCGCCGCCGCCCGACCTGGCGATGCCGAGCTCGGACCTGTAGCGAGCCGCCGCCCCAGTACGACCTGCTCACTTCGCAAAATCTCTGGCCGAGGAGCCGCGCCCAGGGACGCTGCGCGCGCCTTATTTCTCGACGGAGGACTCGCGAAGTAAGCAAGTCGTGCGGGTAGACCGTGGCAAGACGTAGCGAGCGCCCAGCTGCGGGGTGCGCCGAGCAGCCTCTGGGCGGTGAGCACGGCTGGCTCCGAGCGTGGGCCGCGCAGTAGTGGCTGTGGCCGGCTAGCGCCGCGGGAACGCGACCAGCAGGTTGTGCCACTGGCTGCGCTCCTCGCGCCGCAGGAGCAGGCGGATGAGCTGGCCCTTTTCTACCTCTCGCACCGCCCGCGCATACTCCTCCAGGCTGCGCACCCGGCGGTCGCCGACGCGCAGGATGATGTCGCCGCGCTCGACGCTGGCGTCCATCGCCGGGCTGCCCGGCTCGACCGCCATGACGACCAGGCCGTGGCTGTCTTCGTAGCCGAGCTTCTGGGCCAGCGCGGCGGTCAGCTCGCTGACCACGATGCCGAGCGCCGTCGGCTCGGCGCGCGGACGCGCCGGCGGCTCGGGGGCCGGCGCCTCGGGCTGGGGAAACTGCACCTGCAGCGCGAGCTGGCGGCCGGCGCGATAAAGCCGCAGGCCGGCGGTGCGCCGGTCGTTGAGGCCGAGCAGCCACATCAGATCATCGGCGCGGCGGATCGGCTTGCCGTCAAACTCGGTGATCACGTC
Organism: Polyangia bacterium; assembly: GCA_044222245.1. Lineage (GTDB taxonomy): Bacteria > Myxococcota_A > Polyangia > Palsa-1104 > JAEUJZ01 > CALFML01. The sequence continues at coordinate 24,366 of JBGANQ010000021.1, read as the reverse complement.
GCCGATCTGCAGCCCGGCCTGGGCGGCCGGCGAGCCGTCGTAGATCTCGGCCAGCAGGGCGCCGCTGCGATCGGGCAGCTGCAGCGACCGCCGCAGCGACTCGGTCACCGCCTGCGGGTACACCCCCAGCCAGCTGCGCAGCACCCGCCCGCGCTGGTACAGCTGCTCGGCGACGGCGCGGGCGATGTTGCTGGGGATCGCGAAGCCGATGCCGCTGCCGACCACGTTGATCGCTGTGTTGATGCCGATGACCTCGCCGCGCGTGCTGAGCAGCGGACCGCCGGAGTTGCCGGGGTTTATCGAGGCATCGGTCTGCAGGAAGTCAAAGAAGCCCTGGGCGTTGCCGGGGCGCACCTCGCGCCGGCCCTTGGCCGACACGATGCCCAGGGTCACCGAGTGATCCAGCCCAAACGGGTTGCCGATCGCCATCACCCACTCGCCGATGCGTACTTGATCGGAGTCGCCGAGCGGCGCCCACGGCAGCGGCGCCGGGCCGGCGTCGATCTTGAGCAGCGCGACATCGGTCCGCTCGTCGCGGCCGACCAGCTGCGCCGGCAGCTCGCGCTCGTCCTGCAGGCGGACGCGCAGCTCGGCGGCGTGCTCGACTACGTGGTTGTTGGTGAGGATGAAGCCGCGCGGGTTGACGATGACGCCGGTGCCCTGCTCGCGCGAGCGGCGCGGCTGGCCCTGCTCCTGGCTCAGGTGCCACGACAGCACGCTCACCACCGCCGGTCCGAGCTGGCTGGCCTGGTTGGCGAACGCCTGCAGCTGCAGCGGTCCGGCCGGGAGCTGCCGCTTGCCGCGCGGCTTGCTCACCGGAAACAGCGGCTCGGCGGCGCTCGCCGGCGGCGCGCTTGCAGCTCCGGGCTGCGGCCGCGGTCCGGCGAGGCCAGGCCGCGCGCCGGGGCCGGGACGCGGCGACGCAGCCTGGGCCGGCAGCGCGAGCGCTGGCACAAGGCTCGCCACCGCCCAGCTGAGGAGCAGGCAGGCAGCACGGCTGCAGTTGGGAGGAGCGGCGCGCACGCGATGGGCCTTTTACCCTCCCGTCATCATGGCATAAGCTGTGCTCGCTGGATATGATGGCCCCCGCCATGCTGCCATCCCCCACCGGACTCGCTTCAAGGCCAGCGCCGCCTCCGCCGCCTCCCCCGTCGAACCGGTTCCGTCGCGATCCCCGCCTGGCGCCGCTTTACGAGCGGGACATCGCGCCGGTGTGGACGCAGCCGTTTGGCCGCCTGCTGCTGCAGCAGGTCGCGCCGCTCGGCAAGGCGACCATCCTCGACGTGATGTGCCACACCGGCTACCCGGGGCTGGAGCTTTTGCGCCGCTTCCCCGAGGCGCGGGTGTTCGCCGTTGACTCCTCGTCGGCGCTGCTCGAGGTCGCGCGGCAGAAGGCGGGCGCGCAGGCCAACCGCCGCATCTTCTTCAAGACCGACCCCTCGGAGCCGCGGCTGCCGTACGACGAGTCGGCCTTCGATCTGGTGATCTCCAACCTCGGCCTCTACGACGTCGCGCAGCCGCGGCTGCTCCTCAAGGAGATGGCGCGGGTGGCCAAGCCGGGGGCGCAGGTGCTGTGCACCCTGCCCCTGCGCGGCACCTTCGGCGAGTTCTACGCGCTCATCGAGAAGCTCGGCGCCGCCGAGGCCGAGCGCGAAGGCGTGGCCGAGTCGGGGATCGGGGCGCGGCTGCGCACCCACCTGTCGGCGTGGCCCGACGCGGCCGCCGTGCTCGGCTGGGCCAGCGAGGCGGGTCTGGTCGAGCTGGAGCTGCAGTGCACGCCATTCTCGCTGCTCATCGCCGGCGGCACCGATCTGTTCTTCGCCCCGGTCATCGAGTACGGCCCGCTCACCACCTGGAAGACCATTCTCGGCGGCGCGGGGCCGCAGATGCAGGCGGCGTTCGCCGAGCTCAAGGCCGCCATCGACCTCGCCTGCCGGGGCGGCGAGCGCGCCGGGCAGCGCCACCCCGGGCGCGGCCGCCCCGAGCAGGCCAGCGGTCGCGCCCTGCCCTTTTCGCTGACCGTGCGCGCCGCCGCCCTGCGCGCCCGCCGCCCGCCAGCGCATAATCGGGAGGATCAGGCGGCCGCCGCGCCCGGCCCGACAGCGACGGTACCGACCACGGCGCGTCGGCCCTAGGTGGCACAGTAGTTCGCGCCCGCGCAAGGAGCCCCCGTGACCCCGACCAAGCTGACCACCCAGGCCGAGTACGCCGCGCTCGCCGCCGAGCTTCTCGAGCACGACCGCCGCTACTACGTCGACAGCAACCCCAGCATCACCGACTTCGAGTACGACCTTTTGCGCAAGGAGCTGGAGCGCTTCGAGGCCGCGCACCCCGCCCTCATCCTGCCCCACTCGCCCTCGCAGCGGGTCGGTCACGCGCCGCTGTCGGCCTTCGCCAAGGTGGTGCGGGCGGTGCCCATGCTGTCCCTGGACAACACCTACAGCGAGAGCGAGCTGCGCGAGTTCTGCGAGCGCGTGAGCCGCGGCCTCGACGCCGCCGGGGTCAGTGAGCCGCCGACCTACGTGCTAGAGCCCAAGATCGACGGCATCGGCATCGAGCTGCGCTACGTCGACGGCGCCTTCACCATGGGGGCGACGCGCGGCGACGGCGTGATCGGCGAGGACGTGACGCAGAACCTGCGCACGATCAAGACCCTGCCGCTGCTGCTCAAAAAGCCGGTGTCGCTGCTGGTGCGCGGCGAGGTCTACATGGACCGCGCCGGCTTCAACAAGCTCAACGCCGAGCGGCTCGCCGCCGGTGAGGAGCCGTTCAAAAACCCCCGCAACGCCACCGGCGGCACGCTCAAGCAGCTCGACCCGCGCAACGTCGCCTCGCGGCCGCTGAAGATCCTGCTGTACGAGGTGGTCGGCGAGGTGCCGGCGGTGCGCGAGCACTACGGCCTGCTCACCCACCTGCGCGAGCTCGGGCTGCCCGTGTTTCCCGACATCAAGCGGGTGCACAGCGTCGAGGAGCTCCTGGGCCACCTGGCCGCCTGGGAGGCCCGCCGGCCAAGCCTCGGCTTTGACATCGATGGCCTGGTGATCAAGGTCGACTCGCTTTCGCAGCGCGAGGCGCTCGGCTTTACCGCCCGCGCCCCGCGGTGGGCGATCGCCTACAAGTTCCCCGCCCAGCAGGCGACCACGCGTGTGCTGGACATCGAGATCAACGTCGGCCGCACCGGCGCCGTCACCCCGGTGGCGCTGCTCGAGCCGGTAGAGCTGGCCGGCACCACGGTGTCGCGGGCGTCGCTGCACAACTGGGATCAGATCCAGCGCCTCGACCTGCGCCTGGGCGACTACGTCCTGGTCGAAAAGGCCGGCGAGATCATCCCGCAGATCCTCTCGGTGCTCACGGAGCGGCGGGCCGAGCTGAAGGCAGAGCCGCAGCCGATCACCCCGCCGACCACCTGCCCCGAGTGCGGCGACACCCTGTACCGCCGCCCCGGCGAGGTCGCCCTGCGCTGCCCCAACACCCGGCCCTGCCCGCGGCAGCTGCGCGAGGCGCTGACGTTTTTCTGCAACCGCGACGCGATGAACATCGACAACCTCGGGCCCAAGCTCATCGAGCAGCTGGTGACAAAGGGCCTGGTCAAGGACGTCGCCGATCTGTTCGGCCTGACCCGCGCGCAGCTTCTGAGCCTGCCGCGGCTAGGGGAAAAGAGCGCCGACAACATCGTCGCCGCGCTCGCCACCGCCAAGGGCGAGGCGACGCTGTCGCGGCTGCTCACCGCGCTCGGCATCCCCACCATCGGCTGGGTGTGGGCGCAGAAGATCGCCGAGCAGTATCGCTCGCTGGAGCGGCTCCTTTTGACGCCGCTGCCCGAGCTGTATAAGACCCTGGCCACCCTGCACGGCTTTGGCGAGGAGCGCGCCGCGGCGGTGCGCGACTACTTCACCGACCCGCGCAACCTGGCGCTCTTGCAGAAGCTGCGCGAGCACGGCCTGTCGCCGCGCGAGCCCGAGACGGTCGCCACCAGCGGGGCCCTCAGCGGCAAGTCGGTGTGCGTGACCGGCACCCTGTCGGCCCCACGCGGCGAGTTCAAAAAGCGCATCGAGGCCGCCGGCGGCAAGTTTGTCGCGGCGGTGACCGCCAAGACCAGCTACCTCCTTTTGGGGGCCGACCCGGGCGAGGACAAGCGCAAGGCGGCGACCAAGCACGGCGTGCCGATCCTCGACGAGGCGGCCTTTACCAAGCTCCTGCAAGGCGGGTCCTAGCAGCCCATGCGCATCGTGGTCGTCGGGCCTTCCGGAGTCGATACCTCGGAGATGGGCTGCGTGCGCGGGCTGCGCGCCCTGGGCCACACCGCCGAGATCTGCGACCTGCGCCAGCACCTGGGGGTGCCCGGCCCGCTGCAGCGCTACCCGCTGGCGTTCCTGGTCGCCGAGTACCTGCTGCGCAGCACCGTGCGCGAGCCGTTTTATCTCGCCCAGAAGGCCCTTGTGGCGCAGGCGCGGGCGCTGCGCGCCGATCTGGTCCTGGTGGTGCAGCTCCTGTGGGTGCTGCCCGAGACGGTGACCGCGCTGCGCGAGGCCGGGGTGCGCTGCGTCGGCTGGTTCCCCGACGCCTTCACCAGCTTCGGCCGCGGCACGTTCCTTCTGGCGCCGTGGGACGCGCTGTTCTTCCAGGACCGCTTCATCGTCGAGCGCCTCAGTCAGTCGCTCGGCGCCAGCAACATCCACCACCTGGCGCAGTGCTGCGATCCCAGCCTGCACCGGCCGCTGCCGCTGTCGCCGGCGGATGAGCAGCGCTACGCCGCCGATGTAGCGACCTACGGCAACTACTACCCCTACCGGGCGCGCCTGCTCGAGCCGCTGCTCGCCCAGGCCAGCCGCCCGAGCGGCGATCCCGAGCGGCTGACGCTCAAGCTGTGGGGGGCCCGGCCGCCGCGCTGGCTGCACCACCAGGTGCGCGACTTCTGGGCCGGGCAGGAGGTCAGCGGCGATGAGAAGTGCCGGGCGATGCGGGCGTGCAAGATTGCCCTCAACACAAACCACTACGCCGGCATCGGCGACGTCAACAAGCGGACCTTCGAGCTCGCCGGCATCGGTGCCTTCCAGCTGACCGACGAGCGCGCCGCGCTGCGCGACTACTTTTTGCCCGGGCAGGAGGTGGCCACCTTCAGCGGCCCGCGCGAGCTGCGCGAAAAAGTCGCCTACTACCTCGCCCACCCCGAAGAGCGCGCCGCGATCGCCGCCCGCGGCCAGGCGCGCGCCCACCGCGATCACACCTTCGAGCGCCGGCTGACCACGCTGCTGTCGACCGTCGGCCTGCCGGTCAGCGGTTAGCCCGGGGATAGCCGGCCGCGGCGGCTGCGACCCCCTCCCATTTTGTAGTTTAGCGTCGCACAATAGGGGCCACTTATACGGCGCGCCGCGCCAAGGAGAGACCTGATGCGCTTCCACCTGTTCCGCCCCTTCCGTCCGGGTGCCGGGCTTGCCCTCTGCCTGGGCCTGCTCGCCACCGGCTGCGGTACCCCCCAGACCACCGCCACCGCCTCGCTGACCTGGCAGATTGTCGATGCCGCGGCGCCCGATCCCAACACCGCGCCGGCGCTCACCTGCGCCCAGAAGAAGGTCGCCACCATCCGCGTCCAGATGAGCCCCTCCCCGCCGAGCGGCGGCGTGTTCGACTTCCCGTGCGCCAACATGGCCGGCGAGACCTTCTCGGTGCCCGCCGGCGTCTACACCGTCCAGGCCATCGCCCTCAACGACAGCTTTCAGGCGGTGGCGCAGACGACGTTCCAGCAGCGGCTGTTCGGCCAGACCAGCCTCGGCCACGTCATCTTTCAAGTCCGCTAGCCAGTCCGCTAGCAGGTCCGCTAGCCAGTTCGCTAGCAGGTCCGTTAGCCGCGCCCGCCGCGCGCCCCGTCGCCGCGCGCCCCCTGTTTTGTCAGACCGGGCTATGCTCATTGTAAGTCGCGGGGTTCATGTCCACGCAGCAGCTCATAGACTGGTTTGGTCTTTACCTCGGGGCTTTCCTGTTCAGCTTCGTCAGCGGCGTCGTGCCGGTGCTCAGCGTCGAGGTATTCCTGCTCGCGGTGGGCACCTTCACCCGCAACCCGTGGCACCTTATCGGCGTCATGCTGCTCACCGCGCTCGGGCAGCTTTTGTCCAAGCTGCTGCTCTACGCCTCGGGGCGCGGGATGCTGCCCGGTCAGCTGCACGGGCGCCTGTTGCGCACCCGGGGCCTGGCTCGGCTCGGCCAGCTGCGCGATCGGCTGGCGTCCTACAAGGGCTCGACGGCGTGGCTGCTGTTCATCTCGGCGCTGGTCGGCCTGCCGCCGAGCTACCTGTACAGCATCCTGTGCGGGATGATGGGCATGAGCCTGTGGCCGTTCACCGCCCTTAGCGGCCTTGGCTTCGTGCTGCGCTTTGTCGGCCTTTTGTACCTGCCGCAGCTCGTCCAGCTGATCGCCGCTCGGCTGCGCTAGTCGCTCAGCCGGAGATGCGCCGCAGCCGCTCGTGCTCGATGAGCTTGTGGAGGTAGCCGCGGATGTGCGTCTTGGGCACCGCCTCGTCGGCCCCGGCGTCGAGCAGGGCGAGGTTGCGCGCCCGCTCGGCCGAGATCGCGACGATGCGCAGCGGCAGCCCGAGCCGCTTGAGCGCCCGGATCGCCTGCGTCCCGTCGAGCTGGGCGTTCATGTTGTAGTCCATCAGCACCACGTCGGGCCGCTCGGCGGCGACGATCGCCACCGCGTCGTCAGCGTGATCGAAGCAGAGCAGCGTCAGCTCGGGCATCTTGTAGCTCGCGGCGTGCGCTGTCAGCTCATCGTCGAACACGATCACCTTCATGGCGGTCCTTTTTTATAACGGACTCAAGTTTTCCCGAGAACAATTTTCCCAAATAGTGCCCTGTCGCGCTTGCCTGGTCGACGGGAGCGGGCCTATGCCTGCGGCATGGAGCTCACCTGCGATCTGCACATTCACTCTCACTTTAGCCGCGCCACCAGCCGCGACCTTGATCTGCCGCACCTTTACCAGTGGGCGCAGCGCAAAGGCATCGACATCGTCGGCACCGGCGACTTCACCCACCCCGGCTGGCGCAGCGAGCTGCGCGACCAGCTTGTCCCCTCGCGGGTGAGCGGCAGCGAGGAGCCCGGCTTCTTCGAGCTGCGCCCCGAGCTGCGCGCCGCCCTGGACGAGTCGATCCCGCGCGCCTGCCGGCGGCCGGTGCGGTTCGTGCTGACCTCCGAGGTCTCGCACATCTACAAAAAGGACGGCGCGGTGCGCAAGGTCCACAACCTCGCGCTGCTCCCCGATCTGGACACCGCGGACGCGCTGTGCGAGCGCCTGCTGCGGCTCGGCTGCAACCTCGGGTCCGACGGGCGACCGATCTTCGGGCTGTCCTGCCGCGATTTTTTCGAGCTGGTGCTGGAAGCGCACCCGCGCGCCTACCTCATCCCCGCCCACATCTGGACGCCGCACTTCTCGGTGTTCGGGTCGCTGTCGGGCTTTGACACGCTGGAGGCGTGCTTTGGCGATCTGACGCCGCAGCTGTTCGCGCTGGAGACCGGGCTGTCGTCGGACCCGGCGATGAACCACCGGCTGTCGATGCTCGATCGCTTCACCCTGGTCTCAAACTCCGACGCTCACTCGCCGGCCAAGCTCGGGCGCGAGCTGAACCTGGTCGACCTTGGCAGCGACCCGACGTTCGCTGGTCTGCGCGCCGCGATCGAGCACTGCGACCCCGAGCGCTTCCTTGGCACGGTGGAGTTTTATCCCGAGGAGGGCAAGTATCACCTCGACGGCCACCGCGACTGCCAGGTGCGCCTTGCGCCCGCCGAGCGCCAGCGCCTGGGCGGCCGCTGCCCGCGCTGCGATCGCCCGGTCACCGTCGGCGTGCTCTCACGCGTCGAGGCCCTGGCGGATCGCCCGGCTGCCGATCCCTACCGCCCCGCGCGCGCCCGGCCGTTTACCAGCCTGGTCCCGCTCACCGAGGTCCTGGCCCAGGTGCTCGGCGTCTCGGCAGCGGCGGACGGCGTGGCCCGCGCTTACTACCGGCTGCTCGATCAGCTGGGCAGCGAGCTGCACATCCTGCGCCGCGCCAGCGATGACGAGCTGCGGCAGGCCGGCCCCGAGCTGCTTGGGGAAGCGATCCGCCGCGTGCGCAGCGGCCGGCTGCAGTTCGCCGCCGGCTACGACGGGGAGTACGGCACCCTGCGCATCTTCGAACCCGGCGAGCGCGGCCGCGGCACCGCCCAGACCCCTCAGATGTCCCTGTTCGCCTGAGGCAGCCGCCCATGCCAGAGCCCCTCGCCGCGCCTCTCGCAGCAGCACCCCCTCTCGCAGCAGCAGCGTCCCTGGCAGCAGCACCGCCCCTGGCAGCAGCAGCCTCGCCCCTGGCAGCAGCACCGCCCCTGGCCGCGGCACCGGGCGACTTGCCGCAGGGAGCGCCCGCGCCGGCGGCGCTCCCTGCGCAGCTGCACGTCCTGTCCGGGCTGACCGCGGCGCAGCGGCAGGTGGTCGAGCACGTCGGTGGGCCGCTGCTGGTGGTCGCCGGGCCGGGGGCAGGCAAGACACGGACCTTGACCGCGCGGCTGTCGCACCTGATTGCCACCGCGCAGGTGCGGCCGGCGGAGATCGTGGCAGTGACATTTACCCGCAAGGCGGCGGCAGAGCTGCAGGAGCGCCTGCTGGCGGCGCTGGGCCCGCCGGCGCGCGAGCTTGCGGTGGGTACGTTCCACCGGGTGGCTCTGCTGCTGCGGCCGCTGCCTGCCGGGACCACACTGCTCGGCGAGGGCGATCGGCTGCTGTTCGCGGAGCACGCGCTGGAGGAGCTCGGCACGCTGCGGCCGCACCAGCCGGCCCAGCTAGCGCCGCGGCTGGCCCGGGTGCTAAGCCTCCTCAAGGGACAGCGCAGCGACTGGCTGCAGGGGCTGGCCAGCGCCGCGCCCGCGCCCACGAGACTGATCGACCCCGCGCCCGCGTCTACGGAACGGGCGCTGGCCGCCGCCTCTGCAGCGTCCACGGCCACGGGCCTGACCGACGCCTCACCAGCGGCAGCGGAACTGACTGGCACCTCGCCCGCGGCCCAGGAGCTGGTGGACGAGCTGGTCGGTCCCCACCGCCAGAGTTTCGCCGCTGCGGCGCAGCGCTACGCCGAGCTGCTCGCGCAGCATCAGGCCGAGGACCTGGACGATCTGCTGCTAAACGCCCTGGCCGCGCTGCGCGCCGGCACCGCCGCCCGCACCTTCGGCTACGTCGCGGTCGACGAGTATCAGGACGTGAGCGGGGTGCAGCGCGAGCTATTGCGAGCGCTCGCCGCGCACGCCGGGGTGCTGGCGATCGGCGACCCGGATCAGGCGATCTACGCCTTCCGCGGCGCCGCAGTCGGCCACTTCCACGCCTTCACCCACGACTTCCCTGGCACGGCGGTGGTGCACCTGCGGGAGAACTTCCGCGCGGCGAGCAACCTGGTGGCGGCGGCGGCGGCGGTCATCGCCCACGACCCGGCGCGGGCAGCGCCGCCGCCGCTCGCTACCCGGCCGGCGGGGGCGCCGCTCACCCGCTTGACCGCCCCTAGCCCGCTCGCCGAGGCCCTCTGCATCGTGCGCGAGATCGACAGCCTGGTCGGCGGCACCAGCCTGCTCTCGCACGACGCCCGCCGCGCCGCCGCCTGGGCCGGGCCAAGCTACAGCTTCAGCGACATCGCCGTGCTCACCCGCACCGCCGCGCGCGCCGATGAGCTGGCCGCGGCGCTGCAGCAGGAGGGGGTGCCGATCCAGCGGCCGCGGCGCGCCCACCTGGACTCGCCGGCGGCGCGCGATCTGGTCGCCTACCTGCGGCTGTGCGCCCGGCCCGCGGACCCCGGGGCCGACGTGGGGGCGCTGTGGCGGGTGCTGCGCTGGGAGGCGCGGGCGGCCGGGCTTGACCCCGCGGCCGCGGCGCCGCCGCTTGCCGCTGGGTCGAGCGCGGCCCGCTTCGCCGCGGTGCCCGAGGCGCTGCGGGCGGCGATCACGACGCGCCTGGCCGCCCTGGCCCCGCTCCCGCTGCCCGAGCGCCTGACGGCCCTCGCCGCGGCGCTCGCGGCGCCGGACAAGGACACCGCCGCGGTGCGCGCGCAGCTCGCCCAGCTGGCGCCGCAGAGCCTGCCGCTCGCCGACCATGGCCACGAGTCCGATGAGTGGGAAGCGGCCGAAGAGCGGGTGGCGGTGCTGACCCTGCACGGGGCCAAGGGCCTGGAGTTTCCCGTCGTCTTCATCGCCGGCTGCGAGGCCGGTCTGCTCCCCGGCAGCGGCTGCTCGGCCCCCGAGCTCGCCGAGGAGCGCCGCCTGTTCTACGTCGGCCTCACCCGCGCCCAGGATCGCCTCTATGTCTCGTGCGTCAGCCGCGAGGCGACGGCCGGCCAGCCCGCCGCCGCCGCCGATCGCCCCTCGCCGTTCCTCGATGAGCTGCCCGCCCACCTCGTCCACCAGCCGGCCCCGCCCAGGCGTCGTCCGAAATCGCCGCAGCTCAAGCTGTTCTGAGCCGCCGTCCGCCCCTTTGGCAGACGGCGCGGCGGCGGGCTAGCGCTCGGGCAGCTTGGTCACGCCGGCCAGGCCCGACAGCTGCGCCGAGGGCCACATGCGAAAGCCCTGCACGAGGCGGCGGGCGACGACTACGTTGTCGGGGTGCCACAGCGGCAGCATCGGCAGATCGCGCCCGAGGATCGTCTGCACCCGGGCGTAGATGCGGCGCCGCTTGTCGCGGTCCATCTCGCGCTGCCCTTCGTCGAGCAGGGCGTCGATCTCGGCGTTGCGGTAGCGCATCCGGTTCAGACCGGCGTCGAGGTTGGCGGCGGTGGGGATGAACGACGAGTGGAAGAAGTTGCGGTAGACGTTGGGCTCGGCGATCTCCGACGAGCTCAGGGTGTACAGCTGGAAGTTGCCCTTCTTCACGTCGGACAAAAACAGGTGAAACTCCAGCGGCCGCAGCTCGACGGCGATGCCGATCTCGGCGAGCTGGGCGGCGATGACGCGGGCGATGGCAACCGGCAGGGCGTCGGTCGAGGTCTTGTACTGCAGGGTGAACCGCGGCCGCGGACCCGGGCCGTCGGGGTCGGGGAAGCCCGCCTCGTCAAGCAGCTGGCGCGCCTTGGCCGGATCGTAGAGCAGCGGCTCCAGCGGGGCCTGATACGCCCAGTGCAGCGGCGCCAAGAGACCCGAGGCCAGGGTCGCCTTGCCGTGCAGCTTGGTGCGGACGATGCGCTCGCGATCGATGCCGAGCGCCAGCGCCCGCCGCACCCGCGGCTCGCGCAGGTGCGGGTCCTCGTTGTTCATGCCCAGGTAGTACAGCAGCGCCGACGGCGCGGTCTGCAGCTGCAGGCGCGTGCGCCACTTGCCGATCGCGTCAAAGAGCAGCGGCGAGACCGTGTTCTGCGTCAGATCCGCCGAGCCGCCGACCAGCGACAAGAGCCGCGAGTTGGAGTCGCGCACCACCCGCACGGTGAGCCGCTTGAGCGTCGGCGGGCCGCCGTAGAAGTTGGGGTTTCTGACAAAACGCGTCACCTCGCCGACCTCGCTGACCAGCACAAACGGGCCGGCGCCGATGGGCATCCCGCCTTCGCTGGGCCGCTTGCTGGTCGGCTCGGCGGTGCCGCGGCGGAAGATGCCGAAGTCCAGATCGGTGCGGAACGAGGCGTGGGCGTGGGCCAGGGTGAAGCGCACGGTGCGGCTGTCGAGGATCTGCGGCGGCACCTGCAGGCCGGACTCGGCGAAGCGGCGGCGCATGGTGGTGCTGCCGGTCTTTTCATCGGCGAGGCGCTCGACGGTGTAGGCGACGTCCCCAGCGGTCACCTCGGCGCCGTCGGCGAAGCGGGCGGGGCGCAGCCGGACATCAAAGCGCAGCGCCGCCGGCTGGGCGGGGTCTGGGGGCAGGACGGTTATCGCCTCGGCGAGGTCGAGCTTGGGCTCCAGGGTGTCATCGTCGACCGAGACCAGGCGCGCGTAGCACAGAAACTCCAGCTTCAGGTCGTACGAGGTCGAGGCGTAGCGCGGGTCGAGGTTCTTGGGCGGCTGCTCGATGAGCACCACCAGCTCGTCGCTCGGCACGCGCTGCCGCTGGCAGCCGGCGAGCCCGCACACAAGGGCCAGCACAACCCCCAGGGCCGACCGCCGCCGGCCCCGAAGGGCCACGGCCGACGCGCAGAAATACGACGGCGGGCGGCAGTTTTTGGTAGGCTGCCGGTATGGTTCTGGTTCTCGGGCCCGACCCCCGCTCCGGCCTGCCGGCAATGGCCGCGGCTCCGCGAGCGATCCCGCAAGCGATCCCAGACAACGGCTGCGGGCCGACGCAGCGGTCCCGGCCGCAGGGTCGGCGGACCGCTTGGGTCGCGCCCCTGGCGGCGCTCGGCGTCGGAGCGCTGCTCTTTGGGGCGACCGAGCTTGCCGCGGCTCCGGCGGATGGAGCGGCCACGGGACGAGACTCACGCCCGAGCCTGGGCGTAGGGCCGGAGTCGCGGCCAAGTCTGTCATCGCAGGGCGCTTCCACATCGCAAGAGGGACGAAGCGTCCACGCTAATGCGGCTTTGGGTGGGAGGCTAATTTTCGCACAGGCGCAGCCGCCCGCGCCCTCGTCCAGCCAGAGCGCGCCGCCAGCGGTGGCCAAGCCGGCCGCCAATCCGTCCGGCACGCCGGCGGCGACTTCCGCGGTCGCGCCGGCCGCCGGACCGAGCGCCGCCCCGGGCGAGGTCGAGCACCCAAGCCCGCCCTCGGCGAGCAGCCTGAGCGCGCCGCCGCTCGTCGCGCCGCCGGGCGACCCGGCGCAGCGGCTCAAGTGGCTGGAGGCGCGCATCGATCAGGTGACCCAGGTGCTGCTGCCGACACGGGCCCGGGTCGGCATCGCCGTGCTCGACGTCGACAGCGGCCGGCTCTTGTACGGCAAGAACGACGTCGCGCCGCTCAACATCGCCTCCAACGTCAAGCTGTTCACCACCGCCGCGGCGCTGGCGCTGCTCGGGCCGGAGTACCGCTTCAAGACGGTGCTGTCGGCCGAGCGCGGCGCCGATCGCAGCGAGTACAAGAACCTGTACCTGCGCGGCTACGGCGACCCGTCGCTGTCGACCGAAGACCTGTGGAAGCTGACCCTGGAGCTGTCCTCGCGCGGGATAAAGCGCATCAAGGGCGACATCATCATCGACGACAGCTTCTTTGATGACCAGCGGGTCGGCCCGGCCTTTGAGCAGAAGAACCAGGACAACGCCTACCGCGCCCCGCAGGGGGCGGTGTCGCTGAACTACAACGCGGTGGGCATCCGCGTCCAGCCGGGCGGCGGCGACGGCCAGCCGCCGCGGGTGGCCCTGGACCCGCAGTCGGCCTACTTCGTCATCAGCAACGAGGCGCGCACCGTCCAGAGCGGCCGCACCAGCCTGGTCGTCGAGGCGAGCGAGGAAAAAGACGCGCCGCCGGGTCGCGAGCGCACTGTCATCCGGGTGCGCGGCACGATCCGCGCAAGCGACAGCGGTCAGGACTTCAACAAGCGCGTCGCCCACCCCGACCTGTACGCCGGCGCGACGCTGCTCGAGCTGCTCACCCGCCGCGGCATCCAGGTCGGCGGCAAGGTCAGCCGCGGCACCGCCCCGCCCACCGCCCTGCTGGTCGATAGCCACTACTCGCAGCCGCTCGGCGTTCTGGCCCGCAACATCAACAAGCACTCCAACAACTTCATGGCCGAGCAGGTGCTAAAGAGCCTGGGCGCCGACTCCAGCGGCAAGCCGGGCAGCTGGCAGAAGGGCCTGCAGGCGGTCAGCCGCTACCTGGAGACCCTGGGCATCGCGCCTGGCAAGTATCAGATGGTCAACGGCTCGGGGCTTTTTGACTCGAACCGCTTCACGGCGACGCAGGTGGTGATGCTGCTGCGCGCCGCCTACCGCGATTTCCGTTTCGCCGCCGATTTCGTGGCGTCTTTGGCGCTGGCCGGGGCCGACGGCACGATCGGTCACCGCATGGCCGGCAGCGTCGCCGAGCGCTATGTGCGCGCCAAGACCGGGACGCTCAGCGGCATCTCCTGCCTGTCGGGGTACGCGGGGGCGCCGGCGCCGGGCTCGCAGCCGCTGCGGCCGCCGCTGGCCTTTTCCATCCTCGTCAACGACCTGGGCGAGGACGGCAGCGTCCAGCCGGCCAAGCGGCTGCAGGACGCGGTGGTCGAGGCCCTGGTCACCTACCTGAGCGTGAGCCCGGCGACGCCCGCGGCCCCGCTCAAGTAATCGCGACAGGACGCCTGGGCGATGCGACCGTCCCGCCGGCAGCTGCTCCTTGGCACGGTGCTGGCCGCCTGCAGTCGGGGCGGCCGGCGGGCGCTGCGCGGGGCCGCGGCCGCGGATCTGGAGCCGGCGTTCACGGAGCTCACGGCCGAGTTTCACGCCGCCAGCGGGCGGCCGGTGGTGTGGAGCTTCGCCAGCTCGGGGTCGCTGACCCAGCAGCTCGTGCACGGCGCGCCCTTCGATCTGTTCGCCTCGGCGAGCACCGCGCTCATCAAGCGGCTGGCCGAGCTCGGGCGGCTCGTGCCGCAGTCGCAGCGCGACTTCGCCTGCGGCCGCCTGGTGCTGTGGGCGCGACCGGGGGTGGCGCTGCCGCGGACGCTGGCCGAGCTCGGGCGGCCGGGCCTGGGGCGCGTGGCGCTGGCCAACCCCGAGCACGCCCCTTACGGTCAGGCGGCGGTGGCGGCGCTGCGCAGCGGCGGCCTCTACGAGGCGGTGCGGCCGCGGCTGGTGTTCGCGGAGAATGTCCGCCAGGCGCTGCAGTTCGCCCAGACCGGAAACGCAGATGTGGCGCTCACCGCGCTGGCCCTTATGCGCGACGGCGACGCCTACACCTTGGTGCCGGCCAGCGCCCACCCGCCGCTCGTCGCCACGCTCGCGGCGGTGCGCGGCGGCGACGAGGCGGGAGCGGCGCAGCTCGCCGCCTTCATCTGTGGGCCGCGCGGGCAGGCGATCCTGCGCCGCCATGGCTTTGCGCCGGCTACCGGATCAGGTTGAGGGCGATGCAGAACACGCCGAAGGCGATGCCGGCGGCGCCGAGCGGCTCCTGGCTGACCACCAGCTGCTTGTGCAGGCGCTCGATCAGGCCGCGCTGCGACTCGCTGAGGCGGTCGCCGACGAGGCTCGCCAGCATCGGATAGCCAAAGCGCAGCCCGAGCAGCAGCGAGACCACCCCCGCCGTCGTCGTGCCGATCCACACCGTGGGCGCGTGGCGGATAAAGCCGAGGTAGGCCAGCATCTGGATGACGCACAGCAGGCCATTGACCGCCGCGCCCAGGCCGAGGAAGCCCGACAGCGGCGCCAGCGCCTGCAGCCAGAAGCGCAGGTCGGCGCGCCGCTTGCCAAGCCGGGTGTCATTGGCGAGGGCGCCAAGGAGGACGAGGACCACACTGCCGAGCATGCCCATGGGCGGACTCCTTTCCGCGCGAGGCGCGGGCGTCCTCATTATTATCGCGCCCGGTGCCAGTTGCCACCCCCGCCGCCCCGCCCCGAGCGACCAGGCGGGCGCGGGCGACGCCGCAGATTGACAGTGCCGGGCGCACGCTCGAAAATAAAGTCATCCTCGGCGCCCGGGTCCGGCGCAAGCTGGAATCGGCCGCCGCCGCTTTTTACCCGGGGTCCGGCGCCACGCGCGGCCCCGACTGACTGAAACCGCAACCCCGCCAACAACTTGGTGCGTCCCATGATCAGCAACCGAGCCGCAGCGCCGCAGTGCCCCGCCCAAGAAGAGGGGTCCGCCGGGGCCGCAGCGCCGCCGGCCGTGGTCAGGCGTGAGGGCCGAGCCGCCCCGGCACCGCGCAAGCGCGCTCGCGAACAGGACCCGCCGGAGCCCGCCGCGCCGAGCCGCCGCCTGACCCTCAAGGACATGATGCAGGGGGCGAGCACCACCGCGCGCGCGGTGCGCTTCTACGAGTCGCAGAAGCTCATCGCCGCGGCCGAGCGCTCGCGCGGCGGCCACCGCCTGTTCAATGAGGCCGAGCTGAGCAAGCTCCGCCTGGTGCTGGACCTGCGCACCTGCGGCTTCTCGATCGAGGAGATCCGCGAGATCCTGCGCGTCAAGTCGCGCTTTAGCGACGTGCGCGACTCGGCGCACGAGATCCAGCGGATCCTCACCGAGCATGTCGAGGAGCTGCGCCGCAAGATCCAGGTCATCGAGCGGCTGGGGCGCGAGTTTCACACCACGATCGATGTGCTCGACCGCTGCGCCCGCTGCACCGACCCGCGCGGTCCCAAAGCCTGTCAGTCGTGCGATCTGCCGGCGGCGATCTCGGTGCCGGAGAGCTTCAGCCACATCTGGGCGGTGCCGCGCAGCAAGCCGGGCTCCGGCTCCTCCGGTCCGCCCACCATGTAGGCGGGGCCTTGCCCGGGCGCACGAATTGCACGAATCTCAGGCGCTGCCGGGCCACCTGCGGCATCTGTTCTGTCACAGGTTCCCTCGTGACAAAAAGCTCAGACACGAAAACGGCGCGCTCCCGCAAGCTCCGCCTACTGCTCGCGCCCGTCTTGTCGCAGCTGCCCATCTTCCCGCTCGATCAGGTCCAGCTGTTCCCGCGCGCCCTGCTGCCGCTCTATGTATTCGAGCCGCGCTACCGCGAGCTCACCGCCGACTGTCTGGCGCGCGGCGGCATCATGGCGGTGGCGGCGCTGCGGCCGGGATTTGCTGACGACTACTATGGCCGGCCGCCGGTGCGGCGGATCGCCGGGGTGGGCAAGATCATCGCCCACCGGCAAAACCCCGATGGGACTTACAACATCCTGCTGCGGGGCCTGGGGCGCGTGGGGATCTGCGAGGAGCTGCCGGCGAGCCCGCGGCACTCCTACCGCGAGGTGCGGGCCCGGCTGCTGCACGACCACTGGCCGCACAGCTTTGATCTGGCGGCGGCGCGCAGCACGCTGGTCGTCCTTGTCGACCGCCTGGCGGGGCTGCTGCCGCAGGGCGGCGAGGCGCTACGCAGCCTGTGCGCCGCCGAGCCGCGCCCGCGCCGGCTGTGCGACGTGCTGTCGGCGGCCCTGGTGCGCCCGCCGCGGACGCGGCGCCGGCTGCTGGAGCTGCGCGACTTCCCGCGGCGCATCGATCTTTTGAGCGCCGAGCTGGTCCGCCTCATCCAAGAGCTGCAGGGCGGCACCGCCTCCGGCGCCAACTAAAGCCGATAAAGCGCGCCGCCGCGCGCCGCGGCGCCGGACCTTGACCGGCCGGGGTTGATTCTGGCGGCGGTGCGGCATACGCTCCGATCCATGTATCCTCTGCCCATTGACCCGCGGGTCGTAGACGAGTGCCGGGAGCTGGCAGCCGCCGTGGCCGGTCAGGTGCAGTCGTTTATCGACGCCCACAGCACGGTCTCGATCGAGCGGACGGTGCTGCGCGCCTACGGCGTCGACGGGGCCGACGATCAGGGAGTGCCGCTGGTCAACCGCTGCGTCGACCGCTATAAGGCGGCGGGGCTGCTCGACCACGGTATAGCGCTGTTCCTCGGCATGGCGCTGGCCCGCTCGCCGCGCCTGACCCTGCAGGAGGCGGCCGAGGAGCTGGCCTACGGCGACGCCCCCTGCCTGAGCAGCCCGGCGACGGCGATCCCCAGCGAGCTGCGCGACAGCGCCCGCCGCGCCCTCCAGGCCCCCACCGCCGCCGCCATCGCCGCCATCGATGAGGCGCGCCGCCAGCGGCTGGCGGCCTGGCACCGCCTGGGCCTGGGGCCGGGTCGGCCGCCACCGCAGGGCGACATCGTGCGGCCGGGCGGCGGCGCCCCGCTCAAGTACGTCATCGTCGCCACCGGCAACATCTATGACGACGCCGATCAGGCGCGCGCGGCGGCGCAGGTGGGGGCGGACATCATCGCCGTCATCCGCTCGACGGCGCAGTCGCTCATCGACTACGTCCCCTACGGCGCCACCACCGAGGGCTACGGCGGCACCTGGGCGACCCAGGAGAACTTCCGCATCGTCCGCCGGGCGCTTGATGAGGAGCAGGAGCGCCTGGGCCGCTACCTCCAGCAGGTCAACTACTCCTCGGGGCTGTGCATGCCCGAGATCGCCTACCTGGGGGCGATCGAGCGGCTGGACATGCTGCTCAACGACGCGATGTACGGCATCCTGTTCCGCGACATCAACCCGCGGCGCACCCTGTGCGATCAGTACTTCTCGCGGCGGATCATCAGCCGCGCCGGCATCATCATCAACACCGGCGAGGACAACTACCTGACCACCGCCGACGCGGTGGTGGCGGCGCACACGGTGCTGGCCTCGCAGTTTATTAACGAAGCGTTCGCCCTGCGCGCCGGCCTCAAGCAAGAGCAGGCGGGCCTGGGCCACGCCTTCGAGATCGACAAGTCGCTGCCCGACTCGTTCCTGCTGGAGGTCGCGCAGGCGCAGCTGGTGCGGCAGGTCTTCCCGGTGCATCCGATAAAGTGGATGCCGGCGACCAAGCACAAGTCGGGCGACATCTTCTGGTCGCACCGGGTCGACGGGCTGTTTGACCTCGTCGGGGTGATGACCGAGCAGACGATCGAGCTTTTGGGCATGATGACCGAGTCCATCCACACGCCGCTCCTGCAGGATCGCTTCGCCGCGATCAAGGGCGCCGACTACGTGTTCACCGCGGCGCAGCACCTGTCCGAGGAGCTGCGCTGGAACCCGAGCGGCCGCGTGGTGGCGCGCGCCCAGCAGGTGCTCGGCGAGGCGCGCGACCTTCTGCGCAGCGTGCAGGGCGAGGGGCTGCTGTCGGCGATCGCCAAGGGCGTGTTCGCCGACGTCAAGCGACCCGAGACCGGCGGCCGCGGCCTGGACGGCGTGTTCGCCCGCCGGCCGGACTACGAAAACCCGATCTTGCGCGCCCTTGAAGGTAAGGCCCCAGGGTGAGGGCAGGCCCAAGCCAAAGTTATGATAAAAATCCCGTCTGAGTCGTCCAAGCAAGGCGGCCCAGCAAACGGCACGGTAAAAACACGATGAACAGCCAGATGAAGCGGAGAACCGGGCACCTAGTTATCCCCAGCTTGATGGCCTCAGCGCTGTGCGCGGCGCTGGGCTTCGGGCTCGGCGAGGGGCGAGCGCTCGCCGGACCAGAGCCGGCCAAGGCTCAGGGCGGCGACCTCGCGGGCCTGGACGTCAAGAGCATGACGCCGTCGGAAGTCGACACCCTGCGGCGCCTTTTGGAGAAGTTCCCCTCGGCGTGCGGCAAGCCGCACTCGCTGCTCAAGTCGCTGCAGACCGATCCCAAGTGCGCCGTCTCGGGCGTCGCCGCGCGGTTTCTGCACAAGATGATCAGCGACGGCTTCCTGGAGAGCGAGGCGGAGGAGAAGTACAGCGCCCGCTTCCTCAACAACAAGCCCTACGACATCGACATCACCGGTGCCGCGGTGCGCGGCGATCCCAAGGCGCCGATCACCATCGTCGAGTTCTCGGACTTCGAGTGTCCGCACTGCCGCATGGCCGAGCCGTGGATAAAGCAGATCATCAGCGAGAATCCCGATGTGAAGCTGGTGTTCATGAACTTCCCCATCTCGTCGCACCAGAACGCCGCGCTGGCGGCGGCGGCGACGGTGGCGGCGGGCAAGCAGAACAAGTTCTGGGCCTATCACGACAAGGTGTTCGACAACCAGGACAAGCTGCGCATGCCCGACCTGCTCAAGTACGCGGCGGAGCTCAACCTCAACGTCGAGCAGTTCAAGGCCGACATGGTCACCGCCAAGGCGCGCGTCGATCGCGAGCGCAAGGTCGGCGAGAAGCTGGAGCTGCAGGGCACCCCGAGCTTCTTTATTAACGGCAAGCGCGCCAACGGCATCACCTCGGTCGACGCCCTGCGCAGCTACGTCGAGCAGGAGCGGGCCGCGATGAGGGCGCAGTGAACCCAGGCGGGCGCCGCGCCGGTCTGGGTCTGGGCCTGCTCCTTTTGGGCGGCCTGGTGCCACCGGCCGCCGCGGGTCAGGTCGCTGGCAAGCCGGCGGCGGACTTTGCCCTGCCCGAGCTGCGCGGCGGCGTGGTCAAGCTGGGCGAGCTGCGCGGCAAGGTGGTCCTGGTCGATTTCTGGGCGACCTGGTGCGAGCCGTGCACCAAGGAGCTGCCCGAGCTGGAGCGGCTGCACCAGCAGCTCGCCGCGCGCGGCGTCGTCATCGTCGGCATCAGCCTGGACAAAGAGCGCAAGAACGCCCTGGACCTGGCGGGCGCCCTGAAGCTGAAGTTCAAGCTCCTGCACGATCCAGAGGGCAAGGTGGCGGAGGTCTATGACCCGCCCAAGATGCCGTCTTCCTACGTCATCGATCGCGACGGCGTGGTGCGGTTTGTTAATGAAGGCTTTAGCGGCGCCGCCGATGTGGCCAAGCTGAAGCGGCAGCTGGAGCAGCTGAGTCCGCCCAAGGCGGCAGGTGAGGCGCCGCCGCCCGGCTGAGCGGCGGCGAGGTCTTTACAGGTCCTTGTCGCCGTCGGGCAGCGCCTTGATGCGGCCCTTGCTCGAGGTCGTCGTGCCGGTGGCGCCATCGTCCACCTCGACAAACAGCCCGTAGAGCATGCCGATGATCGGCGCCAGCGTCGCGCCCGAGCGCAGCGAGGTCGGCTCGGTGAAGCCCTGGATGGTGAGCGTCATGCCCGGCGCGAACCGGTGCCCCAGGGCGTAAAGCCCGGCGCCGATCCCGAAGCCGAAGATCACCTTGAGGATCGGGGTCCAGATGGTCTCTGCATGCCAGGGAGCCCGCCCGCAGAGCAGCCCGACCACGGCTCCGACGATACCGCAGCACAGATAGACCAAGACCCCGCTCGGGTTGCCGAGCTTGAGCAGGCAGTAGCCTATCCCGCCCCCAATGAGCGCACCCTTAATCAGGCCTAGCAGCGCACGACCCATTTGTTCCGACCTCCTGGTTGCGCGAGTTCATCAACCAGTACTTAGTATACTGCAATCTCTCTCGGGAGCCACTGCCGCGCCCGCCGCTTTGTGCGCGCCGGGCCGTCGCTGATTTTTATTGCCGGGACCGCCGGCTCAGCTGCGCTTCTGGCCGCCGCCCACCACATGGGGGGACTCGCCGAGCGCCGCCTTGGCGGCCTCCATCACCGCCTCCCCGAGCGTCGGGTGGGGGTGGATGGTGAGCGCCAGATCGGGCAGGAAGCTGCCCATCTCCAGGGCCAGCGCGCCCTCGCTGATAAGATCCGTGGCGGCCGGGCCGACGATGTGGATGCCCAGCACCTCATGAGTCTCGGCGTCGGCGACCACCTTGACGAAGCCCTCGGTCTCCAGCGCCGCCATGGCGCGTCCGAGCGCGGCGAAGTTGTACTTGCCGGTGACCACCTTGCGGCCCTGCTGCTGCGCCTGCGCCTCGGTCAGGCCGACGCTGCCGATCTCGGGATCGGTGAAGATGACGGCGGGGATGGCCACCGCGTCCATCTCGGACTTGTGTCCGGCGATGACCTCGGCGGCGACCTCCCCCTCGCGCGAGGCCTTGTGGGCGAGCATCGGCTGGCCGCACACATCGCCGATGGCGAAGATGTTCGGCACGCTCGTGCGCTGCTGCTTGTCGACGGTGATAAAGCCACGGGTGTCGACCTTGACCCCCACCTGCTCCAGGCCCAGGTTCTCGCAGTTGGGCCGCCGGCCGACGGTGACCAGGATGTGGTCGCAGGCGATCGTCACCTCGCTCGGGGCGGCGCTCTGGCCCTCGGCAGCGCGCGGCGCGGCGTAAAGCTGCATGCCGCCGCCCTTGGCCTCCTCCCAGCGCAGCGCCTTGTGCAA
Source organism: Polyangia bacterium (assembly GCA_044222245.1). Taxonomy (GTDB): domain Bacteria; phylum Myxococcota_A; class Polyangia; order Palsa-1104; family JAEUJZ01; genus CALFML01. The sequence continues at coordinate 2,699 of JBGANQ010000021.1, read as the reverse complement.
AAGGTGCACCTTGGCCCCGAGCTTCTTCAGCTTGCGCGCCACCACCGCCACGAGCTCCGGATCATTGCCCGGCAGCAGCTGATCGGTGAACTCGACCACGGTGAGCTCGGCGCCCAGCTTGGCCCACATGATGCCAAGCTCCAGGCCAATGTAGCCGCCGCCGATCACCGCCAGGCGCCTCGGCACTTCCTTTATCGACAGCGCCCCGGTCGAGTCATGGATGCGCTGGTTGTCGACGACAAACCCCGGCACCGCGATCGGCCGCGAGCCGGTGGCGATGATGATGTGGTCGGCCTCGACGGTAAAGGGTCCCCTTTCGCCCTGCACCTCGATGACCCGCGCCGAGCGCAGCTTGGCCGTGCCCTGCACGAACTGGCCGCCGGCGCTCTTGATCAGCTGGCGCACCCCGGAGGTGAGCTTGTTGACGATGCCGGTCTTCCAGCTGAGCAGCTTGTTGACGTCGAGCTGCGGCTCAGAAACGAGGATGCCCATCTCGCCGACGTGGCGGAGCTTGTCGTACTGCTTGGCGGCGCTGATCAGGGCCTTGGACGGGATGCAGCCGACGTTGAGGCAGACGCCGCCGGCGGCCTCCTTCTCGATGCACACCACCTGCTTGCCGAGCTGCCCGGCGCGAATCGCGGCGACATAGCCGCCGGGCCCAGAGCCAATGACTGCAACCTCGGTGCGAATATTGTCCATGTATCTGTCCTCGATCTAGCTTTCCGCGGGCCTATTAGGAACCGTGACCTGGGGGCCGGGCTGGCAGCGCCGCCAGCTCGGCCAGCTGCTCGCGCAGCGCCGGCGGCACTTTGGCAAAGACGTCCTCGACGAGGGTGGCCAGCGGCGGCGGGGCGACCGACTCCTCGGCGGCGATCGCGGCGCGTACCTCGGCCTCGATCGCCTCGTGCAGCGCGGTGTCCGCGGCCTCGGTGAGCAGGCCGCCCTGGCGCAGCATCTTCTGGTAGCGCGACAGCGGATCGCGCTCGGTGCGCCACTGCATCGTCACCGACTCATCGCGGTAGCGCGAGGGATCGTCGGACGAAGAGTGGGCGCTCACCCGGTAGGTCAGCGCCTCCAGCAAGATCGGCCCCTTGCCGCTGCGCGCGTAGGCCACCGCGTCGCGCATGCCGCTGTAGCAGGCCAGCACGTCGTTGCCGTCCACTCGCAGCGCCGGCATACCGTAGGCAAGCGCCTTGGCCGCCATCGCCGAAGCGGCAGTCTGGCCGCTTACCGGGGTCGAGATCGCCCACTGATTGTTCTGGCACACAAAAACCACCGGCGCCTTGAAGACCCCGGCGAAGTTCAGGGCAACATGGAAGTCGCCCTCGGAAGTCGCGCCGTCGCCGAGGTAGCCGACAACGACAATATGCTCACCAAGCAGCCGTGCCGCCATGGCCATGCCGGTGGCGTGCGGCAGCTGGGTGCCGATGCACGAGGACATGGTCACATAGCGGCTGGCCCGGCTGCCCGGGTGGCAGGGCATCTGCCGACCCTTGCTGAGATCGTTGGCGTTGCCAAACAGCTGGGCGACGTAGGCGCGCAGCGGCAGGCCGCGGTAGATCGCCGCCCCGGCCTCGCGCAGCGCCGGCACGATGTAGTCATTTGGCTCTAGCGCCGCGGCGGTGCCGATCACCGCCGCCTCCTGACCGCGGGCCTCGCCATAGAAGCCGATGCGCCCCTGGCGCTGCATGGTCAGCAGCCGCTCGTCCATGATGCGGACCATGAGCATCCCGCGATACAGGCGCAAGAGCAGCTCGGCCGGCAGCTTCAGCGCCGCCAGCTGCTTTTTGTCGATCTGGCCGTCGGGAGCGATGAGCTGCCGGGGGCGCAGCGCGGCTTCGCTGGGCCCGCTGCACACGGCGGCGCCAAGGAGCCGCATGGGCTACACAAGCTCCATGAACATCAGCGTCGGGTCTTCCAGCAAGCTCACCACATGCTGGAGGAACTTCGCCCCTTCGTAGCCATCGACGATGCGGTGATCCAGCGAGATCGACAGGTTCATGATCTGGCGGATGACGATCTGGCCGGCGCGCACCGCCGGCGTCTCGCGGATCTTGTGCACGCCGAGGATCGCCACCTCGGGGAAGTTGATGATCGGCGTCGCCAGCACCCCCCCCAGCGCCCCCAGCGACGAGATGGTGAACGTCGAGCCGGTCAGCTCGTCGCGGCTCGCCTTGCCGGTGCGCACCCGCTCGGCCAGCGGATCGAGGCTGCCGGCGATGTCGAACAGCGACATCCGATCGGCGTTCTTGAGCACCGGCACGATCAGCCCCGAGTCGGTCGCCGCCGCCACCCCGACGTGATAGCTCTTGCGCAGCACGATCTCTTCGCGCTCGACGTCGAGGGTGGAGTTGACGATGGGGAACTTCTTCAGGCCCGAGACGACGGCCTTGATGATAAACGGCAGGAACGACAGCTTGATGCCGCGCTCGGCGGCGCGCTGCTTGGCGCGGGCGCGCAGGGCGACAAGCTCGGTGACGTCGCACTCTTCCACGTAGGTGAAGTGGGCCGCCGACTGCTTGGAGCGCAGCAGGTTGTCGGCGATCTTGCGCCGCACCCCGCGGAACGGGATGCGCTCGTCGCCGGCCTGGCTCGCCACTTCGGGCGCCGGGGCCGGAGCCGCCTTGACCGGAGCCGCCGGTGCCGCTGCCTTGGGCGCGGGTGCCGGGGCTGGAGCCGCCTTGACCGGGGCCGTCTTG
>JBGANQ010000120.1:0-25216 GCA_044222245.1 Polyangia bacterium | reverse complement strand
TGCCCGCCGCGAGGTCGCCGCCTGGATCGATGACTACAACCGCAACCGGCTCCATTCGGCGCTGGGCCAGCGGGCTCCGATCGACCACGAGCTCGCCCGTCGCCGCGCCGCCGCCTGACCGCCGGTCGCCACGACGCGCCGGTCGCAGGCTGCCCGGCCCTGGCTAGGTCTGCGCGGCCGCCGGATGCTCGTGGTGCCACTGCAAGAGCTGGGCGACCGCCTCGTCCAGCTCGTCGATGAGCGGGTGGCCGCCGAGCACGCCGCGCAGCACCGCCGCCAGCGTCTGAAAAAACCACAGCTGCTGCTCTGGCGAGCTGCGAAAGTGCCGCCACACCGAGTCCCCGTGCGTGCGCAGATCGGTGAGCAGGGTCTGGCAGTTGTGCAGGGAGTCGGCGCTCTTGACCGCGGCGGCCAGCGGCCCGGCCTGGCTCAGGCGATCGAGCAGCTCCTGCTTGCGGGCCAGCCACGGCAGCTTGACCCCGCCCTCGTGCTTCTTCTCGGAGACCTGATCGACCAGGCCCGCCACCGCGCTGCCAAACTTCGCCTCGACCTCGGCGTGGGTGATCTCGGTGTCCTCGACCACGTCGTGGAGGATGCCGGCGACCACTGCGTCTTCGGGAAAGCCGTGCTTGATCAGCATGATCGCTACATGCGCCGGGTGGGCGATGTACGGCACGGCGCTGCCCTTGCGCTGCTGCGAGCGGTGGGCGGTGGCGGCCAGCCCCAGGGCGCGGTCGATGATCGGCGAATACGAGCGCATGTCAGAACTCAAACGAGAGGCCGGCCGAGAGGAACGTGTCCGAGAGGTTCAGCGCCCGACCGCGGCCAAAGCCGTTGACGATGGCGGCGTCCAGCTCGACAAAGGCGGCGACGCGGTTGAGGCCTATCTCCTGATCGATGACGTGCGCCGCCCGCGAGTCGATCGCCGACAGGTCGAGCGCGATGCCCGGGTGGAGGACGATGCCCATGGTGCCGCCGGCGGCGCTGCGCACGTCGGGCTTGCTCCTGTCGGTCGACACATCAAACTGCGCCGTGAACGAGCTGCTGTTGCCAAACCACCAGACGTAGTAGGCAAAGCCGGCTTTCACGTAGGGGATGAGCGGGATGTGCAAGCGCTTGCTCAGCACGTCGAAGCGGTACACCAGCATAAGCGCCAGCGGCACTACATTGAGCTGGTCGTTGTCGCCGGAGATGCAGCTGTCGTAGGGCACGATGGTGCCGCTCACCGAGTACTGGCGCGGACCACCCGAGGCCCCATCGATGACGGTGCACGGCGCCTGCACCGTCCGCGGCGGCGTGTCCTTGGTCATGGCGGTGGCGATGGTGAAGGCGGGCGCTGAGGCCGAGTAGTAGCCGCCCTCGATGCCGATGCCGAGCACGCCGAACTTGTTCCAGAACTGATAGTCGAACTCGCCCTTGGACAAAAGCCCGTAGTGCGGCTGCGCGCCCCTGGGATCGTTGGGGTCGCCGAAATGATCAGAGAAGGGCGTCCGCCCCTTGAGCCAGTCGGCATTGTCCAGGTGCGGCGAGTACGGGCCGAACTTGATCTCGAAGGCGAAGTGCTGCGGCGACTCTTGCAGCTGGGCGCTGGCGGCGCCGCCGTAGAAGAGGGCGCACAGACCCAGCAGGACTCCCATCCGTCTTGCCAAGCGCATCACGCCCCCCTCCGCACCCGCCGGCCGAGCAGCAAAAGCGCCAGCGTCAAAAGCCCTGCCGCCCCCGCCCCCGCCCCGGGACCCGTCGGCACCCTCCGCCCTGCCTGGCAGCCAAAGCCAGGACACTCCTTTTTGCCGTCGACACTATCGCAGAACTCGCCGGCCGGCGAGACCGTCGGCTGCGGCGTGCCGGTCACCACCGCCGACGGCGTCGCGTTGCCCGAGGTGTCGATCGCCAGCACCACGAGCTCGTAGTCTTGTGAATTGTCCAGACCGGTGATGCGGGTCTCCAGGCTGGTCGTGGCGGCGAGGATCTTGTCCGAGCAGCGCAGCCGCGGATCGAGCGGAAAGTCGGTGCCGCTGGTAGGAATGGCGTTGCGATCGGTCGCCGGATCGCTGTTGGTGTTCAGACCGACCAGGGTGCGGCGAAACAGGCGATGGTTGATGCACGAGGAGAAGTAGTACCGGGTGTTGTTGAGAAACTCGTCGCTCATCGCCGGGTGGGTGCGATCCGCGACCTTGCGGCACAGGATCTGGTAGCTGTCGATGCCGCTGGTGCCGCTCGGGACGCTCCAGTTGATGGTGAGGGCGCCGTCGCCGCTCTTGGCAGTGACGCCGCCGGGGGCAGTCGGGCCTTGGGTGTTGACGGTCACCGGCAGGGTGCAGACATTGGGCATCGCATCGGGGCCGACCGCCACCGTGATGGTGTAGCTCTGGGTGCCGCCGGTGTTGCACATCGTGTAGTCGGCCGTCGGGCCGTTGGCGCGCGTCTGCGGGTTGGTCACGACCTCGGGCGGGATGGTGATGTCAAAGGGCGTGATGTTCTGAAACGCGGCGCCGTTTATCGACCAGCCGCTGTTGTTGGCCGGGTGCTGATCGGTGATCTTGTCGCAGACCCCGGTCGACTGCATGGTGGTGTCTTCGCAGCCGGAGACGCCGATGAACATCGAAGCGCCGGGCGCGGTGCCTTGACCGGCGGGGGTGGTGAGGATGACGTGCATGCGGATGTCGCGGCTCTGGCACTGACACTCCGCCTTGTTGAAGATCGCCCCGCCGAGGGAGCCCGGGATGAGCGCGCCTTTCTTCTGGTCGACGTTGTCACCGACGTAGAGCTGGGTGTTCCCGGCCAGCGTGCGACCGTTGATCATGGTCATGCCCGAGCAGGTTCCCACACCGGTCATGGTGGTCTGGGCCTGCGCCGCCGGAATGAGCGCCAGGGTCAGCGCCGCCCCTGCAAGGGAACCGTAAGTCGATTTCATGGAGAGACCTAAAAGCAAGAGATGGGCCACCTATACTGAGCCGAGAGCAGCCGAGTTTTCGTGTCTGACGGGCGCGGTGCCGGCGCGAGCTTGCGACAGGCTGGCAGGACCTGGGCGGCAAAGTTGGACAAAGTGTCAATCCGCCGCGGCGGCGCTCCCGCCGAGCTTGGAGTTTCAGTCGCCATCGATGCAGAGCTCCACCGTGTTGATAATAAGGTCATTTGAGCTCGGCCCGGCATACAAGCGGATGCCGGTGAGCCCGGGCGAGTCGCCGATCTTCACGTTGGCGGTGTAGTCGACGCTGGTCCAGGCGTAGGGCCAGGCGTTGCTGACCGAGTCGCGGGGGGCAAAGATGCTGCCGTAAAGCGGCGACCACGCCTCGTAGGAGCCGCTGCTGCCGGTGCTGTAGCTGCGGCCGAAGACCGACAGCGTCGCGCTGTTGATGTGCGACAGGCCGACCAGGCTGAAGCGGATGAGGATCCAGTTGCCGCCGCCGATCTCCAGGCCGCCGCCGTGCAGCCCGTCGGAGTACGAGGCCGCGCGGGCCGGCACCGCCTCCCAGTTGGAGCTGTCGGGGAGCCCGAACGCCTCCAGCCGGGCCGAGCTGCTGCCATCGTACTTGAACCGCCACGCCGCCCAGCCGGTGCCGCGCTTGCACGCCGGCCGGCTCGCCAGGTCGCGCGGTGTCGCCAGGTCGCGCGGCGTCGCCAGGTCGGCAGGCACCGCAAGGTCGGCAGGCACCGCAAGGTCGGCAGGCACCGCAAGATCTTTGGGGACGGTCAGGTCCGCGGGCGTCGTCAGATCCGCGGCTACCGTCAGATCGGTGAGCATCGCAAAGTCGCGACCGGCCAGCAGATCCGTCGGCAGCGCCAGATCGGCAGCGGCCAGGTCGGGGCCAGCCAGGTCGCTCGCCGACAGGTCCACCACGCCGAGGTCGCCTGCCCCCAGATCGGGCGGCTCACCGCCCAGGTCCGGCAGGCGTAGATCCGGGCGCGGCGGCCGCAGGTCCAAGGGCAGGCCGCCGTCCTGGTCGCGTCCGCCGTGGCTGCAGGCGCCTAGCAGCAGCGCGGCCAGCGCACCGACTCCCAGCCGCCGCAGGCTGCCGGCGGGTCGCTCACGGTGCTGGCCGCCCGTCCTCAGAGCGACCGGCGGCGCCGGGAATCGTATCGGGCCAGCATGCACGCTCATGGCTGGCGTGTAACACGAACCTCGCGCGGAAGACAGTATCGCACCCGGCGCCCGCCGCAGGATTTGTAGTTTTGGTAATTAATCTTACATTTATTTTTTGAGAATAACTAAACGACGACTGATAATGCGGGGCCTGACTATGCGAAATCATATCTACTCTTCTTGTTCAGATTCTGCGCAGGGGTCGGCACTGCGGCCCCAAGGACCGCAGCCCAACGAGGCGCGCGGGCAGCTGACAGAGCCAGTGGCGCCGGCGGCCGACCGGAGGCGTCGGCTTGGGCGGCGGGGGGCGGCGGGCGGCGCGCTGGGGCTTGGGCTGGGCGCCGCGCTGGCAGCCGGCGGCTGCGCCACCCCAGCGACGGGCGGCTGCCAGGAGGGCACGACCTGCGTGACGCTGTCACTGTCGAGCGCCGGACCGACCAGCGACCCGGGCTCGCCGAGCGTCCTTGATGACCTGGAGCTCATCGTCCGCATCGGGGAGGTAACGCGGCGGGTGCGCTTTGACGACCGCATCGTGCGGGTGCCCGGCGAGCTGCCGCTGGCGCTGCCCGAGCTGGCGACCACCCCGCAGCAGCGGGTCGCCGTCTACCTGCGGGCGCACCTTGGCCCGAGCGGCCAGGCGGTCGGGGCGGTGCTGCTGCGCGCGGCCGACCAGCCGCTGGGGAGCCGCTACCCGCTGGCGCTGGCGCCCGCCTGTGTCGCCGCGCCGTGCACCGTCCCCGAGCCGCGGCGGGGCGCGACCCTGAGCCTGGTCCCGGGCAGCCGCCACCTCCTGCTGTTCGGCGGTCGCCGGCAGGACGGCACGGCGCTCGCCGATACCTGGGAGTGGGACGGGCTCGGCTGGCAGAGCGTGACGGCAGCGAGCGCGCCGCCGGCGCGGGCCGGCCACACGGTGGCGCTCGACGGCCGCCGCGGCACCCTGCTGCTCTTCGGCGGCGCCGGCGGCCCCGAGAGCGCGCCGCAGCCGCTCGCCGACACCTGGGAGTACCAGGGCGAAAGCGCCGGCTGGAGGCGCCTGGCCACGAACGGACCGCCGGCGCGCACGCAGGCGGCGATGGCCAGCGCTGCCATCTCCGCTGCCGGCGCGCCGGGGGTGCTCCTGCACGGGGGGCTGGACGCCAGCGGCAACACGCTCGGCGACACCTGGCTGTGGGACGGTCAGGGCTGGTCGGCGCCGCCGCTCATGAGCGACCCCTGCGCGCCCGTCCCGCCCTCCCCTGCCACCCTGCCGCGCTGCCGTCGCCAGGCCGCCCTCATCGCCGCCCCGGCCGGGCACGCGCTGCTGGTCGGCGGACGGCTCGGACCGGCCGGCGCCGCCGCGCCCGAGCTGGACGATCAGGTCTGGCAGTGGGACGGGGCGCGCTGGAGCCCGGCCCCGATCTATCGGCCGCCGACCGTGCTCGGCCGCTACGGCCACGCCGGGGTCGGCGCCCCGGGCCAGGCCGCGCTCGTCGCGCTTGGCGACTCGCCGGGCGGGCTGCGCCAGGACAGCTTCCTGCTCGACCTCGGCAGCGGCCAGTTCGCGCCGCAGCTCGGGCCGGCGCCGCCGCCGCGCGCCGAGGCGGCGGTGGCCTACGATGAGGAGCGCGATGAGGTGCTGCTCTTTGGCGGCCGCGGCGACAGCGCGCTGCTCGGCGATACCTGGAGCTTTACCCCGGCGGCCGGCTGGCGCGCCCTGAAGTAGGCCCCACCCGCGCACGCGGGGCGGCTCAACCGAGCGCCGATTTTGGGCTACCATTCAGGCCATGCGCATCCTCGCCATTACCGATTCGCCGCACACCCTCCGCCCCACCTCTGACACCACCGTCGCCATCATCGAAGAGGCCCGGCTGCGCGACCACGAGGTCTGGGTCTGCGAGATAAACGAGCTGTGGCTGCAGCACGGCACGCCCGGCGCCTCGGCCCGCGCCGTCCGCGCGGTGAGCCGCACCACTGCGCCGGCGCTCACCCTCGCCGACACCCGCGAGCGCCTGCCGCTTGCCCACTTCCACGTCGTGCTCATGCGCAAGGACCCGCCCTACGACTCGGTCTACCACCAGGCGACGCTGATCCTGGAGTACGGGCGCGGCAAGACGTTCCTGTGCAACGACCCGCGCGGCCTGCGCGAGGCCAACGAGAAGCTGTACATCTTCCACTTCCCCGAGCTCGTCGCCCCCACCATCGTCACCCACCGGCTCGACGAGCTGCGCGCCTTCCTGGACGAGCAGGGCGGCGAGATGGTGGTCAAGCCCCTGGACGGCTACGGCGGCTCGGCGGTGTTCCACGCCCGTCGCGGCGACAGCAACACCAACGCCATCCTCGAGGTCTCGACCCACAATGGGCAGCGCTGGGTGATGGCGCAGCGCTACTTGCCCGAGGGCAGGCAGGGCGACAAGCGAATCCTGCTCCTTGGCGGCGAGCCGATCGGCAGCCTGCTGCGCGTGCCCCAGGGCGGCGACCTCCGCAGCAACATGGTGATAGGCGGTCTGGCGACGGCGACGTCGCTGACCGAGCGCGATCTGGAGATCTGCGCCCGCGTGCGCCCGCGCCTGTTGCAGGACGGGCTGCACTTTGTCGGCCTGGACGTAATCGGCAGCCACCTGACCGAGATCAACGTGACCTCACCGACGGGCGTGCAGGCCATTGACCGCCTGCACAACACCCGCCTGGAGAACCGGATCGTCGACTACCTGGAGCAGAACGCGCCGCTCTCGCTGTAGCCGGCGCCGCCGCGGCTAGCGCATAAGCTCGATGTAGATGTGAATTCCGGCGACGATCGTGAGCAGGATGGCGAACGGGATGTGGATGATCTTCCACTCCCGGAACATCGGCTCGATGCGCGGCAGCAGCACGCGGTGGCTCTCCAGCAGCGCCAGCTCGGTGGCCAGCCGCGCGACCCGGGTGCGCGCCTTGGTGTCCTTGATCCCGCGCAGCTTGAAGCGCAGCACCGAGGCGCGGAACGGCCGGGCCAGGCGATCGCGGGTCAGAAGGATCATCGCCCGGATGCCCGCCCGCACCCCCGAGAGGTTCGGCTCGGCGACGGTGGCGTAGCGGCGGCGCAGCTGATCATAGAAGCGGTCGGCGACGTTGACGCCGGCGTGGCGGTTGCGCATCTCGGCCAGCTTGCGCTCCAGATCCACCGCCTGCAGCGACGCCTGCGACGCCAGGTCGGGCAGCTCGGTCGAGATGTAGCGCCCGACCAGGCCCGAGATCACGGTGGCCACCATCGACCAGATGGCGAGCGACACCCAGTTATCGAGCTTGCCGGCGGTGTGCAGCATCACCAGCATCGGCCCGATGGCGCCCGACCACACGTGCCAGTCAAACCAGCCGCGCTGCGAGCCGAACCGCTTGAGCCCCGGGATCCACTTGCGCCCCGAGTAGAACATCGACGAGAACATGAGCGGCGCGCCGATGTAGCCGAGCCACTGCGCCAGCGGATCGGTGGCCTTGAACACGACGTTCTCGACCGCGACCTCGGGATCCAGGCCCCCGTACTTGGTCTTGTAGTAGAAGGTCAGCGACAGCTCGGGGATGTAGGTCCGGAAGAAGATCTCGACGATGCAGCCGAGCACCCCGAGGATGCCGAGCGCCCACAGCCAGCCGGTGGCCAGCGAGGTCTCGACCTTCTTGGCCTTGTCGTCCTCCTGGTCCAGGCCCTTGTAGAACTTCTTCGGGTCGAACAGCTGGTTGGGGTCGAAAAAGACGCTCTGCTCGTAGCCGCCCTTGGCGGCGTCGGCCATCGACTCGGTGCGCTCGACGAACGCCGCCTCGGGCGGGATCTCCAATAGGGCCGCCGTCGGGCAGGCGCTGATGCAGGCCTGATCCTCGTAGTTTACGCAGTGGTCGCACTTGCTGGCGATCCGGCGCAGCTTGGCCTTGCGCGGCTTGCCGTCGCCAAAGCCGAGCTTGTTGTCCTTCTGCAGGCGCAGGTTGAGCAGGGGCTTGTCGTCCAGGTCGTGCATCTCGATGGCGTCGTACGGGCAGGCCAGCGCGCACAGCGAGCAGCCGATGCACGAGTCCTCGAGGATGACGACCTCTTTTTTCTCCTGGTCGAACTTGATCGCGTCGTAGGCGCAGGGGTCGATGCAGCGCTGGTCGACGCAGGTGTGGCAGCAGTCGACGAAGTCCAGGGCCCCCAGCACCTTGCCGTTGAGCGACAGGCGCTTGGCGCCGTAGCGCTGCTCGCAGGCCTTCTCGCACTCGTAGCACTCGATGCACTTGTCGAGCTCGCGCACCCGCAGCGACATCGCCACCGACAGCCCGTGGCGGACAAAGAAGTCGGCGACCAGGGCCCGGGCGCCGGTGCTGGCGGCCAGGCGGCTGCGGGCGGCGTCGGCGGCGCGGCGCACGCGCTCGCCAAAGAACTGATAGGTCCGCCGCCACACGTCCAGCCGCGGCAGCGAGATGCTGAGCACCCGAATCGGCGTCACCGAGTACACCGCCAGCCCGACCGCCTCGGGTCCGGTGGCTTCGAGGCTTACCAGATCGCCCTCGTTGAACAGGCCCAGGTTGCTCTCGCACATGCGGATGACCGGCCCGGTCTCCTGGCGGCGCTTGTGCTCTTTCTTCTCGGCCTTCTTGTCGCCGGCCTTGTAGGCTTTCTGGGCGCGCCGCTCGCGCTCCAGCACCTCGGGGCGAAAGCGCGCCAGCGACAGCTGGCCCTCCAGCACGAGCAGCGCCTTGCCCTCGACATCGACCAGCATGTCGCGGCCCAGGCTGATGAGCTTGAGGTCGCCGCTCTTGATCGCGTCGGTGACAAACTGTGGGTTGAGGCCGTTGAGCAGCGGCGCCTCCTTGACCGCCTCCCAGGCCTCCTCCACCGGGTCTTTGCCCACCGGCTGGGCGGTCATGATGCTGCTCTTGTCGCCAAGGCCGACAAAGCCAAGGAACTTGCCGACGATGGTGTGCTCGGCGGGGAGCTCGTCCCCAGCGGGGACTTTGACCATGCCCGACTTTTCCAGGAACTTGTCGAGGTTGCCGATGCCCGACTCTTCCTGGGCGCGGCGCTCGGCGGCCTCCTGCTGGACGAGCAGGCGCTGCGGGTCGAGCGGCGTCACCTTGGCCTTGCTGCGCGCCTTGACGTCGGCCACCGGCTTTTTGCGCAGCTTGCCGCTGGCGTCGATGAACTGCGAGGCGTCGCGCATGATCGACGCATCCGATGGCGGCGCCTCGGCGCTCTTCTTCATCGGCTTCAGATCGGCGAAGTTCATCGAGTCGACGATGCGGGTCGACTCGTTGTTGGGCAGCGGGCTGCCGCCGAGATCGTGGCCCTCGTCGGGCACGCTGAACATGCGGGTGGCGTCGTTGTTGCCAAGCGGCGCCGCCGGCGGCAGGGGCATCGCGCCGCTGTCCATCATCACCGTCGACTCGCTGGGAACGCTGTAGCCGGCGGGGGCAGCCGCGCGACCGGCGGCAGCGTTCATTCCCGAGGTCCCGGCCTGCAGCGCCGCCCAGGCCCCGGGCGGCTGGTCGGTCATGATCGTCGCCTCGCTGGACTGCCCGGGGTCAGGCGCCGGTCCGGCCTTGACCGTCGGCGGGTACGGCTCGCGCGCCGGTCCGGCCTTGACCGTCGGCGGGTACGGCTCGCGGGCTGGGCCGGCCTTGACCGTCGGCGGGTACGGCTCGCGCGCCGGTCCGGCCTTGACCGTCTCGGGCTCGCGGGCCGGTCCGGCCTTGACCGTCTCGGGTGCCGGCGGACGCGGCGGCGGCGGGCGCGCCCCGGGGGGCGGGGGCGGCGACGCCGGCTTGGCCGTCGCAGCCGTCGCAGCCGTCGGCAGCACCACCGCCCGCATCTGGCTGGTCAGGCGCACCGGTCGCGGCGGCGGCACCTCGTCGTCGTCTTGACCGGCAAGGCTGCCGAGCGCCGGTACCGTCGCGGCGGGCTTGACCGCCTGGTTCGACCCGGCATTGGTCTGGCCCGCGCCTCCGCGGGGAGGCTCGGGGCTGCGCAAGGCCATTGTGACCCCCTCGAGTCCGCTGGACAGAAAGTTACGCGTCCACTTTACCATGGACCGACGAGACCTTCGTACGAGAAATTGCAAAAACCTGCCGTAACGTCAGGTTGCCGTCCCTGAACTTGGCGTGACGCCGGCCGGTCAGCCGGCGGGCGCGGCGACAACGCGCGGGCTGGACGGTCCGGGACGGTCCGGGCTGAGGGTGGCGTTAGATTCTGTTTTGGCTGTTTTGGCAAATACGCGAAAACTGATTGACAGCCGCCCCCTGCCTCGGATAGGTAAGTACCACTCGATATTGATGGATCGATGAGCTGACGGACTGGTTCATCGCGGGTCTTTGCAATTTCTCGGGGCGTAGCGCAGCCTGGTAGCGCACCTGGTTCGGGACCAGGGAGTCGGAGGTTCAAATCCTCTCGCCCCGACTTCGGTAATAGACGACTTTGCCGGCCGCAGACCTACAAGAGGTCGGCGGCTCTTACCTAAAAGAAGCTGCAGCGGCTCCCGCTGCAGTTTTTTTTTGTCCGTGCTCTGCTTACTTTGGGGGCACCCGGCACACCTGCTAGACTGCCGGGCCATGGCGAGCTTCCTAACCGAGCATAAACGGACTCATTATTGCAACGCCCTGCGCAGCGAGCACGTCGGTCAGACCGTCGTGCTGCTCGGCTGGGTGCAGGGACGACGCGACCTGGGCGGGCGGATCTTCATCGACCTGCGCGATCGCACCGGGCTGTCGCAGATCGTCTTTGGGCGCGACATTCACCCCGCGGCCTACGCCGAAGCCGACGCCCTGCGCAGCGAGTTCTGCATCGGCGTCGTCGGCACCGTCAGGCTGCGCACCGCCTCGGGCGGCACCGTCAACCCGAACCTCCCCACCGGCGAGGTCGAGGTCGAGGCGAGCCTGGTGCACATCTTCTCGCGCGCCGACACGCCGCCGTTCCTCATCGAGGACGACGTCGACACCCGCGAGGAGATGCGGCTCAAGTACCGCTACCTCGACCTGCGCCGCCCCAAGCTCCAGCGCAACTTCCAGCTGCGCAGCACCATCTACCGCGCCACCCGCGACTACTTCCATGAAAACGGCTTCCTCGAGCTTGAGACCCCGTTCATGGTCAAGTACACCCCCGGCGGGGCGCGCAACTTCCTTGTCCCCTCGCGCCTCAACGCCGGCAAGTTCTACGCCCTGGCCGAGTCGCCGCAGATCTTCAAGCAGCTGTTCATGGTCGCCGGCATGGATCGCTACTTCCAGATCGTGCGCTGCTTCCGCGACGAGGATCTGCGCCTGGACCGCCAGCCCGAGTTTACCCAGATCGACGTCGAGATGTCCTTTATCACCGAAGAGGACATCTTCTCCATCGTCGAGGGTCTGGTGCACAAGGTGTGGCAGCTGACGGTCGGTCACGACGTACCGCAGCCGTTTGTCCGCCTGCCCTACCGCGAGGCGATGGCCAGCTATGGCGAGGACAAGCCGGACCTGCGCAACCCCCTTAAGCTCCACGACGTGACCGCCGCGGTCAAGGCGCACGGCGGCGGCGGCGTGGCGCTGTTCCAGAAGATCACAAGTGAAGGCGGCCTGGTCAAGCTCCTGCGCATCCCGGCGGCGAGCGCCAGCAAGCTGTCCAACACCGAGGTCAAGAAGCTCGACGACAGCGTCAAGGGCATGGGCAGCTCGGGCCTGGCCTCGGCGCGCCTCGACCCGGCGGGCAGCGGGGCGGACCTTGGGTGGACCCAGTCGGCCTTCGGCAAGACCATCACCAGCGAGCTGCGCGCCGCGATCCAGGCGCAGATCGGCGGCGCCCCGGGCGATCTGCTGCTGTTCCAGCTCGGCGTGCCCAAGGTCGTCAACACGGTGCTGGCGCAGCTGCGGCAGCAGCTTGGCAAGAAGCTCGAGCTGCTGGAGAAGGGCTGGCGCTTCCTGTGGGTCACCGACTTCCCGATGTTCGAGCAGAACGACCAGGGCCAGTGGGTGGCGGCGCACCACCCGTTCACCTCGCCCAAGCCCGAGCACCTGCAGTACCTCCAGAGCGACCCCGGCCGCGTCGAGGCGCGCGCCTACGACCTGGTATTAAACGGCAACGAGCTCGCCGGCGGCTCGATCCGCATCCACCAGCGCGAGGTGCAGGCGCAGGTGTTCGCCGCCCTGGGCCTGTCCGAGGAGGATTTCCGCGCCAAGTTCGGCTTCCTCCTGGATGCCTTCCGCTACGGGCCGCCGCCGCACGGCGGCATCGCCTTTGGCCTGGACCGCATGAGCATGCTGCTCACCGGTGCCGACTCGCTGCGCGACGTCATCGCCTTCCCCAAGACCCAGCACGGCACCGATCTGATGAGCGACTGCCCGACCGAGGTCGCGGCGCGCCAGCTCGAGGAGCTGTTCATCGGCCTCGCGCTGCGCTAAGCGCCCCGGCCCCCCCCCGCGCCAAAGGCGCAGAAGAGACGGCGTGAGCGACGACATCGAGGTCTTCAAGGAGCTGGTCCGCCGGCGCGCCCAGGGTGAGCCGGTGGCCCTGTGCACCGTGGTGCGCACGGCCGGCTCGACCCCGCGCAAGAGCGCCGCGCGCATGCTCGTCGGCGCCGCCGATCAGGTGGGCACGATCGGCGGCGGCCGCGTCGAGAAGGAGGTCCTCGACGCCGCCCGCGGGCTCTTGCAAAAGGGCGCCGCCGAGCCGCAGCTTTACCGCTACCACCTCACGCGCCAGCTGGCGATGTGCTGTGGCGGTGAGATGGAGGTGTTCGTGGAGCCGATGTGCCCCTCCCCCACCCTGATCGTCTGCGGCGGCGGCCACGTCGCCAAGGCCCTGCTGCCGCTCGCCCGACCGCTCGGGTTCTCCCCGATCGTCGTCGAAGACCTGGAAGAGCTGGGCAACCCCCAGCGCTTCCCCGATGCCGAGCGGCTCATCGACAGCTTCGCGGTGCGCGACTGGCACGGGGTGCCGCTCGATCAAAGCAGCTACGTGGTCATCGTCACCCGCGACCACCAGCAGGATCAGGCGCTGGTCGAGCAGCTGCTGCCGCTCGAGCTGGCGTACCTGGGGCTCATCGGCTCGCAGCGCAAGATCCTGGTGTTTCGCCAGCGGCTCATCAATAAGGGCTACAGCGAAGAGCGCCTGGGGCGCCTGCACGCCCCCATCGGGCTCGACATCGGCGCCCAGACCCCGGCCGAGATCGCCATCGCCATCGCCGCCGAGCTGGTCGCGGTGCGGGCAGCGCGGCGCGGCCGGCAAGCTGCAGGCACGCCCCAAGCCGCCGCCGGCGCGCCCTCGGCAGAGCACGCAGCGCCGGCGGATGGACCGGCGGCCGACCGGCGCCCGCCGGCGGTCACTGCCGCGCCTCCGGCGGCCGCCCCGACCCAGAAATGATCGCCGCGGCGATCCTGGCGGCCGGCGCCTCAAGCCGCATGGGGGCGGTCAAGGCGCTGCTGGCCATCGACGGCGAGACCCTGCTCGCGCGCATCCTCCGGCTGGCCTGCGAAAGCGGCGCGGAGCGGCTGGTGGTGGCGCTCGGTCCACCGCACGGCGAGCGGCTGGCGGCGACGCTGCCGGCGGGGGTGCAGGTCGCCTGGAACGACGACCCGAGCCGGGGCATGCTGTCATCGGTGCAGGCGGCGCTGCGGCTGCTCGCGGCGACCCCGGGGCCGGGCGCGCTGCTGTGGCCGGTGGATGTGCCGCTGGTCGCGGCGGCCACCCTGCAGCGGCTGCTTGCCGCGGATCTGACCCAGCTCGTCATCCCCTGCTACGACGGGCGCGGCGGTCACCCGCTGTGGCTGCCGGCCGCCCTCTATGGCGAGGCGCTCGCCCTGCCCGCGGCGGCCAGCCTGCGGACCCTGCGCGACCGTCACCCGCCCTTGCGCCTCGCGGTCGACGATCCGGGAATCCTGCGCGATCTGGACACTCCTGCCGACTTCGCCCACGCCCTGGCCACGCTGCCCCCGCGCTGAGCGTCGCGCCCGCCAGTTCCCGGCGCGCCCGCCGGGCCGCCCGAGGTTGCAGGGTCGAGTCTTCGCGCTATGGTTTTGGGGAACCTAATTGTTTAGGTCTGGCTGGAACTCCATGGATAATCAGCTGCCCCGGCGACGCGGTCGCCCCCCGCGCGTCCCCTTCGCCGCCGACACCGGGTGCATCGTCAAAAAGTACGGCAACCGTCGCCTGTATGACACCAAGCACGGGCGCTACATCAATCACGAGGCGCTGCTCGACCTCATCGCCGCCGAGGAGTCGCTGCGGGTCGTGGACGCTGCTTCGGGGGAAGATCTGACCGAGCGGGTGCTCGCGCAGGCGGTCTTCAGTGACGAGGCCAGCCCCGACTCACCGGTGCTGCCGATGCCGCTCTTGCAGGCCCTGGCTCGCTTCCGCGGCCACGAGCGCAGCGCCCTGTCGCAGCACCTGACCGAGGCGGTCACGGTGTTTCTGGCCAACCACCATCGCACCCCGTCGCCCCCGACCTGACGATCGAGGGCTGAGGGGGCGCGCTGCTCCCGCCCGGGAGCGCAGTCGGGGAAGCTTTTACCGCGGCGGCGGCGGATACTGCGGCTGGCTCGGATACTGCGGCTGATTCGGGTACGGCTGATTCGGGTACGGCTGATTCGGGTACGGCTGGTTCGGGTACGGCTGGTTCGGGTACTGTGGCGGCTGTCCGCCCTGCAGCGAGTCGGGCGGCGGCTGCTGCTGTCCGCCCTGCGCCTGCTGGAGCTGCTGCAGCCGCTGCAGCAGGCCGTTATAGCGCTGCTCCTGCCGGGTCGCCTCCTGCTGCGCGCGGTCGGCATCGACCTTGGCCTGATCGTACTTGGCCTGGCTCTCGGCGGCCTGGCTGTCATAGTTGGAGACGGTGAACTTGGGATCCGGGCTCTTGCCCTTGGCCGCCGCGAGCTGCGCCTTGGCCTGCTCGTAGCGCGCCGCCGCCGCCGCCCAGTGCCGCTCGGCCACGGCGAGCTGCGCCTTGGCGGTGCGCCGCCGCTGCTTCTGCCAGTCGAGCTTGGCATCGGCGACATCACGGGCGAGCTCGGCCTGCTGCAGCTGACCCTTGACCGCGTTGATCTTGTTGATGTCGCGGCTGCTGTTGGCCAGGTCGCGCTCCGCCTTGACCTTGGTCACCTCGAGCTTGTACTGGCCAAGCTCCGAGTCGGACACCGAGACGTCCTTCTCGGTCACCGCGAGGTCATTCTGGGCCTTGTTCTTCTCCTCGGTGGCGGTGTCGATTTCCGACTTCGCCCGCAAGATCTGCTCTTTCTCCGCGACCGGGATATCGGCGAGCAGGGCGTCGTCAACCTTGTACTTCGGCCCGCTGCCGCAGCCTGCCGCGAAGATGAACGAAGTAAACACCAGGGTTCCAAACCAAGCTCGCATAACTCCTCCAGGTAGAAACTTTCCTTCCTTCACATCCTAGCGCGCTGCAGGCGGGCGAGGGGTTCGATGCGCGATTGTCACGCCGTTTTTCTGCAGTTGGAGTCGAGCGGGAGCGGCCGCGGGGCTACGGGCTCAGCTGGCAGGTGAGGCCCAGGACGAGGAGTCCCTTGTCGTGCTTGATGCCGGCCTGCAGCAGCGTCGCACCGTTATTCATCAGCAGGCGAGTCGACAACAGCCGCGCCTGACCGTCGAGGATCTCCAGGCGCACGCGCAGGCGCTTCTTGCCGCCCGCCTCGACCTGTCCTTCGTAGGTCAGAAGGCCATCGTGACCGTCGGGCAGCTCGAAGCGGCTCGGCGCCGCCCCGCCGACGATCAGCGAGTGCTGCTTGAGCAGGCGGAACTGGTGCCAGGCCGACAGCGGCGGCTTGGTCAGCTGCGGCCGCAGCGGCTCCAGCTGGGGATCGAACTCGTGACCGTCGCGCACTGCGTGGACCACGCGCACCACGCAGGCGGCCGTCTGCCCGGCGACCTTGGGGTCGGCCTTGGCATCGACCTTGGCCGCTGGGGCCGCCGGCTGCGGCTTGGCCGCCGGGGCCGGCTGGGCCCGGCCGATCCGCGGCCCGGGCAAGCAGAGTAGCGCCGTCGCCAGCAGCATGCCGGCGGGGCCTGGGCGCAGCCGGCCCAAAAGGTTTGCGATCTTCAGGCTGGCGCGACTCACAGGCTCTCCCATTGATCGTCTTCTTGGTGATCGAACCAAATTAGAGTGGTTTCGTTGCCGCGATCGTCGGCGACCGAGATCACCGCGGCGTTATCGCCCGCCACCTCGAGCTCCTCGACCTCGCAGTGGTTGCTGACCGTGGGCACCGCCCGCAGCCACAGCAGCACCGCCGCCGCCACCGCCAGCGCCGAGGTCACCGCGGTCATGCGGAAGGCGATGCGCCGCCGCAGCGGCACCACCGGCGCTTCCCGGACTAGCTCGAGCTCGGGCAGCTTGGCCGCAAGGCCCGCCCACAGGTCGACTTTCTGGGCGTCGGCCTCCGCGCTCAGCGTGTCGCCAAGGAGCTGATCGAGCTCGGCGAGCGCCGCCAGCTTCTGGTTGTCCTCTGCCGTAAGCTCTAAGCGCAGCGCCTCTGACTCTGCCGCCGAGAGCTCGCCATCATGTAGCTTGTGCAGTTGTTCATCCCGCGACGCCATGGTAATTCAGGCCGAGTTGGCCGCCTCCCGTGATTTGGTCTCTGCAAACTCGTGCAGCAGCTCTTGCATCTGCCGCCGGGCGTGGAATAGTCGGCTCATCACAGTGCCTTCGGGGCACTCCAGCACGTCGGCGATCTCCTTGTAAGAGAGGCCGTCGACCTCGCGTAGCAGCAGCACCGCCCGGTGCTGCTCGGACAGCTTCTGCAGCGCCGCAGTGATGCGCCCGCGCAGCTCGCTGTTGTGCAGCGCCCGCCCCGGATCGAACCCGAGCCGCTGACAGGACAGCTCGTCGGCGGGGCTGCCGACCTCGGTGCGCGCCACCTTCTCGTCGAACTCGACCTGGTTGCCGCGCCCCGCCTTGCGCCGCAGATCGATGCACAGGTTGACCGTGATGCGGTACACCCAGGTGTAAAAGCTCGCCGAGCCCTGGAAGGTCCCCAGGTGACGGTAGACCTTGAGAAAGGCCTCCTGCGCGACATCCCGCGCCTCGTCCGGATCTTTGAGAAAGCCGAGCGCCAGCGAGTAGACCCGCCGCTGGTAGCGCTCGACCAGGGCGCGGAAGGCCTGCGGATCGCCGCGGCGCGCCCGCTCGACCAGCTGCGCCTCGGCGCGCTTGGCCTCCTCGGCCACTTTGGTCGGCTCGCCCGCCGACTCCGGCTGGTTCGACTTGGAACCTGCAGCTGCTCCCCGCGCCTTGGGCAGGGCGATGACATTCGATGGCGATGGCTCGGCGGTCACACTGGTAGAGACCGCACCTGCGGGAGCCGCATTCGAATTTTCTGAAATCTTGGTCGTCAAGGATCGCCATGTTCCAAGCCTACGACGGGTGCAACAGCCTGCTTGCTCGTAACGGCCGAGGCCTGCGCCCCCTTGCCGCTCACTCCGTTCGACGGCCTATGTGGTTAATCATTCACACGACCTGTGTGAACCTACGTTATCAGGTGCGAGCGCTTCGCCATAGTTGATCGGCGCAAAAAAAACCTGCGACAGCTGTCTTGAAGCGCGAATTTGCAGGGGATTTGCCGCTGCCTTAGCATGCCGCGCGCGCCGGCCAGCGAGGCCGATCGCCGCAAAGCATTTCCCCTGCCCGCTCCGCTCAGGAATAATCAAGCTCGCCATGCGCATGCGCTGGGCCAGACCGCTGGCCACGCCACGATCTGAGGATGAGGCCGCCGGGGGTCGGAACGCCGACGACAGCCAGGCAGCCGCGCCCGTTGCGGTGACCCGCGAGCCGGCCGAGCGGCTCGGCTGGCTGCTCGGTCAGGTCCGCCGCCGGCTGCGCCTGCGCGAGACGGCCCGCAGCAGCCTGCTGTGGGTCGCCGCCAGCCTGGGCAGCGGCACGGCGCTGGTCAGCCTGGCCGCCGTCATCGGGCCGTGGGTGCTGTGGCTGCCGCTGCTCACCGCCTGGGGGGTCGCCACCGGCGCCGCCCTGTGCCTGGTGCTGTGGCGCGCCCTCAGCCACCGCGACAGCGATGAACAGATCGCCCGCTACATCGGCCACCGCGTCCCCGACCTCCGCTCGGACCTCTTGTCCACGGTGCAGCTCCTGGCCGAGCCGCAGAGCGGGACCTCGCAGGCGCTCATCCAGGAGCTGTGCCGCCGCACCGCCGCCGCCGCTGCCACCCTGACGCCATCCGAGCTGTGCGAGCTGCGCCCCGCCTGGCAGGCCGGCGGGATCGCCGCCGCCGTCGCGGTGGGCGTCGTTTTGTGGGCGTCCATGACCGGCTTGCCGCTGCGCCAGGGGCTGCACCACCTGGTGCAGCTGCCGCCGCCCCACCCGATCCAGACCAGCGCCGAGCCGCTCGTCGGCGACATCCGGCTCCTGCTCACCTACCCCAAGTACACCGGGCTGCCGCAGCGGACGATCCCCGGCTCGTCGGGCGACGTGCTGGCGCTGCCCGGCACCCAGGTGCGCGTCGAGGCGCGGGCGCTCGGGCGGGTCGAGCGGGCGCAGCTCATCGTGCTGTTCGGCCAGGCGGCGCTCGCCAAAGAGCGGGCGCAGCCGGTCCAGATCGTCCGCACCGACACCCGCGGCGGACCCCTGGGCGGCACCCAGTACCCGCTGCTCACCGCTGGCTTTACCGTGCAGCAGGCGGGTCTTTACTACTTCGTCATCGACCGCAACCCGCACGACGCGGTGCGCGAGAGCGCCGGTCACCGCATCGACATCGAGACCGATCACCCGCCGCGCATCGACCTGTTCGCCCCCGCCGCCGAGCTCGAGGTCACCTTTGCCCGGCGCATCGAGCTCGCCTACAGCGCCGAGGATGACTTCGGCCTGGGCGAGATCGACCTCGTGTACCGCATCGGCGGCACCCCCGAGCGCCGCAAGCACCTGCGGCCCGACGCCCGCCCCGAGGGCCGCGCCGAGACGACCAAGCCCGAGGGCGGGCGGCGCCCGGCACCCGCCGGTCCGGTCACGGTGGCCGCGGCGCCGCGCAACATCGCGGCCAAGATCGAGTGGGATCTGTCCGAGCTCGAGCTCGCCCCGGGCGCGCGCGTCACCTATCACATGGAGGCCCGCGACCTGGACAACGTCAACGGCCCCAACGTCGGCCGCTCTCGCGAGTACGCCCTGCGCATCCTCAGCCCGCGGGAGAAGTCCGACGCCCTGCTCAAGAGCCAGGAGCAGCTGCGCGAGCTTTCGGTCCAGCTGCTCGGCGATCGCCTGGAGCTCGGGCGGGCGATGCCGGCGCACGCCACCGAGCTTTTGCCCGAGCAGCTGGAGCGGGTGCTCAACGTCCACCGCAAGACCGAGGCGTTCCTTTTGCAGATCGGCCGCCTGCAGCAGGACAGCGCCCGCACCGACCCGGCCACTGCCGCGGTGGTCCCCAAGGACCTGCAGAACATCCTGCAGGAGATCGGCCGCCGCCTGGGCAAGCTGACCCAGGACGAGGAGGCGGTGCTCAGCGAGGTGCGCAAGGCGCGCCTGGCCGCGGCCAAGGTCCGCCCCGCCGCCGCCAAAGAGCTGATCGTCGCCACCGACCGCCACACCGGCGAGCTCGAGCGTGACGTCATCACCCTGGATGACCTCATCGGCCGCCAGCGGCTGGAAGAGCTCTTGTCGATCAGCGACGAGATGACCGCCCTGCGCGACCGCATGCGGCAGCTCCTGGCGGAGTACAAGAAGGCCCCCTCGGAGGCGCTGCGCCGCGAGCTGGAGCGCGAGCTGCGCGGCTTCGAGCGCCGCATGGCCGAGCTCATGGAGAAGGCGCGCCACCTGTCGAGCGAGCTGCCCGACGAGTTCTTGAACCGCGAGGCGATGGGGCAGAGCGACCTGCAGAGCCGCATCGACCGCCTGCGCGATTTAATTCAGAAGGGCGACGTAGCGCGCGCCGAGCAGGAGATGGAGCGCATGTCGCAGGCCCTGGACAACCTGGTAAAGGGCATGGAGCAGAACCTGCGCGGCTTCCGCCGCGAGCGCTTCACCGCCGAGGAGAAGGCGCTCGGCGAGCTGGAGAACCGGCTGTCCGACCTGGCCCATGATCAGGAGGAGCTCAAGGCGCAGACCGAGTCGGTCAAGCAGAACGCCAGCGCGCGGGCGCGGCAGCTTCTAAAAGATCGCGCCGAGGCGCTGTCGCGGCGGCTGCAGGGCGACATCAGCAAGCTGCGCAAGCTGCTCGGCGAGGTCGATGTGGCGCCGCTCGGGCCGTGGGGCAGCGATGAGCTGGACAAGACGAACAAGCGCATCGACGACCTGGAGCGCATGCTCGAGCAGGGCGACCTCGACGAGGCCAAGCAGATGGCCAGCGAGGCCGAGCAGTCGGTGGGCAAGCTCGAGGACGAGCTGCGCAGTGAGGAGCAGGCCTCGCGCTGGGGGCAGCGGGTGCGCCTGGGCCGGTCGCGGGCGCGCCTGGAGCAGGCCAAGCCGGTGGCGCACGACATCGCCACCGAGATCGAAAAAGCCCTGCCGCGGCCCGAGGAGATCCTGTCGCCGGCGGAGCGCAAGCAGCTTAGCGAGCTGCGCGGCCAGCAGGAGGCGCTGCGCAAGCGGAGCGCCGAGCTCGGGCGCGACATTCCCAAGCGCGCCCAGCAGACCAAGGACGCGCCGCTGCTCGAGCGGCTGGCGCAGCAGGCCCCAGAGATGATCCGCAAGGCGACCAGCTTCATGGAGCAGTCGGCGGGCGAGCTGCAGCGGCTGCAGCCGCGCAGCGCCGCCACCGCGCAGGGGCAGGCGGTCGAGCAGCTGTCGCAGATGCGCCAGCAGATGCAGCAGGCGCGGCGGCCGCAGAACGAAGGAGCCGGCATGCGCAGCGAGCGCGACCCGATCAAGATCCCCGGCGCCGACGAGTACCACGCGCCCAAGGAGTTCCGGCAGGACATCCTCGACGCCGCCAAGCGCGAAGCCCCGCCCGAGTACCGCGAGCAGGTCAAGCGCTACTATGAGGACCTTATTCAATGAGCCGGCCTGGCGCTGATTGCCTTCGCAGGTTGCCGCTGACCGCGGGCGCACCGCCTGGTCCGCGGCCGGCCGCCCGCCGCGCCGGCAAGCCGGGGGCCGGGGCTTGGCTTTTGCGCAGCGGACTCCTTTTGCTGGTGACGCTGGGTGCCGCGGTGCCCGGCGGCAGCCTCGCCGCCCGTCACCGCGACGAAGGGCTCATCCAGGTGCAGCGGCTCATCCACGAGTGGCGGATCGATGAGGCGGCGGCGGCGCTCGCCCAGCTGGCCCGCAGCCGCCCGCGGGAGCCCGAGGTCGAGCTCCTGCGCGGCGAGCTGCAGTTCCTGCAGGGCGACTACGAGGCGGCGACCCAGGCGATGCGGGCGGCGCTCGGGGCGCTGCACAGCGCCTCGGCCGAGGCCCAGGAGGCGCGGGCGATGACCGAGCTCGCCGCCGCGACCGCCGAGGTGACGCGCGGCTTTGTCGAGCAGCGCTCGCCGGGGGGCCACTTCATCCTCCGCTTCCGCCGCGGCCGGGACGAGGTGCTCGCCCCCTACGCCGGGGAGGCGCTGGAGAAGGCGCGCGCCGCCCTGGGCGCCGACTTCGCCGGCATCAGCCCCGGCGACGCCGCGCTGCCGAGCAGCCCGGTGCGGGTCGAGATCTACGACGAGGTCGCCGACCTCGCCCGGGTCTCGACGCTGACCCTGCGCGAGATCGAGACCAGCGGCACCATCGCGCTGTGCAAGTGGAACCGCCTGATGATCGTCTCGCCCAAGGCGCTGGTGCGCGGCTACCCGTGGCTGGACACCCTGACCCACGAGTACACCCACTTCATCATCTCGCGGGTGTCGCGCAACACGGTGCCGATCTGGCTGCACGAGGGCCTGGCCAAGTTCGAGGAGCGGCGCTGGCGCGGCGCGGCCGGCGGCCCGCTGTCGCCGGCGATGGAGCACCTGTTGGCGGTGGCGCTGGCCAAGAAGCACTTCATCACCTTCGAGCAGATGTCGCCGTCGATGGCCAAGCTGCCGTCGCAGGACGACACCGCGCTGGCCTTCGCCGAGGTCTACACGGTGGTCGAGTTCCTGCACGGCAAGCTCGGCTGGGACGGGCTGCGGGCGCTCGTGCGCGAGCTCGCCGGCGGCACCCCCGATCTGCGCGCCCTGGCGACGGTGTACGGGGCGCCGTTTGCCGCCTTTGACCGGGC
This sequence comes from Polyangia bacterium, assembly GCA_044222245.1. Lineage (GTDB taxonomy): Bacteria > Myxococcota_A > Polyangia > Palsa-1104 > JAEUJZ01 > CALFML01. The sequence continues at coordinate 3,066 of JBGANQ010000120.1, read as the reverse complement.
GTGGAAGACCTGGCTGCGCGGCCGCAAGCTCAAGTCGCGCGCCGGTCTTTTTACCGACAAGCTGCAGTTCAAAAAGGCCCCGCCCGGCCAGAAGAAGCCGCCCGCCCCCGGCGACGAAGACGACAGCGGCGAGCTGACCGATCCGCGGGCGCGTAACTTCGTGCGCCTGGGGGGTCTGCTGCGGGCGCGCGGGCGCCTGCTGCCGGCCGCCATCGAGTACGAGAAGGCGCAGGGCCTGCTCGGCGCCGCCCACCCGCTGCTGGCGCTCAAGCTGGCGCGCACCTACCTGGACCTGGGCGATGCCGATCGCGCGGTGACCACCCTGGAGCCGGCGCGCGAGCTGTACTCCGACCTCGCCGGTCTCAACGCCACCCTCGGCAGCGCCTGGATGCGCAAGGGCGAGCCGGCCAAGGCGGCGCCGTTTCTGGAAGCGGCGATCGCCACCAGCCCCTTTGACCCGAGCGTGCACTGCGGCCTGGCGGCGATCTACGGGTCGCTCAAAAACCCCAACCTCGGTCGCGAGCAGGCCGCCTGCACCCTGCTCGGCGGCAAGTAGCCCGCCGCTAGGCTTTAAGCGCCGCCGAGGCGAGGATGCGCTCGCACAGCTCGGGGAAGGCAAGGCCGCACTGCTCGGCGATCTTGGGCACCAGGCTCCGCTCGGTCAGGCCGGGCAGGGTGTCGACCTCCAGGCAGACCGCGCGCCCGCTTGAGGTGAGCAGCAGATCGGTGCGCGTCACCCCGCTGCACCCGAGCGCGGTGTGGGCGCGCCGCCCGAGATCGTGCACCAGCTGCCGCTCGACCGCCGACAGCGGCGCCGGGACCAGATACTTGGTGTCGTTGCGCTGGTACTTGGCGGCGTAGTCATAGAACTCGGTGAGCGGCTGGATCTCGACCTCGCCCAGCACCTCGCCGTCGAGGACCGCGACCTCGATCTCGCGCCCGCGCACGTACTCTTCGACCAGCACCACGCCGTGCAGCCGCCGCGCCGTGGACAGCGCCGCGTCCAGATGCTCCTGGCTGTGGACGATCGAGACGCCGATCGAAGACCCCTCGCGCGAGGGCTTGACGACCAGCGGGAAGCCGATGCGCTGCACGTCGGCGGCGCCGTGGTACACGCTCCAGCGCGGCGACTCGATACACTCCTGATCGAAGACGCGCCGCGAGGCCACCTTGTCCATCGCCAGCGCCGAGGCAAGCACCGACGAGCCGGTGTAGGGAATGGCGCAGCACTCCAGCAGCCCCTGGACGCAGCCGTCCTCGCCCAGGGTGCCGTGCAGGGCGATAAACGCCACCTCCACCCGCTCGCGCCGCAGCTCGCTCCACAGGTTGCTGTCGGCGCCGGTCCAGTCGATGGCCACCGCGTCATAGCCGCGGCCGAGCAGCGCCTCCAGCACCCGCCGCCCCGAGCGCAGCGACACCTCGCGCTCGGCCGACGGGCCGCCCATGATGACGCCGATGCGCCGCTTCTGCACCTCGCGCTTTGCTCGCTGCCCCGTCATCCGGCTTCCCCCATCACTTTGACCTCCAGCTCCAGCTCGACCCTGAACTTGGTGGCGACTGCCGCCCGCACCAGCGCAATGAGCGCCAGGACGTCCTGCGCGCGCGCCTTGTCGACGTTGAGGATCCAGTTGGCGTGCACCGCCGCGACCTCGGCGTCGCCGACCCGGGTTCCCTTGAGGCCGCAGGCCTCGATCAGCCTACCGGCAAAGTCGCCGGGCGGGTTTTTGAAGATGCTGCCGGCGTTGGGAAAGCCGTGCGGCTCGCGCTGGCGCCGGCGGTCGCGCAGGGCGCGCACCGCCTGCTCGATCTCGGCGATCGGGCGCGGCGGCAGGCGCAGGTGGCCGGCGACGATGAACTCGGCGGGCGGCAGGGCGGAGCCGCGGTAGACAAAGCTGCAGGCGGCGGCGGGGCGCGCTTGCAGCTCGCCGCGCTCGTCCACGCTGTCGACCTGCACCGTCACGTCCTTGAACTCGCCCAGGTAGGTGCCGGCGTTCATCACCAGGCCGCCGCCGATCGAGCCGGGCACGCCGCCGAGGAACTCGACCCCGCCCAGGCCCCGCCGGGTCGCCTGCGACAGCAGCTTGCCGGTCGACACCCCGGCTTCGACATAGACCGCGGTGGTCCCGTCCTTGTCCGGCGGCGCGAACTCGAGCCGCCGCAGCCGCTCGCTGGCCAGCAGCACGCCGCGCACGCCACCGTCGCGCACCAGCAGGTTGCTGCCAGCGCCCAGGGCCCGGCACGGCAGCCCCTGCTGGGTGCACAGCCGCCGCACCCGCGCCGCCGCGGCGATGGTGCTGGGGGCGACCCAGGCGTCGGCAGGGCCGCCGATGCGCAGGGTGGTGTGGCGGCCCATCGGCTCGTCGAACCGGACCTCGCCCTCTTGCTCCAGGGCATCGATGAGGGCCTGCTTTTGCGCGGGCGAAAGAGCCATGCGGCCCTTTGATATCGCGCCGGCAGGGGTCTGCCAAGTTTTCCGCGCCGTCAGGCCGCGGCCAAGCGGCGACGGCGGCGAGGTGCGACCGCTGGCTGCCTAAGGCTGCCGCTGGCTGCCTAAGGAGCGGCGGGCGGGCGGGGAGCCGGCGGCGGCGCCGGGGCGACCGAGATGAGCTCGACCTGGGTGCTCAGGCGGTTGGAAAACGGCGGCTGCGAGCTGACCGCGCCGCTCGCCTCGTCAAACTGGATGCCGCCGGTGCCGACCAGGCCCCGGCTCGGCAGGCGGAGGTTGTGCTGCGGCGGCTCGCGCAGCGGCACCACCCGCGGCAGGGTGACCGCGCGTCCGGCCGTGACCCGCAGGCGGGCGATAAGGCGTCCATCGAGCGCGCCGCGGCGCTCGGCAGGCGGGCGATCGGGCCGGCCGCGGCTGGCAAAGCCGCGGCCCACGGCCGCCATCGCCGCCTCATCAAAGGCCCGGCTTCCCGAGGGGAGCAGCACCTCGAGCGCCGACAGCTGCCCGTCCTCCTCGATCGTCGCGGCGAGCTCCACCGTGCGGAAGTTCACCGGGCGCTCGAACACCGCGCGCGCGGCATCGGTCTGGGCGACCGGGTCGAGTTCGCCGGTCGGCTCGAC
>JBGANQ010000119.1:0-24897 GCA_044222245.1 Polyangia bacterium | reverse complement strand
CTCGGCAGCGCTCTTGCCGCGGCCGGGGGCGCGGGCGGGGGCCGGCTCGGTCATGACCGCTCCTGCGGTGGCACCAGCGCGCCTCCGACCAGCGACTGCGCCCCGGGCAGGGCCAGCGCGGCGGCGGTGAACACCGCGGCGCGGTGGGCGTAGTCGCGAAACATGTCGAACGACGAGCAGGCAGGCGAGAGCACCACCGCATCGCCCGGCTGGCAGTGCGCCGCCGCCTGTTGCACCGCCGCCTCCAGGGTCGGCGCGGCCACCACCGGGAAGTTGCAGCCCTGCAGCGCCGCGCTGATGAGCGGGGCCGCCTCGCCCAGCACCACCACGCAGCGGGTGCGGTTGCCTTCCAGGACGGCGCGCAGCGGGGCGTAGCTGCCCCCCTTGTCGCGACCGCCGGCGATGAGCGCCAGCGGCCGCGGAAACCCCTGCAGGCCGGCGACCACGGCGTCGACGTTGGTGCCCTTGCTGTCGTCGTAGAAGCGGACGCCGCCGGCCTCGGCGACGAGCTGCATGCGATGGGGCAGGGCGACAAAGCGGCAAAGGGCGGCGCGCGCCTGCTCGTAGCTGGCCAGGTCGGCGCCGCGCATAAGCAGCAGCGCCGCCAGCGCGTTGGCCAGGTTGTGCTGGCCGACGATCTGCAGCTCGGCGATGGGGTAGCGCTCCTGCGGCACCCCGCCCCCGGCGACGCGGGCGCGCAGGCCGCCGGCGACCCCGGACAGCACGAGCTCGTCGCCCGCCACCCAGCCGCCCAGGCGCAGCGAGCGCTCCATCAGGTACTGCGGCGGCACCGGCCCGCGCAGCGAGAAGGGGTAGCCCGGCTGCCCGACCCCCAGGCGCCGCTCGCACAGCGCCAGCACTTCCGGATCGTCGGCGTTCCACACCCGCGTCGCCAGCGGCTGCATGTTGGCGAAGATCCGCGCCTTGGCGTCGCCATAGGCGGCAAGCGAGGGATAGCGGTCGAGGTGATCGGGGGTCAGGTTGAGCACGGTGGCGGCGGTGCAGGTCAGGGTCTGCGCAGTCTCCAGCTGGTAGGAGGACAGCTCGACGACGACGATGCCGGCGGCGGTGGCGGCAGCGGTGTCGATCGCGGTGCACAGCGGGGTGCCGAGGTTGCCGCCGCAGAAGCTCGGGCGGCCGCTCGCCTCGGCGATCGCCCCGCACAGGCTGGTCACCGTCGACTTGCCGTTGGTGCCGGTGATGCCGACGATCGGCGCCGCGATGAAGCGGCTGGCCAGCTCGATCTCGCCGGTGATAGAGACGCCGGCGGCCTGCGCGGCGAGAATCGGGGCGCGGCTCGGCGGCACGCCGGGCGACAGGACGATGAGGTCGGCGGCGACCAGCGGCTCGGGGCGCAGCCCGCCGAGCGCCAGCTGCAGCCGACCGGCCGCAAGGTCGCCCTGCAGCGGCAAGAGCGCACTGGCCAGGGCCGCCTCGTCGCGGTCGTCGCAGCCGACGACCTGCGCCCCGCGCTCGGCGCAGAAGCGGGCCACCGCGAGGCCGCTCTTGCCCAGGCCCACCACGGCGACGCGGCGGCCGCGGAGCTCGACCGGGGAAGCCACAGCTACCTCACCTTCAGCGTCGCCAGCGCGACCAGCGCCAGCATGATCGAGATGATCCAGAAGCGGACGATGATCTTCGGCTCCGCCCAGCCGAGCAGCTCGAAGTGGTGGTGCAGCGGCGCCATCTTGAACAGGCGCTTGCCGGTCAGCTTGAACGAGCCGACCTGCAGCATCACCGACACCGTCTCGGCGACGAACACGCCGCCGAGGATGACCAGGGTGAACTCATTTTTGGTCAGCACCGCCAGCGTCCCCAGCGCCCCGCCGAGCGACAGCGAGCCGACATCGCCCATGAAGACCTGCGCCGGGTAGGTGTTGTACCAGAGGAAGCCGACGCCGGCGCCGGCCAGCGAGCCGCAGAAGATCGCCAGCTCGCCGGCCCCGGCGATGTAGGGGATCTTCAGGTATTCGGCGATGTTGAAGCCCTTGATGAGCGCCCCGGTGCCGTAGCAGAGGATGAGGAAGGTGCCCGAGGCGACGACCACCGGCCCGATCGCCAGCCCGTCCAGGCCGTCGGTGAGGTTGACGGCGTGGCTGCTGCCGACGATGACGAACACCGCCAGCACCAGGTACACCGGGGCCAGCATGGCCAGCGGGTGGCGGTAGAAGTCGATGAGCGGCAGGGCGACGCGGAAGCGCAGATCCGGATCGTACAGCGGGCCGTAGAAAATATAGGCGACGACGCCGGCGGCGATGAGGGTCTGCAGCAGCAGCTTGATCTTGCCCGGCAGGCCCTTTTTGGACACCCGCAGCTTGCGGTAGTCGTCCAGGAAGCCGATGAGGCCAAAGCTCGTGGTCACGGCCAGGGCGACCCAGATGAAGTGGTTCTGCAGGTCGCACCACAAGAGCGTCGGCACCACCAGCGAGAACAGGATCAGGGTGCCGCCCATGGTCGGCGTGCCGGCCTTCTTCTTGTGCGCCTCGGGTCCGTCGTTGCGAATGGTCTCGCCGATCTGCAGCTTGCGCAGCCAGGCGATAAACCGCGGCCCGAGCAGCAGGCTGATGAGCAGCGCGGTGAGGATCGCCAGGATCGTCCGCGTCGATACGTAGCGCACGACATTGAGAAAGCGGAGCGCCGGGTAGGTGTGCAGCGAGTAGAGCAGTTGGTACAGCATGGGCCTAGTGCACCTGTTGTGCGGCGGCAGGGGCCGCGGGGTCTGGCAGCAGCGCGCGCAGACGGTCGATGACGCCCTCCAGGGCCATCCCGCGCGAGCCCTTAAGGAGGATGAAGTCCCCGGGCTGAGTGGCGGCGACGGCGGCGCGTGCCGCATCGTCGGCCGTGTCGACGAGCTCGGTGGGCACGCCGCGGCGCTGGGCCGCCTCGGCCAGGTGGCGGGCGCGCGGCCCGAGTGTGATCAGCCGGGTCAGCCGGCACTCGGCGGCGACCTCGCCGAGCTGGGCGTGCAGGCTGGCCTCGGTGGGTCCAAGCTCCAGCATGTCGCCGAGGATCGCCACCGCGGCGTGACTCCCGCGCAGGCCGGTCAGGGTGCGCAGCGCCGCCGCCATCGAGGCCGGGTTGGCGTTATAGCAGTCGTCTAGGACGTGGCGCCCGCCGATGAGCAGCAGCTGGCCGCGGTGCTTGCCCGGCGCCACCCGCGCAAGCCCAGCGGTGATCGCCGCCGGCGGGACCTCCAGCGCCAGCGCCGCTGCGGCTGCCAGCGCCGCGTTGTCGGCCTGGTGGGCGCCGAGCAGCGGCAGCTTCACCGCAAGCGGCTCGCTGGCGGTGGCCAGCGCCGGGAAGTGCAGCGCCAGCTGCAGGCCGTCCTCGCCCTCGGCCTGCAGCGCGACCTGGACCACCGCACCGTCTGCCGGGGCGCTGGCGGTGCGCACCGTCTGGGCGCAGAAGCTGCGCAGCCGGCCCGATGCCGCGCCGGCGCGCACCGCCTGCTTGTGGACTTCCACCTGCAGGCTGGCGCGGTCGCCGCCGTCCGCCGCCGCATCGCGCGGCGGCCCGCCCAGATAGACCACCGCCGCGCCATCGAGCAGGCCGGCGAACAGCTCGCCCTTGGCCAGAGCAATATTGGCCAGCGAGCCGAGCGACTCCAGGTGCGCGGGACCGATGTTGGTGATGACGCCGACGTCGGGCCGGGCGAGCGAGGTGAGGTAGGCAATCTCGCCGCGGGCCGACATGCCCATCTCGACCACTGCATAGCGCTGGCCGGGCCGCAGCCGCAAAAGGGTGAGCGGCACGCCCAGGTGATTGTTCAGGTTGCCGTCGGTCTTTAGCACCTCGCCCGGCTCGCTGGCGTGCGCCGTCAGGATGGCGGCGATGAGGTCCTTGGTGGTGGTCTTGCCGGACGAGCCGGTGACCGCGACGACGCGCAGGCGGGCGGCGATCTCGGGGGCCTCGCGGTGGGCGCGGGCGAGCTGGCCCAGGGCGACCAGGGTGTCGGGCACCTCGATGACGGCGATGCCGGCGCCGAGCTCGGGCGGGGCCTTGTCGCGCTCGACCAGCACCCCGGTGGCGCCGGCGGCGACGGCCTGAGCGAGGAACGAGTGGCCGTCGTGGCGCTCGCCGCGCACGGCGACAAACAGGCTGCCGGGGATCACCAGGCGGCTGTCGATGGTGACGGCGCTGAACTTGTGGGGGCCGCTGCGCAGCAGCTTGCCCTGGGTGGCGCTCACCACCCGCTCGACCGGCAGCTCGATCGTCGGCGCCAGGGTCGCGGCGACGCTGAGGAGGGGCGCGCTGCCCGAGCGTGGGGGACCGGCCTCGCGCTGGGCGAGCGCCCGCTGCGCCTCTTCCCGATCGTCAAAGCGGTGCCGGGCGGTGCCGATGATCTGGTAGTCCTCGTGCCCCTTGCCGGCAATCAGCACCACGTCGTCGGCGCGGGCGCTGAGGATCGCCGCGGTGATCGCCTGCCGGCGGTCGGGCTCGACATAGAACCCATGCCCGGCGATCGCCAGCGCCTGCCGATCCAGGCGCGGCGGCGGCCCGCCCTGGCCGCCGCGCGCCGGCGCTGACTGGAGCAGCCCGGCGACGATGCTGTCGATGATCACCTGCGGGTTCTCGGTGCGCGGGTTATCCGAGGTGACGATGACCACATCGGCGTCGCGGGCGGCGACCTGGCCCATCTGCGGCCGCTTGCCGGCGTCGCGATCGCCGCCGCACCCAAAGACCACCAGCAGCCGGCCGCGCTTGCCGGTCGGCGAGGTGGCGGTAAGCGGCGGCGCGGTGAGCGGCTTGAGCGCCGCCAGCGACCGCGCCAGGGCATCCGGGGTGTGCGCGTAGTCGACAAAGACCGAAGGTCCGCGCCCGCCGCGCGCGGAGGACACGCGCTCCAGCCGGCCGGCCACCCCATGGACCTGCGACAGCCCGCGCCCGATGAGCACCGCCGGCAGCCCCAGCGCCACCCCGATTCCCGTCGCCAGCGCCAGGTTGGCGAGGTTGAAGCGGCCGGTCAGCCCGCAGTGGAAGGCCACCTCCCCCACGGGAGTGCGCAGCGTCGCGGCGATGCCGTCGATGGTGATGCGCTCTGTCAGCACCGTGATGTCGGCCGGGCCGTCGATCGACACCGTCAGCCGGCGGGCCGGCGGCAGCTCGGCCGCCAGCCGGCGTCCGTAGCTGTCATCGATGTTGATCACCCCAAGGCCACCGAGCTCGGGCGGCAGCAGGTGGTGGTGAAACAGGCTCGCCTTGGCCGCGTAGTACTCTTCCATCGTGTGGTGGAAGTCCAGGTGGTCCTGGGTGAGGTTGGTGAACGCCGCCACGCGGAAGCGGACCCCGTGCAGCCGTCCGAGCGCCAGGGCGTGCGAGGAGGCCTCCAGCGTCACCGCCCGCACCCCCTGCTCGCCCATCTCGGCCAGGGTGCGGTGCAGGAGCAGCGCGGTCGGGGTGGTAAACGGCGCCGGGTAGCTGCGGCCGCGGTAGCGGTAGGTGATGGTGCCGATCAGGCCGGGGACCAGCCCCGCCTCCTGGAGCAGCGACTCGACGAGGAAGTTGGTCGTCGTCTTGCCGTTGGTGCCGGTGATGCCGATGAGGGTCAGCACATCGGCGGGGCGGCCGTAGCGGTTGGCGGCAATCGCCGCCAAGGACTGCGGGGCGCTCTTGACCTGCAGCTGGACAAACGAGCCGGCCGCGGCCGGCAGCTCGACCGGGTGCTCGACCACCACCGCCGCCGCCCCGCGGGCCACTGCGTCGGCGACATACTGGTGGCCGTCCACCGACTGGCCGGGCAGGGCGACAAAGAGATCGCCGGGCTGCACGGCCCGCGAGTCATCTCGCACCTCGGCGATCTCGCGTTCCCCGAGCGCCGCCAGGAGCGTGTCGAGCTCGCCGCCGGCGGAGCCAGCAGCTTGGGGAGCAGGGCCAAGGGGATGACCGGGCTCAGCGATCACTGAATCGATTCCGACCTCGCGGCAGAGCAGGGACAGCTTCATGGTTCCTCTATTTTCAGCGAGATCTCGTAAGGGTCCCAATTAGTGCGCACGACTTGCCCCTACAGCGGCGGAGCAAGTCGCAGCTGGCACACCGGCCCGCGGCGCGCGCTGCCGGGCGCTGGTTCCTGGGCGATCACCAGGCCGCTCCCGCTGACCTCGACCCGCAGGCCGCTCCTACTGGCCAGGGCGAGCGCGCGGCCCAGCGCCAGGCCGGTGAAGTCGGGGACGCGCTGGCTTGCCGGCAGCTGGGCGGCCGCGGCGCTGACCGCGGGGGCAGCTACCGGCGGGGCGGCGGCGGCGGGACCTGCGGGCGGGGCCAGGGCCTGGGCGACCGCGCCGCCCTCGCCCGGTCGCGGCTGGCGCGGCGGCACCCCCAGATACGGCAGCGCCGCCGCCATGACCTTCTGGAAGATCGGGCCGGCGACCTCGCCGCCAAAGTGACCCTCGCGCGGCTCATCGACCATCACAAACAGAAGCAGGCGCGGGTCGTCAAACGGGGCGAAGCCGACAAACGACGACGCCCAGAACTCGGGAGAGTAGCGCCGGGTCACCGGATCGACCTTCTGGGCGGTGCCGGTCTTGCCGGCCACCGGATAGCCCGGGATGTCGAGCTTTTCGCCAGTGCCCTTCTTCAGCATGACCCCGCGCAGCATCTGGCGCATGGTGTCCGCGGTGGGGGTGGACAGCACGCGGTGCCCCTCGGGCTTGGACTCAAGCAGGACCTCGCCGGTGGGCGAGACGACCTTGCGCAGGATGTGCGGCCGATAGACGATGCCGCCGGTGGCGAAGGCGACGGTGGCAGCGGCGATCTGCAGCGGCGTCGCGGTCATGCCCTGGCCGAAGCTGATGTTGGCGAAGGCGACGTCGCCCCACTCGGCGACCGGGCGCACCTGGCCGGCGCGCTCGCCGGGGAGGTCGATGCCGGTGGGCAGGAAGAAGCCGAGCTGGCGCAGGTACAGGTACATCTTCTCTTTGCCGAGCCGGCGGGTGATCTTGCTCGTGCAGATGTTGGACGAGCGCGCCAGCACCTGCGCGGTGTTGAGGATGCCCTCGGCATCGGCGTCGTGGATGGTGACGTGGCCCAGGCGCCACTGGCCGCCCTCGCAGTCCCACTCGTCGCTCGGCCGGACCACGCCGGTCTCCAGCGCGCCGGCGATGGTGAACGGCTTGACGGTGGAGCCGGGCTCGAAGGCGTCGGTGACCACGCGGTTGCGCACCCCGCGCTCGCGGGCGCCGCTCGGATCGTTGGGGTTTACCGAGGGGACCGAGGCCATGGCGAGGATCTCGCCGTTTCGCGGGTCCAGGGCCACTGCGACCCCGGCCTTGGCGCGCGCCGACTGCACCCCTTCCTCCAGGGCGTGCTCGAGGCGGAACTGGATGAACTTGTCGAGCGTCAGGTAGACGTCGTTGCCGCGGTCGCGCGAGACCTCGCCGACGCCCGAGACCATCACCTTGCGGCCGCGCGCGTCCTGCAGCCCGAGGATCGAGCTGCGGGTGCCGCGCAGGAAGCGATCGTAGGCGAGCTCCACGCCCTCAAGGCCGGTGGCGTCCACGCCCGCCCAGCCGAGCACCGGGCCAGCGAGGCTCTTGGCCGGGTAGTAGCGCTTGGGCTCCTGGGTGAAGCGCAGGCCGGGCACCGCCAGATCGCGGACGTGCTGCGCCTCTTCGGGGAGGATGCGCCGCTTGAGGAACAGGAACTGACGATTGGACTCAAGGCGCCCTACGAGCTCGCGGCGGTCCAGGTGTAGGACGTCGGCGAGGGCGCGGGCGAGCTCGCCGCGGCGCGCCTTGTCGGGGACCTCGGCGCGCAGCTTGGCCGGCTCCAGGTACACCGAGTCGACGTTGGCTGAGGCGGCGAGCTCGGTGCCGATGCGATCGAGGATGCGGCCGCGGTAGGGCGGCAGCTCGATCTCGCGCAGGTACTGCTCCTCGGCCAGCGAGCGGTACAGCTCGCGCTTCTGCACCTGCAGCACGTAGGCGCGCAGGCCGAGCGAGCCGAAGCACACCACCATGATCCCGGCGACGATGCCCAGGCGCACCACCGTCCACCGCGACCGCTCGCTCGACGCCTCGCCGCGCGGCGGCGGCGGGGTGACCTCGCCGGCGGCGCTCATCGCGGGCCTCCGGTGGCCGTCGGGCGCGGGGCGGGGGGCAGGCGCAGCACCCGGATGGCGCTCGGGTCGGGGGGGACCATCTGTAGCCGCTCGCGCGCGATGCGTTCGACGGTGGCGGGGTCCTTGCGGGTCGCCAGCTCGAGGCGCAGGCGCTGGTTGTGCTGCACCAGCGCCTGGTGCAGCCGCGACTGCTGCGACAGCTCGTAGCCGATGCGGATGACCTCCAGACGGGTCCACACGTGTAGCAGCGCCACCACGACCAGCGAGAGGAGGGTCAGGGTCACGATGACGCCGTAGCTGCGGGTGCGCGCCGGCCAGGTGAGGGCGCGCGGGATGGCGGCCAGCCAGCCGCCGGTCCGGCCCGCCGCGCGTGCCGCTTTCACGCCGGCCATGGGCGTGACTCAGCCGGTCGGGCCAGCTGCGCCGCTCGCAGGCGCGCCGAGCGGGCGCGCGGGTTTCCCTGCACTTCCTCAGCGGACGGCTCGACGGGCTTTTTGCACAGCGCGACAAACGGCGGCGACTCGGCGGCGTCGCCCGCGCCGTGCTCGCGGACTATCGCCGCGTGCTGGAAGTGCTGCTTGACCAGCCGATCTTCCAGCGAGTGGAACGAGATGATGACCAGCCGGCCGCCGGGGGCGAGCAGGCGCGGCGCGGCGCTGAGCAGCTGGTGCAGCTGGCGCAGCTCGTCGTTGACGGCGATGCGCAGCGCCTGGAAGGTGCGGGTGGCCGGGTGCTTGTGGGGCTCGCGGCTCGGCACCGCCCGCGCCACCACCTCGGCCAGGGCGTGGGTATCGTGAAGCTCCCCGCTGGCGCAGGCGCTCTGCAGCACCCGGGCGATGCGGCGGGCGTGGCGCTCCTCCCCATACTCGCGCAGGATCGCGGCCAGCGAGTCTTCGCTGATGCGGGCGATGAGCTCCAGCGCGGTCTCCCCGCTGCCCGGGTCCATGCGCATGTCGATCGGCCCCTTGCTCTGAAAGGAAAAGCCGCGCTCGGGCCGATCGAGCTGCATCGACGACACCCCCAGATCCGCCAGCAGGCCGGACAGGGGGGGGACGCCGCGCGCCGCCAGCAGCGTCGCCACATCGCCGAACCGGCCGTGCAGCGGGATGAAGCGATCGCCAAACGGCGCCAGCCGCTCGCTGGCGATCTGCAGGGCGGAGGGATCGCGATCGATGCCGTAGACCTGTCCGCCAGGGGCGCTGCGCTGCAGGATCTGCTCGGTGTGGCCGCCCGCTCCCAGGGTGGCGTCACAGTAGATCCCACCCGGCTGGGGGGCCAGGAAGCGGAGCACTTCTTCCATCATGACCGCGCGATGGGCGCTTCTGGGGTGGGTCTGCATGAGCGGAAGCGATCTAGTCATCACCGACGATGACTGTCAAATTATTGGCCGGGCCGCGGCCGCCGCCAGGGCTGCCAACGTCGCGCTACACCGTGCCTGTAGCCAAAAGTTAACAGCGTGGTGGCAGCTGCGCGGTTGCGGCCGCCAGGGCGCCCGCTGGAGGCGGTCGTGCAGGCTCGCCAGGCCCGCGCTAACTGACGAAAAGGTGGCCCGCGGCCGCCAGAATTTGCCGGGGCAGCCGGCTGGCGCGGGCGGCTCCTAGGACGCTGACCGCCGCAGTTTTTATGGCACGGTGGCTGCTGCGACCCAATTCATGGTAAATGTGTCTATAGGGTTTAACTCGACGAATCATGGAGGACTCCCGATGCGCTCTGTGCGTCAGCTTCAGAGTCTAGTAGCGCTGGTTACGCCGCTGCTCGGTGCCTTGGTCCTGCTGATACAGACCGGCTGTTTCAGCAACAATAACAAGTCGCAGTTCTATGCATACTGCGACGACACCGGTTGCTATCAGTGCACGGAGACTGGCTGCAACGGGGTCCAGGGACAGCAGCCGGGAACCAACTGCAAGACCTCGGTGCAGTGCGCCGCCGGCTGCTACTGCAGCGCCGATGGCAAGTGCGCCGAAGGTGGGTTCTGCGATCGCGCCGCCGACTGCGGCAGCGGCTACACCTGCAACGCCGCCCGTCACTCGTGCGAGCCCAGCACCAAGCCCAACCTGCCCACCGTCTGCCGCACCGGGGCCGACTGCGGGGCCGGCAACGAGTGCCTGAACGCCGCCTGCCAGCCGGTCCCGGTGCCGGCCAACCACTGCGTGTTCAACCGCGAGTGCGGCACCGGTGGGCAGTGCGAGAACGGCCTGTGCCAGAAGCCGTGCGTCGATGACGCCTCGTGCGGCACCGGGCGCGCCTGCGTCAGCAATCGCTGCGTCGCGCCGCCGCCGGGCAAGACCGCCTGCGCCAGCAGCGCGCAGTGCGGCGCCGGCCAGACCTGCATCGACAGCGTCTGTCACCTTGGCTGCAGCAAGGACGCCGAGTGCCAGGCCAGCAACAAGAATGACCTGTGCGTGAGCGGCCTGTGCCGGCCCGATGAGCGCCGCGTGCCCGAGTGCAAGGCCAACGCCGACTGCGCCAGCGGGCGCGAGTGCGTCAACGCGCAGTGCCGCAGCTCGTGCTTCGCCAGCAGCGACTGCGCCGCCTGCGCCGATGGCACGGTCTGCAGCACCGGCTACTGCCTGACCTCGCGCGAGGTGGCTCCGGCCTGCGTGCTTGCCTCGGGCTGCCAGAGCGGCGCCCCGAACTGCATCGACGGCGCCTGCGCCCAGTAGTCGCCGGGTCGGTAACCCTGAGGCATCGCGGTGGTCTGCAGGCAGCGGCCACCGCGTCTCTGCATCTTTGTGCCAAGATCCCGGTCCATCGCCGGCGCTCGCCGCTGCCGGCCCCGCCGAGCCTTCCGGCCCTATTCCTGCTATAGATTCACCCGATGGAAGTAAGCGGTGAAGCCGGCTTCGCCGAGCTGCTGCGCTGGCCGCCCTTTGGTGGGGTGCTGGCCGGGCTGTGGGGGCTCCTGTGGGGCAGCTTCGGCAACGTGTGCATCCACCGGGTGCCTCGCGGTCTATCGGTGGTCAGACCGGCGTCGCACTGTCCGGCGTGTCAGCAGCCGGTCGCCTGGTTTGACAACATCCCAGTGCTCAGCTTCCTTGCGCTGCGCGGTCGCTGTCGCCGCTGCCGGGCGCCGATCGCCTGGCGCTACCCGCTGTTCGAGCTGCTCGCGGCGCTGCTGGCGGTGGCGGTGTATTACCGCTTCGTGCTCGGCGAGCCCGGCCCGCTGCCGCTGACGCTGGCCCGGTTCTTGGTCTACTTCTTCTTCGCCGGCCTGCTGGCAGTGCTGGCGATGATTGACCTGGAGCATCAGCTGCTGCCCGATCGCATCACCTATCCCGCCATCCCGGCGCTATTCGTCGCCGGTCGCGTGCTCGGCGAGGTGAGCTTTGGCGAGGCGGCGCTCGGCGCGGTCGCCGGCTACGTCCTTCTGCGGGCGGTCTCCGACGGCTATTACTACCTGACCGGGCGGGAAGGTCTCGGGTACGGCGACGCCAAGCTGCTCTCGGCGGTGGGGGCGCTGCTCGGCTGGCGGGCGATCCCGCTGACTCTTTTAGTCGGCTCGTGCTTCGGGTCCATCGTCAGCGTGCCGATCCTCTTGTGGCAGCGCCGCCGCACTGCGGCGGAGCCCGGAGCGCCCGAGGCTCCCTCGCTGGCCAAGACCGCGGTGCCGTTCGGGCCGTTTCTGGCAGTCGGGGCGCTTTTTTATTTAGGCTGGCTGCACGGACGCGACCTGGACAGCGTGGTCCTGGGGGCGCTGCGCGGGCTGGGTGTGGAAATAAGATGAGGCGGAGTTTATCGTCGCTGAAGAGCCCGCTGAGGCCTTGTTCCGCAGGCATCGGAACAGGCGGTCGGGGCCCAGGTTGCTCTATAATCTCTGGAAACTATGTGTCGGCGGGGCCGGGCTGCGAAAAAGCCGCCTGACCGAGCGAAACTAATGGAACATTCAAGCGTGTCCACGACCCCTCCTGCAAAGGTGCCGAATGAGACGCCGGAGCTGCGGATGAAGCGCTACCTCAAGATTACCGTTGTCGGACTGGCTGCCGTGGTCGCGCTGGCGCTGACGGTCAGCAAGCGCGGGCCGGCGATGATGGTCGGCCTAGGCCGCACCACCGGAGCGGCCAACGTCGAGCGCAAGCCCTACGACCTGAACAACAGCCTGAACACCTTCAACCAGACGCTGCTGCGCATCCACGACTCGTACGTCGACCCGACGCGGGTGGAGCCCAAGCAGATGCTGCTGGCGGCGCTCGACTCGCTGCAGAAGCAGGTCGCCGAGGTCATGGTCGAGCCGTTCCCCGAGCAGAACCGGGTGGTCGTCCATGTCGACACCGCGGTGCGCGAGTTCCGCATCGACAACGTGGATGCGCCCTGGTCGCTGTCGCCCAAGATGGCGGAGATCTTCCAGTTCATCACCCAGCACCTTTTGCCGGGCACCGACAGCGAGAGCATCCGCAACATGGAGTATGCGGCGACCAACGGCATGCTCTCGACGCTCGATCCGCACTCGCTCTTGCTCGATCCGCAGACCTACACCGACATGAAGCTGTCGACGAGCGGCCACTTCGGGGGCCTGGGCATCGTGATCGGCATCCGCAAGGGCTTTCTGACCGTCATCCGGCCGATGAAGGACACGCCGGCCTGGCAGGCCGGGGTGCGGCGCGGCGATCACATCGTGCGCATCGAGAAAGAGTCGACCGCCAACATGGCGCTCAACGACGCCGTCAGCCGCCTGCGCGGCGATCCCAGCACCAAGGTCGAGGTCTGGTTCGAGCGCGATGGCGACAAGTCGTCGCGGCGGGTGGTGCTGACGCGCGCCGAGATCCAGGTCCACACCGTCACCTCGCAGACCCTGAAGTCGCCGGCGGGGGCGGTCGGCTACATCCGGCTCAGCCAGTTTGGCCAGAAGAGCGACGACGACATGCGGCAGGCGCTGGATGAGCTCAACCGCAAGCAGCAGATTAAGGGCCTGGTGCTCGACCTGCGCCATGATCCGGGCGGGCTGCTCGATCAGGCGATCAAGATCGCCGATGAGTTCGTCGAGTCGGGCACCATCGTCACCACCGTCGGCTACGCCAACAAGCGCCGCGAAGAGACGCGCGCCGAGCCGGCGGCCCAGCCGCGCATCCCGATGGTCGTACTGGTCGACGGCAGCTCGGCCTCGGCCTCGGAGATCGTCGCCGGCGCGCTCAAGAACCTCGACCGCGCGGTCATCGTCGGCAGCCGGACCTTCGGCAAGGGCTCGGTGCAGGTGCTGATGGACAACCAGGACGGCTCGGCGCTGAAGCTGACCATCGCGCAGTACCTGACCCCGGGCGATCTGTCGATCCAGTCGGTCGGCATCACGCCCGACGTGGTGCTCGAGCCGATGTCGATCGAGCGCGATCGGCTGTCGCTGTTTTCGACCTACAAGGGCCAGCGCGAGCAGGATCTCGACGCTCACCTTACCTCGCAGAACGCGCGCGGCAACGACAAGCCGGTCGAGACGCTGCGCTATATCTACACCGATCCGCGGCGCAAGGCCCCGCCCAAGCCCAAGGGCAACCTGCTCACCGACACCGACAAGAAGACCACCGACGATGATGACGACGATGAGGCCGACGCCGACGATCAGCCACTCGACGACGACGACACCTTCGTCGAGGACTTCGACATCCAGTACGCCCGCGACCTGATCGCCGCGGCGCACGGCTGGAAGCGCCACGAGGTCCTGGCGGCGGCGCGCGAGTTCTTCTCCCGCAAGCAGGCCGAAGAGGCAAGCCGCCTGGTCGAGGCGCTGCGCAAGTACGGCGTCGACTGGAACCCGGTCGGCCCGCAGAGCGGCGCCCCGGCGCTGACCGCCACCGTGACCAGCGACCACCCGGGGAACACCGCCCGCGCCGGCGAGACCCTGCGCCTGACCGCCACCGTGACCAACCACGGCACCGGGGTCGCCGGGCAGGTGCGGGCGCAGCTCAAGTCGGACAACTACCTGTACGAGGAGCGCGAGTTCGTCTTTGGCCGCATCGCCCCCGGCGAGACTCGCACCTGGACGATCCCGGTCAAGGTCCCCAAGGACACGCTGCCGCGGCTGGATGTGGTGCGCGTGCAGTTCTTCGAGGAGCACAACCAGGCCCCGGCGGCGCAAGAGCTGCAGGTGCGGCTGGACGGCCTTTCGCGGCCGCGGTTTGCCTACAGCTACCAGTTCATTGACGACGGCGGCAACGGCGACGGCCTGCTGCAGCGGGGCGAGACCGGGCGGCTGCGCGTCATCGTCAAGAACACCGGCCAGGGCAAGGCGACCAAGCCCTTTGCGCTGCTGCGCAACCTCAGCGGGGACGGCGTGCAGGTCAACAAGGGCCGCTACGAGATGCAGGCGCTGTCGCCGTCCGAGGAGCGCACGATCGACTTCACCTTCGATGTCGCGCCCGAGTTCTCCGAGGGCACCGCGCGCGTCGAGCTGCAGGTCTATGACTTCGGCTCGCGCGAGGGGGTCACCGACAAGCTGACGTTCCCGGTGCTCGATAATGGCCAGAAGGGCCAGGACGCCGCGGCGGTGGTCGCGGTGCGCGGCGAGGCGACGGTGCGCACCGGCGCGAGCGCCACCTCCCCGGCGGTCGGCAAGGTCAAGGCGGGGGCGCGGCTGCGCGAGACCAAGCTCTTTGGCGAGTTTGCCCGCGTCGAGCTGGAGCCCGGTCGACCGGGGTTCCTGCCAGTGTCGGCGCTGAGCCCGACCACCCAGCCGCCCGAGACCGCCAGCGGCGCGCTCGCCCTGGTCTGGCAGGTCACGCCGCCGACCATCGAGGTGAAGTCAGCGCCGCTGGCCGTCGAGTCAAACTCGATTCGCCTGAGCGCCACCGCCCGCGACGCCGAGCAGGTGATCGACGGCTACATCGTGGTGAGTAACCGCACGGCCAAGATCGAGCACCGCAAGGTCTTTTACCGCAGTAACCGCAACGGCCCGCTGACGACGCAGATGAACTTCGACGCCAGCGTCCCGCTGTGGCCGGGGGCAAACTTCGTCACCGTCGTCGCCCGTCAGTCCGGCCAGGTGCAGGCGATGCAGACCCTGGTGGTAAACCGCCTGAGTAAAGAGTCGCTCAAGGACTCGGGCCGGCCGGTCCAGGCGGCCAAATAGCCTGGGGTCTTTCCTAGTCGTTTGACACCTGCCAAAGCCCCGATAAGATGGGCGGGCCATGAACAAGCTCTATCCGGATGCCGATGCGGCGCTCTTTGATGTAAAAGACGGGGTCACCATCCTCAGCGGTGGCTTCGGGCTGTGCGGAAACCCCGAGAACTGCATCGATGCCCTGGTGCGGCGGGGCGTGCGCGATCTGACGCTGGTCTCCAACAACTGCGGGGTCGCCGGCAAGGGGCTCGGCAAGCTGCTGGAGGCGGGGCAGGTGCGCAAGATGATCGCCTCCTACGTCGGCGAGAATAAGACCTTCGAGCGCCTGTACCTCGACGGCAAGATCGAGGTCGAGCTGTGCCCGCAGGGGACGCTCGCCGAGCGGCTGCGCGCCGCCGGGGCCGGCATCCCGGCCTTCTACACCCCGACCGGCTACGGCACCCAGCGCGCCGAGGGCAAAGAGACCCGGACCTTCCAAGATCGCTTCGGCCAGAGCCGCCACTACATCCTGGAGTCGGCGCTGTCGGGCGACTTCGCGCTGGTCAAGGCGTGGAAGGGCGATCGCTTCGGCAACCTGGTGTTCCGCAAGACGGCGCGCAACTTCAACCCGGTGGTGGCGGTGGCGGCGCGCGTCACCATCGCCGAGGTCGAGCAGCTGGTCGAGCCGGGCGAGCTCGACGCCGATCAGGTGCACCTGCCGGGCATCTACGTCAAGCGCCTCATCGTCGGCAAGAACTACCAGAAGCCGATCGAGCAGCGCACCGTCCGCCCGCGCGCGACTTCCGGCACCGCCACTTCCTAGCGGCTGACCGACGGCGCAGCGCGACCTGTCCCACCCGCGGCACCCCCCCCAGCGGCTGGCAACCTGGAGCGTACGAGAGTAAAAGACCGCTCATGACCACTGTAGCCATCAACCAGGCGCTGCTCCTCGGGCTCGTCGTATTCTTTGCGCCGCTGTCGCTGGTCTGGGCCTACGCGCTGTACGACAGCGTGCGCGGCGCCATCGGGCGGGGGGGGGCCGGCCACGACCCGGACTTGCTGAGCTGGCCGGTGCTTTTGCTGCTGACTGGTTTTTTTGGCGCCATCGCCTACCTGTGTTTAGTCCTGATTCCGCGGCTGCAAAGGCCGCGCGCGCGCGTTCGCCTGCAGGCGATCCGTGCCTTTTGAAGACAAGACCTGCTTAGGGAGCGTTCGTTAATGCCGATCACTCGAGAACAAATGGCGCAGCGCGTGGCTCGCGAGCTGCAAGACGGCTTCTACGTCAACCTGGGCATCGGGCTGCCGACGCTGGTCGCCAACTATATCCCGCCGGGCGTGGACGTCATCCTCCAGTCGGAGAACGGCATGCTCGGCATCGGTCCGTTCCCCTACGAGGGGACCGAGGACGCCGACCTCATCAACGCCGGCAAGCAGACCGTCACCGAGCTGCCCGGCTCGTCGTTTTTCTCGTCGGCGGACTCGTTCGCGATGATCCGCGGCAGCCACGTCGATATGTGCATTCTCGGCGCCCTGCAGGTCTCCGAGCACGGCGATCTCGCCAACTGGACGATCCCCGGCAAGATGGTAAAGGGCATGGGCGGGGCGATGGATCTGGTCGCCGGCTCGCGGCGGGTGCTGATCATGATGGAGCACGTGGCGCGGCAGAAGGGCGCCGCCGAGGACGTGTTCGAGACCAAGATCGTCTGCAAGTGCAGCCTGCCGCTCACCGCGCCGCGCTGCGTGCAGCGCATCGTCACCGATCTGGCGGTCATCGACGTCGAGGCCGACGGCCTGCACCTGCGCGAGCTGGCTCCCGGGGCGACGGTCGAGGAAGTTCAGCGCAAGACCGAGCCGCGCCTGCACCTGCCGCCCTCGGGCCAGGTGCCGTTTATGAGCTTCTAACTTCCTTACCTTCCAACTTCCCTCGCTGAATCGTCAAATCCGCTACTTGTCCGCTTGACGCTGGCCGGCATCGCGGACACGATGCGTTCAATTTTCCCGAGGATCTCATGGCTGGCAGCGTCAACAAAGTAATCGTGCTCGGCAACCTGGGCGCTAACCCGGAACTCAAGTACCTCCCGTCGGGGCAGGCGGTCTGCGAGATGCGCATCGCGACCACCGAGACCTACCGCGATCGCAACGAGCAGCCGCAAGAGCGCACTGAGTGGCACCGCGTGGTGGTGTGGGGCAAGACGGCCGAGAACTGCGCCAAGTACTTGCAGAAGGGCCGTCAGGTCTACGTCGAGGGGCGGCTGCAGACCCGCTCGTGGGACGACAAGGAAGGCAAGAAGCAGTACATGACCGAGACCGTCGCCAACCAGGTCGTCTTCCTCGGTGGCGGTGGCGGCCGGGGCGGCGCTGAGGACGGTGGCGGACGACCGGCGCAGTCGGGCGGCTACGGCGGCGAGGGCGGGGGCGGCTACGGTGGCGGCGGCGGTGGTGGCTATGGCGGTGGGGCGCCGAGCGCCTCCAGCCCCGGTGGGGGCGGCCGTGGCTACAGCCGCAACGTCGAGCCGGCGCCGCTGCCCAGCGAGGGGCCGGAGTTCGGCGGCGAAGACGACATCCCGTTCTAGCAGGCTCTGGCACAACGTAGCGAGCGGTCCGAGTTCGGGTTCGGGCGCGCCGAGCAGCCTCTTGGCTGCCAGCACGGCCGGACCCAAACTCGGGTCGCAGAGTAGTGCGGGGCCCGGTGCCGCGGTGCTGACGAGCTCGCGGGGCGCTCGACTAAGCCCCGGACGCCGATGCGGAGTCGCTGGCGAACAGGCGCGCGGCCAGGACGGTGTTAGCAAGCAGCATGGCGATGGTGAGCGGGCCGACGCCGCCGGGCACTGGGGTGATCGCGGCGGCGCGCGCCCGGGCCGGCTCGAACTCGATGTCGCCGACGATGCTGCCGCTGGCGAGCCGGTTTATGCCGACGTCGATGACCACCGCTCCGGGCTTGACCCAGGCCCCGGGGATGGCGTGCGGGCGGCCCACCGCCGCGATCAGGATGTCGGCGGCCCGTACGTGGTCTTGCAGCGCCCGGGTGCGCGAGTGGCACAGCGTCACCGTCGCATCCGCCGACAGCAGCAGCCCCCCGAGCGGCCGCCCGACGAGGTTCGAGCGCCCGACGACGACCGCCTGCGCGCCTGCGGTCGCCACCCCCGACTCCTGGATGAGGCGCATCACCCCAAGCGGCGTGCACGGCACAAACCGCAGCTGGCCGAGCCACAGCCGCCCGACGTTGTCGGCCAGCAGGCCGTCGACGTCCTTGCGCGGATCGAGCGCGGTGAGGATGCTCGTGGCGTCCAGGCCGGCGGGCAGCGGCAGCTGCACCAGCACGCCGTGGACCCGCGGATCCTGGTTGAGCTGGCCGAGCAGCTCGCGCAGCGCGGCGGCCGAGGTGGTGGCGGGCAGCCGGTGGTCGAAGGTGGCGATGCCGACCTCGTGGCAGGCGCGCGCCTTGCTCTTGACGTAGATCTGCGAAGCCGGGTCTTCCCCGACGAGGACGACGGCTAGGCCGGGCGGCTGCGCGAGCTCGCGCACGGCGGCCGCGACCTCGGCGCGGACCACCTGTGCGATCGCGCGACCATCGAGGATGCGGGCGTGCCCTTGGGGGCTGGGGGGTAAAGACATCCGAGCTCTCCTTTACGACGTACGACCTTTTTACCGAGCTCACTGGCCCGAGGCAATGGCTTGCCCCGGCCGGTCGCCGCGTTTCGCGGGGCGGCAAGCCGGCGAGCGGCGCGGCTGCAGGCGGCGCCCGGCCCTCGGCGAGGCGAGTGGTAAAACTGCTTTACATCGGCGCCGGTCTGGCATAACCCCCTGGCGTTCTCATCGTCACGGTAGCGAAGTCGAGCCTGCCCGCGCCCGCGAAGTCCCCGCCGGCCGCTGAGGAGAGAAGTGAAACCAGCCGACCCCGACCCCAGTAACAACAGCTCTGGCCTTGCGGCCGAGCACCCGCTAGAGCTCGCGCCCGCCGGCGGCCCCCTGGCGCTGCCCGGCCGGCCGACCTCCCTGGCCGAGGCCGCCCGCGCCGCGGTGCGCGAGGTCGTCCAGCCGCTGCGCGACTTTACGGCGGTGCCGCGCGCCCTCAACCTCGGCATCAACATCCCCTACTTCATCGAGGGCCTGGTCTACTTCGGCACCCTCACCATCCTCACCAAGTACCTGTCGGAGAACGTCGCGGTGGGCGATGTGCGCGCCGGTCAGATCACCGCGGTGCTGACCGGCGGCATCACCGGCTCGATGTTCCTGCTCGGCGAGCTGTCCGATCGCTGGGGGGTGCGGCGGTCGCTGCTGTTCGCGATGCTGCTGCTGGTGCTCGGGCGCGGCCTCATGGCGGGCGGGGAGACTCTGCACCTGGGCGCCGGCATGTGGGGGCCGCTGTTCTTTATTAACCTCGCCGGCATCGCGCTCATCGTCGCTGGCTACGGCGCCTATCAGCCGGCGGCGTACGCGGCGGTCAAGGAGTACACCACGCCCAAGACCGCGGCGATGGGCTACGCCATGCTCTACGCGCTGCAGAACCTCGGCTCGTTCGCCTCGGGCCTCTTGTCGCCGCCGCTGCGCCATGCGAGCGTTGGGCGCTTCCCGCCCAACGGCCTGACCGGGGTGCTGTGGACCTACACCGCGTTCACCGTCCTTGGGCTGTTTATCATCGCGCGCTTCCTGCCGCGGGTGCGCACGCCAGAGGCCGAGGTGTCCGAGGTCGTCGCCAAGACGCTCGGCTCGGTGGCCGCCAGCGTCGCCGAGGCGGCGGGCCAGCCGGTAAAGCCGCGGGTGCTGTCGGCGCAGTGGCTGCGCGAGCACCCGCTGTCCGACGGCAAGTTTAGCTTCTTCATCTTCATCCTCATCCCCGTGCAGACCCTGTTCGCGCACAACTGGCTGACCCTGCCGCTGTACATCGAGCGCGCCTTCCGCAGCGCCCCCTGGGTGAGCACCAACTTCGAGTTCTTCTCGAACCTGAACCCGCTGCTCATTTTCGTGCTGACGCCGCTGGTGACGGCGCTGACCACCCGCCTTGACGTCTACAAGAGCATGATCATCGGCACCACCGTCATGGCGGTGCCGACGTTCCTGCTGGCGCTCGGGCCAAGCCCGGGGCTGCTCCTACTGTACACGGTGCTGATGTCGGTCGGCGAGGCGCTGTGGCAGCCGCGCTTCCTGCAGTACGTCGCCGAGATCGCGCCGCCGGGCAAGACCGGGATGTACATGGGGGTCGCGCAGTTCCCGTGGTTTATGACCAAGCTCATCACCGGCATGTACTCGGGCTGGTTCCTGTCGCACTACTGCCCGGCGCAGGGGGCGCAGAACACCGAGGCGATGTGGCTCATCTACTCGCTCATCGCCTGCTCCTCGCCGGTCGGGCTGCTGCTGGCGCAGCGCTGGGTCGGTAAGGCGATCGCCGCCCGCGTGCCGCCCGCCGGCTAAGACAAGGCTCGTCGCTGGCGCCGATGTTTGGCGTTCCCTCAAGGCCGGCTGCGGGTGTAAGATAGAAAAGCTATTTTCTCCTTACCCCCTGCTTACCCGATGAGTGTGATGCTCTGGACTAGGCGCCACCGCGCTTTGCTGAGGATGCTACTGGCCGTGGGGCTGTGGGCCGCGCTGGGCGCCCCGGCCGAGGCGGCCAAGCGCAAGAAGCCGCCGCAGGTCCAGCAAGACCCGCTGGAGACCGAGAGCAACCCGCCGCCGCCGCCGCCGCCGCCGCCCGAGGACCCCGAGCCGACGGTCAAGCCGGGCCCCGACAAAGACGGCGGCAGCAGCGGCTCGGCGGGCCGATCCACCCACTCGAGCGGCGGCAGCAGCAGCTCGGGCCAAGGCGGCTCGGGTCCCCCCGCGGACAAGGCCGGCCCCTTCATGTTCAACGTGAAGATCGGGCCCGCCTTCTGCCTGTACCTGTCTACGAGCAACACCTGCGCCCACCAGGGCTCGATCGTGCTCGACCTGGGGGCAGCGCTGACCCGCAACCGCAACGGCTACCTCATTTTACCGGTGCAGTTCCAGTTTCAGCCGGGAGCTTCGGCGATCATCGTGCCGGTCGGGTTCCAGTACGACGTGCGGCTGCCGTTTCGCGGCTTTTACGTCTACCCGCGCATCGTCGCCGGCTACGCGGCCCTTCTCACCGATGGCCAGCCCGGCACGCCGCAGACGGTGGTGCACAGCGGCGTGCTCATCCCCGAGTTTGGCCTCAAGTACATCCTCAACGGGCGCTGGAACTTAGGCGGCGAGGTGTTCAGCCTGCCGCTGTTCTTCAACGCCAGCGGTGCCCAGCTGTATTACCGCGTGCACCTGTCGGCCGGCGTGACGTTTTAGCGCTCGTTGGCGAAATCAGGCAGCGGCAACTTCGCTCTCCTGCGGGCGCTCGTTAGTTCCGGCCGGAATTGCTACCGGGGCTCCGGCCGGAATTGCTACCGGGGCTCCGGCCGGACGGGAAAAGGGGACTGCCTCCAGCTCGCCCAGCTTGGGGAGCTCGGTGCTCGGCATGGCGCGGCGCAGCCGGCGGTGCTGGCTGACCAGAAGGCCCGCCGCGAGCAGCGAGGTGGCGACCAGCAGCGAGAAGAACTGGTGGTGCGGCCACGGCTGCCACAGCGCCCCCAGCACCCCGACCAGCTTGTTGCCGAGCGAGGTCGAGACAAACCACAGCCCCATGAGCAGCCCGGCCAGCCGCGGCGGCGCCAGCTTGGTCACCATCGACAGGCCCATGGGCGAGATCAGCACCTCGCCGATCGAGATCACCAGGTAGGCGCTGACCAGCCACAGGAGGCTCACCCGCCCGTGGTCGCCGCCCGCCAGCGACGCCGCCACCATCACCAGGTAGGCGGCCGCGGTCATCACCATGCCCAGGGTGATCTTGGCCGGCGTCGACGGCTCGCGACCGCGGGCTCGCAGGGCGCCAAAGCCCCAGGCGAGCAGCGGCGACAGGACGATGACGAACGCCGCCGGCACCGAGGCGAAAAAGCCCGGCGGGATCGTCCACTTTACCGGGCGCAGGTGCAGGTCGAGCAGGTTCAGGGTGCGATCCGTGCAGTCGCGGGCCCAGAAGGTCAGGGTGCTGCCGCTCTGCTGGAAGGCGAGCCAGAACAACAGCACGATCGTCGACATGATGACCAGGGCGACCACCCGCTGGCGCTCCAGCGGCGACAGCGCCAGGGCGGGCTGCGGGGTCTTGTGCTGCGCCACGACGCGCCCGGGGCGGTGATCGGCGGCGCGCAGGCTGTGGCAGGTAAGCAGGAAGTAGGTCCAGCTGGTGGCCAGCACGCCGCCGCCGGTGGCGAAGGCGGCCCGCCAGCCGTAGCGCTGACGCACGAGCTCACCGACGAGCGGAGCCACCAGGGCGCCGATGTTGATGCCCATGTAGAAGATGGTAAAGCCGCTGTCCCGGCGCAGGTCTCCGGGGGCGTAGAGCCGGCCGACCAGGGTGGCGATGCTCGGCTTGAAGAACCCGTTGCCCAGCACCAGCAGCCCAAGCGCCGCGTAGAGCGTGCTCGGCTTGTTGATGGCCAGCACGAAGTAGCCGGCGGCCATCAGCGCCGCCCCGATGATCACCGAGCGCACATAGCCCAGGTAGCGGTCAGCGAGCATGCCGCCGATAAACGGCGACAGGTACACCGCCCCAAGGAAGTTGCCGAACAGGGCGAGCGACTGCGCCTCGGTCCAGCCCATGCGCTCATTAAGGTACAGGGTGAACAGCGCCAACATCAGGTAGAAGCCAAAGCGCTCGCCCGCCTCGGTAAAAAACAGGTGCTTGAGGCCGGGTGGATGATCAGCCAGCGACATGTAGGTTCCTCCGCATGCGAGAGCAGCATGGCATGGGGGCTGCCAAATTCGCCAACAATCCGGCGAACCTGCTCGCATCCGGTGCAGGCCCCCGCGGCCCGCCGCCGAGTCGGATC
Source organism: Polyangia bacterium (assembly GCA_044222245.1). GTDB lineage: Bacteria > Myxococcota_A > Polyangia > Palsa-1104 > JAEUJZ01 > CALFML01. The sequence continues at coordinate 1,943 of JBGANQ010000119.1, read as the reverse complement.
GAGCTGATTCCCGCAGGCCAGCGCCTGCCGGGCTTGTCTCTTCCAAGGCTAGCGCCTGCCAGGGTTCTGCCGAAATGCACCCTCCGGGTCTCAGTGTAGCGCGAAGAAATCCCCGGCGGTCGGCTTCCGGCTAAGGGCGGCTAGCGGCGGGCGTGCAGGTGCGGCTCGGGCAGGGTGTCGGTGATCTCGCGCATCAGGCGGCCCGACCCCTCGGGCATGGTGACGCCGAGGATCTTGGCGATGGTCGGCGCGAGGTCGGTGTGCTTGTAGGCCGCCTTGACGGTGCGGGCGGGCAGGCCCGGGCCCAGGGCGAGCGCGAAGATGCCGCTGCAGCCCGAGCAGGGGCGGGTGCGGGTGTGCTCGGCGACGCAGCGGCCGTGGTTGGCCCACTGATCGGGCTCGGGGATGCTGTCGCGGCCGTGGTCGGTGGTGACCAGCAGGTAGGTGTTGTTGCGGTAAAACGGGTGCGACTGCAGAAAGGCCCAGATGCGCCCGACCAGGTAGTCGTCCTGGCGCAGGGCGTTGTGGTAGTGGAAGATGCCGTAATCGACGCCGGCGCGGTGCTGCACCCGGCTGTGCATGTGCGCCTCCTCGTCGGCGTCGCCCAGGTGTACGACCAGAAGGCGCGGCGTCCGCTTGGGCACCTCCTGCAGGATCTCCAGGAACGTGTCGGTGTCGGCGCGCGAGCCCTCGTACAGCTCGGGCTTGAAGCTGACCACCGGCCCGGCGTTGGTGCCGTGCACGCCGCAGCTGCGGTAAAAGTCGTCCTGCGGCATAAGCGGCGGGGCCTGGGCAATCGCGCACAGCGGCGACCACGAGGTGATGAGCGCGACGCCATCAAAGCCGAGCCCGAGGTTCTTTTTCACCGTCTGGAACAACGTCGGGTAGTGGCTGCGCAGGTCGGCGGCGGGCGGCGAGTTGGTGAGGATCCGCTCCTGGCGGCGGCCGGCGAAGATATCGGCGTAGGCGGGCAGGCTGACGCCGGCGGGGTTGCTGATCTGGAAGTGGGGGAAGAACAGGCCGCTCTTGCGCAGGCGCATCAGGTTGGGCAGCACCTCCGAGGTGCGCACCGGGTTGCCAAAGTCGTCCAGCGCCTTGCCGGTCCACTCCTGCTGGCGCACGCCGTCAAGGAGCACCAGGACCACGTTGGGCTGGCCGGGGACCGGACCGACCGCCGGCACCAGGCCGCTCGGGCCCGCCGGCGGCAAGCGGCTCTGCGCGGCCGGGTCGGCAGCGCTGCCCGAAGCTCGGCCCGGCTGGCCAGCGGGGGTGCTGGGACCGCTCGCTGTGCCCAGGGTGGGTCCGGCCGCCGGGCTGAGCGACTGGTTTACCACCGGCGCCGCTGGGGCGGGTCGGGCGGGCGTCGCCGGAGCGGCACCGGGCTGCGCACTGGCCCGCCACCGACCGACGGTAAGGGCGAGCAGCAGGGCTAACAATAGAAAAATATTGCGCATTCTATAATACAGATTAGGGGTAACTCTCAGTCGCTGTCCAGGGGCCTTGTGCGGCGCGCCGGATTTCAAGGGGCGGTCGTGAGCTTGACCTCGATGCGCGCCCGGCCGCGGCTGCTGCGCCCCTTGAGCTCGTCGTAGCTGAACCGCTTGGGCTGGTAGCCGGGGCTGCGCGCCACACAGTGCTCGCCAGGACCGACGCTGCAGTTGTCAGCGCAGGCGCGCGTCGAGCCGCTGCAGGTGATGGTCATCTGGCTTGGCCGCTTGCGCAGGAAGGTGACCTGCAGGGTGCCGCGGCGACGGCCGCCATCTTCGCTGCTCGGCGGTGGGCGCGGCGGCTGGCGCGGCGGATCGAGCGGGACGGGCGGGCTCGCCGGCCGCGTGACCACCACCGGGGGCCGGCTGGGCGCGGTCGGCAGCGGCGGCGTCACTACCGCGGGCGGTCGCCGGGGCGGCGGCGGCGGCGGGTGGCTGGTCGGTCGCAGCATCAGG
>JBGANQ010000118.1:0-25103 GCA_044222245.1 Polyangia bacterium | reverse complement strand
GCGACGACTGCTCGATCGCGTCCCCGCCGTGCCCCTGCGCCGAGGCAAGCACCTTGGCGATGCCGAAGTCGAGCACCTTGGCCCGCTCGCCCCCCGGCGCCTCGGGATCGGGGACGATCATGACGTTGTCGGGCTTGAGGTCCCGATGGATGATGCCCTTGCTGTGCGCCGCGGCGAGAGCGGCGGCGATCTGGCGGGTGAGCCGCAGGGTCTCGGGGATGGTCAGGCGACCGCCCTGACGCTTCATCCGGCTGCCGAGCGACTCGCCCTCCAGGTACTCCATGACGATATAGGCCAGCCCGTCGGGGAGCTGACCGCAGTCGGAGATCTGCACCACGCTTGGGTGGTTGACGATGTTGACGGCACGCGCTTCGGTGACAAAGCGCGCTACAAGCTGCTGGTTCTGGGCAAACTCCGAGCGGAGAATCTTGATCGCGACCTTGCGCTCGATCTGGGTGTGAACCGCCTCAAAGACCGCACCCATCCCCCCCCGGCCAATCTCGCGCAGGACGCGATATGGACCGATATGTTGTCCGGTCATAGATCCCACCTACTATGTTCAGGATACCATCTTTTCGTCCTGGTCCGGCCTGACAATCATGAAGCTGCACCGCGCTGCAGGGAAACTGCCTACAGAGCTCCATTAGCTGCCGCAGCGTCGGTTTTCTTGTCATAATGGGTCCCCGATGGCCAAGGTAAAGCCCACCGCGTCGCTTTCGCTTGATCTGGACAACCAGTGGTCCTACATGCGCACCCATGGGGACGCCGGCTGGGACAGCTATCCTTCCTATTTGGCGCAGGTGCTTCCGCTGTGCCTGCAGGCGCTGGCGGCGCAAGGGCTTAAGGCGACGGTGTTTCTGGTCGGGCGCGATGCCGAGACGCACCGCGACCTGTTGCGCCAGATTCCCGAGCAGGGTCACGAGGTGGGCAACCACTCCCAGAACCACCTGCAGTGGCTGCACCGGCTCCCCCGCCCCGAGCTCGAGCGCGAGATCGCCGCCGCCGAAGACGCCATCAGCGTCGCCACCGGGGTCCGGCCGCGCGGCTTTCGCGGCCCCGGCTTTGCCTGCAGCGCCACCCTGCTGCAGATCCTCGCCGAGCGCGGCTACGAGTATGACTGCTCGACGTTTCCCACGTTCATCGGGCCGCTCGCCCGCAGCTACTATTTCATGACCGCGCGCAAGCTCACGACCACGGAGCAAGAGGAGCGCCAGGACCTGTTTGGCGATGTGCGCGACGGCCTGCGCCCGCTGCGCAGCTACCTGTGGACCTTTGGCGCCGCGGCGGGCGCCGGCGGGGCGGCGCTGCCCGAGCTGCTGGAGATCCCGGTCACCACCATGCCCGGGGCGCGCACGCCGATCCACATGTCCTATGTGCTGTACCTGGCCCAGCGCTCGGAGCTGCTCGCCCGGCACTACCTGCAGACGGCGCTGCGGCTGTGCGAGCTTTTTCGCATCGAGCCGTCGTTTCTGTTGCACCCGCTTGATTTCATCTCGGGCGATACCTGCACGGCGCTGCGCTTCTTCCCCGCCATGGCCATGCCGGCGGCCAAGAAGCGGGCGCTGGTCGGCCAGGCGCTCGCCCTGCTCGCCGAGCGCTTCGACCTCGTGCCCATGGGCGAGCACGCCCGGCGCCTGCGCCGCGGCGGCTCGCTGCCGCGCCGCCAGCCCGACCTCGCCGCCTGACTACAGCGCCGCGCCGTCCAGGTGCAGCTGGGTGATCTGGCGCGCCCGCGCCGCCACCGACTGCCGCAGCTCGACCGGCTCGAGCACCTCGACGCCGGTGCCAAACGTCAGGATCCAGTTCACCAGCCAGTCGGACAGCGGGTTCTCGATGCTGACCTCGAGGCTGCCGTCGCGGCACTTGGTCACCCGGGCGGGATCAAAGCGCGTGCGCACCTCGTAGGCCAGCGACTTGTCAAAGCGCAGCTGCACCCGCGGGTGGGTCGGCTCGGGGGTAAACAGGTTGTCGCGGCGGAACTTCTCCAGGTCAAAGCCCGGCTGGACCTCGAAGGACGGCTCGGACTCGGCGACGGTGACCTTGGACAGCCGCTCGACCTTGAACAGGCGCGGCTCGTTGTGGCGGTGGCAGCGGCCGACCAGGTACCACGACCCGCGGTGGTTCACCAGCGCATAGGGGTCGATGCCGCGCTGCTCGGTCTGCCCGCGCGAGGCCGAGTGGTACTGCGCGCTCACCGCCTTGTGCGCGGTGATCGCCCGGTGCAGGTCCGAGAGCAGCGCCAGGCGGGTGTGGTCCTCGGTCTCGACCACCGACTCGCGCTCCAGGGCGAGCAGCTCGGGCGAGGCCTCGCCCAGGGCGGCGCGGATCTTGGCGAGCAGCCGCGCCACCGCGTCCTCGTACGGCCGCACCCCGGAGCCGGCCAGCGCCCGCAGCCCCAGGGTCAGCGAGAACGCCTCGGCCGCGGTCAGGCGCAGCGGCCGCGTCAGCCCCTGCGGCAGGTCGGCGTAGACGCAGTCGTCCTCTTCATCGATGGTGAGCAGCAGGAACTCGTCGGGCCCCCCCTGCGGCGGGCCGACCATCGACAGGAGGCTTATGTCCTCGCGCAGGGTCGCCTCGTCGATGTCGAGCTCTTTGGCGAGCTCCGCCACCGGGACGCCCTGGCGCGCGAGCACCGCCGGGACCAGATACAGCAGACGGCGCAGGCGACCGGTTGCTTCCATGGGACGCTCCATCAGCTTGCTGTCGCCCCGCGCGGGGCGCTCTTTGGCGTTTCGACCTCGGCGACGCTGACCGTGCGGGCGCCGCCGCTCTGCGGGCCGTTGCGGCGGCCGACGGTGGCGGCGGCCTCGGCGACGCGGGTGCGCAGGGCCGGCGGCGCCAGCACCCGCAGCGTACCCGCCGCGCCGAGCACCCGGCTCACCAGGTAGTCGGGGTTTTTGCAGTCAAACTCGACGACGCTGCCGCTGGCGCCGTGATCCTGGGCGGCGGCGCGGGTGGTGGGGCCGAAGTCTTCGTCGACCACCCACGGCGTCTCATCGCTCACCCACAGGCGGGCGCGCACCGGCGGCTCGCGATCGAAGCGCCACGGCGAGATGACCCCGTGCTCTTGCAGCGAGAAGTCCTTGGGCACCTCGAAGTCGGGCGTGCGCGGGCGCGGCGCGACCTTGAGCTGCAGGATGCGGTCGACGCGGAAGCGGCGGATCGCCTGCGCCTTGTGGCAGAAGCCGACGAGCAGCCACGCCCCCTGGCGGTAGACCAGGCCGTAGGGATCGACGTCGCGCTCGCTCGGGCCGACCACGCCCCCCTCGGAGGCGGCGGGCTCGTCGGCCCCGCCCCAGCCGCTGCCGCGGTGGGCCCCGTACTCGAAGCTCACCCGCTTGTGGTTGTGGATCGCCCCCTCCAGCTGCTCCAGGTGCTCGGCGATCGAGCCCGACTTGAAGGTCGTCGGCAGGTGGACGAGCACGCCGGCCGCCGGCCCGCCTTTTCCGCCTTTTTCACCCTCGGCGGCGCGCGGCGGTGGGCGGCGGCGCCGGCTCTTGGACGGCAGGCCCGACAGATCGAACATCAGCTTGCGCACCGCCAGCTCCGCCGCGTGGCGGTAGGGGAAGTCCGACTGGTGGCGCGCCGCCGCCGCGGTCGAGACCAGCACCGCCACCTCGTCTGCGGTGAGGCTGACCTCGGGCAGGCGGTACTTCTGGCGATCGATGATGTAGCCGCCCTCGGCCGGCGCGTCGGCCGACTCCTCGGCGGTGACGTAGCGCAGGGGGACGCCCATCTCGAGCAGGGTCGACTTGTCGCGCTCGTAGGCGCGCTGGCCGGCTTCGGGCTTGGCGCTGCGGTATTCGCTGAACTGCTCGCGTAGCTCGGCGAACGAGATCGGTCGCCGCGCGTCGAGCAGGAGCACCACCAGATCGAGCAGCCGCTTGGTTCGCGAGTCCGAGGTCGAGTGCATGATGCCCCCCGGAGTACTCCCGGTCGAGGATGGAAGTCAAGCTGCGCGTGCGGCGCCTAGACAGGGGCAGGGGCAGGGCAGAGCCGGGCCTGGCGGCGGAGCCGGGACCGCTTCCTGGCGCTCCAGCCTGCTTGGTAGCCTGGATTAGGAGTCTGGGCTGGGGGTCGGCTAGCGACTAACGACTAACGACTAACGACTAACGACTAACGACTAACGACTAACGACTAACGACTAACGATCTAGGGGGGTCGCCGGAAACACCGAGACCTGCTGGCCGTCGGCGGCCGCTTCGATGGTGACAAACGCCGGGCTTGGACCGGTGGTGATGCCCAGCACCGGCGCCAGATCGACGCGGTAAAGGCGCGAGGGCGCAGGTCCGGTGAACTCGGCAAAGCCCTTGTCGAGCTTGAGCGGGCTGCGGGGCTTTTTGCGCTCGTCGCGCAGGCGGTTTGCGAGCTCGGGCGGGACGGCCAGCGCGTCCTTCTTGTCGCCCTTGAGCTGGCCGCCCAGATCGTTCACCAGCGCCTGCAGCTGCGGCTTCTCCGCCTCGCTCGCCGCGGTCACCGGCTGCAGCCGGCCAGAGCCGGCGGCCAGGTGCAGGGCGACGACGCTAAGCGGCATGCTGCCGAGCTTCTTCAGATCGCCCGCCGGGATCTTCAGGCTCACCCCCAGGTAGGTCGACAGCTGGCCGGGCGTCCAGATCGGCTCCTTGCCGATCCGCGTCACCGCGCACAGCGGGCGGCCCGGATCCTTTTTGCCCGGCTCGCACTTGAGCACCGCGGCGAAGCGGCCGGCGAGCTCGGTGGCCGTCGGGTCGGGCGGCAGCGGGGGCGGCACCGGGGCAGTAACCGCCGGGGCAGCCGCCGCCGGCAGCGGGACTGCGACCGCGGGGACAGTCGGGACAACGGCCAGGGCGAAGGCGAGGTGCAGCATGAAGTTCTCCAGCGGACAAGAGCAGTGCAGGCAACCCGGGAACCGGGCTAAGCGGCCCATATTGCCCGACTCTCATGGCGTGCTGTCAAGTCCCCACTGCCGGGCCGGGGCGCCTTTGCGCTGCTTGCGCCCGGAGTTTCCCCCGGGACCCGAAGCTCGGATACGGGCTGCCGCGCCAGGGGTGCAGGTCGCCAAGTCCGTGATAGCATGGGCCAATCTCGCGCCGATGCGCCAGGGATGACAAACGAACGCAAAGGGTGTAGATGGCCAAGGTGCCAAAGACTTCTTCAAGCTCTGCCAGCCGCTGGCCCCTCACTTTGGGGGCGCTGCGCGGCGCCGCTGGCCTCCTTGTGCTGCTCGCCCCGGCCTGCCTGCCGCCGGTGCCGGACACGCCGCCCAAGCCGAGCAAGCTGGCGATTTTAGTATGCGCCGACTCGGATCACGAGATCTTCGACGAGCTCAAGGCGAAGTTTAGCCGCTTCGACGTGTCCAAGATCGCCGAGACCCCCGAGTGCCAGCGCGGCAAGTCGGCGGCTTCCGAGGTCGGCCACACCTGCCGCGAGGATGAGGCCAGCTGCACCACGCCGCACTTTGTCGACGGCAAGCCGATCGACACCCCGACCTCGGTGTATGACTACGTGCTGCTCTTCCCGCAGCTGCTCCACGGCAGCCTGTCGGTCAAGCAGGTCACCACGACCCGCTCGGTCAATAACGATGGCGTCAGCAGCTCGCTGGGCGGACCCAACGCCCGCCGCCCCCCCGGCCCCCGCGGCACCACGGTTACCGACCGCCAGATCGTAAACAGCTCGGAGACCGACTACACCGGCGAGGTCTTTGTGTTCGAGCCGGTCCCCGGCCAGCTGCACCCGGGCAAGCAGTTCACCAACATCGCCCCCGAGCCGCTGCGCGACCTCCTGCAGGAGCTGCTGCGCCGCTAGCCGCCGGGGCCCGCTCCGCCTGCGGGACCCGCGGGGCCGGAGCCCAGGCGGGCCTTTTGGACCGCGGCGGCAAAGGCGCTGCCGCTGGTGTAGCCAATCAGGGTGCTGCCGAGCGACAGCCGGGCCACCGCGACCAGCATCGCGTGCAGCTGCGAGCCCATCAGGATGTGCACCGTCAGCGCATCGCCAAACTCTGCCTTGAAGCGCCGCAGCGTGCCGCGGACCTCGGCGTCAAAGCCGCGCATCGCCGAGCAGTCGACAAAGATGGTAAAGCGCGAGCTCGCCGCGCCGAGCCGCGCCGCCCACTGCACCATCAGGTTGCCCAGGCTCTTGTCAAGGTGACCCAGGACCTCCAGGTGCAGGGCGGCCGGCCCAAGCTGCAAGGCCCGCAGCTCCCCGCGGGAGGTCTGGTAGCGCTCGACTCGCTGGCCGCTCAAGGTCGGTGGCATGGCGGCTCTTACGGGACCGTGATCTGCATCTTGTAGCGCGCCGGCCCGATCTTGTGCTTGATGACCAGGCTATAGGCCCCCGGCGGCCCCGGGCGCACCAGATCGAACTGCAGCGCCGTCGGGTTGTCCTTGCCGTCCTGGAAGACCAGCCCGGGGCTCAGCGTCGTGGTGAAGGTCTCGCGGCCGAGCATCTTGTTGCCGGTGCCGTCGACCTGGGCAAAAAGCAGCGTCAGCTTGGTGATCCCGTCGTGCACGACGAAGATGCCGTCGATGTCGCCGGCCGGCTGGGCGGTGAAGGTCCCGCCCTGGGCGGACACGGTGAGAAAGTCGATCTGCGCCGCGTCGTCGACCTGCATCGTGACGTGATCGACGTCGCCGCTGCTGTTCGAGGCGATGAGCATCGCCTTGCCCGGCCGCAGGGCGCTCAGGGTGTAGGTCGCCGCGCCGACGTCGGTGACCGCGATCACCGTCGGAAAGTCGCTGCGCAGCTGCAGGGGGCTGTTGTCGCTTATGCGCAGCGCCCGCATGTCGATCTTGCCGCCGGTGGCGATGAGCTGCTTGATGTCACAGCCGGTGATATCGCTAAACGACCCGCCGCAGTTTTTTACGGTAAAAGAGGCGACGCCCAGGTCCCCGTTGGTGCTACTGCCGCAGCCGCCGAGCGCCGCCAGCGCCCCGGCAGCGAGCAGCACCGCCGCCCGCATCCCTCCGAGCAATCGACGATTCCAGGGCGCAGCCTGCCGACCGCGAACCAGCGCATCCTTTTTCATTCCCCTATGCTACAGCGCCCCCAGCTAAACCAAAACCCGAGAAGCTAACCCCCGATCGCTGCCGCCGTCACCTCGGCGCCGCAGGCAGGGTCGACCGGCTCAGCGGCCGCGCCGCCACGCCGAAAGGGCCATGCCCAGGAGCACCAGCGACGCCCCGAGGTAGCCGCGCAGCCGCAGCTGCGCCGTGCCCAGGATCAGATCGATCGCCACCGCGATGACCGGCTGAATCAGCCCAAGGGTCGACAGGACCGACAGCTCAAGCCGCTGCAGCAGCCACAGGTACACCGTCCACGCCAGCACGCTGCCGATCACCGCCAGATAAAACAGGCCGGCATGCGCGGTCCACGGCGCCGCCCGCAGATCCGGCAGCGGCTCCCCGCGCACAAGGCTCAGCACGACCAGGACGAGCGCTGTATAAAAGAGGAAGTAGCAGGTGCTGACAAGCGGCGGCAGGTGCTGCGCCCACCGCTTGAGCAGCGCCCCATAAAGCGGCCACAGGAGCGCCGCCGCCACCCCCGCCAGCACCATCGCGTGAAAGTGGCCGCCGCCAAGCTCCAGCCCATCGGCAAAAAGGACGCTGACGCCGCCAAGGCCAAGCGCCATGCCGAGCAGCCGCTGCGGCAACAGCGGCTCCAGCCCAAAGAGCCGCGCCAGGAGCAGGGTGAAAAGCGGACTGCTGGCGCAGATGACCGCCGTGGTCCCCCCGGTGAGCGTCTGCTCCGCAAGGTACACGCAGGCGTAGCCGAGCCCATTTATTGATCCCGCCGCAAGCAGCGCCAGGTGCTGCCGTCGGCCGTCGGGCAGCCGCAGCGACCGCCGGCGGTAGACAAGCCCGAGAAGCAAAAGCGCCGTCGCCAGAAGAAACCGCAGCGCCGCCCCTAGGAGCGGCGGGTAGCCTTCGAGGCAATATCGAATCGCCTGCCAGGTCGTCGACCAGCACAGGCAAAGGACGAGAAAGCCTACGACTACCACGGCTAAAGGGTACGGAATTTCACGGCTTCTTTTCAACCAGAGCGGTCAAAACCCCCAAGGTTTGCCGTTCCGCCTGGCCCGCACAATTTGCTACCTGGCCCTGGCTTTTCGGTGCGCACGGCCGCGCGCTGAAATGCTAAGATGCTTGGCAGTGTCAGTAGGCTTAAATCGCGAGCGTGTAGGCCCCTACAAGCTCATTCGGCTTATCGGCAAGGGCGGCATGGGGGCCGTCTACGAAGCCGTCCAGGAGCCGATCGAGCGCCGCGTGGCGGTCAAGATCCTCCACGGGCGCTACGCCCAAGAGCCCGAGATCGCGACCCGCTTCTTTAATGAGGCGCGCGCGGTCAACATCGTCGACCATCCCGGGATTGTGCAGATCTCCGACTACGGTCAGCTGCCCACCGGGGTCGCCTACCTGGTCATGGAGTTCCTCAAGGGCGAGACCCTGGGCGAGCGCATCAAGCGGGCCGCCGGGCGGATGCCGGTGCCCGAGGTGGTGCGGCTGGCCCGCCAGATCGCCGCCGCCCTCGCCGCGGCGCACGAAAAGGGGGTCATCCACCGCGATCTCAAGCCGGACAACGTGATGCTCGTCCCCGACCCCGATCCCGAGTCGCCGGGGCGCATCCGCGTCAAGCTGCTCGACTTCGGCATCGCCAAGGTCGCCGCCGAGGTCTCGCAGAACGCCGCCAACACCGCCGCCGACGTGGTCATGGGCACCCCCAAGTACATGTCGCCCGAGCAGTGCCGCGGCGCCGGCAGCGTCGACGACAAGTCCGACGTCTACGCCCTGGGGATCATCCTGTTCGAGATGCTCGTCGGCAAGCCGCCGTTCGTCGGCGCCACCGGCGAGATCCTCGCCAAGCAGATCTACAACCAGCCGCCGCAGCTGCGCGAGGTCGCGCCGTGGGTGCCCGAGCAGCTGGCGGCGCTCGTGCACCGCCTGCTGGTCAAGAGCAAGGCCGACCGCCCGGCGATGCGCCAGGTCAACGGCGAGCTGGAGACGATGTCGCTCAGCTACCCGACGACCATGCACTCGGTGATCGGCCTGCCGGCGCTCGGCGCGCTGCCGCCCGGCATGCAGCCGGGGCTGGCCGTGGCGCCGCCGCAGGCAGCCGGACCTTCGTCGGTGGTGATGGTCCAGGAGGGGCCGCTAGAGGACGCGAGCGCCAGCCAGGCGGTGGTCGCCGCCGCCGAGGCGCTGCCCGAGCGGACGGTCAACGAGGAAGAGGACAACACCCCCACCGGCGTCCGCCTGGCGGCGGCGCGCGGCCAGCAGCCGGAGAAGGACAGCCACTCGGGCCTGCAGCCGCAGTCGACGCTCGGCTTCTCGGTCGGGCAGAGCAGCCTGTCGATGACGCCGCCGCGGCCGCGCCGCCTGCTCATCGGCATCGGCACCGGCGGCCTGCTGGCGGTCGGGCTGCTCCTGGCGCTGCTCTTGCGCGGCAGCCAGCCGCCGGCGCCGGCCAAGGTGCGGGTCGCCAGCAAGCCCCCCAAGCGCACCGTGCACTGGTCGCTCGCCAGCGAGCCGGGCGGCGCCGAGGTCATCCGCGCCTCCAACGGCGAGTCGCTGGGCCGCACCCCCTGGCAGAGCGACGTGCCGATCGGCAGCGGCCGCGTCACCCTGCGCCTGCACTTCCCCGGCTATCAGGATCGCGAGGTCGAGCTCGACGCCAGCCGCGACGACCGCACCGAGGTCATGCTCGAGACCCAGCTGCCCGTGCAGGTCTTGACGCCCAACCCTCCGCCGGTCAAGCCCAAGCCGCATCCCAAGCCCAAGCCGGTCGGCCCGAGCAAGCCGTCCGGCCCGGCGACAGCTCCCGGCAAGCCCAAGCCTCCCAATGCGCCCAAGATTGTCGACTAAGCGACTGGTTCAGCTGGCGGGCCTTATGGCCCTGGCCCTGATCATGCTCTGCGCCGCGCCCCGCCGGGCCGCCGCCGCCCCCGAGAACCCCGACGACGGCTGCCTCAGCGACCCGGTCTGCCGCGGGCACTACGAGCAGGCGGTGGCGCTGTTCGAGCAGGGCCGCTTCGACGCCGCCCTGGCCGAGTTTCAGGCCGCCTACATGCAGCGGCAGATGCCCTGGCTGCTCATCAACATGGGGCGCACCCTGCACCGGCTGGGCAAGCCCAAAGAGGCCCTGGAGCAGTACGACCTTTACACCAAGGCCGAGTCGCGCATCGACCCAGAGACCCGCCAGCGCCTGGACAAGTACATCGCCCAGGCCCAGACGCAGGCCCAGGCCCAGCCCGCCGAGGCGCCGGCCGCCCTGCCCGCCGTCCCGAGCGGCGTCCCCGACAAGAGCCCGCCTCGCCCGAGCGATAAGCCGCTGTACAAAAAGTGGTGGTTCTGGACGGCGATCGGCGGCGCCGCGGCCGTGGTCATCGTCACCGGGGTGGCGATCGGCGTCACCGCCGGGCGCTCCGGCTCGCTCCCCTCGGACGTCATGGTCTACCGGCCGACGTTCTAGGCCGCGCCGGCCTCCCGGCCTCCCGGCGCGCCGCCCTCGCCCGCTCCCTCCGCAGACACAGATTGATCGGCGAGACCTTTGTGATATGGTCCGCGCGGAATGCAGATCCTGAAAGCCCGCTTTCACAGTCGAGAAGATTTTGACGAGGCCTACAGCAGCGACCTGCCGTGCGGCGGACTGTTCGTGCCGACGACCACGCCGCTGCACAGTGGCGATCAGGTGGTCGTGGAGATCTTCTGCAAGGGGCTGCCTAACAAGGTCATGCTGCGCAGCGAGGTCAAGTCGTGGCGCCCGGCGCTGCCGCGGCTGCGCATCCGCGCCGGGGCGCTGGTGGCGTTCCTGCCCGAGGAGAAGGACAAGAGCACCTTCATGCTCGCAGCGCTCGACGGGGCGGTGGTGGCGCGCAAGCGGCGGCACACCCGCCTGCCGGTGAGCGTGCCGGTGCAGTACCGGACCGAAGGGAGCCTGGAGTCAAACCCCGGCGAGATGGTCGAGGTCTCCCTGGGCGGAGCGCTGCTGCGCACCGAGCGGGCGATGCCGCCGCTCGGCTCGGACGTGGTGATCGACGTGCTGTTGCCGGGCGGCGCCGTGCCGGTGCCGCTGGCCGGCCGGGTGGCCTATCACTCCGAGAGCGGGGCCGGCATCAAGTTCCTCTACCGCGACGGCGGCGGCTCGCGGCGCATCCGGGAGCTCATCCGCCGGCTCAAGGCTGCCTGAAGGACGCCGGACGCTGGGCGCCGGACGCTGGGCGCCAGACGCTGCCGCGCCGGACGCCGGGCGGCTGTCAGCGCGGCTTGAGGTGCAGCTGGCAGCTGCCGCCGTCGCACTCGCCAGCCGCCACCGCCCGCCCGAGGATCGCGTAGCGGTAGCGCGCCACCAGCCGATACCCGAGGTCGCCCAGCTGGCGCAGACCCGGCAGGTAGTACGCCTTGGCCAGCAGGCCGAGCACAAAGCGGTGGCGCAGCGCCTGCACCGCCGCCTCCAGGCCGCGGTAGACCCGCCCTTGCTGGGTGACCAGGTGCATCGCCTGCATCGCCGCCTCCTTGGAGATCGCCACCGCCTCCAGCAGGCCGGGCTCGTGCAGCGAGACGAGCCGCAGCTGCGGCCCGGCCAGCCACGCCAGCCGCTCGGCCGAGGCGCGGCAGAAGCGACACTCGCCATCGTAAAGGAGCAGATCCTGGCCGGCGAGCTCGGGGAAGCCCGGCGGGGGCATGGTACGCGGCGAATCGGTCATAGTAATAAGTGGGCCGCAAAAGGGTGCAGGGCAACCAGGAAGGTTGATTCTTCTCCGACCCTGTCCAGCTCCGCGAGCCGCTGCGGGGTCTTACGGAGCGGCGTCGCAGTCGGCCTGGTCGGCTGGTTTTAGCGGCTTGACCGCGGCCAGGCCACTTGGGACCGGCATCACCTTGAGGTCGGGCTTGGCGCCACCCATGAGCTCGCGGACAAAGTAGACACCGGCGGCCGGGCTGGCGACCGCCAGCTGCATCGGCGGCACCTTGCGCATCTGGCCGTAGGTCTCGTTGGGGTCGTCGGTGGGCGGCGCCTCCTGATCCGGCAGGTCGATGGCGACCGGGTGGGTGCCGACGGTCGTCTCGTAGCGCAGGAAGCGCCCGGGGCGCAGGCGGACCGAGTGGGCCTGGCCGGTTCCTTGATCTATGCGCAGCCAGCGCGCCTCGCCGCGATCGCCGGCGGGGCGGTACAGGTAGATCACCGCCTGGCCGGGTCCGGCGCCGCTGCCGTGCGGGTCGGGGGTCGGCACCGGCGGGACGCCGAACAGCTTGCGGGCGGCCTCCTTGGCCTCGGGGCTCGGGCTCCGCCCAAGGGTCCCAAGGATCGGCGGCCGGCCAGTGTCATAGGCGCCGTAGCGGACAAACGCCGCCGCCGCCGCCTGTCGGACCTCCGGGCTGTCGTCCTGCAGCGCCCGCTTGAGAGCGGCGTCATCGCCCGCCGCCTCCCAGGCCGCCACCTGGCGCACCCGCGCCGAGGCGCAGCCGCTGCCGCCGGCCCCTGCCACAAGCAGGCCTAAGCCTAGGCCAAGGCCCAGCTCAAAGACGCCCGCGCCGGTCCCAAGGCGCCCAAAGCGCCCCTGCCGGCCCAAGGTTGACTCCGCCGGCCGCAGGGCCCTTTCCCGCGCCGGCTGGTTGAGGGTTTTCGCTTCGCTTTTCTGGTCCATTTTCTCGTCGGATGATATCACGGCTGGGCGCGGGGTCCTTGACCAGAGCCAGCCAGCTTGGGTACCGTCAGAAGATGAGGCAATTTCTGAACGATCGTGCGGGGCTCCCCCTGGTGTTGGCGCTGGTTTGGCTGCCGCTTGGCTGCGCCCCCAAGCCCAAGCCCCAGCCCGTCATCCCGCCACCGCCCCCGGGTGACCTCTTGCACTACTCGGGCAAGGTCAACGAGAAGGCGGCCGGCAAGGTCTCGGTGCGCGTCGAAGAGAGCACCATCGGCGCCAAGAAGCCCAAGGTCTCGGCCTTCCAGTTCGGCGAGGAGCACACCATCACCGAGCTCAAGCCCGACGGCTCGATGCACGTCACCGGCGCCTTCATCAACGTCGAGACCCTCGGCGACACCCCGCGCGAGAAGAAGGAGGGCGAGGTCGTGGCGCGCGCCCTGCAAGAGGTCAAGGTCGCCTACGACATCGACGCCCGCGGCACCGTGACCAACTTCGCGGCGCCGCTCAGCGACGAGTATGACGCCAAGGTGGTGTCGCGCACCCGCCTCATCGCGCAGTGGGTCTACGGCGCCGATCGCGGGCCGCTGTTCGACCCCGCCCACATCGAGGTCGGCAAGGGCTGGAAGATCCGCGCCGAGGTGCCGATCAAGTCGGGCGACACCACCGTCGGCAACAAGAACTGGGACATCGACTACACGTACACCAAGAAGGAAAAGAACATCTGCTCGATCGAGCTCAACGGCAAGGTCTCGGGCGAGAGCCAGGGCACCCAGCTCAGCGGCGAGGTCAAGGGCGAGCTGCGGCTCGACCAGAGCGCCGGCCACCTGGTGTACCAGGACATCGACTCGAACTCGGCCTTCCGCGCCGGCGGCACCGACAAGGGCGGCCACATCGTCCACGTGCACGTCACCTGGGAGATCGCCACCGACGCGCCGGCCCCGGCGGCCGCCCCGGCCGACGCCACCGGCATCCTGAACTAGCTCCCCCCAGGCTGCGACCCGCAGCCGCGCCCCGCCCCGCTCCCCCCCCGCTACCCCCTAAGACAAGAGTCCGGCCAGCAGCGTCCCCATGCGCGCATCGGGGCTGCGCAGCAGGAAGCGCCGCGCCTCGGCGTAGCGCTGCGCCGCCGCCTCGGCGCGACCGCGGCGGCGGTGGTGGTTGCCCCACGAGCGGTGGATGATGCCCAGGCAGAAGGCCGGGCGCGGCGTCAGCCCTTCGGCGACCGCCGCCGCCTGGGCGTAGTGGTGCTGCGCCAGCCGATCCGCCTCGGCGTCCAGGCGCGCGCTGTAGCAGTCGCCGAGGATGGTCAGGGTCTGGGCGACGTCTTCGCCGTGACCGACGGCGATGAAGTGGCCTAGCGCGGTGAGCACGTCGTCGATCGCCGCCTGCCGGCTCGCCTCGCCCCGGGTCTCGCCCGGACCAGCCAGCAGCAGCCGCAGCGCCCGCCCGTAGCCGCGCCCCTGGCGCGCCTTGTAGGGCAGGTGACGGCACCAGGCGGTGACCTCCTCCCCGTCGACGGGCAGGGCGAGCCGGGTGCGCGCCTGGATCACCGCCGCCTCGGACAGCTCGAAAAGCTCGCCGAGCTCCTCGATCGCCAGCGGCAGCTCCTCGCGCATCGTCAACAGCAGCGCCGATGGCGCGGGGGCGGCGGCCGCCTCCGTCGACTCGCCCAGGCTCGCCTGGCTCGCCCAGTCGACCCCCTGCACGCGGGCGCGGGCCCGCCGGAACCACAGCCGCGGCGCGACATCGCGCGGCGTCACCCCGGCCCGCCACAGGTGCGGCAGCAGCGCGTCGTAAAGCTCGGCGAAGGCGCGGTGCCAGCCGGCCCGCCACAAAAGGGTCTCCAGCTCGCCGAGCAGCGTCACCGCCTGCCCGAGCGTCGCCGGCTCGCGCGCCGCCCGCTCGATGAGCAGCGACAGCGCCGTGACCCCGGCGAGCAGCCCCTGCCGCCCGCCGCCCTGCCGCAGGGTCTGCAGCAGCTCCTGCAGCCAGCGATCTTGATAGGTATCCAGCAGGCCGTGGCGCAGCAGCGCCTGCAGCACCCCGGACTGCGCCTGCGCGCTAGAGGACAGCAGCGGGAAGCCGACATCAAAGGCGACGTGGGCGGGGCGCAGCGGCACCGCGCCGCTGCCGCCGGCGGTCAGCGTCGTGCGCACCCCGCCCGACTCGCCCGCCGCGGCGCCGAGCTGCACCGTGGCAACGGTGGCGCACAGCGCCCGCACCAGCGGATGCTGGCGCAGCTGGGCGAGCTCGGTCGGCCGCAGCAGCGAGCCGCCGGTCATGCGCGCGCGCGCCAGCTCCACCGTCAGCGGCTCCAGCGGCCGCGCCGACACCGCCACCAGGGCGCACAGCTCCAGCGCCCGCGCATCGCCGCTTGGCTGCTGCAGCGCCGCCTCGAACACCGCCTGGTAGCGCGCCGCGACGTCGCGCTTGAGGTGCTCGGCCACCGCGCCGAGCCCGGCCCGCGGGTCGTGCCCGAGCAGCGGGAACGAGCCGACGATCTGCGCCAGATCCCCCGGCAACAGGCTAATCGCCCCCGAGCGCAGCAGCGAGCTGGAGGCGGCATCGAGCGGCCCCGCCACCTCCAGGGCGCGCAAAAGGTACGCCTCGGCCTCCTCCGGGTTCAGCGGCCCGACGGCGACGCGCTGGCCGGGCGGCAGCGCCACCAGGCTGGCCTGGCCCCCCGGCTGCGCGATGAGCAGCGTGACCGTCGGGTCGAGCCGCTCGCACAGGCGGGTGAAGAACTCGCGCACCGGCGCGCTGACCTCGCCGCCGAGCAGGTCCACGCCGAGCAGCAGCGGCCCGCCGGCGTTGAGCGACCGCTGCCCCGCCTCGCTCAGCGCCTGCGCCGCCATGACGTGCAGCGGCCGCAGGTCGTCGGGCACCAGCGACCCGAGCAGCTTGCCGGCGCCGCCCAGGCCGGGGATCGCCTGCGCCATGTCGGCGACCAGCTTGAGCAGCCGCTCCGGCTCGGGATAGGCGACCAGGTGCAAAAAGCCCACCTCGCGGACCATCCGCCGCACAAACAGCGACGGCGGCTCGTCCCCCCACAGCTGCAAGAGGCGCACGTAGCCGCGCCCGCTCTTGCCGCGCCGCTCGCGCTCTTGCAAGAGCGCATGCAGGAGCGCCGCCGACTTGCCGGCCCCCGCCGGTCCCTCCAGGGCAAACGCCCCGCTGCCGCGGCCGAGCAGCTGGCTCACCGCGCCATCGACCGCAGGACGCTCGATATAAGCGGCGCTCATCTATTTCCTCCGGCCGCCTGGCCTCCGGCGGGCCGCCGCGCCGCTGCCGCCCGACCGCGGCCGACCGTCGCCCACACCCGAGCCCACGGCATGACAACACTCTTGGCACCCATGCGCGCGATGGTAGCATCGAGCCATGACAGCGCGTGGCCACTTTCTTCGCTCGAACTTGCAGGTCTTTTTCCTTCTCGCCCTGGCCGTCTCCACCCTCACAAGCTCTGCCTGCAGCGAGGCGCTCTACCCGCCGCGGCCGCAGTCGCTGCCCGGACCCGCCCTGGCCGAGCCGCCGCACTCGCGGGTCAACCTGCATGTGAGCCTGACCCAGGACGGCATGTCCAAGCTCATCGAGGCCGAGGTGCCCTCCAGCGGCGAGGTGCCCTTCACGTTCATCGGCCCGCGGCGCCTTATGTGGCGGCGTAACCCCATCGAGCTGCGCTTCAACCAGGCCACCGGCACCATCGGCGTGCGCGCCACCATCCACGGCACCGCCTCGCTGCCGGCGACCACCGCCAACTTCACCATCAACCTGTCGGCCGAGGCGCAGCCGGTGCTGTCGTCGGACTACATCGCCCAGCTGCAGGCGCCGCAGGTGCAGGTCGCAAGTGAAGACCGCCTGCTGCGCGCTGCCGAGTGGAGCGGCGGCGCCCTGTCGATGATCAAGGACCAGATCGAAAAGCAGCTGCGCGAGCTGCGCATCGACCTGCGCCCGGTGCTGGCGCAGAGCTACGTCAAGCTGGCCAAGCCCCTGCCGTTCAAGGTCGGCGACGCCGATGCCTGCGTGCGCCTCGGGCTGCAGACCATCGAGGCCGGACCGACGGTGCTCGCCGGCGGCATCGAGAAGGACCTGAGCGTGGTCGTCGCGCCCTCGGTGACCCTGCCGTGCACCAACGAGCAGGGCTCGGCGGTCGGGGCGCAGTCGCTGCCGCCGCTGCACAACGTCTCCAGCATCCCCTCGGGACCCTTTGAGGTGGTGATCCCGGTGGCGGCGACCTACCCCGAGCTGCAGAAGGCGATGAAGCAGGCTTTCACCGACGGTAAGCTGAAGTTCTCGACCGACTTCCCCGACCTCTACCTGGAGAAGCCCGAGGTCTACGCCTCGGGCGGCCAGGTGGTGGTCAAGCTGCACCTCAACGGCTTTGTCAAAAAGGGCTTCACGGTGGCGCTGGCCGGCGACCTGTACATGACCGGCCACCCCCAGGTGCGCGACAACGAGCTGGAGTTCCCCGACATGGAGCCGACCATCGAGACCAAGAGCGCCCTGCTCAAGCTCAAGACGGCGCTCGACTCTAGCGGCATGCGCAACCAGGTGCGGCAGGCGCTGCGGCTGGACATCGGAGCGCGCCTGCAGGCGGTGCGCGACAAGCTGAGCAAGGATCTGATGGTCCGCCACCAGGTGAGCCCGAGCGGCCCCGAGGCGTGCGTGAAGGCGTCGGTGGGCCGGGTGGAGGTCACCAACGTCTTTGCCCACGACGCTTACTTGAGAATGTACGTGAAGGTCGCGGCGCAGAGCGCGGCCTACCTGCCCTGCCCGCCTTAAGAACCAGCGCTACTGCTTGAGGTTGATGACGCCGCAGCCGATGCGCGAGCCGGAGTTGCCGGTCGGCTGGGTGGTGGTGTCGTCGACCTTCTCGTGCAGCACCAGCGCCCGGCCGACCACCGAGGTGGTGCCCGGGTTGACGGTGATCTGATCGGTGAGCAGCTCGAGCTTGCCGCTTCCATCCTCGCCGACCGTCAGGTTGCCGAAGTCGCCGGCGTGGTGGGCCGCCTTGTCGGGGGCGCCGTGCTCGGCGCTTCCCGGGTTGAAGTGGTTGCCGGCGCTCTTGGCGTCGGGGGCCGAGCAGTCGCCGTTTTCGTGCACATGCAGGCCGTGCTGGCCCGGGGCGGCGCCGCTGACCTCGACGACGATGCGGACCTTGTCGCCGGCCTGGGTGAAGGTGGCCTGGCCCTTGACGCTGCTGTTGCTGCGCGCCTCCAGGGTGGTGACCGCCACCGGGCCTTCGCTGCCGCCGCCCGCGGGCTTGTCGGGCTTCTTGTCGGCCGCCGGCGCGCAGGCGACAAGGCCGACGGTCGCCGTCAGCGCCAGACCGAAGCAGCGGAGAGATGACAGAGTATTTTTGCGCATATCAGGACCTCCATGCACCCGACTCGGCGGGGGCGCTAGTTTTGGATGTTAATAGTCCACCGACCAAGCCGGCGCGTCAATTCCACCTTTGACTGCGGGGGCTTTCAGCCAAGCGGCGAGGGATCGGGCGGCCCGCTGTCGACCTTGACCGCCGCGGCGCCACTGGCCTCGGTTGAGGCAGCCTCCTCTGCCACCGGCGCCAACTCCGCCGGCGCGGCGGCGGTCTCGGCGACCGGCGGGTCGGCGGTCTCGGCGGTCTCGGCGGTCTCGGCGGTCTCGGCGGTCTCGGGGGCCGGCGCGGCGGCGGTCTCGGCGGGCTCTGGGCTCGGGGGATCGATCGCGACGGGCACGTCCAGGCGGCGGGCGAGGATCACGCAGTGGATGGTCTCTTCGTTTGGCGGGTGCACCGAGACGAGCTCGAAGCCGGTCTCTTTGAGCAGCCGCTCGTACAGAGAAAGGGGCTTATAGCACTGCAGCCCGAAGTCGTCGTAGGGGACATAGCTGTGCTCCCAGACCAGGCACAGGTCCGGGTTGTGATCGTACAGCGGCTCGCAGATGATGAGGTGGCCGTCATCGGCCAGCGCCTTGTGGGCCTTCTGTAGCAGGCGCCGGCACAGCTCGGGCGGCCAGTCGGCCAGGACGCGCGAAAACATCACCGCGTCGTTGCCGCCGGGCAGCGGATCGGTGCGGAAGTCGCCGGCGATGCCGCCGATGCGATCCCAGGCGTTGTTCTTCTCGGCCAGCTGCTGGACCATGTCGGTCGGCTGCGGCATGTTGAACACGGTGATGATGAGGCGCGGGAAGCTGCGGTAAAGCTGCAGCGCCATGGTGCCGTCGCCGCCGCCGACATCGAGCAGGCGCTCGTAGCGCTCGAAGTCGACGTAGCGCCGGATCACCGCCAGGGTGTCGAGCGCCGCGCTGCGCATCCAGTCGTGCAGCAGGTGCGTGTCCGCCGAGTCCACCGGCGGGTAGCGCACCGGCTGCGCGAGCTGCATCCCATACAGCACGCTCGGCAGCGGATAGGCCACGGCGGTGCGGTAGTAGCGCAAAAACTCGCGGAAGAACCAGCCGCCGTAGCCGTTTTCGCCGAACATCGAGGCGATGAGCTCCCCCAGGCGGTAGCGCGGCGGCGGGTCGAGGCCGTTTACCTGCTCGCCGCCAGCCGGCCGCGGCAGCTTGTCGAGAAACCCCGCCAGGTGCAGCGCGTGCAGCCACTTGCGGCCGCGGTGGGGGGCGATGCCGAGGGCGGCGATGATCTCCTCGGCGCTCTTGTCCCCGCTGCCGAGGATCGCCGGCAGGTACAGGTCGCACAGCGAGGTGAACAGCGCGTAGCGGGCGCCGCCGGCCAGCAGGTTGTAGTAGGCCTCTTCGGTCTTCTGAACGGACAGGGGTGGGGTGGTCATGAGCTCTCACTGCAGCGGCCGGCCGCCGGCTCCGCCGAGCGCCCGCTGCGGACGCGCTCGCCCAAAAAGGCCGCGGCGGCCTCATGTTACCAGCTCCTCACCGTCGGTTCCAGGCCGTTTTGCCAGTGCCGCCGGCGCCGCCCGCCGCAGCGGCTGCGGGGGGCGCCATGACCGTTTCCGGCGCCCGCGCTTTGACTTTAGCCGGCCGTCGGTGCTACGGGTCCCAGGGCATGAGTGACGCGCTAGACATGGTCGAGGTGGTCCGGCAGTTTGGCTCCTACATCCCGTTTAACCACTTCCTCGGCATCGAGCCGCTCGAGGTCGCCCCCGGACATGTCCGCTTCACCCTGCCGTTCCGGCCCGAGTTCATCGGCGACCCGCGGCGCCAGGCGCTGCACGGCGGGGTCACCGCGGTGCTGATCGACGCCGCCGGCGGCGCCGCGGTGTGGACGCTGGTGACCCTTTACCAGCGGGTCTCGACCATCGACATGCGGGTCGACTACCTGGCCCCCGGCCGGCAGGAGCCGATCGTCGCCGAGGCGCGCGTGCAGCGCAAAGGCAGCCAGGTCGCGGTGGTCCACATCCGCGTCTACCACCCCACGACCCCCCAAGAGTCGATCGCCGACGGCAAGGCCGTCTACAGCATCCGCCAGGTCCGCACACCGACCGAGCCGGCCGCCGCGCCCGCCCCCGCCGCTCCGGCCGCCGCCGCCGCTCCGGCCGCTCCGGCCAGCGCCGCCAAGCCCGGCGGCAGCTAGCAGGCTGGCGGCCCGCTCAGGCCTTGTAGCTGGCGCGGCGCTCTAGCAGCTCGTCGCGGCGCCAGGCATATGAGGGGGCGTCGTCGCTCAGCACCAGGCCCGGCAGCTCGTTGGCGAACAGCCGCGGCCCCCCGGGGCGCCCGCCTAGCAGCTGGCTCACGTCGGTCTCGACGAGCTGGAAGCCGCGCCGGGCCAGCTGGCCGCGCAGGATCGTCGAGCTGCCCGGGGCCAGGATCAGCGTGCCGCGGATCGCCAGGCACTCGGTGACGCCGGCCTGCGCGTCCTCCGCCGCAAGGACGAAGTACTCGACGTGGCTGCCGGCAAAGCGCGACAGGTCTTCGGGGGTGTGGCTGGCCAGCGCCCCGCGGTGGACGAGCAGGACCTTGGCGCCGCTCGGCGCGGTCAGGTAGGCGATGCCCTGCGAGCCGGCGGTGCACGGCGGGCGCAGCTCGACCTCCAGGGTGTGGGCGCCGAGCGGCAGCAGCGCCTTGACCTCTTCCAGGCTGGCCTGGCAAGAGGCCGGGGCCGCCTGCCCGTAGGTCAGCAGGTAGCGGTTGCGATCCAGGGCAATGACATCGAGCTGCCCCTGGAAGCGGTGGCCGCTGGCGCGGATCTGCAGCCCGGCCTGGCGCAGGGCGCGGCTTGGGCCATCGTCGCTCACCGCGGCCGCGGCGTCCGGTCCGGGGCCGCGCAGGAAGATCGGCGTGTTCAGGGTGCCCGGGGTCAGAAACGCCGCCCCGAGCCGCCCGGCATACACCGGCGCGCTGGCCCCGGCGCCCGAGCCGGCGGCCAACGGCAGCGGATCGATCACCAGGATGCGACCCCCGGCGCGGGTGATGTGATCGCACAGCTGCAGCCACTGCCCCATCGCAGCGTGCGCGAGCCCGCGCGGCTCGCCGGGCGCGGCGCCCTCCCCCGCCGCGCCGTCGGGTCTAAAGTCAGCCCCAGGGTAGGAGAGGATCAGCGTCGCCATTGCGCTTCAGGCTACCACGGCCGCAAAAGCCGCGGCGCCCGGAACTTGCCCGCCGCCGACCTCGGCCGCGCCCGGGCGTCCAGGTCAGCCCTTGGGTCGGGCAAAAGCGCAGCTGCCAGCTCCCTTGGCGGTCGGGGCGCCAGCGCAGCTGCCAGCTCAGGCGAGCGAGGTGGCAGGCTCTGTCGGCTCCAGGGTGCCGGCGATGAAGCGGCGCGTCAGCTCCTCGCGGCTCAGGTCGGCCGGCGGCGGACCCAGGCGTGCCGGGCGGGCGGTCGCGGCGGGGCCAGCGGTGGCGCGGGTGAGCAGCCGCACCTCGGCCGGCGGGACCGCGGCCAGCAGCGCGGCATCGTGCGTGGTGGCGATGAGCTGCGGCAGTCCGCCGCCTCCGACCGGGGCCGCGGCCGGCGCGGCGAAGCGCTGCAGCAGCTGGCAGGCGACCCGCGGGTGCAGGCTGCGATCGAGCTCGTCGACAAAAAAGACCGGCGGCGGCGCCGCGGCGGCCCCCGGGTACAGCACCGGCGCCAGGTGCAGCAGCCGCAGCACCCCGTCGGACAGCTCGGCCAGCGGCAGCTCGATCGGGGCGCCGGTCGGCCCGCGCTGCAGCACCCGCAGCCCGACCTGGAACAGGTCGACAAAGCGCCCGTCCCGCTCGGCGATGATCTCGCCGTCGTCGGTCTGCACGAAGCCGTCGGCGTAGCCGGTAAGCGCCGCCACCACCTGCTGCTTCTCCTCGGCGGTCTCGAAGTAGTCGGGGTCGACCCGCTGGTGGCTGACGCCCACCTCGCTGATCCCGGTGCCGGCCGCGGCCAGCAGCTCGCCGACAAAGCGCGCAAACTCCGGCTCGCGGGCGCAGCGCGCCGCCAGGCCGACGATCTTGGCCTCGGCGCGGACCAGCTGCAGCCGCTCGCGCAGCCAGCCGCCAAAGGGCGCCATCGCCGGCGCGCCGCGCCGCAGCGCCTCGGCGAGAAACGGCTGCTCGGCGCGGGTGGCGCTGGCGAAAAGCTGCAGCCGCTCGCGCTCGCCCGGCGGCACGGCGTCGCCGAGCTTGATCGAGGTGCTCGGGATAAGGGGGCTTGACCGCTGGCGGCTGAACATCAGCTGGGAAGCGGCCGCGGTGGCCACCCGCAGGCTCTCGGCCTCGACGAGCTCGCGGCGGGCGGTCAGGCTGTAGGTCCACAGGGCGCCGTCGTGCAGGACCTCAAGCTCCAGGTGGGTCGGCGGCTCGCCGGGCAGCAGGCGACAGGGCACTAGCGGCAGCGGCTGCCCCGGCCGCGTGCCCGCCAGCACCAGCGTGCGCAGCAGGCCCAGCCCCTTGAGCAGCGTCGTCTTGCCCGCCGCGTTGTCCCCAACGAGCAGCCCGCGCCCGAGCGCCCGCGTCCCATCGGGCAGCGCCGCCCGCCCCGGCGTCCCCGCCTCCTCGCCGGCCGGCGCCCGCAGCGCCAGCTCCACCCGGTTGGCCAGCGCCAGGAAGTTTTCCGCTGCAAATCGAATCAGCATGAGCCGGCGATTTGGTCCCAGCGCCGCGCACACCGTCAAGCGGATTTCGCCCGCCGGGCCGCGCCGCCGCCGGGGTGAGCTCGGGGCCGGCCCCGCTCGCCAGCGCCGCGCGCATCGCCAGGCAGAGGTCGCCGCCGGGGATGCGCCGCCGCCGCGGGGAGGCTGGCCCCGCTCGGCAGCGCGCGGCGGTGGGCTCAGGCGCTGAGGCGCTTCTCCAGCTCGGCAATCTGCTGCGCCCCGGCGGCCTGGGCGGCGCGCAGGGTGCGCAGCGCCTCCTCGTCGGCTTGACGCTGCGCGGCGGCCTGCTGCTGGGCGAGCTGGGCGGCCTTTAGCTCGGTGAGGCGCTGCTGCAGCCGGGCCTGCTCCTGCTCGGCCGCGTGCAGCTCGGCCTGCACGCTCTCCAGGGTCTCGGGGCGCGGCCGGCGGCGGGTGGCCAGGCGGAAGATGCCGGCGGCGGCCTCGGGCCGGATCTTGCCGTCGAACGCCTGGCGCTCTGCCTCGCCGGCCAGGCCGCTGCGCTCGCTGTTGAGCTTGGCCAAAAGAGCCACCAGCTTGCTCGAGCGGAACACCTGCAGCGCGGTGCCCGCGGCCTCCTGCGCCCGGAGCGCCTCGTCGGCCGCCTTGACCAGCTTCTCGCACGGGGCGGCCAGGTCGCGCAGCTCGGCGGTGGGCGCGGCCTTGAGCAGCTCGGGCCAGGTGCGCACCTGCGCCAGCTCCTCGCCCAGCTTGGGGCGCACGAGCTCGCTGGGCCGCCACGCGCCGAACAGCGCGCGCCACAGCGGCGCCCGGGTGTCCTTGTCCACCGCCTTGCGCGCCGCGCCGGCGGTGGTCTCGACCAAGGTGTCCAGGTGCAGGTCCACCTCATCGGCGGCCGCGGCGGCATCCTCCGCCTTGTCGAGCAGCGTCGCCTGCTCGACCTGGGCCGCGCCGACCTCCTTGAGCAGGCCCTCAAAAGCCGGCACATGCGGCGCCGCCCACGGGCGCTGGCGCAGCACGGCCAGGGTGTAGCGCACCTCGCGGCGCAGCTCGGCCAAAGGAACCTCCGGGGACAAAATAGGAACACGCATGAAGATCTCCAACCTGAAAAAAGGTGCCGGGCTTTTAGTTCACGCAAGCCGCGGCCGCAAGGGGACAGGGCCAATCGGCCGGACCGAAAACCGTCGCCCAGGGCGACGCGCTGAGGCGCTGCGGGAGGGCTTGGCAGGCGACGGCGGAGGAGCAACCCGGCAGAGAAATTCTTAGCTGGCGGATGGGGATTCCTTCAGTTCACCGCTTGGCTCACGCATCCGCGCTCACTTACAAGAAGAAACTGCTATTTTATAAAGACCATAAACTGCAAACGGGGCATGCTCCGGCACCCTGAGCTCTGTAAGAGTTCTAAATTTGACAGCATATGCAATATCATTAAATAGGTGGTGCTCATTTAGATGAGGGGACCACACTGGCTGCAAGTTAACAGTTTCTTTCTCGTTATACATACAATTCGACAGTCCACTCAGCATTCCTTGGTCGGCAATGTCGTAGCCAAGAAGCTCCCATGATGTATCTACTTCGCCGACTCCCCAAGTAGAAAATTCTTTTCGCTCTGGTTCCTTCTGTATAGTTATTGCAATTAGCCAAACACCAGAATCTGCTTCTGTCTTTTCCGCAAATACTTCTTTCGCAACGCTGAAGTCTGTCTCAATGTCGCCAAGGGTAGCACCCCGATTTGACGGCCATACACTTATGTCCACTGAGAGCGGCTCTGCAACATTACTCAGCAAATAGTCACGTCTTCGGTCCAAGGGCCAGGGAGTTTGGCGAGCACGGACGTCGTAGCCGAGGACAGCTTCTTTGTATAAATTCATTGGCGGCTTGATCTCCACTGGCATCGGTCCTCTGGGCAGGGGTGATGTCTATCACCGCAACCGTTGCCGCACCTACCCGGAAAGCGCCGAGCGCTGCTGCAGCCGTTGCCGCACCCATCTGCCAAGCGCCGCGGGCCGCACCAAGCCGTTGCCGCACCCATACGCCAAGTCCGGCGGCTGCCGCAGCCGTTGCGCACCCATCCGCCAAGCGCCGCAGCCCACACCAGGCCGTTGCCGCACCTATCCGCCAAGCCCAGCGGCTGCAGCAACCGTTGCGCGCACATCCGCCAAGCGCCGCAGCCCACATCAAGCCGTTGCGGTACCCAACCGCCAAGTCCGGCGGCTGCAGCAACCGTTGCGCACCCATCCGCCAAGCGCCGCAGGCCACACCAAGCCGTTGCGCGCCCATCCGCCAAGTCCGGCGGCCGCGGCGAACCGTTGCCGCGCCCTGGACCCGCTTTTGATGAGCGGAGCGGCCGTTGCGATGCGAGCCCGGGCCGCCATCGGCCGACTGTCACGCCTGCCCCAACCCCAGGCCGCGCGCTAGAAGTGGCGCCGCCGGCGCAAATCATCCCCCAGCCGACCCCTCGGACCGCGGAACACAGCCCGACCGGCCGCCGAGGCGGGGATCCTTGGCCGGCTTGA
>JBGANQ010000020.1:0-120216 GCA_044222245.1 Polyangia bacterium | reverse complement strand
TGCGAGGAAACAAGTAGTCACTGTTCCGCCGCCTTGCGTTCGCGGTGCCCGGCTATGTTGCTCGAAACGTTCCCCACGCAGTTTTTAAATTGCATTTATCGTCGGAGATCGGCTAGCGCATCCTTGTAGGTAGCAAGGTTAGCGAAGTAGGCATAGCTTACCCTTTTCGCGCACCAATCCGGTGCACTGAGCCCTGGACATCAGGGGCAGTGCATGAAATGGTTCGCCGGTTCTAAGAGCGGCAAGAGGTAGCAGCGAGCTCAGTAAGTAAAACTTACTAGATACCAGTAGCATTGCGTTTACCAGAGTCAAGAAGAAAATGAAAGTGACAGGCGCACAAGTAACGGCAGCGAGAGACTTGCTGCGGATAACTCAAGTCGAGCTGGCCGAGGCTGCAGGTGTCTCCTACCAAACAGTTCTTAGGTTCGAGACGGGCCAGGCCGAGCCGCAGGCATCTACCTTGCAGAAAATTTTGGCAGAGCTAGAGCGCCGCGGAATTGAGTTTACGAACGGGACGGGCATCGGTGTGCGCCTGCACTATGAGAAAGCCGCGGAGTATGCACGGTCCCTGGCACAGGGGCGCAGCACACCCGATCGATAGAGTGTTATCCTGTAGCTGACGAGTGCAGGGGTTCCGAGGGGCGCGGATCTCCGATGTTGCTTGCAGCCGTTGCACTCAGCCTCCCCTTGGCTCATGCGCCAGCCATCGAGCCCGCCACCCGAGATCGCTCTTGTTTCCCAGGATCTACGTCGGTCCGGGGAACGATTGACGAGGTTCCTCGACGGCACCAACCTTGCTACCTACAAGGATGCGCTAGCCGATCTCCGACGATAAATGCAATTTAAAAACTGCGTGGGGAACGTTTCGAGCAACATAGCCGGGCACCGCGAACGCAAGGCGGCGGAACAGTGACTACTTGTTTCCTCGCAACGTTAGCCCGCGGTGGACTAGGGCCCAACGGAAAAATTGGGAACGCGTGCCCTAACTCGCCTGTCTCGAGCTTACTCTCGTACTCTTCTAACTACGGCTGGCAGTGATTCAACGCTCTCAACGTTAACGGCAATGGGGGGGAGCCAGTGCAGCTTCGCCGTCCGCTTATCTGGTTCTTCTCGCGGACCATGCCAATAGGTATGCCAATGCGCACGGCGGACATGAGCGCGCGGGGAAATGCGAGGATCTACCTCATGTTGCTCTGTTAATGGCGCTGCTTCTTCCGTCGGGACTTCGGGCGGTTGCTTGGCATGGCGAAGGGCTGCGCCCAGGCGGCAACCTACATCCCAAGTCGTCGGCCGGTCCGCAGGGAACATGCGCAGGCCTTCTTTAGTCTTAGTGGGCTGGGGCCGTATCGGGCCCCTCGTACCAGTTCCGATTTCAGCATTCACTGCACAAAGATAAAGAAGTAACGAAACCATCGGCCTGATCTGCTCATGTAACTCGTAGTCTCCTTTATCCGGAATCTCATGGGCCGGACCTGGGACATTGGCGCCCTTGCGCATATCGGTGAGAATCTGTAGAAGCGGTGCTTTGCTCAGCGGGATTGGGTACTGAGAGAGCATTCCATTGTGATCGCGGATGATATATAGACAGAAAGTTGTATATGCGTCAGACGCGTTATTATATTCTATGAACGCAAAGAATCCTTTTTGGGACTTCGTCTGTGACGTTTCAACATAAACACACCACTCTGGAAGGTTGAAAAAAACCTCCCAGGGGAGATCTCCGGTGATAGGGGTCTCAACCAGTGCCTCATAAATCTCCGGGTCAAAGCGATAGATTCCCTGCGTCAGTCGCCAGGCGGCCAGGGCGGTCAAAACGGATCCTTCGTTATCGGCCGTAAGCATGTTGTCGGCTGAAGTTGAAAAAGGGCCCTGGGAGCGATCCCATGGGCCTGGATGCTTCTCAGCATAGTTCCACAGACTAAACATGGCAGCGGCGCGAGGTACGAAAACCGATTTCGGCCAACCCTGATCATAACCGATACTTTTAGGGTCAGTACGATAACGATCAATCTCCCGCCAGATCTTGGGCCAGATCTTGTTTGCCAGGGACAGCCATCGGCATGGGCGGGGCCGTGCTCGGGCATCCGGACCCTCATCCGAGAGGCGCTCTGCTGAGACTACTGGGAAAGGCAGCGTGTGGTGAATAGACCAGGCTGGCACGACTTCTAGTATACACCACCGGAGCGGTGCCAGATACTACTCTGGCACCGCCTGCAAATTAACCGTGGCCGTAGCCAGGCTTTGCTTACCCCTGCGCTCACTCGGACAGGGAAGGATTGCCCCAAGTTTCTCGACGGGTGGTCCTCGATACCAACAAGGATGTTTTAGGCGATCTCCGACGACACAATCCGTTGAAGCGCCGCACGAGGAATGGCTAGAGGAACACAACCTGGCATCAAGCGCATAAAGCGGCGCAATCGTAAACCCGTTGCGTCCGCCCGACCCCGCACGGTCAGCGGAACGATTGTCGGCCCGGCTCGACGGATCGAACCTCACTGCCCTGAATGAACGGCGCAGCGAACCGCGGCGGTAAGCCTGCGCTCTGCATCTCGTGGGGAACGATTGGGGGCGCACACGCTCGGAGGCTGGGCGGCGGGGTCTGGGATCTCTCGGGAGCGAAACGCCTGCCGCACCTTGGGGAAGACTACAGGAATCAGAGCTGAGCGCGGAAGGCGCCCTTGCTCAGAAGTTGCCTATTCAGCGACGAGACAAGGGTCATGCCTTGGGTGGACTTTTCAATCCACCAATCACAACCTCAATATCAAGATCAGGTGTTCCAAGTCGGCCTAAATAACGACAAAAGCGAGAGCTAAGAGACTCCGCAAAGGGACTTGCCAGAGTCGCCAGACATGGGGCTTTCAGGACAGCATCCAGAGTCATTACATGCATGCGTTGAAAATCGACAACACCGGCAGAGATATCCCATGCTCCCGGCAAAAAATGATAACGCTCTACTTGCTGATCTCCAGCAGAACGACGGTTACCCACAAGATTCTTGACGTGCTTATCCGGTGAAGTGGGATCTTTCTTCCACTTCGAATACTCTTCAAATTGGTCAAGTGGGACAATCTCCAAACATAAGACGGTATCAGTTTTATATGAATCTTTTCGTTTTACAAGATCACAGCTGGGCCATTGAATAATTGCAAGAAATTCGCTATTATCAGCTCGTGTCAGTTTTCTTATGTCGCCTAACCGAATGTCCTCCGAGAGCGGTGGTTTGATATAATACTCTATGGGGTGTGAGACATCAGCAATCTTGTGTGGCTCTGGATCTACATCGTAATCCAAGTTAGCAACTAGTTCGGCATATCCCGAACTTAAGAGATGAGACCCCATACGATTAAGAAGCAGTTTGAGAAAGTTTCTTACTAAGTCGATCTTCCCAAACGCTGCCTCAAACCCTGCCCAGTTCTCAATTACGAATTTCCACATATAATCCCGTAATACCATCTCAAGTTGAGAATTAACAAGCCGATAAATATGTGGAATCTTGTTGGCAAATAAATCTTCTAACTCCTTTGTTAGCGACACAAAAGCATCTGCTTGCTTAGCTAACACCCGGATGAATGGGCCTTTTAGATGTGTAATACTCCGGTCTAGTGCTGTGTAAAAGACAATCGGAGCGAATCCAGTTTTTTTCCATTCCTCTAAAACCGTCAGACCCGCTGTAACTCCTTCAATTGGCTGTCCCTTAAACAAATCGAGAATAATAAGGTCAACCTTTTTCTGCTTCAGAAACTTAAGCGCGTGCTCAAAGTCTTCGGCAATTTCCACTTGGATTTGACCAAAGCTAAAACTCTCACCTTCAAGATATTCTTTCAGCTGATCCCGGAAGACTGGTGTGTCTTCTATAATTGCCACGTTCCAGATAGGCTTGCTCAACGTTTCTGTCGACATGAAGGACTCCCCTTTTCCTAGTTGTGCTCTTGACGCCGCAGAGTTATACGGAACGATGCTCCAGGTAGCGGGCCTGGGTCAATCAAGTCAACCGTGCCATCATAGTCAGCGGCAATTTCGCCAACGATTGTGAGGCCGAGCCCTGTGCCATCTTCTCGCGTCGTAAAATATGGATCAAAAATTACCGATTGAATAGCAGGAGAAATACCCGGTCCGCTATCAGAAAAAACTATCTCTAAGGCATCCTCCACTTTGTTAAGATTCACTGCGATAGCGCGATTTCCTGACTCCACGCGAGTCAACCAGTAAAGCGAATTATTGATTAGATTAATAAAAATTTCGTTCAAGTCCGAATTATCGACCACAGCCTCTGTTTGGCTGTTTGGTAATAATAATCTGATTTTTTTGCTTGCTAGCTCCGATTGAAATAGTGCAAAAAAATTATCAATCAGCGGCTCGATAAACTGCTTTTGGGGGAGACCTCGCTTTTTACCGCTAAGGGGAGCAATGCGCTCAAAGAGCTTATCAAGCAATTGTGCTTGCCCATTAATGACATCCAGCTTTTTGCAGATCAGACCAGAATCTTTTTCCGACAAATTCATTTTTGCTACTGCTTTTCGCAACAAAACGGTTTCATTGCTAATTGCAGTCAAGGGAGAACGCCCTTCGTGCATCAACTTGTCCATCATAACGCCCAGCGTTGACAGGCGTCGATAACGAACTAGTACCTCTTGAACCTTACCAACAGAAGTCCTGAGCGCCTGGCTCCGCTCCTCGAGATAAGCTATAAACTGCGTATCCCGTGGGTACTTCTCCGCAAAGGCCTTTTTGATGGGTTCAATATCGAGGCTGGAAAAAAGCCCCTGATGCGGCTCCGCGGCTACTGCTTCATCTCGCTTATCCTTTCTTTTTACATAGCGAAGCTCTTCAATTTTACTCAATATATAACGGGTGCTTTTCTTTAAGTCTTCAAGTGCCTCGCCATCAATCAACCCTTCTCGATTTGTTTTGTCCTGCAATTTATCATTGCCATCAGCAGCAATGTATAAGGCTCCAACAATTTGATTATTACTCAGACGAAGCGAGGGCTGCTGTACTCTTCTGTAATCTAGACGAAGCCAGTCGTCAGCGCGATCACCGTATGGCATTACTCGGAAGAAGTCTCTATAAATACTTATTCCGCAAATGTCGTTTAAGTCTTCTCGAATTCTCCTTGTGGTTAATTTCAAAGAATCGGAAAGGACGCGGAGACTTTCAGGGTCTCGATCCCAAATGCGGAATTCAAATTCGAATGCACCACAGGTTGGTGAATGACCGTCTTCATCTAAAGAAATTCTTTCATCTAGCTTATGGGTATCAGCGCCAACCTGTAAAGAAGCTGTAATATGACCAGATTCGCTAACTTTGCCAGTAGCAGAATAGTGAGGATGTTCAACTATTTTCGAGGGTTCAATTTCTCCAGAATATTCTGCATATACCTCAGGAAGATCAAGTATGATCGAAAAGTTTTGCAGCGATCTTATGGTCGATCTAGCAGTTAGTCGCCCGAGCTCACGCCTCAATCGTTTGAATGTTAGTTTTTTCCATTCGCTTCGCAGTCCGTCTAGACGAATCAGAGTTCCGGCCGGAGTCTTAGGATCTACAGACATCTCCTTCCATTTGCAGTTAACTTGATCTAGGTATGGTTCCTCTTTCCTGAATTCCCCCCAATTGAACTCTGCATGAACTCTTTTTGAGGGATCAGTAGTAGTAGAGTCAATAACCATAATGTTAGCGAGTCGCGCAGCGGAGAATCGCCCTAACCCTTTCTCTCCTGTAACGCGACGGCCGCCTAGTGACGTTTTGGCCAACCGCTTCGAAATCGTTGCGGGTTCCATCCACGATTTCCTGAGAACGTCTAAGGTCATTCCAGTGCCGTCATCTAAGACACTAATGCCTCCTTGATCGATCTCCAGTGGCTCTCTAAATTCAATTATTACTCTTTTGGCATCTGCATCATAAGCATTTTTTATCAACTCAGTAAGCGCAATGATATCATTACTAATTAGATTTTCCCCTATCGCTTGAATAATCCTTGCTCGGGGACGAAGAACATCTTGCCCTTCTTGTGTTTCTGCATTATCGGACATAGGGCGCTTCCTTTTGTGATGCTTTCAGGGTTGGCCTGAGATTCGCTGCCATGCTGTGCGCAGCAAGCTGTTCAAAGATGCCATCACCGATGGCCTTTGCCATGAGTGGTGGGACGGCGTTCCCGATCTGACGAAAAACATCTCCCATATTTCCACTGAATTGGAAACCGTCAGGAAAAGACTGCAAGCGCGCGGCTTCCCGCATTGTTATCATCCGAGCTTGTTTTGAATCATAATGTATGTGGGAATAGGTGTCTTTTCCTAAATGAGCAGTAATAGTCCACGACGGTTGCTCCGGGCTTAATTTTCTCCACTTATCGGGAAATCCCGTTAGCTTATAGGGAGGTACATAATCTTTTCTGAGCGGACGTTTTACATTCTCGCTTTCACGTTTGATCAAATACTTGCAAACAGCTTCTTCATAGAGCGCGTGAGCAATCTCTACGGCAGCTGGATATTTATCTCCATGTTTCATTCTTGCAAAAATCCGAAAATCACGGGGTGTGTGTCGGCTTATATGATCCTTGGCGAAGTCGCATTTAAATCGATCACTCCAATCCCAGTTCCTCATCATCATATCGTATTCAGTTTGAGGTTGCTGATTTAGGTAATCGACGGGCTTCGCAGTGGCGCGGTTGACCTTATATCCCGACAGCATATGCATAGTGAACGGTGGCAATCCTGAAAATGCTTCACATACAGTAACGGCAGGTTTGAGATCGGGACAGAAATGAAGTTGTTGATATGGTACAAAATAGGAAGAATTTTCCCAATTATGAGGATCTAACTCTGCATGGCTCAAATGACCCCGTGAGAGTTTAATATCGCGTTGAATCGGAGGAAATTCAGGCGAGATGCCTAAATCTTTCCTAAACCCGATTATGAATACACGTTCTCTAATTTGGGGGACGCCGTACCAAGACGAGTTCAACAAGGCACATTTGACACTGTATCCCTGAGCGTTAATTTCATCGCACACCACTTCGGCCATGTTTACGCCGCCTAAGTGAAGCATGCCGGCTACATTCTCGAATAGTATTACTTTTGGACGGAGAACCTTAAGAAAGTTAATCGCCTGTCGATAAAGTTGATTACGGTCATCCTGAAAAAAAATGCGCTTTTTATCAGCCAAGGATTTTAATTTGCCACGTCCCACACGAGAGAATCCTTGGCACGGCGGAGCGGCGACAATCATATCGAGATCTGTTTCACCTTGTGCCTTAATTTCCTCCATTATTTGCCTAGGACAAACCTTGCGAATGTCACCAGAACTTGGACCATGGCGATTTATTTTTGCATCTGGAAAATTAAGGCTGAATGATTTCGCTGCTACAGAATCAATTTCTATCGAGCCGAGTACCCGAAAACGAGCCGCCTCGAGCCCAACGGAGAATCCGCCAGCTCCAGAGAACAGATCAAGATAAGTAGGACGCTTGATGTTGATCATTTTGTCGACGGTCGCTGTATATCCTGCACAGGTGAAAACAGCAATGAATTACAGCCACGGTACGTACATCGACCCTCCGGCGGTGGTCAAGTGGCAACGGCCGGCCATCTTAAGCTCGGGCTCGCTGCAGTCAGAGGGAGAGGCGCGAGCGGAACAACCTCCCGGCGGAGCCCTGTGTAGAGCCCCGCCGGGTCAGGCAAGTAGAAGCAGATCCAGTTACTACCGACCCTGCGCTCAGCGCCGCTCGCGTTGGCCATCGTGGCGAGCGGCACGGCCAGCCATTGGCCGACCGTGAACTATGCGCCGTTCCCCAGGCCATCGTGGTGATCTATCCGTGCAGCCGGGACGGCATGACTACTTTTCCAGACAAGTCAAGCCTTCCTTGTAGCCTACTGCCGCCGTCTCTGCCTCCGACGATGACCGGCACAAACGATCAGTAAAGAGAATCGACAGGATAGACCGGAGCCCATTGCGCTGCGGCACGAAACACCCTTCCGCCGCTCGCGAGCTGCTCGTCCAGGGCGTCAACGGCCTGTAGATCTTTGTGTTGCCCTGGGGGTATCCATCCCCCACTCTGGCAACAGTCGGCCGAGCTGTATCACCGAGCCTTGCGGAGCAACGTCAGCGAGAGCTGCGATCGCTCACTTCCTCCATAGGGGCCGCGGAGCTCGGTGGCCCAGCCCGTACGCGATAAGCAGTCTTCAAGCTGCTCGGGGTTGTAGCGACGGACGCGCCAGACCACAAAGCGCCGGTTCGGTAGTGATTTCTCCGTCACGGCGTGGGCCACGAACACGAGTTCATAGCTGCCGCGTACAATGCAGTCGGTGTTGAGCTCGATCGACAGGTCCACCGAGCGAACGCCCTTGCTGTACCGGAGGATCGCGCCTCCAAGCCAGGCTTTGTGTGTGTCGAGCACGCCCGTTTTGATGGGCGGATCAAGGGCGCGGATGCGCTCGGGCTCCTCGGGCGGCGCGTAAGCATTGCTGTAGTCAGAGACGAAGAAATCGCCGGGCGCGGCGGCGTTCATCGTGTCGCGGAAGAACCGCACTTCATTATCTAGATTCGCCAGCGTGCACCCAAGGAGCGTGAACACGCGCATGCGCGAGCGCATATCAGCGGGGCTGAACAGAGGGTACTGATCTAGATCGTGAAAGTTCCCATGTAGCGCGAAGACCTGCCGCACGGCGGTGCCGAGTTTTGCTTTCGCGTAGTTGTGTCCCTCGGTCAGCAGCATGTGGCTGATGTCCAGGAGGAATATCCGAACGTCCTTGATGTTGCGGCGCCCCAGGTGGCCCAGTAGGTACTCGACCAGCTGGACCTCGCGGTGAGCATCGCCGCAGCCGAGCGCGATCACGTCCACCCCGCTGGCGCTGCACTTGTCGGCGATCCGCTCGGCGACCTTGTCCAAGGCTTCGGGGTTGCTGAACTGCGCCAGGTAGGCCGGCGTGCTGCATGTCGCGAGCCAGCCGGCGGCGCTCGGGTAGTCCAGGTAAGCCGTGGTCTGCTCCAGTGAGCAGCCGGAGCCGTTGAGCCGCTCGATAAGCTCCGTAATGAGCTGCCGCGGGTCGTAGTGCGGGGCCGCCCACAACGTAGGGATCACCCCCGCCTTCCCGCTGTCGCTGAGGATGTCCTCGAGGTTCAGGTTGAGCGGCTCCAGCGCCAGCAGCCGCAAAAGCAGCGTCCGGCTGGGCCGCTTCTGCCCGGCCTCGATAAACCGGATCATCGACGGACTTACGTCGGCAAGGTGCGCCAGCTCTTTTTGGCCGAGCTCGGCCTGCATCCGCCGATCCTTGAGGGTCTTGCCAAAGGCGCTCCAGTCCACCTTGGTGCCCGGCCCGATCCACGCGTCGTCCTCATCACTGATGCTGGTGAGCGCACGCTGGAGGAACATCAGGCACGACTGCAGGCTGGTGTCTTTTTCGTAGTCAGTGGCCAGCGTCTGCGCGTGCTGCACGATCTGCGTGAGCTCCTCTTGCAGGTTCTTGAGCTTCGCCGTCAGATCGCGGGGTTGAGCCTTGGTGGACATTCAGCCTCTTTCTTGCCGCTTATCACGGTGGCGCCGGTGCGGACAAGGGTGCGCTTTTGGTGCGCTCTGGGTGCTGTTTTAAGTGTGAGCGATCTTGCCCGGGGTGCCTGCCCGCTGTGGCGAGTGTGCGATCTGGGGCTGGAATCGATCGCTTGGTTGCCCATCACCGACGAAGAGATTTCTTCTAGTCGCATCTGTGGGTGCAAGCCGCAGTAGGGGCTGAGCAGCTTCGACTTTGCCCCAATCGGTACGGGGCGAGGTGCGCTTTTGGTGCGCTCTGGGTTGTGTTTCAGCATTGGACGCACCAATCGCACATTCCGCACGCTTGATTCACCGCCGCCTGCGCATGGCGGGCCTTCCCAGGTCCCGGCGGTCTGTCCGAACTCAACAGGTGAATCATGAAGCGCAGCTCTCCCCCAGCCACCCAGCCAACCCTCGCCGATCCGCAAACCGAGCCTACCGCGCGCCAAGCCCTGTTGCCGGCTTCAGCTGGTCTCGCCCGAGCGCTGCCCCGGCTGGCGACTGGATCGGGCTTGGTGCTCTTAGATTGTTCACCGTCGCTCACCGCTCCCGCGGCACCCGCACCGCTGTGCGGTGACGCGGGCGAGCGTACCAAGCCTCGCCCGGCTCCCACCGATCGCCGTGTAGCTCGCCCGCAACCAGCGGCACCAGCGCGACGCCCCCGGCCAGCTCCGGCGGCGTCTCCAGCTCGCAGCCTGCGCGATCGAAAAACTGCAGCCCGTAGATCGCCGGCTGCGGAACCACCGGCAGTTCCAGCGGTCGCAGCAGAAAGTAGGGCCGGCGCGACACCGACCCATCCCAGCGCGGCGATCGCCGATCGCTGGGCGGAAAGTACAGGATGCACCGCGGATCGGCATCCAGCCCCACCCGATACGAGACCGCAGCCTCGGGCGCGTAGGCTGCCAGCTGCCGCTCCAGCGCGCTGAACTCGGCGGGGAGCCGGCCGATCGCCTGGTAGTGCTGGTGCGCCAGCCGCCGGCATCGCGCCGAGCAGTAGATCGCATCCTCGCGCGCTGTCTTGCGCAGAGGGAACCCACAAAGATGGCACGCCTTGAACATGAATTGGGAGGATAGCAGACACACTTCGCAATGTGCAAATGGAACGGATAATCAATTCGGTTATCCGTTCCGCGGGGTAGAGCTAAAGTTAGACAAACATAAAGAAAGCTCCGGTCCCTGAGTATGCTTAGCAAATTCAGGGAAGCGTACTCAGGGACCATTGGCGGCAAATGCTTCTCGGATCGCGATCCGAGCAATGCTCTTGCGGTTTGAGCTTGGACGATCTATTAAAGAAATGCTGATCTCTTGGCTTCATGTGTGCGCGAGCAGTTAAATTCCCAAATGCGCGAAATTATGATTGAATAAAATTTCTTGCCAAATCAATTTCCAGTGCTTTAACTTTGAAATGGGAATGCAGTGATGATTGATGTCGTTTACTGGTTTCTAGCAATCCACCTCTTATTGGGTGTAGTGAGTCAAATGAGCAAATTGACTACGGAATTTCCGCCTGCTTCGATCGTGGCTGTCGTCAGGAAGCATCGACCGAGCGCCGCTACGGGCTATCGGCTCGTAGACGCGCAGAGTCGATTATTTCCGCCGCAAGAGCAGCGGCCCTATAACACACTGACCCGCATTGAGAATCCCGATGTGCCAGCCGGTACATATGGCATCCGCTTTGAGGATGCGGAGGGAAATATTTTGCCGTATTCCGAAGACGGGTCACTCGCCGAGGTCGAGCTAGACGGCAGTACGGTCACGCACTCGCCCGATGAGCTGGCTATTCGCAAGGAGCGAGGCTGGCAGAAGGTCGAAAAGCACGAAGTACGCTATAAAGCCGAACACATCCGCAATGAGGGTCTGCAAGGCGTAACCAGCCTCTTGCAAGACGCGCATTTGCTTATCTTCGATGCCCATAAGGAGGTCAAAGAATCGCAAAAGCACGTTGCTGAGATGATGCGCAATTTCATGGACCTCCAGCGGAGTATGCTGGAACAGCAGAAGGCGATCAGCGTCCAAGCGCAGAGCGCCACGCCGCCGCCGCCGCAGGAAAACTGGGCCAGCGCCGCGCCCAAGCTCCTGCGCGAGCTGGGGGACGTGGTCAAGGTCGCGGTCATGGCCACCACAGCGGATCGCTCGCAACGAAATGCGGCGGCTCCCGTCTTGGAAGCCCAGAGCAAGCCGACGGGGCTGATCGAGACTCAGTCTTCATCCTGAGCGCTCATGAGATTGCCCAAAGTGGGCTGCTGTCCGAAAGGCCGCCGCCCGCGCGCCTGAGAAAGACCCGCCGCCGCCCGCCGCCGCCACTCCGGCCGCCGTCCGACTCCGGCGTCCGCCCCGCCGCCCCCGCCGCTCCCGCCGCCCACCACGCCACCGCCGCCGCCCGCCGCTCCCGCGCCCGCCGCTCCGGCTGCCATCCGCTCCGTCGCCGGCTGTCCCGCCGCCTGCCGCTTCGCCACCGCCTGCCGCTTCGCCACCGCCTGCTGCGCGCCGCCCCCGCTGCCGCTCCCCGCCCCCCCGCCGCGCCGCCGCCTGCCGCTGCGCCGCCACCACCCGCGCCTCCGCCGGCTGCCCCGCCGCCTATTGCTCCTGCATCTGCCCCGCCGCCGCCACCCACGGCCTTACCTCCGGCTGAGCCTTCCTCGAGTGCCGCATCTCTGATTGCTGCCGATCCGTCGGCGCCCTCATCGTCTGCGTGGGCTGAGCCATCACCGGCCGCACTTCCGGCTCCCTCGTCCGGTCACCCTGATCAGCCGGCCCCTAGCCCGGAGGGACAAAAAAGCACCTCCTGCACAACCGCGCTTGCCCAAGTACCGCCACCAGAAAAAGCGCCAGCGCCGACGGGGCCGCCGGGCCAATTGATCTGGCGCCTGCGCTGCCTGATGGCGCAAGGGATCTGGCGCGAGATGAAGCGCCGGATCATCAGCCTGCCTGACAGCACCCTGCACTTGGTGGTGTCCAGCCGCGACACCTTCCTTTCTTGGCTCCAGTGGATCGCCGAGCCGGCGCAGCTTCTGCGGGTGCCCCGATGAAGACGCAGAACCTATATCGGATTTTGGAGTGCCCCCCGACGGCTACTGCGGAGCATCTCAAGGCGAGCTACCGGCGGCTGGCTCGCCAGCGTCATCCGGACCAGGGCGGCAGCGAGCGGGCGTTTCAGAGCCTGGCCAGCGCCTACCAGATCTTGAGCGACCCGCACCGCCGGCAGGCGTATGACCGCGACCGCGCCGCCTGGATCGCCGAGCTCGGCGCCGTAGCTTGCCCCGACTGCGGCGAGGCCAACCGGATCGGCCGTCTTCCCAAGGGCCAGCATCCTTGCTGCGGCCAGTGCGGTCACCCGTTGCCCCGGCCCCCAAGAGAGCGGGCGCCCTGGGCCGAGCAGGCGCGCGAGCTCGTGCTTGATGTCGGGGATCGAGTCGCGCAAGAGACCCGCTCCGCTGCCGTGGAGCTCGGCGCCACGATCACCGAACAGACGCAGTCGCTTGTAGCCGAGACCTTAGACCGCGGCTTCTCTGTGCTGCGCAAGCGGCTCG
Source organism: Polyangia bacterium (assembly GCA_044222245.1). GTDB lineage: Bacteria > Myxococcota_A > Polyangia > Palsa-1104 > JAEUJZ01 > CALFML01. Next base: position 107,163 of record JBGANQ010000020.1, on the reverse strand, counting down.
GGCTGCGCCCTCTACCGGAGCGGGGGCGTTAACATGAGCGACGTACAGCTAAAAAGCCGCGCCGAGCGCGAGCCGCCGCCGCAGTGGTGGGCGGAGCTGCTCGCCGCGCTACGCGCTCGCTTTCCCCAGGCCGATCTCCGGGCTCCAGCGGTCGCGCCGCTCTACAGCCACTTTCGCGAGCAGTGGCGCCGCGGGCAGACCGTGCGCGAAGCGGCGCAGACTGCCTCGAGCTGCTCAGGTCAGAAAATTCACGTCGAGGCCGCGCCGACCGCGGTCCGCTCGGTTCGGCCGCCCGCCGGGGCCAAAGCAGGCCAGCCCTTTGGCGTGGAGGCCCTGCGCGAGCCGGCGCGGCTCGGGCGGCTTCACCACGAACAAGCCCGGCTGCAAAGCCTGCTCACCGCCGCCCGCGCCAAGCGGACGACAAAAGAGGCCCGCGGCAAGGACGCACCGAGCGAGCGGACGCGCGAAGCGGAGCTGACGCAGTCGCTTGCCGAGGTCCAGCGCCAGATCGAGGCCGCGCAGGCGCCCGCGCGCCCGCGCGCCCCAAGAAGACCCGGCGCGCCCGGCTGTCCCGCCACCGAGCCCGCGTGCAAGCTGGGCCTGCTCGGCGGGGTGTGCGGCCTGCCGGCGCCGCTGGTCCTGGCCGCGGCGCAAGGGGCGCCCGTCGTGCGCAGCGCCCGGTACTGCCTGACCTCGGCGTTTCGCCTCAAGCCCTCGCACGTTCCGCACCGGGGCTTTGCGCAAAATCCGAGCTACCCCGCCGGCGTCCAGGAGCGACCCTACCACCTGGAGAAGCCCGAGCAGCTCAAGGTGCACGGCATCGCGCAGAACCTGATTCCTGAGCTCGTGTTCAACGGCGCCCCGGGCGCAATCGATGGCCTGCCCGTGGTCACTGCGGATGGGCTGGTGCTGGGCGGCAACGGCCGGACGATGGCGCTTCAGCTGCACTATGGGCAGGACGGCCAAGTCGCCCGAGACTACTTGCTCGGCCACGCGCGACAATTCGGCTTCACCCGCGCGCAAGTCGCCGCCGTCGCCGATCCCGTCGTGGTCCGCGTCGTAGAGACTTCGCCGCCCGAAGACCCGGGCCACAAGCGCGAGCTGCAAGAGCTCGTGCGCCTGCTCAACGTGCCGCTTCTGCAAGGACTGAGCGCCCGCTCGGAGTCCATCGCCGAGGCCAAGCGGCTGAGCGACGAAGTGCTGGACGTGCTCTCCGTCGCCCTCCCCGATGACGTGACGCTAGCGGAATACCTCTCTAGCCCGGCGAGCCGGACCCTGATCGGGGCGCTGCGCCGCTCGGGCGCGGTGACCGACCGCAACGCGGGGCGGCTCCTTGTGCGGACCGGGGATTCCTTCTCCGAAGAGGGGAAGCGCTTTGTCGAGCGGCTGCTACTGGCGGCGCTCATCCCGCACGAGGAAACGCTGGATCACCTGGACGGTCGAATCCGCGAAGCGCTGGCGCGCTCGGCGCCTTACTGGCTCAGCGCCGCCGCGGGTGGTGCCGATTGGGACCTTCGCCCCGCGCTGGCTGCCGCGGCGCGTGATCTAATCGCGGTGCGCGCCGCGGACACCTCTGTGCAGGCGTATCTGCGGCAAGGGCAGCTTGGCGGCGGCGCTCCGAATGTGGCGGGCGTGCCGCAGGGGGAAGCGGTCTTGCAGCTGCTGGACGCTGTAGGCACGCGCCCGACGGCGCTTGTGAAAGTCGCGCGAGCGTATGCAGCCTCGTCGCGCCTGCATCCCAGCGCCCAAGGAAGTTTACTCGCCGAGGAGAAGCTCTCCCCGGCCCAGGCGCTTGCACGCGCCGCCCGGAACACCTGAGACACCAACAAGGGGGAACACATGCCACGTTTCACAAGAGGCAGCCAGCAACGAATCCAAGACAGTCGCGGCGCGCTCCCGTCGAAAAAAGAGGCGGAAGCCGCGATCGTCCTGGCCAACGCGCCCGCCGCCGTTCGGGACGTAGTCGTAAAGAGTGCCGAGGAAAAGAAGCGCTCGGAAAAGGCGGTCGAAAAGTCGCAGACCGCCTATGACAAGCTCGTCGCCAAGACCAAGCAAGCCTGGGACAGCGGCACCCGCGTAGACGTGCTCGGGGGGCTCGGCGGGCAGCTGTGGAATGAGGCCGCCAACCTCGGCTTTCGAGCGCTCGGCGAGTGGAGCGAGAAGACCGCCGGCGAGGAGGGATTCTGGGCGGCCAACGTCGACTTGACCCAGTCCATCCCCGGGGCGATCGGCGCGTTCCTGTACATCCTGGAAAAGGGACTTCGTCCCGACTTTGATCCCGAGGATGCGCGGCTTCCGATGGACCAGCGGCGCCCCTACTTCCCCGCTGAGTGGCGGACCTACCTCAGCGAAGCGGCCAAGATCGCCAGCCACCTGGGCTTTAGCAACACCGTCCGCGCGCTCCGCTTCCGCTGGGCGGAGTCCATCGACGAGCGCAACGAGAAGAAGCAGCAAAACACCGAGCTGCAAAGCCTGCTCAAACGTGCGACGGATGAGCTCTCCGCCGCCAAGGCGCAGCTGCGCCAGCTGCAAAGCAAACAGAAGGCCCAAGAGAGCCCGGCCGATGGCGAAGGCGGCGGACCATGACGGCCCGGGATTCCAACACGAACCAAGAGAATACGGCGCGGCAGCTGACCCGGGCCATCCTGCGGGCGCGGCCCGAGCTTGATCCCAAGCTGCAAGAGGCGCTCACCAGCGAGGTGGCGTGGTCGCTGGCGGTGCTGATTGCGTCCTGGCGCACGACCGAGCCGCCGCTTTTTGACCTCAGCCGGTATCGGGACGTAGCCCGGCAGTTTGACCTGTACGCCGATACGCTGCTTCGGTTTCGTGAGGCAGCGACGGGAGCCAAGAATGACTTTGACTTGGCCGGCGCCAGCGGGCTTTTCCAATCTGCCGTGAGCCAGATCGGCCCGCGCATCCTACGGTACGTCCTGGCAAGCAGTGCGTTCGCCCAGATCGAGCGGGAGATCCTGGCGCAGTTGCCGCCGCCCGCAAACCTCGCGCTGAACGCAGACGAGAAGGAGCGCGGTGCCAGCCGGAATCGGCGGTTTCTCGGCTTTGACTACCGCGCCCGCAGCGCGGAGCCGTCCGCCACGCCCGCCGCGCCCGTCGTCGCTTCGCCCGCCGAGGTCGCGCGCTGGCAAGCGGAGCTTGGGCGCAAGGACTTGCCGCCGGAGATGCGCTGGCTCTATGAGCAGAAACTCTTGGCGACGCAGAAGCCGGGGTATCCGTCGGCACAAGTGGCCCGCGCCTCCTGGCAGCGCGCCCTTGAGCAAGCGCGGAATCAGGAGCTGCGCAGCTACTTCGCGGGCAACCTCAAGACCCTGGAGCGGGCATGAGCGAGCCAAGCCGTGCGCGGCGCTTTGATGGCTTCGATCGGCTCCCTACCGAGGGCGCCGCGGTGCCCGAGGCGGGTCTGGATCGCATCTTGGAAGCGCTCACCCGTAGCCGGGCATACCTGCCCCAGGCTATCGAGCGCAAGCTCGCAGAGCTCTGGGATTCCGACACGGCGCTGGCGCTCGCGGTGCTTCTCGGGCTGTGGGCTGGGCTGCAGTTTACCCCGGTCGGCTGGCTGGCTGATCTGCTGGCTGCTGCGTACGGAGTGGCCAGCCTGGGGGCGGATTTGCTGCACCTCGTCGAGGCGAGCCAGCACGCCGCCAGCGCGGAGACCGATTCCGCGCTAGATGCAGCGGCCCGCGAGATGGCGCAGGCGCTCACCGAGTCTGCCGTGGAGATCCTCGCGGCGATCTTGGGCGGTGTCTTGTTTGCACGGCTGCGGCGACTGGTGCGGCTGGCGCGCGTCAAGCTCCTGCCGCGCCGCTTTGGCCGCGGTGCCGAGAGAGCCTTGACGCTCGGAGACCGCTTGATCGGCGCTTCGGCGGGCGTGTCGCTGGAAGCAGGCAGCCCAGCGCTGGGACAGAAGAAGAAAGAGCTCGAGCGCTCCGCAGGCCGGCTTGCGTGGGGTCTGGCCCTCGGCGGGGGTACGCTGCTTGTGGGCGGACTCGTGGCCTTCTCGTGCAGGGGGCAGGGCTCATGAGCACGCGCGACTTGCTTCGCCCAAAGCCCGCCGGCCCTATCCCGACGGCATTTGAAGTGATCCGGAATGCCGGCCGCCCCGACTGGCAGACAGCGGTCCCGTCTGCGCCCGAGGAACGCCGGTGGTACACGGTCGGCTATGCGATGAAGGACGACTACGAGATCAATCAGCCCGTATCTCCGACGCTACCAGCGGCGTTCCGCTTGTGGTGGGCGCTGGGCCTGATAGATGCCAAAGCGGAGAGCCCGCCCCGCGCGCTCTGGCGCAAAGACGAGCCGCCGCAGAGCCCCGCCGAAGGATGGGGACCCCTCGCCGTGGGCGGCGCAGTCGCCGGAGCGGTCGGGCTGGGGCTACTCCTGGCGGCGGCGCGTCGGGGAGACCGATGAGCGACGATACTTCAAACCGCTGGGGGCTGGCTGCCGCGGGGGTCTCTCTGCTCGGTCTGGCAGGCGCCACGATCTGGGCAGATCGCCGCGGCTCCGGCTCAGCGCAGCGAGAAAGGCGAGCCGACGTGACACAGCAGCGAGAGCCGATCTGGCCGATACCGCTGGGGCAGCTCCTTGGGATTCATGACTCGGTCACCGCGCACCGCAAAGGCTCGGGCCGACCGCACAAGGGGGTAGACCTGCTCGCCGCGGCCGGAACCCAAGTGCTCTCCGCCAGCGCGGGCCGTGTGCTGCGCGTGGCTCGCAGCGAGCGCGCCGGGCTCTTTGTCGATGTTCAAGGGAGCGACGGGCGGATCTACCGCTACCTGCACCTGCATGACGCGCAGACCGCTACGCCCACAGCGGCAGTGAAGCCCGGCCAGCGCGTGCAGCCCGGCAATCTGATTGGCGTAGTAGGTGCCAAAGGCGAAAGCGGCGTCTACGACTCGCAGCCCCATTTGCACTTCGAGATCCGAGCGAGCGACTGGCACCGAGCGAGCAAGGACTACGGGGCACCGATTGATCCGCTGTCGCAGCTCTCGCTGCGGCTGCTTCCGATTCAAGTGCGCACTTTGATTTCTTGAAGGGATGTACCGATGACAGACGAGATGAGACCACTTTCAACCCTCCCGCGCTCGCGAGCGCGGCGCTTCGATGCGCCGCGATTTTCGCGCAGCCCGCAAGAGGCCGATTCAGGCGGCATGCTGGCGCTCATTGGGGACACACCGGACGCTGACCTGGAAGACAGCGCGCAAGAGCCGACCGAGCCGCCGGCCAACAAGCCAACGCAGCCAGCCGAGGACACCGACTCCGCCAAACCCGCGCCGATCGGCCCCGACTTCTTGCGAGACTACCTGCGCGAGCTGCAGTGGAGCGAGAGCGACATTGCGCGGCTCTTGGTCGGCCCTGCGCTGTCGCACCATACCGCCGAGGGCCTTTATCGCCAGCACGCTGCCAACACGCCCCAGGATCAGGCGCTGCTGCTCGAGGCGCTCCGGCGCGCCGGCGCCGCCAAGGTCCCGCGTGATCCGTCTCTGCTGTCGGGCCTCAATCCGAATCACCTACTTCCGGAGCAGCCGGCGGACCTGGCGCAGATCGTGTCGCAGTTCGCCGAGCTGCCCGACGTACAGAAGCGGCGGTTTCTCGCTCTGCTGGACAAGCAGCCCCCAAGTAAAGCAATCCGCGCTGCGGATTCAGCGCGCCCTCGCGGAGCCAACCCTGGCCCAGGCAAGCCCGCACAGAAGGCTGCGCCGTCCCCGTCAGCGCCTGCCGGAAAGAAAGAGCCCTCGGCCAAGGCGGAAGATGTCCTGACCACGGTGCTTAAGGGCAGCTTCGATACGCTGGGCACTCTCATCAAGGGCCTTCTGGGCGATGGGCGCTCAGGAAAGGGTCTCCCGAGTCCAAAGGGTTCGACGCCGCCGGACAAAAAAGCCCCTCCTGCCAGCGAGGACGAGCCGGTGACACCCTCGGGCGATGAGCCGTCGGATTCCTCCAGCAAGAAGGACCGGCCCAATCCCCGATCGCCCGCGGAAAGCGACGACTCGGGAGGGAGCGACAGCTCCGACAGCGATAGCAACAGCAACGACAGTCCCGACAGCGACAGCAACGACAGCGACAGCAACGACACACCTTATGGACCGCCGGCCCCAGAGGAACTTCCCGCCGACCTTGGCGGGGACCGTGAGCCGGACTAAGGAGCCCCCATGGCAGACACACAACCTCAAGCCGAGCCGCAGCGCAGAAGGCAAGCGGCGGCGCGCGAGTTGGCGGCGCTCGGCTGGGATACCGAGCGGATTGACAAGATCCTGGCAGGACCGCGCAACAGCAGCATTCACGAGATCGCCGGCCTGCGCGTAGAGGCGTCGGTGGTGGATACGGTGGACGCCAGGGCGTTGCCGGATCTGCCGACTCGCACCGCGTCGCCCGCATCCAGTGACGAGCCTGGGCTCGGGTATTCCGGCCCGGCGCAGAAAGAGATCGCCGATGCAGTCTGGGCCAGCACCAGCGCGGGCGACCCGCTGCCGCTGGCAACGATTGCGCGCCGGCTCAAGAAGCTCCCTGGACCGCTCCAAGCCTATCTGCTTGCTTGCACGCGGGACGTGAAGCGCTTCTACAAGGACCTGCAGGCGTGGAGAAACGACTTCGACCGGGCGCAGCGCGACGCAGACGCGAGCCGGGGCAAAGACCGCAAAGAGGGCGAGGCGATCGCCGGCGCGACGGCGGGAGTGATCGCGGCCGTGGCGACTGCCGCCGCCGCCGCCAACGCGGTGCCCGTGGTGGGGCAGGCGGTGTCGGCGCTCATGGCGCTGGGGCTGGCCATCGGCGCCGCCATCACGGAAGCCAACAAGCTGCCCGTGCGCAAGGCAGAAGACCAGATCCGGCCCGGCTATGAAGGGCGAACCGTCTTTTGGGGCTTCCCGGTCGAGGCCCCCGAGAGCCCCTACGCCGACCCCTACCGGACGCTCAAGCAGGCGGTCGTGCAGGATGAGGCGGCCTTCAGCCTGCCGGCCGTCCCGCCGCGCACGCGCTTTGACTTCGCGCCGCGCCTGGCCGCGTTTCAGGAGGCGGCCCACGAGCTCGGCCTGTACCCGGAGGACCAAGCAAAATGAGCCGCTACAGCTGGACCATCAAGACCGCCGCGCAAGAGGTAGACGGGGAAGCCGGCGAAGTCTTCCTCTCGCTGCACGGCCTGGAGGCGACTACACCCGAGATCAAGTTGCCGGTGGGCGAGTATGAGCCCGATGCCATCGAGTCGGGGGTCATCGAGGTAGACGGCGAGCTCGGCGAGCTGCAAACAGGACTCCTGCGCACGCAAGGCGCGACGCGCACCGCCTGGCCTGTAGAGTGGGTCCGGATCGTAAATCTGGCCGATGGCCGGGAATGGACTGCGCAAGGAGGGCTCTGCGATCCCGATGGGTCCTGCCCCCTGCTCCGCTTCGAGAGGACGCGGGGGCCGATGAAGACGCAGCCGCCCGAAGTGCAGCCGGCGCCCAGCCCTCCGCCTGCCGTGCGTACGTACGAGATCTACGGCACAGAGAGGGGCCGCGTCGTGCCGCTCTCGCAGATCGTTCGATTCGTCTCTGGCGTCCGCAAGCTCAGCTCTGGGGCTCGGGTGTATGTCACTGATGCCGAGTCAGAGGGGTTCGGCTTGGCGGGAGAGCCGGGAATGTGGGAAGACCTGTACCCGGGGGTCAATCCGGCGACGTATGGTCTGGATGCCGACAAGCCTGTTTTGGCAAGCGACGGGGCCTGCGGCTGGGTCCTGGACGCGCACTATCTGGCGATGCTCTTTGGCGCCGATTGGCGCCGAGTTGTGTACGGAAACTAACGCGCCACGTTGGCGCAGGGGGATGAGATGGCACCGAATGTAAAAGATGTGACGTTTGAAGTGGTGAATCAGAATGACGACGGGAGTTTCACTGTTCGCCCCGTCGGCGGCGCGAGCAATCCCTACGCGGGGGGCGGCTCCTCGCCGAACCTGCCGGCGGTGATCGGGGGCGGTTACGTAGCCCTCATCAACGGCCGGCGGGTCACCTTCGCCAGCGAAGCAGATGCCGAAGTGGCCAGCGCGGCGCTCAGCGAAATGCGGGGCGGCGCCCCGGTCCGCGAGATCAATGCCGGCTGGAGCCGGGGCGGCGTCGGCGGCGGAAACGGCAACGGCAGCGGTGCGCGTTTCCTCCGCGGGGGCGCCGATGCCGCCGATGCTATCACCGGCTTTTTCCGCGGTCGCAACCTGCGGCAGAAGCGCGATGAGCTGTTGCGTGCAATCAGCGCCTCCAACGCAGCCCGGGATAAGCTCGCCGGCCTCACCTCCCGCCATTCCGATCTGGTTCCGGTCCTTATCGACTGCATGCAGGCCGAGAGCGACGTAAATGCAACGGCCCTCAGCATCGTAGACGATCAGATCCTGGGCGTGGACATTCAGGCGGGCACGGGGGTCGCCCGGGTCATGGCCGATATGTGGGAAGGCATGGCCCGCGATGGCCAGGGCAGCGGGGAGGGATTTTCCGCGCTCGCCGTGGGGGGCATCGGGCTTGGGCTCGGGCTCCTTCTGTCCAGCCGCGGCCGGCGCGGTGAGTGGACTCGATAACGAAACGTTTTCATACAGGGGGATTGAAATGGACAAACTCGAAACTTTAGAAGGCGTCCTCTCGGGCGCAGCCTTGGCCGCAGCGGCTGGATTTGCCCGCGAGGGCGACGAGACCCAGCGCAAGCTCCGGATCGCTCGGGATGATGCAAGTAAGGCGCTGCGCGAGCTTGAAGACCTGAACTCCCGCGGCGATGTAGTGCGGTCGCGCATGCCGGCGGTCATGGACTTCATGGCGGGCCTCTCGATTGCGCACCAGCCAAGCCCGGCACCGTCGCTTACCCCGAGCCTTGCCGGGCTGACCCGCCCCGACCTAGCCGCCAACATGGCCACTGCGGTGGCGGATCTGAAGTGGCCGCCCAAGCCCGGCCAGTACGATGAGCGCGGCAACATCATCACCGTGGGCGAGCTCACCGCGCTGGCCAGCGCCTTGACGTGCGAGGAGGTGCGGGCGTTCGTGCAAGGCTTTGTGCAGTCGAGGCAACCCACGGCGGCGCATAAGGTGCAGATCTTTAATGCCGCCAACGCCCTGGTATCGGTGCTGGAGGAACTCAACCTCAGTCGGGATCAGCATGTGGAGGTGTGGAAGGGCTTATTTACCGGCGCCCCGGGTGGCCCTTCTGGTACCGTCGTCGGGGCCGATCCGCATCGGCTCACCTCCAGTCCGCCCGTGGCTCAGGTCGTTGATCCCGGTGTCGCCTCGGTGGTGCCGCTGGGGCAGCCGGAGCTGGCCAATTATCCCTATGCGCACCAGAACACAGATCAAGCGTCCAAGTGGCGCGTGACCTTTGGGGCCAGTGTCTCCGCTGGAACAACTGCCTTTCAGATCAACTTTGGGACCCACCCCTGGTTGAAAGACGGCAAGCCCTACCAGCCGGTAGTGATGTGCTCCGCGCCGCAGCTTGCCGTTGCGGTGGTGACCTATAATGGGTTCTCTGTCAAGACGGTGCAGGGGATCGGCGGGGCGTCCGTTATTGATGTGGGGTTTGCAGTCTGGGCCGGATAGGACTCGGCCCTAAACACTGCGCTCGCTCTGTGCATTGAACGGACCCGAGCGGCTCGCCAGCCGGCACTTGGCTGGCTACGGCGAGCCGCTCGGGAGTAAGACGGTCACCAGGGACCCGGGGGGAAATTAAGATGCCGTTGCAGATTCCGACCGGCGCCAACGCGCAATATTACGCCAACGGCCGGGGCCTCGCGCGCTACCAGGCGCAGAAGCCGCTGGCCGCCGACCCACCCTCTGGAACCCCGCTGTGGTGGTCCAACGAGGGGGTCAAAGATGTCTGGGCAAGTGTGCCTTCTCGCATCGGTCAAGAGACAATCTGGCTGGACTCCGGCGGAAGTCCGCGCCTCGTCGTAGGCGGACCCGGCACCGGGACCAGTCCTGGGACCAGCCCGCCGCAAGCCGGGACCGCCCCGGCGCCGACGTATCAGCGGCGCGAGGCCCCCGTCTATCAGCCGCGCCCCGGGCACACAGGACCCGGCTACTACGTTCCGCCTCCGCCAAGCCCAGCCGCCGGCGGCGGCGTCTCCGTGACATACGAGATCTACGGAAGAGCAAACGGCCGCAAAGTTCCGCTCTGGAAGGAGCTCCGCTTTGACGGCGCGCGCTTCCACATTCAGCAAGGCGGGCGCATCCTGATCGGCCACAGTGCCGCGGAGGGCTACGGGTTCGGCGGAACCCCGGGCGGCTGGGCGCAGTTGTACGGCACCCGCTCGCCAAGCGATTGGGGGCTGGACCCGGATAAGGCGGTGGTTGCGTTCGACGGCTCGCGCGCCTATGCGGTTCCCGCGGCGCAGCTAGTCGAGATATTCGGGGCTGGCTGGCGCCAGGTCGTGTACGCGTAACACATCAGGCGCGCTCGACTGTCCGCCCGAAGCCGAGGCGTGCATGCCCGCATGAAGACCGGCGTGTCGCAGTCAGACGCGCTGAAACCCCGGCTGGCGAGGACCCAAGATGCAATGGGAAGCGGACCTGACCCGGCTCCGAGAAGCAAGGAAGCGGCTCGGCTGGACGCAGCAGCGCCTTGCTGTGGCGCTGCAAGTGGCCCGCTCGACCATCAGCCGCTGGGAACGGCAGCGCCAGCGGCCGAGCCAAGCAGCCCGCGCCCGCTTGGCCCTATTCCTTGGGGCCGAGCCAGTCCCGCAGCAGCAACCCCGGCAGACCTTGCAAGAGAAGCCTACTGTAACGCGTCCAGAATGCTGCGCAGGCGCAGTAAACCAGCCGAGCCGCCCTGAGCTCGCCCTCATCCCGATCAGCCTGCGCCAAGCCTGCCAGTTCATCGCAGAGACCCATCGCCACCACAAGCCGCCCACCGGGGCCAAGTTTGCCCTTGGAGTGGGCAGCGCAGGCCGCCTGGCAGGCGTGGCGACTGTCGGGCGGCCGGTCAGTCGCCACCTGGACGATCGGGCAACCCTGGAAGTTACCCGCGTTGCCACCGATGGCACCCCCAACGCCTGCAGCATGCTCCTCGGCGCCGCGGTGCGCGCCGCCCGCGCCATCGGATACCGCCGCGTCTATAGCTACACTCTGGCGACCGAGCCAGGCAGCTCCCTGCGGGCGGCAGGGTTTCGCCTGGACAGCCCGCACGCCGGCGGCGGCAGCTGGTCCCGCCCCAAGCGAGCGCGGACGGACTCCCACCCGATTGGAGCCAAGCAGCGCTGGGTATGGCCCTGATCGCCCAGCCCGGCAGCCAGAACCGCCGGCCGGGCGCGGCATGTTAAAGTAAGGTGGGTTGATGATTCGGCGGGGGTTTATGACCGACGGCAACTCAGCTACACCGGTAAATTCTTTCCAGCGCAGTCCCGTCGCTGTTTGCAGTTTCTGGAAACCTAAAACCGCGTTTCTCGACAGAGCGTATTGTTCGCGATGAGCGATATCTCCCAGCTTCTCCGTCAGTAAGGTCTGCTCGGCAGCGGCTTGTGGAACGTGCTTGGAAATCCTGGGCGTCGGCCCGCTCGCCGAGCCGGCGCACTTGGTGGAACTACCCAAACGAAGTCCGCGGCGCTATCCTGGCCTGCCAGGCAAGCAGCCCGCAGGTCCGCCCGTGTCACTTGATACCACTGCCGCCAACAAGCTGCGTCACCGTTTCGCCGCCGGCGACCGCGTGTGGCTGTTCGGCTACGGCTCGCTGATCTTCAAGGCCGATTTCCCCTTTATCACCCGGCGTCCGGCGAGCATCAAGGGCTGGGCGCGGCGCTTCTGGCAGGGCTCACACGACCATCGCGGCACCCCCGAGTCCCCGGGCCGGGTCGTCACGCTGACGCCGCAGGTCGGGGCGGTCTGCGCCGGCATGGCCTATCTCATCACGCCCGAGGTCTTTGCCCATCTCGATCACCGCGAGAAAAACGGCTACCTGCGCGTCGATGCCGAGCTGCTCTTTGCCGACGGCACCCAGGCAGCTGGCCTGCTGTACGTCGCCGCCGCCGACAACGCCGCGTTTCTCGGCCCGGCGCCCGAGCTGGAGATCGCCCGCCAGATCGCCGCCGCGGTGGGGCCGAGCGGCCGCAATCGCGACTACCTGACCGAGCTTGCCGCGGCGCTGCGGGCGCTCGGGGAAGAGGATGCGCACGTCTTTGCCATCGAGCGTCACCTGCTGGCGCTGGTGGCTGGCGAAGCGGAGCGACCGCCGTCCGATTCCCTTGCCGCCGGACCCGGGGCCGGCAGCGGCGACCCTGCGGCGGGAGCGGCGGGGTGAGCCGGGTCGCCGCAGCTTCGCGGATCCGTGTGGAGGGAGTCTAGGCGCCTGGCGCTGCCAGCGCGCCGCGGCGCTCCGGAGCGCGGGTGGCGCGGGCCAGGAGGCCCAGGCCACTGATCGTCGGCTCGACGTGGATGTCGCGCAGGCCGTGCGCGGCCAGCAGCGCCGTGAGCTCGTCGGCCCGGAACCGCCCGTAGCCTTCACTGAGGACCCGCCACATCGTCATCGCCAGCAGGAAGCGCGGGGCGCCGCCCGAGAGCAGCAGCCGGTGCAGCCGGCCGTCCTGGTTGGGCTCGAAGATGACGTAGGCGCCGCCGGGTCGCAGCACCCGCGCGATCTCGCGCAGCGCCGTCTCGCGCTGGCGCAGCAGATAGAGAAAGCTGTGGTGGGTGACGATGTCGAAGCTGGCGTCGGCGAAGGGCAGGTGGGTGACGTCGCCGTGCACGAGCTCGACGGCGCACTCGGCCTCGCGGAGGTAGCGCTGGGCCTGCCGCAGCATCGTCCGCGCGAAGTCGAGGCCGACGATCTGCAGATCCGGCCGGCGGTCGAGCAGGCCGATCGCCGAGATCCCCGGACCGATGCCCAGATCGAGCACCGCGAGCGGCCGGCCGTCGGCGCGGGGCGGGGGAAAGAAGTCGGCCAGGCTGGCGCAGTGATCGCGAAACGTCCGCTCCCAGGTCATCCAGGAATACAAGCGGGCACCGAGCGCGAAGATGAAGCGGCGCCCGAACAGGTTGCGGAAGTGCTGGCGGAGCGTGAGTCCCATCGCGGCGCATCTTGCCGCAGAACCGGCGAAACTGCGACCGACAATGGCGGGCCGGACTCTCGCCAGGACGTCGACGGCGCGGCGTAGCGTAGCGGCTTGTCGCTGTGGCGACTCCCAAAGACTCGGCTGGCCGCCCAGCGGTTGTCGCAGAAGTCCTGGTCAGCGAAGCTGCGCCAGCCGGCGCGCGGCGCCGCGCGAGCAGAGTTCCGCCTTGCGCTGCAGCCTGAGATTGGGCTATCCAGCCGTTATCGTTTGGTAATTGGGTCGTTAATGGGTCGTTAATGGTTCCGCTATCGTAACAAGGGAGAGTTCATGTCGCGGGCCTGGCTGGCGGTCGCAATCGGGGTTTTGGTGGTTGCGCTCGCCGTCGTAGCCGCAGTGCTGCTGCCGGTGAGGCGGGCGGAGGCACCAGCTGCGCTGACTTCGCCCACAGCACCGGCGCCGATGCAGGCACCCGCGCCGACCGCACCGGTACCGCGGCCCGAACCGGCGCCGCCAGTGGTGCCGGTTGCGCAGGTGCCTGACGCCGCGGCGGCGCCGGCGCCACTGCTTGCCGAGCTTGACCGAGCGCTGCCGGGCCTTGGGGTGCCACGGCCGGCTCGGCTCGTCGGGGCGCTGGCCAAGGGGGACCGCCTGACGCTGACCTTCAGCCCGGAGTTTCGATCGCAGCTAAGCGATCTGTCCGCGCTCGACGAGCTGACGGCCGCGCTGTCCGCGCGCGCTCTGACGCACGGCTACCGCCACCTGGAGCTTCGCGTCATGGACGCGCGCGGTCGCGCCGTCCCGCTCGCTGAGCTTGTCGCCACCCCAGCGGCCCGGCGCCCTCGCCCCGAGCCGATTGATGATGGAGTCCGCCGATGACCTCTGTACGCCGCTCCCCGCCGCTGCTGCTCTCGCTCGCGCTGCTTTTGGGCGCGGCACCTGGACGCCTCCAGGCGGCGCCGCCGCCGGTCACCGTCGAGGGCCAGCCGCCCGGTGGGCTGTCGGGCAAGCGGATTGTCGTCGATCCGGGGCACGGGCAGTTCTTCCACGACACCTACGGCTGGAGCTTTCAGCGCGATCCGATCAACGGCTTGCACGAAGACAAGCACACCAACGAGATCGTCATGGACTGGCTGCGCGCCCACCTGGAAGGCGCCGGCGCCCGCGTCCTGTCCACCCGCGCCCCGCACCGCCAGAGCATCAACGTCATCGTCGACAACGGCGACCCTGGCTACAGCGAGACCGGCGTGTGGACGACCACCCAGAACATGGGCCTTGGATATCACGGCGGCTACCGCTACGCCGCGGTCTCCCGAGCGGCCGTCACCGCCACCGCGACCTGGTCGGCCCGCCTGCCCGAGCGCGGCGACTACCCGGTGTGGCTCTACTTCTACGCCGGCGCCGACCGCAGTGAGCGAGCGAGCTTCACCATCCATCACGCCGGCGGCACGACCCGCGTGCGCGTCAACCAGCAGCTGGACCGCCAGCGCTGGGTCTACCTTGGGACCTATCCGTTTGTGCCGACCCAGCCGGCGGCGGTGACGCTCGACAATCTCGACCCGGAGGCCGCGGTTGGTCAGGAGGTCGTCGTGCTGGCCGACGCGGTGCGCTTTGGCGTCGGCCTGGGGGACTACCAGCGCAACGGCAAGCCGAGCGGCTCGGCGCGCTGGGTCGAAGAGTCGTTCTACTACATGCTCGATCACGGCGCTCCCGAGTCGGTCTATCACACGCGCATGACCGAGCGGGACAGCGGCCTTATCTCGCGGCCGCTGTACGCTGACTGGCAGGGCGCCGACGCCTTCGTCAGCATCCACACCAACGCCGCCGACATGCCCAACGTCGGCACGGGCCTGTCAAGCTACATCCACAGCACCATGCCCACGGCGGGCAGCGACAAGCTGCAGAGCGCGGTGCACGCCGAGCTGCTGCGCACCACGCGGACGCTCTATGTGAAAGACTTCAAGGACCGCGGCAAGCTGTCGGCCGACTTCGCGGTGGTGCGCGAGATAAAGACCATGCCGGCGGTGCTGCTCGAGCTGGCGTTTCATGATACCGAGACGCCCGACGCCATGCTGCTGCGTGATCCGAGCTACCGCCGAGATCTCAGCCGCGCCATCTACAAAGGAATCCTGCGCTACCTGGACGCCGGCGCGGTGGTGGCGCCGCTGCCGCCCACCCTCACCGAGGTCAGCAACCTGGGCGGCGGGGCGCTGCGGGTGAGCTGGCAGCCGCAGACCGACCCCCTGGAGCCCAGCGCGACGGCGCAGTGGTACCGCCTGTTTATCATGCGCGGCGCCACCGGCTTTGGTAGCCCGGTGGAAGTGCGCGGCGCTACCGAGTATGTGATGACCGGGCTGCCGGCGGGCGAGGTCGTCTCGTTCCAGCTGCGCGCCGTCAACGCGGGCGGCGAGAGCCTGCCCTCCCAGCCGATGGGCGCGACGGTGGACGGCTCGCCTGCCGGACCGCTGCCGATGGCGATGCCGGATCTGGCCGCTGCTCCGGCGCCGCCCCTGATGGAGGCCGCCGGCGGCTGCGTAGTCTCATCTGTCCGCCCGAGCGCCGGTCTGGCGGGGCTGCTCCCGCTCCTGCTAGGACTGGCCCTGCGCCGGCGCCGACGCTCCCGCAGCACGCACTGAGCGCCCTGCGCTGAAGCGGCGCGCTGCCGGCGCCGATTCCACCGGCCACCCGTCGCCCCGCCTGCTGGCTGGAAACCGCCGACTCCGCCCACCGACACAGTGAAGCGGTCGCGATGAACAATACAATATAAAATTGCCGTCGAGAGATTGCGTCTCAGATAGGTCTGTGGAAACTTTCCGGAAATCGAAGACAAGCACCTGCAATGCGGATGCCCTTGAAAGCAGGCACAGTACTCCGCAAGCTCTTGGGAGGATCGGGAGGTCTTGCTGATTGGGGAGGGACTTCGCCGGCCCGACGCCGGAGCTCGGCCAGATAAAGTGCGGACAGCAATCCCTCCAGCCGCTGCGCCGTCTCAGTATCACGGCTGCCGGCTCGTCGGCGAGGCAGTATGGGGACGGGCTGCGGACATCGTGCGGACGGCGCAGCCTTACTTCGCCCACATCGCCAGACCGCTGATGATCGACAGACCCCCGCACAGACCCTGTCGCACCCAATCGCTTCATACGAGATTCTCTTCGCGGATTTGCACGGTCACGCAAAACCTGCGCCCAGCACGCACGAGTTAGAAATTTTTTCGCTCCGGAATGGGAGGGCGCACTTTGGCAGGTGTGGCGATCCGCAACCTGCCGGGCTTGTTTTAGAAAACCCCCACGACACCGTCCCGGGTGACTTGCCTGTCGCCGCGAACTCGCGGGCAAAAGTTGTCACGCCGCCGTGACTTGGGGGGGCGATGCGTGCGTGCCCTGGCCGTCTGTGGCGGTGAGTACTGGCGCCTCACTTGCAAAGAATACTTGCGGGGCCACAGATGACAACTAGCAACCTGCCGATTCCTGACAGTCAACTACATTACGCTGATCCCGCCATCAACGATGAGGCGCAGACAAGCTACATCGAGGTGTTCGTCAATCATCTCCAATACCCGACCCTTGGGGCTCCGGCGCTGCTGACGCCCGAGCAGTCCCTCCGGGTCGTGGTCAGCCTGCCCGCGGGCGAGGACCCGGGCGGCTACTCTGGATGGCTTGTACCCCGCCATGAATCGGAACCAAACCGAGCTGACATACAGCTTCCCATTGGCGATGAGGACGCTGGGTACAAGCTCAGCCTCCCGGAGTCCCAGACCGGCAAGGCTGGCGGCCAGCTCACCTGGGTTGCAGCGCCTACCGAACTAGGGCTTGGGCCCGCTGGGAAACTCGGCCGGCGGTCTGTATGGCTCCTGCAGGCGTCTGTGGCCGGATTCGCGCCGCGGCTCTATGATCTCTCGCTGCGGAAAGGCGCGGAAATCATCGAGACGCAGCACAACGCAGTGCGTATCTTCGCGCAGATCACCGGCAGGGAGCGTGTCATCTTTTGCGGCGATTCACAGTTCCATGAAGGCAACGAAGTCTGCTTGGACCGCTTCATCGAGAGAATGAACTCGCTGCATGGCATCGCTTGGGTGGCTCTCATCGGCGATATCTGCGATAACGGGGTCCGCAGCCCACTGAATGTAGTAGGACTGGCAACCTCGGCCGGACCGGAGCCGGTACGTACCTACTACTCGCACGAATTTGCCGAGGCTCGCCGCAGGCTGGCGAGGCTCAATAAGCCCATCGTGCTGGTCCCGGGCAATCATGACGGAATGTGCGCCTACGCTCAATACAGTGAGGGCGCGGCGAGTCCGGTCTACTTGGGGCCGGAGACGGGGAACCCGGTCGCCTATGACGGTCTGCATTACTTCCGGCGCACCTTTGGCCCGCTATACTTCGGGTTCGACTGGCACCGGACACGCTATCTCTGCGCCAACTCCTTCGAACTCGATCGCCACCAGCGGCTCGGCTACCACTGTGTCGTGGCCAACTGGGGAGGCTGGATGCGCGAGGAGCAGGTCGGTTGGCTGCGCACCGAGCTGGAGAAAGCGACCGCCGCGCAGCGCCATAAAGTAATGCTCATACACCACGACCCACGCGGCGGCAGCATGGGCAAGTACCTGGGCCAGTACAACGAGTACCGGGAGTACCGATACCAGGACGCTGGTCGCGCCTCGCTTGACTACCTCAAGTATTTTTTCACCCATATTCAACGCTTCCAGCAGGAATGGATGCGGCCCGCGGGCATACCGCTGGCAGAGCATCCGGTCCGGCAGCTCCTATCGCTTCTACTGGAGCACAAGGTCTGGAGCGTAATCATGGGCCACGACAATGAGAACTGGATGGAGAGCTATGATGTCGATGGCAACATCTTCGAGACCAAGCCAGTCGTGCACCACTACGCTCCGAAGAAAATGACGGAGACCGATCCCGAGCTGGTACGGGATATCGCAGATCTACTGGCCGATGGTCGGCTCGAAGAGGCGCTGCGCGTCTTGAAGGAGCGGACCCCCGATAACCCGCAAGGGCGCGAGGACGTGCTGGCGGCAGCGGTGGCGAGAATGGCTGCCCTGTCACCTCCGGCTGCGCTCCACGTCTACGGAGCCAGCGCGGCTGCAACCTGGGGCCTGCGCGCCCAGGCCCCCATCCACTTCACCCATGTCAACGATGTCGGCGGCTACAGCCACAGCAGCGACAAAGACTTCGGCGCATACGGGTATGTAGTGGCCCAACTCGACGAGGGCCGGCCGGTCAACCTACAGGGCTATACCTTGCGCGATGACTCGCCGGGACCGCTCCTAGAACTTGTTGAAGGATAAGTCGTGTCCGCAAACAAGGTGCTGTCGCTCTCGTTCCCGGGATGGGACCCGCAGCGCAGCTCAGCTCTGAAGGTCGAGCTGTCCACCGAAGACGTCGACCGCATCCTCGAGCGGCTCAAGGCCGGTCCAGACAGCGCCGGGGACGCCGTTGGAATTCCCGCTACTCAGAAAACGACGCGCGGTGCCGATTCGGCTGGCGGCGGACTCTTGGGCCAGCTCAGGAAACGAGCGCAACCGCGACAGCGTCTCGGCGCCGGGCAGCCGCTGACGGAGCTACCGGGGGCCGGGCTGCTGCGGCCACGCTCCAGGCACCGCTCTACGAAGCGTGGCGGCGAGGCCCCGGGCTCGCTCGACGCCGGGGACCCGCGCGTCGGGCGCTGGGCGCTGGTGGTGCTTGAGGAGGACCGGGAGGCGGCCTGTGACGCGCTGCAGCCGCTGCTCGCGCGGCGTGCCGAGCAAGGGGTGACCTTTTGCGCTCCCAATGCTGCGGCAGCGCCGGGGGTTCTCGCGATTCGACGCTCTGTTAGCACCAGCCCCGAGCGCTGGCTTGCCAATCTTCAGGAGGCCGCTGGGGAGTCGCTGCCAACCTATCTCCTGCTGGTCGGCGGACCCGATCGAATCCCCTTCGAGCTGCAGTATATCCTGGACGCCGAGCTGCTCACCGGCCGCCTCGATGTCCAGGGGCAGGGGGCGGCCTTCTGGGCCGCATGCCGCGCCTACGCCGACAAGGTGGTCCGGTTTGAGCAGGGCAGGCTGCCGGTCCAGTCGGGGGCGCTCCTGTATTCGTTTGGCACGGATGGGCCGACCGCCGATGCCCGGGAGTATCTGGCGGGAAAGCTGGCGGCGCACATAAGCTCGCCAGGCTTTCGCCACCTGCCCGCGTTCCCGCCGCTGCCCCCTACGCTCCTTTTCGACAGCGGCGCCACGACGGCCGCGCTGCTGGCAGCTCTGAGCGAGCAGCGCCCGGCTCTGGTATTCACGACCTCGCACGGACTTGCCGATCCCCAGGATTGGGGCGCACTCACCGACTGTTCGTTTGTCGGCCCATCCGGCGGCACTCCCCTGTCGGCGCGCGTCGTGCCGGCGCAGCCCTTTGCGCCTGGCGCAATAGTATTTTCCTTTGCTTGCTTCAGTGCGGGAGTTCCCAAGCTGAGCGCCCTCGGCTTTCTTTTTAATGACCCTAAGAGCGAGCTTCCAGGCGGCCCCTGCGTCTCGCCCCTGCCGCGGAAGCTGCTGGCGCACCCGGAAGGCCCCATTGCCTTCATCGGACACGTCGACCTGGCCACCTCAGGTGCTTTTGCCGGCCTGCTGCGTGGCGCCGGGCCGCAGGCCTTCATCGACTTCTTTGAGTGGTCGATCGGCGGCTTCGGCACGATCGGCCAGGCTATGTACTCGCTTCGCGCGCAGTTCGACGAGTCAGTCCACGCGCTGGTCCCTTGCCTGACTCCCATTGTCAGAATGCGCACCCCGGTCACGCCAGATGAGCAGCTGCGACGCTGGATCCGCTACTATGACAGTCAGGGCTATATGCTCTTGGGCGACCCGGTGCTGCGTGTGCGCGATGGGATGGTGCGACAGCCGGGTCCAGAGAGTCTGCAATGACCAAGAAACTCAAGATCCTCTTTCTGTCTGCCAACCCGCAGGACAAGCAGCCACTTTTCCTCGACGAGGAGTTCCGGGCAATCCAGCAGCGCATCCGGGGCGCCGGCCAGGAGGACCGCTTCGATGTTGTCTCCGAGTGGGCGCTGCGACCGCAGGAGCTGCCGGCGGCAGTCATGCGCCACAAGCCAAATATCGTTCACTTCAGCGGCCATGGAAACAGCTCGGGTCAGCTGGACATGGTCAATGACACGACGGGAGGAACGCAGACGGTCAGCCCCGACACCCTTGGGGAAATCTTCAAGCTACTCGGACAAGACGTCTCCTGCGTAGTTCTCAACGCCTGCTATTCGGCGCTCCATGCCCAGGCGATTGCGGCGTCGGTCCCCTGCGTAGTGGGCATGTCAAGCGAAGTCACCGACGAATCTGCGATTGCCTTTGCGGCGGGCTTCTATGAGGCACTCGTCTTCGGGCAGGCCGTGCAGACAGCGTTTGAGCTGGGCCGACAGCAGCTGGCGCTGAGCCAACAGGAAGGGCAAAAAGAGATCCCGCAGCTTCTTGTGCGCGGGGATATTGATCCACACAAGCTGACTCTGCTCAGGCCCTTGGCTGCGGCCCCGGCCCCGGAGGCGGACTGGACCAGCTTGCTGCAGGCCCCCGCGATCTACGATGACCTCGCGCGCTCACGCAGCCTATTTAGCGGCGTCAGCGACCAAATCGCGCTATTGACTTGGTATAAGACGCTGCACGATGACTTCCAGGAGCTGGAGTCGCCATACAAGGTCCTGCTCAGCAATCGCAAGCTTCTGGGCACCTCCAGAGAATCCTGGGACGCGCAGTATGAATACCTTGCCAGCACGCAAGAGTGGATCGGGCTCTTGCAGCAACACCTGGAGCGAGCGCCCATCCTGGGTGAATTCGCGATGTGCAGGCAGCAGCTTGCCGACGCCGGGCAGGGGTTGGCCGCCGCGCTCAGCGAGGCTAACCCTCAGCTCCTCAAGCGAGCCCTGATGTCGATCCATAACTGCCTGGGACGCGACCCGGCCAAAGCCAACAAGTGCCTGGTGGGGCTGGCACAAAACCTCCCTCTCAAAATCGTCGTCCAGAAGCTCCAAAGCGCGCATCGCAGCCTCAGCCAATCGGCACCCGGCTCGCGGGAGCTTTTGCTGATGGGGCAGCAGATAGAGGCGTTAGATACGCTCGAACGCAAGCTGGTGACCTTGGTGGAAGAGCACAATCGCTGGCAAGACATCGACAACGAGCTGCGGGCTATCGTCGATGGTGCCGCAGGGACCGATCTGGACCTGATTGAGTCGCAATGGCGAGCGGCACAGTCCAGCGTCGCCGACCTGCTCAGGACCCTTGGTCCGCCCCCCGTGTGGGCAGCCGGGCTGGGGCAGATTGGAGCCAAGATCGATGCCGCGCTGGGATCCCAAGGAGCTCCTGAAGCGCAACGGACGCACGACGTGCAGCGCTTTATCGGCGACTATTTCCGCACGGCTACCCGGCGCTTCATGGACGTGGACAAGATGCTGCTCAAGACCTGCGAAGCCCTGGAGCAGCAGCGAACCTGGCTCGACTCCCTGCACGGGGTGCTACATGCAAAACCATAAGCTTCCCGCAGCTATCGAAGACGTTGCGTCCGGCCCTGTAGACGGTCTGGAACGAGCGCTCGCTGTGGTGGATAGCAGCTTGCGCGACAAATCCAGCTTCGAGTCGGTGTCTGCCTTGCGGACGGCGCAGGCCAGATTAAGCGAGCTGCGTCAGCGCGAAGGCGACAGTCCTGCGGTCCTCGACCAGATCGAGCGATTCCTCCAGCGCGGCTGCGCCATCGGGATCCTGCTCGATAACGAAGACGAGCGCTGGAGCGTCCAGAGCCTGCTTGACTATTGGGCCAACCTGCTTGGCCGTAGCGAGAGAGTGCGGCCCGAGGTGACGCTGGCCGAGTTCGATCCCGAGCAAGCCCCCGAGCTCCCCGATGAGAAGTGCCCCTACCTGGGTCTTAACGCCTTTGGGGAGGAAGATGGTCCTCGATTCTTTGGCCGCAGCGCGCTCATCGAGGATGCCATCGAGCGGCTGAGTAGACGGCGATTTCTCGCGGTGGTTGGCCCATCTGGAAGCGGCAAGTCTTCGCTGGTGCGGGCGGGCATTCTGCCCAGGCTGCGCACCTTGGCAGCGCCGGGCGCGGAACCCTGGCGCATCTCCACGATGGTGCCCGGGTCTGATCCTTTGGCGGCGCTGAGCGCTCTCAAACTAGAAGTAGAGAAAGCGCCCCCAATCTTGCTTATCGTGGATCAGTTCGAGGAAGTCTTCACACTCTGCGACAAAGAGGCAGATCGCTGCCAGTTTGTGGATGCCCTGCTATCGCTGGTCAACGCGCAGGTGGCACACCGGGTGATCTTGACCGTGCGCAGCGACTTTGAGAGCTATATGGCGAAGTACGATGCGCTATACGAGCTCTATGGTGCAGGCCGGGTGCTGATCACCCCGTTGAGCGCAGCGGAGCTGCGAGACGCCATCGAGAAGCCGGCCGCCCGGGTCGGGCTGAAATTCGAGGCCGGAGTTGCGGATAACCTGCTGCACGATCTGCTCGGGGAGCCGGCGGGACTGCCGCTGCTGCAATTCACCCTGCTGATGATGTGGGAGCGGCGCCAGCGCAACCGCATCACGCTGGAAGTCTACAAGCGCATCGGCGGCGGGCGCAAGGCCTTGTCGAGCAGTGCCGACGAGGTATATGAGGCGATGATCCCGCAGGATCAAGACACCGCAAAGCGTCTGTTGCTGCGGCTGGCGCTGGCCGTGGACGATCGGCTGGAGGTTACGCGCAGTCGCATGCTGCGCTCGAAGCTCTACTTGCGCGGAGAAGATCCGTCTCGCGTGGACCGTGTCTTGCAAAAGCTCATCAGCGCCCGGCTGCTGCGCCTGACCCCAGGGCCCAGCGCGGGGGGAGACCAGGTAGAGGTCGCGCACGAGGCGCTAGTCCGTAATTGGCGGACGCTGGCGGACTGGCTGCAAAAAGCGCGAGGCGCGCTGAGCGAGAGGCAGCGGCTGGAGTCCCGGGCGCGCGAGTGGGTGCGTCTTGGCCGCGGGAAATCCGGTCTGCTGGATGAAGTAGAAGCGGCCGAGGCGGCAAGGTGGCTGGCGCAGCCGGAGGTCGCGTATCTGGATCCAGACCCCGAGCTCGGTCAGCTGATCCAGGCCAGCCGCAATGCCGTGGCGGAGGCCGCGCGGCAGAAAGAAGAGGCGCGACAGCGCGAGCTGGAGCTGCGCACGGAGAGAGAAATAGAGCGCGCCGCGGCCCAGCAGAAGATTGCCGAGGTGGAAAGGAAGCGAGCAGACGAGCAGACCGCAGCTGCGCGACGGGCCGAAAAGAGCCGCCGGGCGATCTTATGGGCCACAGCATTCTTGTCCGTGGCGCTGCTGGCCGCTCTGGTGGCCACCTACGTCGCAAGGGCGAGGACCCTAGAAGCAAGACAGCTGGCGGCGGCGGTGGGGCTGGCCAACGCAAAGATCAAAGAGCAGCTCATCTCTTCCTACGTCGAGCGTGGGCGGCAGCTTCTCTTGGTCGAACAGAAACCGCTTGAAGCGCTGCCCTGGCTGTACCGCGCCAAGCGGGCGGGATCTACAGACAAGCTAGTGTCATATGGGATGCGAACCGCGCTGGATTCCTTGGCGGCCACGAAGCTCTTGTTGGTTGGGCACAGTGACCGGGTCACCAGCGCGACCTACCGCCCGGATGGCCGTCATATCCTCACCGCGAGCGACGACAAGACGGCTCGGATCTGGGCGGCAGATACAGGACGTCTTGTGGCAGAGCTCGCGGGACACACGGCCAGCATCTACAGCACCGCGTACAGCCCGGACGGCCTCCGTATTGTCACCGCCGGCGCAGATAAGACGGCGCGGGTCTGGGATGCAGAGACCGGGCGTTTCCTCTTTGAGCTCAGGGGGCATAAAGATAGTATCCAAAGTGCGACCTATAGCCCCGATGGCCGTCGCATCGTCACCACAAGCGTGGACAAGACGGCAAAGATCTGGGCAGCAGATACTGGACTGCACTTCACAGAGCTCAAAGGCCATACCGATAGTGTCGAGAGCGCGACCTTCAGTCCCAACGGCCGCCGCATCGTCACCGCGAGCGAGGACGGCACCGCCCGCGTGTGGGATGCCGACACCGGCCAGCACCTTCTGGATCTCCGTGGTCATATTTTCGGCGTCAACAGTGTGACCTACAGCCCGGACGGCCGCTTCATCACCACCACCAGCAAGGACAAGACGGCGCGGATCTGGGAGGCGACGACCGGTCGCCTCGTCTCAAAGCTCACCGGACATGCCGACGCCGTCTTGAGCGGGACCTACAGCCCGGACGGACGCAGCATCGTAACTGCAAGCTTGGATAACACGGCACGCATCTGGGCGGCCGAGACAGGGCATCTACTTTTCGAACTGAAAGGACATGGGGCTAGTGTCTTTAGCGCCTCGTACAGCCCGGACGGTAGTCAGATCGTCACTGTAAGCAAGGACAATACGGCGCGGATCTGGGATGCGGCGACCGGTCACCTGATCTCCGAGTTCAGGGGACATGGCGCTGGCGTCTTGGATGCAGCGTATAGTCCGGACGGTCACCGCATCGTCACCGCGAGCGCCGACAAGACGGCGCGGATCTGGAACAGTGAGAAGAACCGCCTGCTCCCGGAGCTCAAGGGACACACGGAAACCGTCACCAGCGCGACGTATGCCCCGGATGGTCGCCACATCATCACCGCGAGCTTTGACAATACGGCGCGGGTCTGGGATGCGGAGACTGGCCAGTTCCTATTTGAACTCAAGGGTCATACTTCCAGTGTCTTGAGCGCCGCATATAGGCCCGATGGTCGCCGCATCGTCACCGCGAGCTACGACAATACGGCACGAGTCTGGAATGCAGAGAATGGGCAGCTGATATCAACGCTCGAAGGCCACGATTCTTTCGTCAACAGTGCGGCGTATAGCCCCAACGGTCAGCGTATTGTCACCGCGGGCTTTGATAAGACGGCGCGGGTCTGGGATGCCGAGACCGGACGCCTCCTCACGGTACTCAAGGGACATGATTCCTTCGTCAGCAGCGCAGAGTATAATCCGAGCGGCAGCCGCATCGTCACGGCAAGCTTTGACAAGGCGGCGCGGGTCTGGGATGCCGAAACCGGACGCCTCCTTGCTGTTATCAGGGGTCATACTGACAACGTCAACAGCGCCGCGTATAACGCCGACGGCAGCCGCATCGTCACGGCGAGCACGGACAAGACCGCCCGGGTTTGGGAAGCGGCGGAGGGCAGATTTCTCTTTGAGCTCAAAGGTCATGCCGACAGCGTCAACAGCGCCCGGTTTATCCCGAAGAGCCCTCTTATCGTCACCGCAAGCTTTGACAAGTCGGCACGCGTCTGGGATGCCGAGACCGGACGCGCTGTCATGGAGCTCAGGGGCCATGGCGACCGGGTGTGGAGCGCATCCTATCGCCCGGATGGCCTCCGCGTGGTCACAGCGGGCTTGGACTCAACAGCGCGAGTGTGGGATGTCAGCCAAGAGACCAGAAGCGCGGACGAAATCGCCAAGCTGATGCGCTGCTACCTGCCGCTGCGCTTTGAGACAGAAGAGAGTACCATCCTGGGGCCAGCAGTGCCGGATCCGACGGCATGTCAGCGCGGCCTTTAGCCGTCGAGCAAGTTGTGACAATCGTGAGCCTATTGCATGGCGACGTATTCTCGGCTGCGCGACCTCGGCCAGCATGGACTCCGGGATGTCCTGCGTCGCTTTGAGAACGGGGAGGAATGGACAGCGTGCTCTGGCGGATCCAGGTGGATTGGGGGAAACTAGATATGCTGTTTTTCTTTTGTGGGAGCGGCTATCGGCTGCGCGCCCGAACCGCGACCTTGATGCGAAGCTGGCTTCCGTGCATCTTGCTAGTGGCCAGCATTACAGGCTGCTTTCTGGTGCCCACTCGCTCGAACACATGCGCCCAGGACCAGGACTGCGCAGACGGGCTTCGCTGCGCCCAACAAGATGGAATCTGCGTACCGGGGCTGAGCCTAGACGGCGGCGACCCGACCGATGGCAGCGGCCAGGGGTCGGACAGCAGCGTCGCAGTGCCGGCATGCACCAAGCATGGCGACTGCCCAAGCCTCGTATGTGTGCGTGAGCCAACCGACATCATGGCAAACTACTGCCTGCCCCCTAGTGGAGTCGTGTACGTCGATCCTCCCCCCGCTTCCTGTACCGATACCACGGGAGCCCGAGATGCGGCGTTCTGCTCGCTGCAAACCGCCATCGCCAAGGTCGGCGCGGGACAGGTGATCCGCCTGTTACCAGCGCAGAGCTATGGGACCACGGGAATTACAATTTCTACCGGCCGTCAGCTGACAATCTACGGCCCGGCGGAGCCGCAGCTGGACCCGCTCTCACCAGCGCTGGCGAATACTCTGTCCGGTGATCCCGCAATTCGGGTCAGCGGCGCCAATACCAAATTGATTCTGGATGGAGTCGTCCTTTCGGGACCGAGCGGCCTAGTGAGCACCGGTACCGTGGAGTGCACCGACCGGGCGGAGGTCTCGCTGCGGCGTTCCATCGTCCGCGGCTCGGTCGGCTTTGGCGTCTACGCGGACCGCTGTGTCAGCGTAAATCTCGATCGGACCCAGGTTGTCGGCAACCACGGCGCCATCTACCTGAACGCGGTGGACAATTACTCAGTGGCAAATACCCTGATTGCCGCCAACCTGGCGCGCCCGACCGATGATTCTGCCATCCGGATCACGGCGAGTACCGGGGCCTTTCGCTTCAGCACCATGGTCAACAATCAGGCGCGCGCCAACATCGCCGGGGCCTTTCAGCGGGAAGGCACACCCATACTCCATGTCCAGAGCTCGATTGTGACTGGCAACCAGCTCTCTTCCGCCAAGTCGCAGTTTTTCCCGCTCTATGGTTACGATCTGCTCGATGTCACAGTTGGCGCTGATCCGCAACAAGTGGTCCCGGTGGCGGCCGACCGGCTCCACACGGTCGACCCAGTGTTTACCTCGCCGTCGGTCTTTGACTTTTCCCTGGTCGATGACAGCGGTACGGCCGGGCCCAATAGCCAGTGCTGCCTCCAGAAGGTTGTCAAAGCAGTTGATATTGGTGTAGACCTTTACGGTCGCGCGCGGAGCGCCCAAACCGAGCCCGGTGCCATCAGCCGCTGATGGCACCGCGCCCTGCTCTGCAAAGGAACCTGTCTTGACCTCTAAGCCGCAAAATCAATTTGCCCTCGCCTTGGTTTTTGTCCTTGGATGCGCGCTGGTTTCGCGCCAGGCAAGCGCAAAAAGTACATGTGATAAGATTGTTTACTTTCACAAAAAACCAACTCAGGAGACCTGCCAAAATCAAATCAATGCCGCTTTTGCACGCATGCGTGCAACGCCGCCGCGGTGCTGGGTTTGCTTTAGCGATTCGGACGCGAACGAGCGGTCCCCAATCCTCGATGAGCCGGCATGCTACAATTCAAAAATATCAAAGCACCAATGGGAAGATTTCGAAAACTCAGAATTTCAACCCCTTGATTATGCAAAAATTGTGACAGGGTTCATCAATGGACCTGCTCTGTGTCCTGTTAATGACATTATTATCATACATCAAGACAGAGAAGATAATCTGATGTTAGCCCAGCGATTTTCCCCTGAGATTGATAACGTGCAGTATTCCGAAATTTACATTGTAAGTAAAAAATGCAACATTCCTTCGGTGCCTACTCCCGACAGCCTTAAGTGCGCTAATGACTGCGTTTTGAATGGCAATGTCAACGAGTGCTCATACCCAAACACAATATGTCGAAGACTGCAAATAGCCCCAAATCCAGCTGAGGGTATGATTCTTAATTTTGAAACGCGTAAAAAGATATCATATAATGTGGATAAGAAATATTTTGAATCTGCATACTATACATGCCTTATCAGTGAGGACCGCTATGTTGATTTTGTGGTCGAAGAGAAATATGGTTTTTTCAAATTTTACCGAGCTTTAGACTTCGAAGATAAACTCGAAGTGGCCAACTTGGCGAATGCATCATCAGAATATGCAAAGAAAATTAATATTGCGTCAACTGGATGGGTCTCGAACTTCGTAATGGAGAAAATATCACATCGTCATAAATACCTATATTTTTTGGCGCCAATCATTGTCGGCGCAGCAACCATTCCCATTTCTGCCTATTATCAAACGCTTGATGGTTCGTGTATTGCTGTTCCCGGTAATCCGAGCTATGCTTGCGCGGGAAAATATGATTTCAAAAATTACACCATTCCCACACTGGTCGCCGGCGGCATTCTCCTCTCCGCTGCCATTCCACTAATCTGGAAAGTTGCTCACTATAACTATTACAAAAACAGAACCCAGTAGAGTGGATTTTATCAGTTCGCGACAGACCAAGGAGTCAGTGAAACATGTTCCGACTGTCTATGCTGGGGGCCATCCTGATACTCATCCTGTGCGCTGGTTGCCCTCAGCCGCAGCTTGACTGTACCTTGGGGAATCCAGATATCCAGTGCGCTGCAGGCGCCAGCTGCAATCCCGCGACCCGGCGCTGCGAGCAGAACTGCAGTCAAGACGCAGACTGCCCGGGCAGTGAAGCCGATGCCAGCCGCTGCCAGGGGGGATGGTGCGTGCAGTGTGCGGCAGAAGGGCAGCCGGGAAGCCCAGCGGAGCTCAACGAAGGACTGGCTTCCTGCTACTGTCATAAGCACGCAGACTGCACCAGTGGTCTCTGTGATGTCTATCAGACTCGTCGCCCTGACAAGGTCGGACTCTGCGTCCCTGCCCGAGCACGCACAGGCAATTCCCTGACGTCGTCATACCAGCTCATTGTCTACGTCGACCGCGAGCGCTGTCAGACCGCAGGGGAGCCAGATGGTACGCTCGCGCAACCCTATTGCGAGATCTATGATGCGGTAAATCGAAACCTAGCGGAAAGTTTCCCTCACCCCGTCCGCGTCATCGGCAGCAACAACGTCTACAGCGGCGACATTCTGCGCAGCGGAATCCCTTCACCTCTGTGGATTGCCGGACCGGACGAAGGAAAGGACGCGGTCTTGGGTCCGGTCAAGCTCGATGGCGACCAGTTTGCTTCCCCGATCGAGGTGACGCTGGAAGGGGTTCGGATCCGCAATAACGATGTCACCGGAAGATATGGCATCTCTTGTACCGCCAACACCAGCAGCCCGACCCTCCGCTTGCACCGCATGGTGATCAGCCAGAGCACCAGTGAGCCGCCCCCAACACCCCCTCCCCCGGGGGCGCTGTATGTTTCAGGCTGTACCATCGAAGTAGATCGCACTGCCATCATCAACAACAACAGCAACGCGCTGATCTTGGCAGAACCGGCAGTTGCGCAGACCAAGTATCAGATTACCAATAGCATCATTGCCAACAACACGCTCGGCGATGCGCGCGGCGGGGTGGGGGCGTTGGCTGCAGTCAGACTTGCCGGCACAGGAATCTTCCGCTTCAATACGGTTGTAAATAATACCATTGCCCAGCCCATACTACCGCTCATCGGCGGCGTGGACTGCGGGCCCACCCAGAAGGCCATTGAAAACAGTATCGTCGTCGAAAATCCAAAGGTCTTGAACATGCAGATAAACTCTTGCCTGATTAATGAAGTCGTAGTCGGCTTGGGGGATGCGGATGCCGGGATCAGGGAAAATCCGGTCTTTGTGAATCCCAGCAACAAGCTGCCGCAGGGCCTGGCCCTGGCGCCCGCTGACGTGGCATGTCGCGATCAGGCTGCCCCGATCCCGTCAGCGTCAGAGATTATGCAATTGCCTTCACGCGGCTATTGGCAGTGGAGCTATTCGGGGACGCCCCGCCCCGTCGGTCCTGCTCCTGACATTGGCGCCTTTGAGCTGCAGCAGTAAATGCCTATGCCGAGAGCATTCGAATAAATTTCGGTTCTTACTTTTTTATTAAAAAAGGAGTTTTTGTGGGAGGCGGATTCTGAGAGAGTAGTTCGACCGTTGCGAGTAGATTGGGCTCTAGTTCAACTCTTTTCCTATGGCTATGGATGGAAATGCCGACAATTTTTGCACGTCCATAAACAGAATTCGAACCAGAATTGCCGTAGGCATCAAAAACAGAAACCTCATCGCCAACTTTGGCTGTGCCCGCCGTCACCATTCCATGTAATTTCACGACGTGAGTATTAGAATCATAAGAATTGACTATCTTATCAATAACCATGGAAAAATCTACGGATGATTTGCTCATGACAACTTTCCCCTTGCTTTCCATGATTGTACCGATACGTATGCGCCCGCGTCAACAACCCTCTGGGCAACCGGCCGAGCGTCTCCAGCCCCTAGAACTTCCCGACTAGCATGGCCCCGGCTTGACCGGCCCCCACCAGGGGAGAAAGGTATGCTCGCGGCCGCGCTGACCGAGTCACCGGTGCAAGCCCGAGGCCAAGCAGAGTGGCCCCGGCCCCAAGTGCAACCAAACCGATCGGCAAGGCCAGGGCACCAAGGAGTGTTCCATCGTAGCGCAAGTCGCAGCGGGGGCTCGTGCACTGACCGTTGACCGCCAGCGCGACGGCCCCCAGGCTGACCCCAGCTGCCCCCCCGAGCGCGCTCAGGCCGCCGCCGACCAAGAGCCCCCACCGTCGCATCGGCCGTGGTGGCGGCGACACCTTCCCAAGCGGCGTCACCGGCAAGGGTGCCAGCGCCATGACCCCGGGTGCAGGTGGGGACGCCGGAGCAGTCGACTGCGAGGTGAGAGTGAGCTGAGTGTCAGTGTACGGGAAGATGGCGAACTGCTCACGCTGCTGCTCCTTGAGCAGCGGCTCCCAGGTCAGCTCGTAGCGGCCGGCGGGGAGCCAGACAGGCAGCGGCTTTTCCACCTGCTTCACCAGCTGGTGCTCGGTATCCTTGATAGAAAAGGACCCAGCGGGAGCTCCGCTAACTACGATAAGCCGTCCGTGCGTGGAGCGGACTCGCTCGCGCAGCCAGGAGATGCCGGCGCGCGCCTGCGTCAGCTGCGGCTTGCCTTCGACACACGCCAGCGGCCAATCGGCGCGGCTTGGGGCGGCCCTGCGGGAGCCGGAGTGCGGCGGTGCTGGCGGCGGCCCTACTTCGTCGAGAAGCTCCTCGGTCAACTCGGTCATCCGCTCGCGCTGGCTGGCGAATCGCTCGTAGGCGTTCAGGGCAGCGAGTAGCCGGCGCTCTGCTTGCGCGTAGACCAGGGGGGCTTCGGCGGTCTTGCCCTGCGCTTCGATGGCAACTGCTTTTTGGTGCAGGAGCTTGGACTGATCTTCGTAGACGCAGCCCAGACCAAAGAACAGCCGATTGACGCAGTCATTGCGCGTTCCGCAGTGCTTCTGCGCAGTCAGCAGCTTGGCCTCGGCAGTTTCCAGAGCCTCCAGTCGCTCCGCCGGCTTGAGGTGGGTGTCGTGATAGGCGTCGGCGGCCGCGCTGGCCCACTGCTTGGCCTCCTCTGTAGCGATGTCAGGCGCTTTGGGTGGCTCCTGTTTAGCCGCCGCCGGCAGTGGGTGCGCTAGCACGCTCATCACCTGAAAGCATGCGATGAAACAGAATCGGCTTCGCATTTCACTCTTCTGGATCAAACGTCTTGTGTTGTCGGTTCGGCTTCTCTCGCTGCGGGATACGCGCTGGCACCTTCGGCGCGAGACGTTCGTTGGGCAGAGACTTGGTCGACTCCGGCTGATGGCTGCCAGCGGGGAGGGCAAGGCCGGCATCGCGCGGCGCCGATGGCTCCTCCCGCGGGTGATTGCTCGGGTCGGGCTGCCCCAGCTCCGTCGCCACCGCTAGGTCGGGAGCAACCAGGGGTGGCGGTGAACCCCGAGCCGGGGTCGGCTCGTGCAGCCCGCGCTGGCTGGGGTGAGTCTGCCAGACGAGCCAGCCGGCTACGGCCAGCCCCATCGCTAGCGCTAGACCGGCAGCCGTCGTCCGGATGTGGCTGCGCGGCCTGGGATGCTCGGGTAGAGTCGAGCGCTCTGGCGAGGCCTTGAGCATGGGTGGCAGCGGGCGCAGATCTTCCATGCTGAGGGTGATGCCGCCCCGTTGGCGGGGCAGCGGGGCCGCAGGCCCAGAAATCGGCAGGCCGCGTAGCGCATTGACGAAGTCGGCAATGTTCTGAAAGCGCTCCTGCTTGTTCTTGTGGAGCGCACGCTCAATCGCCGCCAGGATGGACGAGGGCAGCTGCGGCATCAGCTCGATCAGCGGCCGATGCGGATGGTGGACGACTCGATACAGCATCGCCATCTCATCGGGCAGGTTGCCCGAGCTCTGCTCGGCGGCGGTCAAGAAGGGGTGCTGGCCCGACAGCGCCTCATACAAGATGACGGCCAGTGCCCACTGGTCGGCGCGGGCATCCACCTCGGCGCTGCCGCCGTGTGCTGCCTCGGGTGCCATATAGTTCGGGGTCCCCAGGATGGTACGGTCGCGCGTCAGGTTGGCCTGCGAGCGGCGGATCTTCGAGATACCAAAGTCGACCACCTTGGCTACCTGCTTGGCTCCGTCGACCATCGTGTGCCATACGAGAAAGATGTTGCTCGGCTTGATATCTCGATGGACCACGCTGTGCCCATGGGCAGCCAGCAGTGCGCTGCCGACCTGATAGGCAATCTCCAGTGCTTGCTCTACCGAGAGGCGCCCGACCGTGGCGAGCCGCTGGGCCAGATCCTCCCCTTCAAGGAGTTCCATGGCGATAAACGGCGTACCATCTTCAGGGTCGCGATCGAAGTCCATCACCTGCGCAACAAATGGGTGGTGCAGCTCCGCTACGATCCGCGCCTCGTTAACAAAGCGAAGGTAGAGGTCCGGGTTGGCGGCTGCCTCGGCCCGCAGCACCTTGATCGCCAGGCCCCCCTGAGTCCGCAGGTGCGTGGCGCGGTAGACGGCGCCCATGCCGCCCGAGCCTAGAAGAACCTCCAGTCGATAGGTTCCACACAGGATCTTGCCGACTAGCTTGTCGTCTGCGTTGGGCATGGCAATAGGCTGCAGCGCTCACCGAGCATAGAAGACGTATAATAACGCAATTCGGCGTGAGTTTCTACGTCAGACGGCGCGGCGCCATGGCCGCTGCGCCGCCCGGTGTTCCTGGGGCACGGGTCAGCGTGTTAAGGTACGGTTGGGGATGTGGTGATGCGAGGGGCTGTGGCCGATGGTCTCTCAGTGACGCCGTCGAATTGTTTCCCGCGGCCGTCCGTCGCTGCGAGGCGTCTTTGGAAAGCTCGAACCGCGTTTGTCGACGGAGCGTACTGTTCGCGATGAACGATTCCTTTTTTGTGCGCGGCGGCAAGCGCCGAGGCAATCTGGCGCGTCAGCCGCAGCGCGTGGCCCACCGCCAGCTTTCCTTCCTTCTTTAGCAGCGCCCGCAGGGAGCCGCCCTTTAGGAACTCCATGACCAGGAACGTAGTGCCGTCGGGGAGGCGGCCGTACTCGAAGACATCGACAATCCCTGGATGATCGACGATGGCGGCGGCGCGTGCTTCGTTGAGAAACCGCGCCTCTGAGGTGACGCCGCCCGCTGCCTTTCCCTGCGGCGGCTGGGCGACGTAGCGGTCAGGGAAAGAGCCGCACTGGGACTCTTGCTAGTAACGGAGCGTGCTGCAGATTGCCGCAGATTGCTGCAGGTAACTGACGCCGATCTCTGCTCGTCGGCATCCTACTAGCGGGGGGTTCGAAGCACTTATGAAGATCGTCTACGTCGATCCTCACGAGGATCCAGTGGCGGTACGCACCAACAGCCGCGTCAGCGATGCAATGCTGGCGGTGCAGCAGAAGCTCCTCATGGCGTGCGGGGGCAAGGGACTATGCGCCACCTGCCACGTCTATGTGACCGCCGGCCAGGACTGCCTGTCACCGCAGACTCCGCGCGAGCGCGTCGCTCTTGAGATGCTGAGCGACCGCAAGCCGAGCTCGCGGCTGGCCTGCCAGGCCAAGGTGCTGCGCGAGGGAGTCAAGGTCAGTCTGCCCAAGGGACAGTTTATCGACGGGACGACCGATCTGGAGGGGCTCATCGGTCGGCGCGCCGAGGAGCAGATCCTGCACCCAATCACCGGCCTGGTGCTCATTCCGGCCGGCAAGATCATCACTCGCTCGCGGGTCCGCGAGCTGTCATTTGTCGACATCGACGTCCAGGAGATGCGCGCGCGCTCGCTGACCATCGATCGTGAGCTTGTAAAGAAGTGACGCATCCGCGCCAAGAAGTCACGCGTGCTCGCAACAGAAGCGAAAGGTAAGCAACCACCATGCAGCTGCCCAAGGCGATGATTGGCGCCACCAGTCATGTTCAGCATAACCACTACAGTCCCGAGAAGTTCTGGTCGCGGCAGCCGCAGGGCCGCCTGGTCGACCCCTACCAGCAGCGCATGATGCTGGTGACCGAAGACTTCATCGTCGGCTACCAGCTGGCGCTGGAAGACGAGGTGGGCGAGGCCGCGGGCGAGATCATGTACCGCTGCGGCTTCGAGTGGGGCAAGGCCGACATCGCCAGCTTCGAGAAGCGCTTTGCCGCCGAGTTTGGTCGCTCGATGGCAGAGTCGCACGCCGGCATGGCGCTGGAGACCTGGTGGTGGCCGCTGCAGGCCGCTGGCTGGGGCTCATGGTCCTATGACATGACGCAGATCAAGGATGGTCTTATCTTTGTCGATCTCTTCGAGTCGGTGGTCGCCAAGACCATTGGACCGGTCGGCAAGGTCGTCTGCCACTACTACGCGGGCTTCTTCGCCGCCGTGTTCGGCCACATCGCCGGCACCGAGCTGAGCGGCCTGGAGATTCAGTGCTACGCCATGGGCGAGACCTTCTGCAAGTTCCTCATCGGCGCGAGCAAGCGGATAAACGCCGCGCAGTTCTGGGCTCGTGAGGGCGCCACCGCCAAGGAAATCCTGACTCGCCTGTGACCTGGAGGACGCTGATGCCGACGACCGAACAGAAGAGAATCGCCCCGGTTCCCCCCGGTGGTCTACCCGCCCAGAAGGTCCGGGATTTTTTTGCTCGCCTGTCGCTGTACGGCAAGGATCGCAGCACCGCCGCCGACTGGTCCCGCCTGGCGGTCGGGACCTACTTCGTCGCCATGCAGCTGCCGGCGGCGCACAACATCAACAAAGAGTATCGGCCCTTTGGCAGCGAAGCGCCTTCCTTGCAATCGCTATTTCAGAACATCAAGTGGAGCTGAGCGACGCTGGGGCCCACGGCCCAGGACCGCCCATGACCCTTTACGGAGACAGCCCGATGAACAGGCAGATTCAGGACATCCTCAGTGCAGCCGAAGGGCGCTACTTAAACTCGTCCGAGCAGGCCATCCTGCGCGATTTCGCCCAGACCCTGGAGGCGCGTCTGGCGGCGATGACCGAGATCAGCGGCAAGGAGCCGGTGATCGTCGAGCGCACCGTCAAAGAGGTCCTGCGCGCCTACCCGGATCTGGAGCAGAAGTACAAGACGGCGACGCAGAGCTGCACCCGGGATATGACGCTGGTGCTGCGCTATGCGGCGCTGGCGATGCTGCGCAATGATCCACAGTACCTGCAGGATACGCTGCTTACGTGGATGGCGACCATCCTCAAGGGAATCGGCTTTGCCGGTCACTTTGTCACCGACACCTACAAGACGCTGGAGCGCACGGCGCTCAAAGAGCTGTCCCCGGCGGCGGGCAAGCTGCTGCAGCCGTTCCTCCAGCTCTGCGTCGAGTCCCTGGGGAGCAACCTGGCGGTCGGCGCCGCGGAGGCGAGGTGAGCCCATGAACGTCCTGGCACCGCTGAACTACTTTACCAGCCCGAACTTTCTCCGCGCCGACCTGCAGGCCGGCGTGCTCCGCAGCCGCGGTGGCACCCGCCTGGTCGGGCTGAGCGCGGATTTCCTGCGGGGCTTTGTCCGCGCCTGCGAGCATGAGGCGGGCGCCGCCACGCCGGTCATCCTGCGGCGGTGCGGGCTTTTTTATGGCGGCCGGCTGGCGCGGCGCATCGAGGCCGAGCTCAACGCCCACCTGACCGCGCCGCTGCGCGACTGCCTGATGCTCGAGTTTGACGGCTTGCTCAAGGACCTGTGGTGCGGCCTGGGCATGGGAGAGCTGGAGGTCGGCTGGCCTTGCGGGCAGCGCGGCTTCCTGCCGGTCACCCTGGTAAACAGCCCGCTGCAGGACATCGGGCCGAGCGGCCATGTAGCTGACGACACCTTCTGCGGGCTCCTGGAAGGCTTCTTCGGTCACTTCGCCACCGACGGCCTGACCTGCTTGCAGACCGGCGATCTGCGCCTGGGCGACAAGGCCGGCACAACCTTCATTTTAGCGGTGCCCGATGTGCTGCCGCGTCTGCAGAGCCTGATCCGCAGCAAGACCGCGCACGCGGCGATTGTCTCGCAGCTCGATACCTAAAAAAGATCTGCTGAGGACTTAACCCATGGACCCTGACGACTCGACTGAGACGGCCCCCTCTACCTTGTCGGTCAGCCCCAAGTCGCAGCTGGCGCTTGGCCGCTACTTGCTCGGCAGCCGCCTGGGCGCTGGAGCGGTCGGCAGTGTCTTTCAGGCCACCGACACCACGAACGGCAGTCCGGTCGTGGTCAAGTTCTTCGACGGCCAGGAAGACGGGTTCTCGCCGTGGGCGAGTGAGATGCGCCTGGTGCTGCGCTTCAAGCACCCCAACATCGTCCCCTGCCTGGACACCGGCTTTGACGAGGGCTACAAGCTCTGGGTGCTGGTCTTTGAGCACGCCAAGGGGGGCTCGCTGCGGCGGCTGCTCGCCTCGGGCAAGCAGCTCACGGCGCTGCAGATCGCCCGCATCTTGTGCGACACCGCCTCCGCGCTGGCCTACGCCCACTCGCAGGGTGTGGTGCACCGGGACGTCAAGCCCGAGAACATCGTGGCCCAGCGCGAAGGAGAGGACAGTCCATGGCTGCTCACCGACTTCGGCTCGGGGCGCTTCCTCGCCCGCGGCGAGGTGACGCGGTCGCTGGCCGGCTCGCTGGAGTACATGGCGCCCGAGATCCTGACCACCGGCGCGACGGCGGCGGTCGATCAGTTCTCGCTCGGCGTCATGGGGCTTGAGCTGTGGCTTGGCCGGCTGCCGCCGCACCGCGAGCGCGCCGAGCAGGTGGCGCTCCTGCGCGGCAGCTCGGGCCTCATCGGCGTCATCGCCCGGCTGGCCGCGGCTGACCCGGAGCAGCGGTTCCTCTCCATGGGCGAGGCCGCGGCGGTGCTTAGCCAGGCGCTGGACCGGATGAAGAGCGGCGAAGATCTGGTCGAGGTCCTGCTGCCGCACCTGCGCAACCTGCCCGGGCTGCCCGAGCATGGAGTGCTGCCGCTGCTCGCCGAGTGGGACGGCCGCAGCGGGTTCCTCGACTTTCTCGTCGGGCGCGGGCTTATCGATCGCGCGGCGGCGCGCACCATCGAGGCGATCCGCAAAGGCTATGTCGACCTGCCGCTGGCCAGCGTCTTTGCCAAGGCCGGGAGTGCGCGGGAGGGCGCAGCTGGGCATAAGGTCGCCGCGGCGCGCGAGGTCGCCGCGGTTCCCAAGGTCGTGGCGGCGCCCGAGGTCGCCCCGATTCCCACGGTTGTAGAGGCGCGCGAGGTCGCGGCGGTGCCCACGGTCGTCGCAGCGCCCGAGGTCGCCGCGGTGCCGGAAGTGGCCCCGACCCCCGTGGTCGCGGCGGCGCCTGCTGCTGCAACCACCGAGACCGCTGCCGGTCCGCAGGCGGCGGCGGTCGGGGCGGCACCGGCGCGCAGCAGCGAGGTCAGCGAGGTGACGGCCGCCGCTGCTGCCGCGAGTCCGCCGAGCGCGCCCGCGGTGGGCCCGGCCGCCATGGCCGCAGGCGAGGTCGCCCCGAGCGCCGATGCCGGACGCAGCGGGCATATGCGCCTGACCCGGCCACGGGTCGGGTATCGCCTGGGCCGGTATACCCTGCAGGAGCAGCTCGGCGAGGGAGCCACCGCGACGATCTTCCGCGCCTTTCACGACATGCTGCAGATCTCGGTCGCGATCAAGAGCTTCGATCGCATCGATCAGAACAGCGACCCAA
Source organism: Polyangia bacterium (assembly GCA_044222245.1). Taxonomy (GTDB): domain Bacteria; phylum Myxococcota_A; class Polyangia; order Palsa-1104; family JAEUJZ01; genus CALFML01. The sequence continues at coordinate 69,239 of JBGANQ010000020.1, read as the reverse complement.
ACGGCGTGCAGCGCTTTCTTACCGAGGCGCAGCTGCTGGTGCGGCTGGATCACCCGCACATCGTGCGCGTGCTGGACGTCGATGTGTTCGAGCAGTTCCCGTTCATCGTCATGGAGTACGTCGGCGAGGTGAGCCTGGAGTCGCAGCTCGGCAACCTGGGTCAGCTGCCGGCCTCCCGCATCGCGCGCATCGGCCTGGCGGTCGCCGACGCGCTGGCCGCCGCGACGCACCAAGGGTTCCTGCACCGCGACGTCAAGCCGGCCAACATCCTTGAGCGGCGGGACGGCCACGTCAAGCTGGCGGACTTCGGCATCGCCACCCACCGCAGCGCCAAGGGCCAGCTCGCCGACGAGACGGCGGCCAGCGGCATGATCATGGGGACGCCGTCCTATATCTCTCCCGAGCAGGTGACGCAGCCGGACGCCATCGATTTCCGCTCGGACATGTACAGCCTGGGCGCGACGCTCTACCACGCCGCGACCGGCAGGCCGCCGCTCGATCGGGCCACTGTGAACGAGACCTTGATGGCGCACATCAATGAGGAGCCGCCGGCGATCCTGCAGCTTGTGCCGGGCTTTGATCCGCAGCTTGGCCAGATCATCCACCGCATGCTGCGCAAGCGGCCCGCCGAGCGCTACCCATCGTGGGACGCCCTGCGCAGCGAGCTGCGGCAGGTCGTCGATGACGACTCGGTGCTCGAGATCAGCCTCTCGGAGCCCGGGCGGCCGGTGGCGTCGGACCAGGCCCGCACGCTCGATCTGCCGCTCCTGCCAGCGGCGTCGGCGGCCGCGCTTGCAGCCCCCGCGCAGCCAGCGGTGGCGGCGCAGCCGGTGACGCCGCCGGCCAAAGCCGCGGCGATCGTCAAGGCGCCTGCCAGTGCAGCGACCGCGCAGCAGCCGTGGCTCGCCGGCTATGCCGAGCGGCTGCGGCGGCTGGCCCAAGCCGGGCTCGGGCGGCCGGAACGGATCGCGGTGGGCCTTCTGATTGTCGTTCTTTTGACCCTGTCTTTGATCATCTTGCAAGGTGCGCGATGAGCATCACGGCGGAGGCTCGGCTCGATAGAAATCTGCGGCAGCTCTGGGAGCTCGTGCAGCACCTGGTGGTGCCGCGTCTGGGCCTGCGCCCGCTGGCGCTGCCACCGGCGCTGGCGCTGGCCTCGGGGGAGCTGGAGGGCCGCCGGCTGACCCTGCGCACGCAGCGCTACACCGGGCCCGGCGGGGCCGCGCTCACCCTGGCCGCCATCGCCGGGGAGGAGGGCCGACTGTGCACGCTGACCGTACTGGGAATTCCGCCGCTCGGGGCCGGCTGGCCGGTGCTCGGCATCGACCTTATCGCCCTGCGCGGCACGCTGGCGCTGGTGGCGGTGGATCTGGCGCCGCTGGATCAGCCGTTCTGGCAGCAGTACTGTGCACCGCTGCTGCAGGCGCTGCAGGCGCAGCTCCCGGACCTCCTTGTGCCGCGCAAGCGGCCGGGGTTCGCGGTCGAGACCTTCTCACCCCTTGCGGTCATTGCCGCAGCGCGCGCCGGCAGCGAGACCGCGGTGTGCGCCGCGATCGCCGAGCTCTTGCAGCAGACCACGGCGCTGCTCGCGGAGGCGCCGGCGCTTGCTCCGGCGGCGCCGGCAGCGCGCGCCCGCTGGCTCGCCGCCGAGCGGCAGAACCGCAAGGAGCACGACGCCCTCAGCCGCATCTTCGGTCCGCGCTTTGCCGCCTACTATCTGGACGAGTTCCTGTTTGCCCCCCCCGAGCACTTCTCCCAAGCGGCGGCCGCGCCCGGTGGGGAGGCCGGGTCGGATGTCGGCTGAGGCGGCGGAGAGGGCCTCGACCCCGCTGTCGCAGCGCCTGCGCGCCGAGACCCGCAGCGCGCACCGGCGCGTCGAGAAGCTCGGCTTCATCCGCGCCTTCCTGCGCGGCACCGTAGAGCGCCCGGTCTACTGCCGCCTGCTGGCCGATCTCCACCATGTGTACTGCCACCTGGAGGCCGCGCTGGTCACCCGGGGCGCGACGGCGGTGCTGCGGCCGCTGTGTCTGCCCGAGCTGTTTCGCGAAGGGGCGCTCGGGCGGGATCTCCAGTTCCTGGCCGGCAGCGACTGGCAGCGTACGCTGCGGCCCTCCGCCGCGGCGCAGCGCTACGCGGCGCGGCTGCGGGCGCTTGGGGGCGGGCAGTCAGCCCTGCTGGCGGCGCATGCCTACACGCGCTACCTGGGCGATCTGTCGGGGGGGCAGATCCTGCGCCGGGTGACCGCGCGGGCGCTCGGGCTGAGCGGCCCGGACGGGCTGTCGTTCTATGACTTTCCGCAGCTCCACGACCTGACTGCGTACAAGCAAGAGTTCCGCGCTCGCCTCGACGCGCTGCCGCTCAGCAGCGCCGAGCAGACCGCGGTCGTCGCCGAAGCCAACCGCGCCTTTGCCCTGAGCGGCGCGATCCTGGCCGAGTGCGGCGGCAGTGACTGGCGAGCCCTGCGCAACCTGCTGTGGCCGGCGCCCCCGGCCGCCCTTCCCTGACCGTTCCCGGGACCAGCAACTCCGAAATCAGCGACGGCAAATCTGGCCGCGCGCCTCGTTGAGGAAGCGGATCGCGACCTGCTGGTCCTGGCTGTACTGGGCGTGCAGGACCTTGATGGCCACATGGCGCCCGATGTCTTGATGGACCGCCTCGAACACCGCGCCCATGCCGCCTTCGCCGAGCTTCTGCACGATGCGGTAGTTGCCGATTGGCTGGCCTGGCTCAAGCATGATTGTATTATCCGTTCCCTGGAGCCAGTTTGCCAGCGAAAGGCCGGCGACCCTCTGCGGCCCGCGGCAGCGCGGTGAACTGCAGCGGGCGGCGAGCAGCGGGCGGCGAGCGGCGGTGCGGCGGGTCAGAGCTGCAGGGTCAGGCCGATCTTGAAGTTGGCGCCGGCGGCGACGCAGCGGGCGCGGGTCGCTTCGTCGATGCCGATGTTGGCGCCGAGCCCCTTGTAGATGCGCCCGGCCAGCTCGAAGCCGTAGGCGGTATAGGTGACTCCGTTGCCAAGGCCGGTGGCGCAGGTGTTGGCGGCCTGGATGCTGCTGGCGAAGGACTCGATTCCGGCGACGCGGACGATGAACCAGAAGCGCTCGATGAACTTCCAGGGGAACTTGGTTCCGAGCTCGCCTTTGTAGGTGAAGTCGTCGGCGAACTTGCTGAACACCAGATTGCCGCTCAGGTCGCGCGAGTGGCCCTGGGTGCGGAACCAGTAGCCGGCCTCGGCGACCAGGTAGTGCTCAAGGGGCCAGCGGCGCTTTTTGCCAAAGGAATAACCGAACGAGAGCCGCAGCTCGAAGTCAGCCTCGCCGTCGCCGGTCGGCAGCGAGCGGGCGATGAGCTCTGCCTCCGGATCGGCCCCCTGGCCCGCGGTGGGAGTCGGATCGCCGATGGGCACGCCGGCCAGGAAAGCGGCGGTCAGGCGCACCGGGTTGGTGACAAGGCCAGTCCAGAATCCCATGCGCAGGTCGCCGACGCCGTAGGTGTCGCCTTGACCGAGCAGGCGGCCGTAGCGGAGCAGCTGTTGCTCGACGGTCAAGGTCAGCCAGCGCGAGATGAGTCCGACCTCGCCGTAGACCTGCATGGCGTGCTGCTCATAGCGGGCGCCGAGCGGCTGCACGCTGAAGTCGGGCCCGAAGATGTAGTTCGAGGCGATGCGCCCATACGAGACGCTGAGGAAGACGTGTCCGGCATCCCGAGTCCACGGGCCGGCAGACGCCGCCGCCGGGGCCAGCGTCAGAAGGAGGGCGGTGAGGGCGCAGAGGCGGGTTCGCATGAGCTTCATGGTACGTTCACAAGCGTCGCCTTGGCCACTTCCACGCGGAACGGCTGGCAGTAAACAAAGACGTTGCGTCGCCCGACGTCGGCGCCGGCCGGCACGGGATAGACCTGCATGCCGCTTGTCGACTTGAGCGTTCCCAGGCTGATGTCGGCCTGGCTGTCGATGCTGCCGCCCATGCTGTCGCGCGAGGTGAGGAACACCGCCGGGCCGGGCACCCCGCTGGTGGTGAAGTTGGCGGCGAAGCGGACCTCGACCGCGCCCTTGGCGCGATAGAGCATGCCGTCTCCGCTGCCCGAGTGGCCGGCGCGCCCCATGAACGAGCCCTTGGCCAGCAGCACATCGGTCGGCTGGGCCAGATCGGCGCCGGTCAGGTCGACGCCGGCCAGATCCACGGGGGCCATGGCCGCATCGATCTCTACGCGGGCTCGCTCTTCAGCGGAGCGCTGATCTACGAAACGTGCCTCGCAGCCAAAAAGTAAGGGAATCATAATAATTAATTTCTTCATGCCGGCATTATTGCATAGGAGCCGCCGCCCAGAAAAGTAGAATCGTCGCCGTCACCGCGTCGGTCGCGCCCGGCGCGCGCTTTCGACTACCTAGTATGAGGGGCCGCCCTCACGCTCGCTCTGCCGGTTCAGGTTCCGAGTGCCGCTTAGGGATTTGCCGCTGCGGTCGCCTTTGCAGCGGCGTGCATCGGGGTGCAGCGGCGTGCATCGGCATAAACCGCGCTTGCAGCCGCAGCAGTCCTGGAACCTGGCCGCATCTTCTGGAATACTGAGACCCCGCCATGCTGGTTTCGATCTCGCAGCTGCCGCCGATCTCGGTGGCAGAGACCCTGACCGCCGCCCCGGGCGTTGTCGATCTGTGGTGCTTTTTCTACGAAGCCGCCGCCTCGCCCGAGCTCCTTGCCGCCTACCAGGAGCTCATGACCGAGGATGAGCGCGCCCGGCACGGCCGCTACTACTTCGAGCGGGATCGGCGGCTGTTTCTCGCCACCCGCGCCCTGGTGCGCGCCGTCCTTTCCTGCTATCATCCCGCGATCCTGCCGGCGCAGTGGCGCTTTGCCGAGGGCGAGCGCGGCAAGCCCTTCATTGCCGGTCCTTCGGGCGCGCCGGCCATTTCCTTCAATCTGTCCAACACGCCGGGTCTGGTGGTGTGCGCGGTAAGCCTCGCTCACCCAAGCCTGGGCGTCGACGCCGAGAGCCTGGCGCGCAGCGGCGAGACGGTGAGCATCGCCGACCACTACTTCTCGGCGCGCGAGGCGCGGGCGCTGCGGGCGCTGCCGCCCGAGCAGCAGCGCGAGCGCTTCTTTTCCTACTGGACGCTCAAAGAGAGCTACATAAAAGCGCGCGGCCTGGGGCTGGCGCTGCCGCTGGAGCAGTTCACCTTCCTGCTTGATGAAGGTCCGGACATCGGCATTACCTTTGACCCGCGACTCGCCGATGATCCAGCGCGCTGGCGCTTTGCCCTGCACAAGACCGCGACCGGACACCTGGTCGCGGTGGGCGCGGACACCGCGGGCGCTCCTTTGTCGCTGCGCGCCGCAGAGTATGTCCCGCTGCGCGGTGTGGCCGCCGCGCCCGTGGGCTGCCGATGAAGCTGTGGGCTATTAGCGACCTGCACGTGGGCTACGCCGAGAACCGCCGCATCGTCGAGCAGCTCGCCGCGCAGCCGGACGACTGGATGGTGCTCGGCGGCGACCTGGGCGAGTCGGTGGACGACCTGCGCTTTGTCCTTGAGACGCTCGGCCCGCGCTTTGCGCGCCTTATCTGGGTGCCCGGCAACCATGAGCTGTGGACCCTGCCCAACACCGCTATGCAGCGCGGCGAGGGCAAGTACTTCCAGATGGTCGAGCTGTGTCGGCAGTATGGGGTCCTGACTCCCGAAGATCCCTATGAAGTCTTGGATGACGGCACCGCGCGTTACCTCATTGCGCCGCTGTTCACCCTGTACGACTACTCGTTCTGTCCGCCGGGAATGTCCGTCGCGCAGGCGCTGGAGTGGGCGCTAGAGGCGGGCCTGCAGTGTACCGATGAGTACCTGCTGTTTCCCGATCCATACCCCTCGCGCGCTGCCTGGTGCGCGGCGCGCTGCGCGTACTCCGAAGCGCGGCTGGCCGCGGCGCTGCGCACTCACTCCGGACCGACTGTGCTCATCGATCACTTTCCGCTGCTGCAGGAGCTCGCGGTGCTGCCCGCGGTGCCGCGCTTCTGCATCTGGTGCGGGACCACGCGCACCCGGGACTGGCATCGCCGCTTCCGCGCCGCCGCCGTCGTCTTTGGTCACCTGCACATTCCGCAGCAGCGGATGATTGATGAGGTCCGCTTCAGCGAGGTCTCCCTCGGCTACCCGCGCCAGTGGAGCCGCTCACCGGCGCGCATAAGACCCCGGCAGATCCTGCCGCTCGGGCCCGCCCCGCACACGCCGTAAGAGCCGAGCGCTGCCGCCGGCGCTTGAACCGGCGCTTGAACCGGCGCTTGAACCGGCGCTTGAACCGGCGCTTGAACCGGCGCTTGAAGTAGATATCCATCCTCTGTTCGACTACTATTTTTCAGCCCAAAGAACCTGCGGAGGCAGCATGTCCAGAGAGCTTCTTTATCCCAGCCTGGTGACCCTCTTTTCGCTGCTCGTGTACCTGATCTTTACCGTCCTTGTCGGCCGGGCCCGTGGCCGCTACAACATCCCGGCCCCGCAGACCACCGGCAATGACAACTTCGAGCGCGTGCTGCGCGTGCAGCAGAACACCGCCGAGCAGCTGCTCAGCTTCCTGCCCGGGCTGTGGATCTTCTCCCTGGTAGTCAGCCCGGTGTGGGCCTCGCTGCTCGGCGTCGTGTGGATCGTCGGTCGCATCGTCTACGCGGCGGGCTACTTCAAGGCGGCGGCCAAGCGCGGAACTGGCTTTGCCATCACTGCGCTGGCCAATATCGGGCTGCTCCTGGGCAGCCTGGCCGGCGTCCTCTATCAGATCTTCAAGGGCAACTAGGGTCGGCTCCGGCGCCCCCGCCAGGCTGTGATGTCCGAGCTGCCCCTGCCAGCTCCCGAGGCGCCCGCCTCGCCGCCAAAGGCGCGACTGTGGCTGCGGCTACTGCCCAACCTCTTGGGGGCGGCGCTGCTCGGCTGGTTTCTGCACGGGCTGGACACGGCGGGATTCTGGCGGGCGCTGCGGGCGCTGCACCTGAGCACCGTGGCGGGCATCGCGGCGGCTTCGTTTGTCGAGACCGCGACCCAGGGGTTCATGTTCTACTGCCTGTGTCACGCGGGCCAGGGTCCCGCCCGCCACGTCCTGTTGAGCTTCGCGACGCAGGCCGGCAATGTCCTGTTGCCGCTGCGCACGGGGGAGCTCTTGCGGCCGCTGTACCTCAAGCGCTGGCGACCGGAAAATACCTATAAGGAGCTGCTCGGCTGGACGCTGGCCGACAAGGGGCTGCAGATCGTCGCCGTGCTGCCGTTCCTTTTGGTCGGGCTGTACCTGTTTGCCGCCGACGCCCAGCTGTCGCTGGCGCTGCGGCGGCTGGGCCTCTTTATCGGCGGCCTGGTGGTGGCGGTGGCGGCGGCCGGGGTGCTGTGGATGCGGCGGCGGCTGCGCCAGAACCTGGGCGCCGGGGCGGCGGGGCTGCCGCTCAAGGCGTGGCTTGGGGCGACGTTCTGGGCGATTGCCATGTGGGGCGCCAGCTATGTGGTGTACTGGCTGGCGATCGGCGACCCGCGGGTCGCGCTGGCGCTGCTCGTCGGGGTGGGGTTCGGCTCGGGAATTCCCAGCCTGCCGGCCGGGGTGGGGGCCTACGAGGCGGCGTTCCTGTGGGTCGGCGAGCACGCCCAGCTGCCGCACGATCAGGTGCTGGCGGCGGCGGTGGTCTCGCACGCGGTGCAGCTCTTGACGACGCTGCTGTTGGGGGTGCCGGTGCTGCTGTGGTGGGGCTGGCCGCGGCGCCGCGACTCGCTGCCGGCTGACCTGTAGACGCTTCAGGCGCTGCTGCGGCGGGCGCGGATGGCGGTGACCAGCTCGCGCACTTCTTCCGCGGTCAGGCCCTCCAGCTCGCCCAGGACGTCGTCGCGGCGGCTCGACAGGGCGTCGCTGACCCGGCGCACTGAGGCGTCGCGGTAGCGATCCTTGTCGACGTAGTGCCGCTCGGTGGTGCGAAACGAGCTGTGGCCAAGCTGGGCGATCACCGCCCCCGAGGTCGAGCCGGCCTCGATGGCCAGGGTCGAGTGCAGGCCGCGCAGGCTGTGCGGGCAGACCTCGCGCACGCCGGCCTTCTGGCACAGCCGGCGCAGCCGCTTCCACAGCACGGGACTGGTGTAGGGCCGCGTGCGGTCCTCGCCGAACAGCAGATCTTCGGCGCCGCGCCCGGCGAGCAGCCTGCGCACCAGCGGCTGCAGCTCCTCGGGGACGCTCAGCCGGCGGCGGGCGTTGCGGGTCTTGCCGTCGGGGATCCATAGCACCCGCCCGCCGTCATCGACATCGCGCACCTGCCGGCTGAGGATCTCCGAGGAGCGCAGGCCCAGCACCAGCTGCAAGAGCAGCGCCGTGGCGCCCTGGTCGCCGGCCTCCGACTCGCTGGTCAGCACCTCGACCAGCTTGCGCACCTCGTCAAGCCGCAGCTGCACCTTGCCCGAGTTGACGCGGCCGGTGCCCTTGACGCGGCTAAACGGGTTGTCGGCCAGGTAGCCGCGCTCGATGCACCAGGCGTAGAAGGCGCGCGCGCAGCGCAGCTGCGCCCGGTGGGTCGCCGCCGTCACCGTCCGCTGGTAGCGCGACAGGCGGGTGGTGGCGGCGCGGTAGATCTCGGTCGCCCGCTCGCGCGAGATGGTCAGGCGCTCGCCCTCGGGGAAGAAAGTGAGCAGCTTGTCGCGGATGGTGCGGACCGAGTTTTCCTTGAGGCCGGCGGCCTGCTTGTCGTCCAGGTACTCGGTCAGCGCCTCGCTGATCGTGCGCGGGGCGTACGAGGTCTTGACCTCCTGCTCCAGCTCGGCCATGAACGCCTCGGCCTCTTGCCGGCTGGGCAGAAGGCGCGCGACCCGGCTGCCGGTGTCGCTCAGCAGGACGACTCGCCACTTGTCGCCGTCGGGGTAGGGACCGTAGATGCGGGTAGTCTTTGGCACCTTGGCATCGTACCGCGAAATCCCCTTATTTTCAGCACCTTTATGGCGCGGCGGGCGCGCCGGGCAGGGCAGGGGCGGACTTGCGCAGGATCAGCCACGCGCCAAAGATAAGCAGCGGCGCCGAGATCATCTGCGAGGTCGACAGCCACCCCCACAGGACGCCGCGCTCGTCGTTTCTGAAGATCTCGCAGACCGAGCGCAGGATGCCGTAGAGGATGAGCATCGCGCCGAGGACCTGCCCCTCTTTCTGCTTGCGCGGGCGGACTAAGTAGTAGGTCACCGCGAACAGCACCAGGCAGCCGAGCGACTCGTAGAGCTGCGTCGGGTGCACTGGGAGCATGTCCTGGCGCGGCTGGATGAGGTGCTCGTCGTACTGCGCCCGCCACGGGGTGCTGCCGAGCGGAAACCGCACCCCGAGGATGCTGTGGGTCTCTTTGCCGTAGCAGCAGCCGTTGAGGAAGCAGCCCAGGCGGCCAAAGAACAGCCCGAGCAAGATCGGCGGCGCCGCCAGATCGGCGACGCGCCAGAAGTTGATCTTGTGCTTGCGGGTAAAGTAGTAGGCGTAGGCGGTCGCCAAGAGCAGCCCGCCGTAGTAGGCCAGGCCGCCGCGCCACAGCTTGGCCCAGGCGAAGCAGTCGCGCGGCGGGTAGCAGATGTGGCGGACGGTGTCGCACAGGTAGTCATAGCCGCACTCGCGGGCGACGTTGCAGGTCTTGGCCAGAGCATCAATCGCCGGCACCTTGGTCGGATCGACGCACAGGTTCACATAATCCATGAAGTGGCCGTCGGCGATGACGTGCAGCAGGCGCGAGCCGATGACCCCCCAGATGGTCATGTACAGGTTGATGTCGAGGATGTCCTGCGGGTCGAGGTCGAGCTTGCGCGCCTCGCGGATGGTGATGAGGGCCGCCAGCACCAGCCCCAGCGTGAGCATGGTGAAGTAGGCGGGGAAGGTGATCTGCCCGATGAGCGGCAGGCTGAAATCAAGCAGGATCGGCTTCACGGCGGTCTAGGCCGCCTTGCCCGCCGGCGCCGGGTCGCCGAGGGGCAGCTTGTCGCGCGGCCGGTCGATGAGGATGAGCCCCACCCCGATGACCAGCGCCGCGTCGGCGATGTTGAAGGTCGGCCACTCGTGGATGTTGTGGCTGGTCGTCACCTTCCAGACGATGAAGTCGGTGACTCTACTGTACATGATGCGGTCGGTCATGTTGCCGACGGCGCCACCGGCTAAAAGGCCGAGCTTGGCCCCCAGCCAGGGGGCGGAGCCGGGCACCTTGACCAGCCACATGCCGATGATAAACAGGCACAGCACCCCGACGCCGAACAGCAGGTGCTTGGCCCCGTTGACGTTGCGGAAGAACCCGAACGCCGAGCCCGGGTTCTCCGAGTAGCGCAGATCGAAGAAGTTCTTCACGACGACCTTGGCCGTCGGGTAGGCGTTGGGATAGCCCTCGGGTCGGAGCGTCTTGCGCGCCCAGATCTTGGTGCCCTGATCGAGGCCGAAGCTAAGCAGGAAGAGCAGGATGAAGGTTAGATATTTGGCTTTCATGTGAGTAGGGCGGTTATATCACCCGCGCCGCCCGCGGGACAATGGCCATGCGGTCAAGTTGCGCGACGGCAACCTCGGCCGGCCCGCGCCCTCTAGCCTAGCCGGCTCATAGCGGGAGGGTGAGCGTCTCCAGGTAAGTCGGGTAACTTTTGGGGAATACGCCGGTGTCGAGCGTCCAGCGGTCGTGCCCGGTCAGCTCGTAGCGGATCGGGTAGGGGCGGACGCGGCACACCCGGTTTTCGGCGTCCAGGTCGACCTCGACGAACATCGCGCGGTTCTGGTAGACCACCCGGCCCTGGTAGGCGGCGCCGGCGGCGAGCACCATGGTCTGGCGGTAGGCGCTGCTCACCCACTGCGCCTCGTTGTCGTGCAGGTGGCCGCGCAACAGGAAGTGGCAGTGCTCTTGGATGAGATCCTGGATGTGCCGGCGCTCGATGTCCGACAGGTCGGACAGCGGGTGGTGCATCATCGCCAGCCGCAGCTTGGCCTGCTTGATGTGCGAAAGGCCCGCCCGCAGCAGGCCCTCGCCGACGAACAGCTTGCCGGTGTCCTGATCGTCCTGGGCGAACCAGGCGCTGTTGAGCGGCAGCACCCCAAGCTCCAGCGAGCGCACCCGCACCACCTCGGCCTGCGCCGTCGCAAGTCCGGTGGCGGCGCGCCGCGGCTCGCCCGGGCCCTGGTGGCCGGACTTATAGAAGCGGTCATAGAAGTTGGCAAACGCCTCCAGCTTCTTTAGGTGCCAGCGCTCGGCGCTCGGCTGGAAGTACTGCGTCGCCTCCTCGTGGCTCGACAGGGTGCGCTGCAGGCCGAACCCGCGCGAGCGCGCCACGTCGTGGTTGCCCGGCACCATGAACACCGCCGAGCGCGGCACCTCGACGGTCTCGCACAGCCGCCCCAGGTACTCCTCGGCCAGCCGGTACTCGGCCTCGCTGCCGCTCTGGGCGATATCGCCGGTGACGAACACGCAGTCGACGCCGCGGCCGTGCTGGCGGAGGTCGACCAGGGTGTTGAGCAGCGACTCCAGCACGATCCCCGCTCCCTGCTGCTGGTGCTTGTCGGAGAAGTGAAAATCCGAGACGTGCAGCCAGCGCACGGTGTGCGGCCCCGGGTGCTGACCGACCGTCGCCGAGTCGAGCTGCGGCCGCGCCGGGTCGGCGTGCATAAGCGGCGCGCTGCCGCTCACCGTCACATGCGCGCCCGAGGGAAGCTTGAGCGACTTGTCGGTGCCGGCCAGCGCCTCCAGGCGGCGCCGCAGCGCCAGCTCGATGGCCCGGCTGCGCGGCACCGCCAGCGTGCGCTCCCAGCAGATCAGGCCGTCGAGGTAGCCGCGGCCGTGCTCCTCCCAGGTGAACGACACCGGGCGCTGCAGCAGCGTCCACAGGCCCTCATATACCCCCGGCACCCCCGGACTTGAGGGAATGCCGGGGATCGTCGAGGTGAGCGAGGGCTGGCGCAGCGGCGCCGGCGGGGCGCTCGGGTTTGGCAGGTTGGCCAGATCGCGCAGCTCGACGCGGCCGGGGAAGGCGAGCTCGAGCAGCTCGGTGCTCTTGTCGAGCTCGCGCTCGGCCGCCCACAGCAGGTTCGCCAGCTGGTTCAAGCGCTGGCGCAGCGCCGCGACGTCGGGCAGCTGGCCGAGCGTCTCGTAGAAGCGGTCGCACAGATCCGGCCAGCCGCCGGTGAGCGCGTGCAGCATCCACAAAAGCTCATCGACCAGCGGCTGGTCCTCCTGCACCGCGCGCAGCGCCGGCAGCTCGTCGAGAAAACGGATCACCTCGCCGGTGCGCATGACGTTGACCGGCAGCGCCATCAGCTCGGCCGCCTGGCGCAGCCATGGGCTGTCGCGCTTCTCGTTCTTCAGGCTGTCGGTCGACAAGAGCACAAAGCACAGCCGCGGGTTGTGCTTGAGGTTCAGCGGCGAGACCGGCATCAGCGCCTCGGTCGCATCGGTGAACAGCTGGTACAGGTTGCCGATCTGCAGCGGCACCAGCACATGCACGCTGTTCTGGCGCAGGATCTCCTCAAGGCGCGCCAGCAGGTCGCCGGTCGGCAGCGAGTCCATGGTGCCGAGCAGCTTCTTCTTGCTCGCCGGCAGCGCCTGCCGGGTGTGCACGACGATGGCGCGCAGCAGCTTGTCGACCGAGGCATAGTTGCTGGCGCGGATCGGCTGCGCCAGCCGGTAGGCGATGCCTTCCTCGCTGCCCTCGACCTCGGCGCTGGCGCTCCACCCCTCTAGCGCCGGCAGCCCGAGCGAGACCTCCATCGCCTCGTGCAGCGCCTGCGAGGTGTAAAGCACATGCCCGGACACCATACGCGCGTCCAGCGACAGCGCCGGATACCACAGGCAGTTGGCGCGCAGCCTCTCGATGGGTACTGCCTTGCCCGACGCGATGTTCACAGCGAAGCGGGGAAACACGTATTGGCCAAGTCCCACGCGGCTCTCCTTCCCGGTCCGAGTCTCAGTTGCAGTGCCAGTCGAAGTCCAAGTCCAGGCCCAATCGCAAGTCCGGCGCCAGCCGGCGAGTGGTAGAAAATGTAAAATTTGGTGTCTATGGGTGAGGATAGCCTGGCCTCCGGCTGAGCGCAGCGCGTTTGCGCCGCCTGCAGGTGATTATCCTGCGCTGGCCTGACGTTGCAGCGGGGAGCGGCCCGCGCCTTTTGTCGCTGCCAGCCGGCCGCCCAAGCCGTCGCCGCTGCCGTCGCCGTCGCCGTCGCCAACGCCACTCTGTCGCCGGGGCGCTTGAACCGCGGGTCGATTCCGGGTGAAAATCACGCTTCCCTGCACTGGAGTGCGCATGACCAACCAGAACCCCGCCTTTGTCGCCTACACCGTTGCCAGCTGCGTCCTGATTCTCAACCAGATCGTCCTTTGGCTGATGAGCGCCGGGGCGCGTGGCAAGACCAAGGTCGCCATGAACCCCGAGGACCTGCTGAGCGTCTCCAAGGGGGCAACTCTGGTGACCACCGAGCCGCCCGAAGTCGCTCGCGTCATGCGCGTACACGCCAACGGTCAGGCCAACATCCTGCAGTTCCTGTTTCTCGGCGCGCTGTTCGTCCAGGTCGGCGGGCCGGGCCTGGAGGCGCAGATCCTGTTTGGCGTGTTCACCGCTGCGCGCGTGCTGTACTCGATTGTCTACATGGCCGGGGTGCAGCCGTGGCGGACCATCACCTTCGTCCTTGGCACGCTCACCACCGTCGCGCTGCTCGTCGAAGTCCTGCGCTACCTGTTTACCTAGCCCAGCTCGCTACGGGCCAGCTCGCACCCGACCCGCTGCGCGTCCGTGCCCGGGCGCGGGCGGGAGCTGCGGTCTGCTAGATTCTGGGTGAGCTCGATTCCCTTGGACGCCTCTGCACCCGCACCTGTCCCTGCTCGCGCCGGTTGCCGGGCCGCCGCGCCGCTGCTGACGCGGCGGACGGCGCTCGGGCGCGGCGCCGCGGCTGCCTTGCTGGGAGTCGCTGGAGGGAGCTTGGCGCTCTGGGGGTGCGGCAGCAGGGGCGGCGGCGCGGGCTCGGCGGACGAGCGCTGGCGGCGGGCGGAGGCGGTGTGGCGCGAGCAGCGTGAGCTCGCGGCCGGCTACCGGCTGTGGGTCGCCCTGGAGCCGCAGCACCCAAGCGGTGCCCAGGCCCAGGCGCGGCTGCGCGAGGCCGACGCCCGCTATCGCCGCGGCATCGCCCTTATCGCCGCCGACAAGCCCGGCGCGCGCGAGGAGCTGGCGGCGGGCAAGGCGATCGCGCCCATGGATCCGGCGCTATATCTGCCGCTGGCGCGCGCCTGCCGCGATCAGGAAATCAACATCCGCGCCATCGACTACTACAAGTGGTTCCTCAGGTACTTCCCCGCTGGCACCGAGGCGCGAACGGCGCGCGCCGAGCTGCGCCGCATCGAGCCGGACGCCGACAGCGAGCCCGGACCCTACCCGGCGCCGGGCGAGGGCGAGTCGCTGCGCGGCTGGCTGCGCGCCGGCGCCACCGCGCTGCCGCTGGCGGGGCTCGCCGTGACCCTGCTCGGCGGGGTGGCGATCCTCAGCTGGCGGCGTCGGCGGTCGCTGGCCCAGCTGGCCGCTGCCAGCCCGGAGCTGCAGCCGGCGATCTCGTACCTCATCGGCCGCCTGCGCCACGAGCTGCTCAAGCACCGCATCGGCGCCGTCGCCGACGCCATCAAGGCGCTGGCGAGCGGGCAGTCGTCGGCGGCGCAGCGGCTGTTCCTGCGCGAGCGGGTGTTCGGCGGCGAGCCGCTGCTCAAGGCGTGGGAGGGCCACCTGCGCGCCCTGGCGCGGACCCTGGGGCCGCACGCCGGGGTGCTGCGCACCGACGCCGGCTTTCACTCCGCCGATCGGACCATCCGCGCCCTGGTGGCCCAGCAGGAGGCGTTCACCCTCGGCCAGCCGGCGGCGATCCGGCGCATGCAGGCGGCCTACGCGCGCCTGCGGCGGTTTGACGACCAGCTGCTGGCGCTGCTCACGCAGCTGTCGCGCACCGTCATCGATCGCTCGCTGCTCGAAGAGGTGCTGACCAGCGTCGGCGAGGAGTACGCGGTGTCGCAGGTCGCGCTCGCGCCGGTGCTGATCACGCCGCCCGACGAGCTCGTCGCTGTCGAGGTGTATCGGACCGATCTGATGCTCGTGCTCAAGAACCTTTTGCGCAACGCCATCCTGGCGGTAGGTCGCTCGCCCGAGCCGCGCCAGGTGGCCCTGGACGTCGAGCTGGCGATGCTGCCCACCGGGGAAGAGATCGTCCGCCTGCGCGTGCACGACACCAGCCCCGAGCCGCTCACCACCGAGCAGATCTACCAGAGCCTGGATCCCCACGATCCGCGCATTCAGCACGGGCTGGGCCTGGTCACCGCGGCGCTTCACCTATATAACGGGGCCATTACAGTCGAGCCGGGGCGCCCGGGGTTTCGCAAGGCGGTGGTGGTGCAGCTGTTCCGCGCCCTGACCGCCTCCACGGCCGACGGGAAAGACGCGCCCGCGGCGGACCACAGCCCATGAAGCGCCTGCTGGTTATCGAAGACGGAGACGAGTACACCGAGTTCGCCCGGCTGTTCCTCGGCGCGGATCTGGCGATCCGCCAGGCGCGCTCGCTGGCGCAGACGCTGGCGGCGCTCGCGGCCGAGGAGATCTTTGCGCTGCTCATCGACCTGCGCTTTGACCGGGCGACCCCGGAGAGCCTGTGCGGCGACCTCGCGGCGACGGCGGCGCAGCTGTTCGGCGGGGACCAGGCGCGCGCCCTGCGCTACCTCAAGGACCAGCAGGGGGCGCTGATCCTGGCCCAGGTGCGGGCGCACGGCTACGGCCAGCCGGCGGTGTTCATCCACGACTTTCCGCCGCGGCGGCTGCAAAACCTGCAGCGCCTCTATGGCCGGGTGACGGCGGTGCCGTCCTTTGACGCCGGGGCGATCCGGCAGGCGCTGGCGGAGCCGTCGCGATGACTGCCCGCCCTGCCAGGCCGCGCCGCGGCGACTCGGCCCGAGCCCGGTCCGCCGCCGCCGCAAGCCGTGGCCGCAGCGGCCTTGCAGCCCCCGGCGCGGTGGCGGCGCCGGCCGACCCCGGCGAGCCGCCGCAGGAAGAGGCGCGCGCTCTCGGACCCCGGCGCCGCGAGCTGACCGCGCGCCTGGTCCATGATGTAGGCAAGTATCTGGCGCGCACCGCTCGCAACCTGCTGGCCGGCGGCGCAGTGGACGCCGCCCTGCTGGAGATGCTGTGCCGCGACCTGTACGGCGACGCCCGGACGACGAGCCCGGCGGACCGCTTCGCCGCCCTGGCGGCCGAGCTGCAGCCGCTGCTCACCCGGAAGCGCCCGGCCGCCCGCGGTGAGCAGGCCGAGCTGCAGCCAGCCGGCCAAGGCGCCCCGGGCTCGGGCCAGGGCCGGCTCACCGAGTCGCCGTCGGCCGCCGCACCGCTGGCCGCGGTAGCTGCCGATTTTGCCGAGCTCGCAGGGCTAGAGCCGCGGGTGCGCGCGGGGGCGCCGGCCGCTGTGGCGCGCGCGGCCTCGCTGGCGCTGCAGATCGAGCAGCAGCTGCGCGCCCTGGCCACCGCCGCGCCGCCTCCCACCAAACGACCCGCCCGCTGAGCGCCGCATGACCCAACGCCCCAAGCTCCTGCTCATCGACGACGGCGACCGCTACATCGAGCTCGCCCATCGCTTCCTCCGCGACTACGCCTATGCCACGCGCTGCGAGCTGCCCGGCCCGTGCTGGACCTGCGAGCGCCGCCCCGGCTGCACCCTGACCCACGCCCACGACGGCTTCGAGGCCGAGGCGGCGCTGCGCCGCCACCCCGACACCGAGGTGGTCCTCTTGGACGTCGCCTTCGACGTGCCGGTCGAGCGGCTGCTGCCGCCGCGCCTGCAGCCGCCGGCGGCGCCGCGAGCTGGGCGCCCGCGCAAGGTCGCGGCGGCCGACGAAGCCGGGCTCCAGCTGGAGCGGCGCCGCCGCCTGCAGGGGCTGGAGATCCTGGCGCACCTGAGACGGGCGCGCGGCGAGCTGCCGGTGATCCTGCTCACCTCGCGCGAGGAGCTGCCCTACGAGGACGCCGCCTCGGCCCTGGCGGTCGATGAGTTTGTGACCCTGGCCGGGGCGGACGCCTTTGACGCCCGCGCGCTCGGGCTGCTCATCGAGCGGGTGCTGGCGCGGCGGCGCGACGCGCCCGAGGCCGGCGGCTACCTGTTCGGGCGCTCGGCGGCGATGGCCCGGCTGCGGCGCGACGCCCAGACGCTGGCCCGCACCTCGTTCCCGGTGCTCCTGCTCGGCGAGACCGGCACCGGCAAGAGCGCGCTCGCCGAGCAGGTGCTGCACCCGGCGACCGGGCTCAAGGGACCCTTCTGCGCGGTCGACATCGCGGCGCTGCCCGAGTCGCTGGTCGCCGCCGAGCTGTTCGGCACCGCGCGCGGGGCCTTCAGCGGCGCCGTGGACCGCGAGGGGCGCTTCGAGCGGGCGCACCAGGGGACCCTGTTTCTCGACGAGATCGGCAACCTGCCGCTCGACGTCCAGCGCATGCTGCTGCTCGCCCTGCAGGACGGCCGCGTCACCCGCCTGGGCGAGAGCAGCCCGCGCGCCGTGCAGGTCAAGGTGCTGGCGGCGACCAACCTCGACCTGCGGGCAGCTGTGCGGGCCGGCCGCTTTCGCGCCGATCTGTACGCCCGCCTGAACCCGGCAGCGCGCCTGGTCCTGCCGCCGCTGCGCGAGCGCCTGGAGGACCTGGAGGAGCTCTTGCGGGCGCTGGCCCGAAAGACCTTCGCGCAAGGGGCGAACCGGGCCCTCCTGTGCGCCTACTACGACCGCGCCCGGCTCGACGGGCCGCTGCAGGTCGAGCTGGTGGTCGCCCGCACCCCGCCGGCGCCCGCCCGCGGCGTCCAGTTTGTGCTGTCCCCGGCGACGCTGAGCGCCTTGCGCGCCCATCCCTTCCCCGGCAACGTGCGCGAGCTTGAGTGGCTGTGCGGCAACGCGGTGGTCTTTGCCCTGGCCGACGCCCTGCGCGCTGCCGAGGCGGGCCGCGCGGTGGCCGGTGGGGCGCGGACGATTCCGATTCCGGCCAAGCTGGTGCGCGATCTGCTGGCCAGCTCGGGCTTTGACTCGGCGCTCACAGCGGCGCGGCCGCCGGGTGGCGACGGCGACGGCGACGGCGACGGCGACGGCCATGGCGGTGACGCCGCGGCGACGGCCAGCCTGACCGTGCAGCTCTCGCCCAAGGACTCCTTGCACGCGGTCGCGCAGGGGCTGGAGCGGCAGCTCTTCGCCCAGCTGCACGCCCAGGCGGACGGCGACTTCGCGGCCATGGCGGCGCGGCTGCTGACCGGCGAGCCAATGGCCAATGCGCGGCGGGTGCGGCTGCGCTACAACCAGCTCGGCCTGCGGGTGCGCCGCCAGGGTCGGCAAAAGTAGACTCGGAGTCTATCGGGAATAGATTCAGCGGCACCGGCCCGCGCCGGCGGCGCCGCGTTGCCGGGCTCCGTAGCCGAGCTTTTCCGTCGCTGACCGCGAATTCGAGCGCGCCCCGCGCGGCGCTGGCATGACCGCTGCAGTCCTCCCGCGGCAGGAGGGTGCGACGATGACCCAGAATACCGAGACGAGCGTGATGTTTGCCCTGGCCGAGCTGCAGCGGTCCGAGCTGGCGCGCCAGGCCGAGGAGCTGGCGCGGCAAGCGCAGCTCCAGAAAGAGCGCGAGGACAAGGAGCGGCGCGAGCGCGAGCAGGCCCGTGAAACCGAGCTGCAGGCGCAGCGTGTCGCCGAGGCCGCGGCGCGGCTGCGGATCGAGGTCGAGGCGCGCGAGGCCGCCGCTCGCGAGCGGGTGGCGGCGATGCAGCAGGCGCTTATCCAGATCAAGGCGGAGCGCGATGTGCTGCACGAGCACCTGCACACCCAGCCGCCGCCAGCACCGGCGTCGGGAGCCGCGCTGCGCTGGGCGATGAGCGGCATGGCGCTGAGCCTGCTCGCCGTGGTGGGCATGGCCGTGGTCCTGCTGACCCAGCCGGTGCGGGCGCGCGGCCGCGAGGCGCTGGTCGGCCGGCCCGCGGTCCCCTCTGGGCTCAGCCAGGTGCCGGTCCCGCCGCCGCCTGCCGCGCCGCTCCCTGCCGCGCCGCTCCCTGCCGCAGCTCCGCACCTGGTCACTGTGTCGCGACCGCCGACCGGCGCCGCGCACACTAAGCCGGGACCCCGTCCCGCCGGCCCCCGTCCGGCGTCGCTGCCGGCGGTCAATCCGGAGGACTGCGGCGATGATCCGATCTGCGGCATGAAGTTCAAATAGTCCGCGCGGGCTGACTTGTTGGCGGACGACGAGCTCCCGGAGCGAGCCGCCCTAACGGTGCGTAGACCCGCCGGCGCGCCGACTGCGCCCCCGACTGCACCGCTGGCCGCCGTGTCTGCATCGCGGCCGATGCAGCTACAGGGAGCGAACCCCGTTGTGGTGGCCCGGTCCGGCTCCCAGCTCGGCGGCCTCCACGGCGGCCTCGGCGGCGAGGCTGGAGGTGCGCGCCGGCCACGGGGACAGCCGCGAGCCCAGGCGCGCCGCGCCGGCCAGGACCTGGCACAGCGGGCGCATGAGCGCTGACATCTGCGCCCCGTCGTCCAGCTCGCGCTGCGCCGCCGGATCGATGCCGCCCACCGCCGCGCTCAGGAACAGCCCGATGACGAACGAGGTCGCCCCGGCGACAAAGAACAAGAGCAGCACCGCCGTCGTGCTCTGCGGTGCCAGCACCCGGCTCACCGCCCACCACAGCGCGTAGTTGCCAAGCCCCGCCACCGCCGGCGCGCCGAAGGTCTGCCACACCGGCAGCCGCAGCCGCACGATCAGCCGGTGGTTGAGCACCCAGCCAAACCCGCACTTGAGCCCCAGCGCCAGCAGCGTCGCGACGTAGATGCCGGCAAACTGCAGCCGCGGCACCAGCAGCAGCAGCAGTAAGAGTCGCACTCCCTGCTCGACCAGCATGACCACGGTGTTGGTCCCCGGCCGCCCGGCGCCCTGCTGCAGCGAGTCGGACAGCCACGCCAGCGGCAGCAGGAGTCCGCTCAGGCAGCCAAGCACCAGGTAGTCCCCGGCGCGGCTCCACTGC
Source organism: Polyangia bacterium (assembly GCA_044222245.1). Classification (GTDB taxonomy): domain Bacteria; phylum Myxococcota_A; class Polyangia; order Palsa-1104; family JAEUJZ01; genus CALFML01. The sequence goes on along the minus strand of JBGANQ010000020.1, from coordinate 49,254 downwards.
GCTCCCAGGGCGCCGCGAATGAACAGCGGCCCGACGGCGCACAGCATCGAGAAGATGAGCGCCGAGAACAGAAATCCGAACTGCAGGTAGCGCGCTACGTAGTACTGGACGAGCCGCTCCTTTTTCGCCGCCATCGCCTCGGAGACCGCGGGCACCGCGCTCTGGTAGTAGCTCCAGGCGAAGAAGAACAGGAAGGCCAGGCGGTTGTTGATTAGATCGCGGATTCCCAAAAGGGCCGGGAAGTCGGCGAGCGAGCGGATGATGATCTGGCTCTCCAGCGCCTGGGTGAAGCGGTAGGGCTCCTGGCCGATGGTGGTCTTGACCCCGAACAAGAGCTGCCGGCGCACCGTCGCGCGGTCGAAGTGGGCGCGGAACAGCGGGCGCAGCGGCACGCCGAGCCGGCGCAGCGCGTAGAAGCCCAGCGCCATCACCACAAGCTGCGTCGCCACGGTGCCGACGCCGAGGCCGATCGCCGCCCCGTAGGCCTCGCCGAAGTCCGGCTGGCCGCGGCCCCAGGCGCGGAAGCCGAGCACGAACGGAATCGGCACCAGGAACACCAGCAGCCGCTGCTCGGCGAGGTCGAGCAGGTTCTGGTAGTCAAACCGCTGCAGCGCCTGGCAGAGCAGCTTGCCCAGGCCCGAGACCGAGGGCAGGCAGTAGGCCGCATAAAGGAGCGCCAGCGGCGTGTACATCGCATAGGTGGAGTAGGGCAGGTAGCCGAGCACCAGGGCGACGAGGAACGACGCCTCGACCAGGCGCGACAGGAGCTGGAACCAGACGTAGAACTGGACATCGCGCAGCGCGTCCTGGGGGCTGACCACGCGGTGCTCGGCGAAGTACTTGACCATCGCGGTCTGGGTGCCAAGGTCAAAGGTCAGCCACAGGATCATGAGCATCCCGACCAGATCCCGCCACAGGCCGTCGGCCTCGGGGAATGGCTGCACATGCTGGCCGAGCAGCGACTGCAGGGCGAAGTACGGACCGATGAGCAGGACCATCGCCGACAAGAGGGTGAGGAGCCCCGACAGCGGCCGGGCGAACCCGGCGCGGGTCCAGGCGGCGCTTATCGCGGCGGCGGCGGTGCTGGCGTTGAGCGCCGCGCCCCCTTGCATCCACGAAAGAGACTCCGCGCCGCGGGCGGCCGGGCGCCGGGCGAGCTGCAGCAGCGCGAAGAACAAGAGCCACAGCGCGACCCCGGCGACCAGCACCGCCTGACGGAGCGCCTTGCCCGGCAGCGGTCCGTGGGCGAAGTCGCCGTAGCGCGGCACCGCCTGGCCTCCCGCCCGGCACGCCGCCAGGTGCAACAGGTAGTTGAAGTACGGCCAGCGGCGCAGCGCCCCCTCGGGCGTGTCGGCGCGCTCGGGGTGGGGGTCGGCGGCGGCGAAGGCGACTCCCACTTCCCCTGGGCGGACATAAAGGACCGGCTGGCCGGTCTGGGTGCGCAGCAGGACCTCGGCCCCCTCCAGGCTGGCAGCGGCGACCGGCAGCGGTCGCAGCGCCCGCGGCATGCTGCGCCAGTTGATGTCACACAGCCCGGCCGCCGGCTGCTGGCAGTCCGGCGGCTGCACGGACTCCGGAGGCGGGGGCGGCTGGGGCAGGGGGGCAAAGCGGAACTTCACCCCGGGCAGGCTCGCCCGCTGCACCCGCCGAGCGAGGTCGGCGTCGGCCAGGGCCGGGTCATGGCCGGTGCCAGCTCCGGGGTACGATGCGACCGGCGGCTGGCCGCGCGCGCCCGGCGAAAACAGGAGGAACCAAGTCGCAAGGAGCAGCCCGACTGTTCGCATCGGCGGAGCATATAGCAGGCGGCCGGAAGATTTCCGGCTGGACGGGCCAGGCTGGCGAGATTGCACAGAAATGCGCGGGGCGCGCGACGGCGCCGCGTCAAGTCGGTATACTCTTAGAAATGGACTCAGGCGAGCACTCACCGATGCCGCTCGTCGGAGCGCGTCCGCACCTGCGGGTGGTCCCGCGCCCCCCCGACAGCGAAGCGGACCCGCCGAGCGAGGCCGCGGCGCGGGCCCGCAAGCCGAGCTCCCCGGCCTCCGCACCGGGCGTACGGCCGACGGGCAGCGCCCCCGCCGCGCTGAACGATGCGTACGTGTTCGGGGCCCGGCTGCTCGTCGATCAGCCGGCCGCCTGCCGGGTCGGCTACCGGCTCTTTTTTGTCCACAACCGCGACCTCGGCTGGGTGGATCTGGAGGCTTCCTCGACGGTCTACGCCATCCTGGGGTGGCACGACAACTGCGACCTGCAGCTGCCCCGGCTGCCCGGCATCGCCAACCGCCAGATGCTCGCCAGCTGCAGCCTGCTCGCCGACGGCTCGCCGGCCCTGCGGCTGCTCGATCTGCAGTCGGGCCAGCCGTTCACCATCGACGGCCAGCCGCGGCAGTCGATCTCGGTGAGCGGCCCCCTGCTGATAGGTCTTGGCGAGCACCAGTGCGCCCTTGGCTGCGTACCGCTGCCAGAGTTTCATCAGCAGCGCGGCGCCCTGGCCACCGGCCAGGAGCTGCCCGCCTACGACACCAGCGAGGCCGAGATTCCGCCCGAGCTGTCCATGCGCATGATGCGGCGCACCCATGTCACGGTGATGCCGCGCAGCGTGCGGCTCTCGGATCTGCCGGTCCCCGCGGCCGGTCCGCCGGGCAGCGCGCGGCTGACCCTGCGGCGCCAGGCGCGCGCGGTCTCGATCGAGTTCAGCGAGGCCGACCTGTACGCCGGAATCATCATCGGCCGCGCCGAGACCTGCATGGACCGCGGGCTGCGGCAGGTGCTGTCGGGACAGATCTCGCGCCTGCACGTACTGCTGATGGCCGAGCGCGGCCGCGTCTACGCCATGGATCTGTGCAGCACCAACGGCACCTGGCAGAACGGCCAGCGCATCCGCCGCATCCACCTGGCCGACAGCGGCACCCGCCTCATCCTGTCGGGCAACGACTCCAAGGTCGAGCTGACCTGGCACCCCCGGGTGGCCGGGGATACGCCGCGGCAGCCGACCCTGCGCGAGTTCGGACCGGCGCCTAATACCAAGTAGCGGCGGCGTCAGCGCCAGCCTCGGCTCGCCTTTGCAGGGCCGGGGAAAAGGGGCAGACTTGCACGCATCGCTTCTTTAGAATAGCGACCAAGCACCGCGCATGGCGACCAAAACAGAGGACGGACTCTCCGTCAGCAAGCCGAGTCAGTCCAGCCCCGGCGAAGAGTGCCTGGCGGGGGGCGGTGAGATGGGCGCGCTCATGCGCTCGCTCGACTGGTCCAAGACCGCGCTTGGTCCGGTCGCGCGCTGGCCGCAGAGCCTGAAGACCATGGTCGCGGTGATGCTGGCCAATCGGTTCCCGATGCTCATCTGGTGGGGTCCGGAGCTGTTGCAGCTGTACAACGACGCCTACCGGCCGGTGCTCGGAGTCAAGCATCCGGCCTCGATGGGCGCCCCGGGTGAGAAGGTCTGGCCGGAGGTCTGGCATATCGTCGGGCCGATGATCAACGCGGTCCGCGCCGGGGGTCCGGCGACGTTTCACGAGCACCTGCAGCTATTCCTCAACAGCCGGGGCTTTGGCGAAGAGACCTTCCATACGTTCTCGTATAGTCCGATTCCCGATGATGAGGGGGGCATCGGCGGCGTGCTCAACACGGTCCAGGAGACCACCGAGCAGGTGCAGGATGACCGCCAGCTGCGCATGCTGCGCGATCTGGCGGCGCGCGCCGCGGACGCCAAGTCGGCCGAGGAAGCCTGTCGCACCGCGGCGGGTATCCTGGCCCTCAATGACTCGGATCTGCCGTTCTCGCTATTCTACCTGCGGCCGCCGGGCAGCGACAGCAGCTATGCCGAGCTGGTCAGCACCAGCGGGCTGTCCGCGTACGCCGGTCCCGCCAAGCCGTCGCGCGTGGCGCTGACCGCGGCGGACCCGGCGAGCTGGCCGTTCTGGGAGGCCGAGCACCTGGGGCGCGAGGTGATCGTCGATCAGCTGAGCGCCCGCTTTGGCCCGCTGCCGCAAGGACGCTGGGGCGAGCCGCCCGAGCGCGCCGTGGTGCTGCCGCTGTCGCGCCCCGGACACCCCCGCCCGCACGGCTTCTTCGTCGCCGGGGTGAGCCCGCGGCGCAAGCTTGACGAGCGCTACCTGGGCCTGTTTCGCCTGACCGCCGACCAGGTGATGACAGCGATTGCCAACGCCCGCGCCTACGAAGAGGCGCGCCGCCAGGCCGAGGCGCTGGCGGAGCTCGATCGCGCCAAGACCGCCTTCTTCAGCAATGTCAGCCACGAGTTCCGCACCCCGCTGACGCTGCTGCTCGGGCCGACGGCGGACGCGCTCAACTCGACGGGCACGCTCAGCGGGGAGAGCCTGCAGGCGGTGCACCGCAACGCGCTGCGCCTGCTCAAGCTGGTAAACGCCCTGCTCGACTTCTCGCGCATCGAGGCCGGCCGCGCGCAGGCCGCCTACCAGGCCACCAATCTGGCCGCCCTGACCACGGATCTGGCGAGCGCCTTCCGCGCTGCCATCGAGCACGCCGGCCTGCAGTTCGTGGTCGACTGTCCGCCGCTGCCGACGCCGGTCTACGTCGACCGCGACATGTGGGAAAAGATCGTCCTCAACCTGCTGTCCAACGCCCTGAAGTTCACCTTCAAAGGCAGCATCAAGATCTCCCTGCGCGGCGTGGGCGAGGGCATCGAGCTGGAGGTCGCCGACACCGGCACCGGCATTGCCCCCGCCGAGCTGCCGCACCTGTTCGAGCGCTTCCACCGCGTGCAGGGAGCGCGCTCGCGCACCCATGAGGGCTCGGGCATCGGCCTGGCGCTGGTGCACGAGCTGGTGCGGCTGCACGGCGGGACGCTCGCGGTGGCCAGTCAGGTCGATGCCGGCACCACCTTCACCGTCCGCCTCCCCCACGGCAGCGACCACCTGGCCAAGGAGCACATAGTCGACCAAGCCCGACCGGAGGCGACGACGCTGGGCGCCGATCCCTATGTCAACGAGGCGCTGCGCTGGCTGCCCGACAGCGCCCACCCGGGGGCGCCGCACCCGACCTCGGCGCTGGCGGTCAGCACCGGCGCGCGCATCCTGCTGGCCGATGACAACGCCGATATGCGCGACTACGTCCGCCGGCTGCTCGCCGAGCGGTGGGAGGTCGAGGTGGTCGGCGATGGCGCCGCGGCGCTACGGCAGGCGCGCGAGCGCCGGCCGGATCTGATCATCAGCGACGTCATGATGCCCGAGCTTGACGGCATTGGCCTGCTGCGCGAGCTGCGCCGCGATGCCCGCACCTCGGCCATCCCGGTGATCATGCTGTCAGCGCGCGCCGGCGAAGACGCCAGCACGGAAGGGCGCCTGCAGGGGGCCAACGACTATCTGGTAAAGCCCTTCTCAGCGCGCGAGCTGATCGGCCGGGTGAGCGCCCAGCTCGAGCTGTCCCGCGTCCAGCGGCTGGTCGAAGAGCACCTGGAGCTGGAGCGCAAGCGCCTGCACACCTTCCTCATGGAGGTCCCGGCGGCGATCGCCATCGTCCGCGGCCCGCAGCTCGTCTACGAGCTGGCCAACCCGCGCTACCTGGCAATGGTCGGCCAGCAGGAGCTCATCGGCAAGCCGGCCCGCGAGGTGCTGCCCGCGCTGACCGTGCAGGGCGTCTGGGACATCTTGGACCGCATCTATCAGACCGGCGAGCCGTTCGCGGCGCAGGACTTCGCGGTGCGCCTGGAGTGCGGCGGCCAGAGCTCGGAAGTGTTCTTCAACTGGATCGCCCAGCCGACCCGCGACCGCACGGGCAGCATCGACGGCGTCCTGGTGTTCGCGACCGAGGTGAGCGAGCAGGTCACGGCGCGCCGGCAGCTGGAAGCGGCGCGCGCCACCGAGCACGAGCTGCGCCAGACCGCCGAGTCTGCCAACCGCGCCAAGGACGAGTTTCTCGCCATGCTCGGGCACGAGCTGCGCAACCCCCTGGCGCCGATCTCGACGGCGCTGCACCTGATGCGGCTGCGCGGCGTGGCGGCCATCGATCGCGAGCGCGTGGTCATCGAGCGGCAGGTCGCGCACCTCATCCGGCTGGTCGATGATCTGCTGGATGTCTCGCGCATCACCCGCGGCAAGGTGGAGCTGCAGAAAAAGCGCCTGGAGATCTCCGAGGTGGTGGGCAAGGCGGTCGAGATGGCCAGCCCGATGCTGGAGCAGCGCCAGCACCACCTGGCCCTGGAGGTCCCCGCCACCGGCCTTCTAGTCGACGGCGATCCCACCCGGCTGGCGCAGGTCGTGGCGAACCTTCTGACCAACGCCGCCAAGTACACCGAGCCGGGCGGCCACATCGCTGTGACGGCGCAGCGCGAGGGCGAGCAGGTGGTGATCACGGTCCGCGATGACGGAATGGGAATCACCGCCGAGATCCTGCCGCACATCTTCGAGCTGTTCATGCAAGAGCGGCAGGCCCTCGATCGCTCTTCCGGGGGGCTGGGGCTGGGGCTGGCGATCGTGCGCAGCTTGTTGACGATGCACGGCGGGACCGTCGAGGCGGCGAGCGAGGGCCGCGGCCGCGGCAGCACCTTCACCGTCCGCCTGCCCACCGCGGCGCCGGAGCACCAGCCGGCGGCGGCGGCCCCGGGCGGCGCCGCGCTGGCCCCCGGAGCCGGGCGGACCATCCTGGTGGTCGATGACAACGAAGACGCCGCCGAGGTGCTGGCGACGGGGCTGGAGCTGCTCGGGCATCGCACCCGGGTGGCTCACGATGGTCCGGCGGCGCTGCGCATCACCGCCGACTTCAAGCCCGACCTCGCCCTGCTCGACATCGGGCTGCCGGTGATGGACGGCTACGAGCTGGCGCGCCGACTGCGCCAGGACCCCTCGCTCGCCCACATCCGGCTGGTGGCGGTAACCGGCTACGGCCAGGACAGCGACCGCCGGCGCTCTAAAGAAGCGGGCTTCGATGCCCACCTGGTCAAGCCGATCCAGCTGCCCGAGCTGGCCTTGCTGATCAAGAACCTCGGCGACGCCGCCCCGCCCTCCGGCAAGCCTGGCTAGCGGCGGCTAGCCTCCGGCGCTGCGCCCTTCGGCCTCGGCGGACGCGGCCAGCGGCAGCGTGAAGAAGAAGGTGGTGCCGGCGCCCAGCTGGCTCTCGGCCCAGATCGAGCCCTGGTGTCTCTCGACGATTCCCTTGCAGATAGCCAGCCCGAGACCGGTGCCCGCCCGATCCGCAGAGCGCGCCTGCCAGAACCGGTCGAACACCCGCGGCAGATCGCCCGCGGCGATCCCGGGGCCGGTGTCGGCGACCGAGACGCAGATGTCCTGACTGCGGCGCGTGCAGCGGATGCGGATCGCGCCGTCGTCGGGGGTGAACTTGATCGCGTTGCCGACGATGTTGGTCAGCACCTGCAGGATGCGCTCGCGGTCGCACAGGACCAGGGCGCTCGGGTCGTGCAGCTCGCCGGTCAGCTTGAGCCGCTTGGCCTGGGCGGCCGGCTGCAGGGCATCCAGGCCCTCGCTGATCAGCGTCGTCAGCTGGGTCGGCTTGGGGTTTATCGACAGGTGGCCGCTCTCGATGCTCGCCAGGTCGAGCAGGTCGCGGATGAGGTGCTCCATCCGCTTCACCGCGCGATCGAGCTTGGCCGCATGCCGGTGCAGGCGTCGGCCCTCTTCGTCGACCGCCGGCGCGGCGAGCATCAGCGAGGCGACCATGGCGATGGTGCTGAGCGGGTTGCGCAGATCGTGGCTGACCGTGGCCAGCATGTCGTCGCGCGACTTGATGGCGCGCTGCGCCTCGGCCAGGAGCCGCAGCCGCTCGTGCTCGTTCTTTTTGTGGTCATCGATATCGGTGGCGGTGCCGTACCACTTGGTGAGCTGGCCGTCTTTATTGCGCCACGGGACCGCGCGCCCCAGGTGCCACCTGTAGATGCCGTCGGCCCGCCGCAGCCGGTACTCGCTCTGCCAGGTGGTGCCGCTGCTGTGCGCCGTCTCCCACAGTGACAGCGTCTGCGCCAGGTCGTCGGGATGAATCGCCTCCATCACCGTCGCCGCGGATCGCTGCCTGGGGTCCTGGCCGGTGAACTCGAACCAGCGCGGGCTCAGGTAGTCCAGGCCGCCGCCCGGGCTGAACTCCCAGACCAGCTGCGGAATCGCCTCGGCGAGACCGCGGAAGCGACTCTCGCCGACCTCGGCCTCGGCGCGCGCGGCGTGCGCCTTGACCAGCTGGCGCTCCATCTCCTCGACCCGCTTGCGCTCGATGGCGTAGCGGATGGCGCGGCTGAGGCTCGGCGCGTCGACCCGTCCTTTGACCAGGAAGTCCTGCGCGCCCTCCTGCACCGCCCGCAGCGCCGTCTCTTCGTCATCGAGCCCGGTGAGCACGACGATCGGCACCGCCGGCGCCAGGCCGTGCAGCCGCTGCAGCGCCTCCAGACCCGCGGCATCGGGCAGGGAGAGATCGAGCAGGACTACATCAAAGGGCTGCGCCGCCAGCAGCGCTGCCGCCGCCGCCAGGCGCTCGACCGGCGTCATCTCGCTGTGCAGCCGGACGGCGTCCTTGAGCAGCTCGCGCAGCAGCCGGACATCGCCGGGGTTGTCCTCGATGAGGAGAATTCGAATGTGGGCGGTGCTGGACATGCAAGCTCAACCCGGCGGCAGTCTGACGACGCTCAGCCAGAAGTCATCGATGGACTTTACGACAGAGACGAACTTGTCAAAATCTACTGGCTTGGTGATGTAGCAGTTGGCGTGCAGGTCGTAGGTCCGCACGATGTCCTCTTCGGCCTTGGAGGTCGTCAGCACCACCACCGGAATCCGCTTAAGCGCGGGGTTGTCCTTGATCTCGGCCAGCACCTCGCGCCCATCTTTTTTCGGCAGGTTGAGGTCGAGCAGGATGAGGTCGGGGCGCGTCTCGCCGGCGTAGCGTCCCTCCTGGCGCAGGATGGCCAGCGCTTCCACCCCATCGGGGGCGACGGTCAGGGAGTTGCCGACCTTGCCCTCTTTCAGGGCCTCGCGCGTGAGCCGGACGTCGCCGGCGTTATCCTCGACGAGGAGGATGTGGATTGGGCGACCTTCCCCGACCGTCATGACTTTACTCCGTGGAGCGTAAAGAAGAATGTCGCCCCATGTCCCGGCTGCGACTTTAGCCAGATGTGGCCGCCGTGGCGCTCGATGATCTTTTTGCAGATGGCCAGGCCGATGCCGTTGCCAGCATACTCGCTGCGGTTGTGCAGGCGGGCAAAGACGACGAACAGGCGGTTAAAGAAGGTCGGATCGATGCCGATGCCGTTGTCGGCCACCGCGATCTGCCACTCGCCCTCGTGCCGCTCGGCGCTCACATGGATGCGCGGCGGCTTTTCACCGTGGAACTTGATGGCGTTGCCCACAAGATTCTGCAAGAGCTGCACCATCTGCCGCTCGTTGGCCAGCACTGTGGGCAGGGCGTCGCTGGTGATGACGGCGCCGGTCGACTCGATGGCGGCGCGCAGGTTGAACTCGGCCGCCGCCAGCGCCTTGCCGAGCTCCATCGGGACCAGCGCCCCGCCCTGGGTGCCGACGCGTGAGAAGGTCAGAAGGTCGTTGATCAGCGCCTGCATGCGGGTCACGCCATCGACCGCGAAGGCGATGAACTCGTCGGCGTCGCTGTCCAGCTTGCCCTTGTAGCGGCGGCCGAGCAGCTGGGTGTAGCTGGCGACCATGCGCAGCGGCTCCTGCAGATCGTGGGAGGCGACGTAGGCGAACCGCTCGAGCTCCTCGTTCGAGCGGGCGAGCTCGCGGGCCCGCTCCTCCAGCGCCAGCTCGGTGTGCTTGCGCAGAATTCCCTGGGCGATCGCGTCGGCGACCAGGCTCACCGCGCTCAGGGTGCTCGCGCTCAGCTCGTGGCGCGCGAACAGGGCGACGACGCCGATGCAGTGGCCGTCGACGAGCAGCGGGTAGCCGGCGAAGGCGCTGAACTTGTTGGCCGCCGCCCACTCGCGGTCGCCGAGCAGCGGATCATTTAATAGATCGTTGGTAAGGTGCGGCTGGCACTCCTTGGCGATGCGCCCGATCTTATATTTTCCCACCGGCACGCGAGCGTGGCCGCCGTCGATGTGGGTGTAGGTCCCGACGCTCGCCTGCAGCTCCAGCATCTGCGTCTCGGGGTTGAGCGTCCACAGGCGGGCAAACGCCACGCCCAGGTGCTTGAGCAGCGCCTCGCAGCAGCCGCCCAGCATCTGCCGCAGCTCGCCGCCCTGCCCGAGCGCGGTCGAGACCTCGATGCGCAGCGCCGCCAGGCTGGCCTCGCGCTCCTTGGCCGCCTCGGCCGCCTTGCGCGCCCCTTCTTCGATCGCCAGCCGGCGCGCCGACTCCTCGGCCTGGCGCCGCTCGGTCACGTCCTGGCAGACGCCGACCAGGCGCAGCGGCAGCCCGGCCGGGTCGATCACCAGCTGGCCGTGGGTCTCTAGCCACCGCAGCTGGCCGTCGGGCCTGACGATGCGGTATTCCAGGTGGTACTCGCGGCGCTCCTGCACGCTCTCGCGGATCGCCTGCAGCACGCGCTCGCGGTCTTCGGGATGGATGTCGCTCTGGAAGGCGGCGAAGGTCCCGCCGAAGCTGCCCGGCGGGATGCCGTGTAGCTGCTCCAGCATCGGCGAGAAGCTGAAGCGGTTGGTCAGAAGTGACCACTCCCAGGCGCCCAGGCGCCCGGCTTCCAGGGCCAGGTTGAGGCGCGCCTGCGTCTCGCGCAGCTTCTCCTCGGCGGCCTTGCGCTGCTTGAGCTGCTCGCTCTGCAGGAACAGCTCGACAAAGACCGAGACCTTGGAGCGCAGGATCTCCTGCACCAGCGGCTTGACCAAGAAGTCGACCGCTCCGTAGCGGTACCCCTTGCGGATCTCGGCCGGATCCCGCTCGACGGCGCTGACGAAGATGATGGGCGTCGCCCGCGTCCGCGGCTGCTCGCGCAGCTGCTCGGCGGTCTGAAAGCCATCCATGATAGGCATGTTGACGTCGAGCAGAATGACCGCGAAGTCCTCGATGCGGGTGCGCTCGATCGCCTCGCGACCCGAGGCGGCGCGCACAAGCCGGTGCCCGAGCGGCTCCAAGACCGCTTGCAGCGCCAACAGGTTTGCCGGGTGATCGTCGACAAGGAGGATGGCGGCGCGGTAGGGCTCCGCGACGATCGGCGCAATGCTGCTCTTGCCGGGAGATTCGATGTAAGCACGATACCACAGGATCGCCGGCTCAGGGACCTAAACCGAGCACCGCTTGCAGGTGCTGATTGACGAAAACCCCAGCCGGATCAAGCTGCTGGCGCAGCCGCAGGAAGTCATCCCACCGCGGGTAGGCGGCGCGGAGGTAGGCGGGCACCGCAGAGAACTCCTTCCCCCAGTGCGGCCGCCCCTCGCAGCGCTGCATGAGCTCCTCATAGTCGCGCCGGAAGGCCGGCCAGCCGCGGCGGTTTGCGTCGTAGGCGCCGATGAAGCAGACGTCGCGCTCGTAGGCCGGACTCAGCCACGCGGCGTCCTTCTTTACGAAGCGGAACTCGAGGATGAAGTGGACGCGGTGGCGACGGGCGGCGATAAGCTCCTGCAGCTCGCGTATCGCCGCCGCCGCCCGCGACAGCGGGACCGCATATTCAGACTCATGATGGCGCGGCGGCATGGCCAGACTGAAGACCCGGAAGCTCGGCCCGACATGCGAGCTCTTGGTAAACTGCACCCGGGCGAGGAAGCGGTGGATCGGCGGCACCAGCACCGGCAGCGCGCTGCCGAGCGCGAGCAGGGCGCGGAAGACCTGCTGCGCCGAGCGGGTATCCTCGGACAGTAGACCCCGCCGCGCCCGGAGCGGCTCTTGCGTGCGATACTGCCGATAGACCTGCACCCGGCCGCTGTGCGGCAGCCACCACAGCTTGATGTGATCTGCCTCACCCAGTTGCGCTGGCACCAGCGCCAGCGCTTGCGCAAACGGCAGCGGCGTGCGCTCTTCGCGCAGGTTGAACGCCGGGGCGACCTGCAGGGTAACCTCGGTGATGACGCCGAGCGCGCCCAGGGAGACCCGCGCCGCCTCCAGCAGCTCGCCGTCGTGGTCGACGCTGCAGGTGACCACCTCGCCGCTGCCGGTGACCAGGCGCAGGGCGCGCACCTGGGTCGCAAGGACGCCGAACTGCAGGCCGGTGCCGTGGGTGCCCGTCGAGATCGCCCCGGCCAGGCTCTGCTCCTGGATCGAGCCGAGGTTCTGCAGCGCCAGGCCGCGCTGGTGCAGCTGCGCGCTGAGCTCGCGCAGACGAATTCCCGCCTGCACGGTCACCTGCTGGCGCAGCGGATCGATGCGCACGATCTGCTTCAGGCGGTCCAGACTCACCAGGTAGCCGTCGGTGGCGATCCCGGCCGACCACGAGTGGCCGCCGCCGATGACGCGCAGCCGCCGGCCCTCGCGGCGCGCCCGCTGCACCAGCGCGATCACCTCGGCTTCGTCGGCCGGCTGGTGGTAGGCGCAGGGAGTGAACGCGACGTTGCCGAGCCAGTTGCGGAACACCCTTGCCGCGGCCATGAGAGCTAGGCGGCCGCTCGCGGCTGCGCGTCGAGGCCGTGGGCCGCCAGGGTCGGCTCGGCATCGAGGTCGCGGATCATCTGCTCGCCGGTCAGGCGGTCGGCGGCGACGCCCGAGAAGTACTGCAGGAGTCCGGCCCGCTCGTACTTGGGAAGGATGCGCGGGCTCATAAGTCCGATCTCGCGCAGGTTGGGCACCAGGCGGCTGAACATGACCTGCCGGAACTTGTTGAGCCCCGGGGCCTGCAGGACCAGCTCACGCCAGGTGCTGCGCGGCATCCTGCCCTCGAACCACTCCTCAAACACCTCGTAGGCCATGAAGCGGTTGCGCATGAGCAGCGCGACCTCGAACGCCCAGTCCTCGCGCTCGCGCCGCTCGCTTTCCGACAGCTGCCGCGTGATGTGCTCGCGCAGCGCCAGCACCCCGTAGTGAACGTGCCGCGCCTCGTCCTGGATGACCATCTTGAGCAGCTGCCGCAAAAGCGGCTCGCGCGTCTGCTGGTACAGCGTACTGAAGGCGCCGAGCGCCAGCCCTTCGACCATGATCTGCATGCCGAGGAACTTCATGTCCCAGCGCGAGTCGCTCATCAGCGAGTCGATGATGACAAACAGGTTGTCATTAATCTGGTACATCTTGTTCATCTTCTGCTCGAGGTAGCGGCTGAACACCTCGACGTGCCTTCCCTCGTCCATCACCTGGGTCGAGCCATACAGCTTGCCGTCGAAGAACTGCACCGCCTCGGTGACCTGCGCGGCGGCGAACAGCGCCCCCTGCTCACCGTGCAGGAACTGGCTGAGCATCCAGGTAGTCAGGCTGTAGATGAACTGCCGCTCCTCCTTGGGGTTGAGGCGGAAGCCGAGGCTATTGAAGTAGTCAAAGTCGATAAACTCGCGCGGCAGAAGCGGCACCTCCGGGTTCTCCGGGTCGACCGAGGTCTCCCAGGGCAGCGACGTATCGCTGTCCCACTGGCCCTGCTTGGCGCGGTTATAAAGGGTCCGCATCGCCGGCTGATCGGCCGGGCACTGCCAGTCGAAGTACGCCTCGTGCGAGGCGCGGATGCGCGTCGGCACCCCCTGCTTGCCGCGCTTGAGCAGCAGCCCGCGCAGCCCCGAAGGGCCGAGCGCCCGCAGGACCCGCGGGTCGCGGATCTCGAAGAACACACTGAGCGCCTCGATGTAGCCGTCAGCGCGATCGCGCAGCGCGGCCGGGAGGAAGCGGGTGAGGTTCTGAGGTTGCAGCATGGCCGACTCCTTTTTCTATCTTCCAAGGGAGAGCATGGCTCACAAGGCCGAGATGAAGTTGCGGACCTTGGCCTCGTGGCAGCGCATGAGGTAGCCGTTGATAAGCGGCAGCGCCCGCTCGACCATCGTCGCCACCACCGCCGCCGGCAGGTGCTGCAGGCGCTCGGTGAGCATCGCCATCTCGCGCATGAACAGCGCTGTCATCGCGTCTTCAAACAGACAAAGATCCTGCGGACCGAACCCGAGCTCAGTGCTAAAGCCGACTGCCCGCAGCTGCCCCCATAGCTCCAGCGTCCAGGCGTCGTCCTGGGCGATCACCGGCTGCCGACTCTTATTGTGACCTACAGTCAGGAGCCCGAGCTGGACGATCTGATCGAGATCTTTCTTGGTCACCCCGGTGCGCTTGAGCAGCGGCAGCAGCAGCGTCGTGGCGCGCGGCCCGGCGGGGGCGCCGAGCGAGGTCTGCAGGCGCTGCCTGACCTCGGCGAGGAGCTGCCGCTGCGGCGGCGTAAACGCGGCCTCGCCATCGGTGAGCACGGCGCGGATCGCCTTGAGGGGGAGAAACCGCTCCTCTTGCAGGGTGCGGATGGTCTTGAGCGTCTGCAGGTGGTGCTCGCTGTAGTAGGCCATGTTGCGGCCGGTCTTTGTGCCCTCGGGGAGCAGGCCCTGCTGGATGTAGAAGTGGATCACCTGGCGCGGCAGGCCGGTGAGCTCGCACAGGTCCTTCATCCGGTAGGGCGCGTGCGGGCGCGGCGGCGGGCGCGTCCGGCCGGCGCGCGGCTCCGGCTTGGCGGCGGGGGCAGCGGCGGCCGGCATCGGTGCGGCCGGCTTGGCGCGACCGCTCACGGTAGCTCCACCACCACCTTGGTGCACGGGGCGGCGATGCAGGCCAGGATGTAGCCGGCGGCGCGCTCCTCCGCGGTGAGGCAGTTTGGCTCCTGCAGCGCCACCTGGCCGCTGTCTAGCTTTACTTTACACGCGCCGCAGCCGCCCATGGTGCACGAAAACGGCATCGCCGCGCCGGCGCGCAGGCCCGCCTCCAGCAGGGTCTCGGTGGGCTGCACGAGCAGCTGGTGGCGGCGCTCGCCCTGCCGCAGCTCGGCGCGCTGCGCGCTGCGTGCCGCCGGCAGGGCCGCCGCCGGCAGGTGCGGGGAGGCGAAACGCTCGCTGCGCAGCTGGTCGGCGCGCACCCCGCGGGCGAGCAGCACCGCCTGCGCCGCGGCCATCATGCCGGCTGGCCCGCAGAGGAAGAACTCCGGCTCCAGGAGCTCCTCGGGAGCGCCGGTCAGCCCGGGCAGCGCCGCCAGCTCGCGCGTCAGGGTCTCTTCATCCAGGAGCCCGGTGCCGCCGCTCCACTCGGGCGGGGGCTCCGAAAGGACGTGGCGCAGGGTGAAGCGGTCGCCCTGCGCGGCGGCCAGCGCCTCCAGCTCGCGGCGGAAGATGATGTCGGCGGCGCTGCGGTTGCCGTAGATCAGCGAGACGCGCGAGCGCGGCTCGGCGTGCAGCACGGCGCGGAGGATGGCCAAAAGCGGCGTGATCCCGCTGCCGCCGCCGAGCAGGACGTAGTGCCGAGCGCGCTCGGGCACGGGCGCGACGGTGAAGTTCCCCGATGGGCCCAGCACCTGCAGCGTCATCCCGACCGCCGCCTGCTCGTTGAGGAACGTCGAGACCCGCCCCCCCGGCGTGCGCTTGCAGGTGATCGCCACCGTCTCGGGCGACAGCGGCGACGAGCACGCCGAGTACGCCCGGCGCACCGTCTGCCCGTCGAGCGGCACGAGCAGGGTGAAGAACTGCCCGGCGACAAAGGGAATCGGCGCCCCGCTCGGATCGCGCAGCCACAGGGTCACCGCGTCGGCCGTCTCGCGCACGACCTGCTCGACGCGCAGGGTGCGCGGCAGGAGCCCGGCTCCCGCCTCCGGACCGCGCGGTCGTCGCGGCAGCAGCGGCGAGGGATGCCGGCCGGCCAGTCCCTCCAGGACTACGTGCAGGTCGCGGCGCAGGCTGGCCAGGGGCTCGCGCAGCGGTCTTGTGACCAGCGCGCCGAGCCGGGTCAGCCCGGTCCGCGGGATAGGGGTGGCAGCAGAGACCGACGCGGGAGCAGGGGAGGTTGCAGCCATGAAGAGGAGTATGAAGGGGGATCGCCAAAGTGTAAAGCGGTACTTTACACTTCGGGCAGCGGCCGCTCGCGCAGCTGCCAGGCCAGCCGGGTCGCCATCGCCATTACCGAGATCTGCGGGTTCACCCCCAGGCTGCTCGGCAGGATGCTGCCGTCGGCGATGAACAGCTCGCGCAGGCCCCAGACCTGGCCGCGCGGGGAGACCACCGAGTGCTCGACTGCGGTGCCCATGCGGCAGCTGCCGAGCGGGTGCTGGGACGAGCACTCCAGCCGGCCGGCCGGGATGCGGTCCAGGTCGAGGGCGCGCAGCTGGTCGGCGGTGATGCCGCCGTGGCGGGCCCCGGGCACGCCGCCGAGGATGGGCAGGATGACCTCGCGCGCCCCGGCGGCAAAGAACGTCTCGGCAAGGACCCGCAGGAGCTGCGAGACGGCGCGCCGATCGCGCCCGGACATCTTATAGGTCACAAGCGGCTCGCGCCGGCCAAGCAGCGCGCCGAGGCCCAGCAGCGCCGAGCGCGAGTGCACGCGGCCGCCGGCGTCGTCGTGGACCATGCCGCCGAACACCGCCAGGTTTGGCACCGCGGCGGCGCGCCCGAGGTGCGCCGGGCCTATGCCGGGCAGCGTCGCGGCGAGCACGCCGGCGGGGACAAAGACGCTCATCAGGGTGATGCGCTCGCGGCTGAAGGCGTGGCTGTGGGCGCTCTGCAGGGCGCCGCGCCAGCCGTGCACGGGCTGGTCGAAGCGGGCCATGACGCGGAAGCTCGGGTGCAGCGTCAGGTGGCGGCCGACCGCCGGCAGCCCCTCGCCCAGGCCGCTGTCCAGGAGCAGCCGCGGCGTGTGCAGGGCGCCGCAGGCCAGCACGACCCGCCGCGCCCGCACCGTGAAGCGGCGGCGCCGGCGATCGTGCTCGTCGAGCAGCCGGCCGCTGACGCCGATCGCCTGCTCGCCGTGGGTGAGCACGCGCTCGACCCGGCAGTCGGACAAAAGCCTCGCCCCGGCGCGCCGGGCGCGCGGCAGGTAGGTGAGGTCGACGCTCCACTTGGCCTGGTGCGGGCAGCCGAAGTTGCAGCGCGAGCAGCCGTCGCAGTCCTTGGTGTTGCGGCGGTTTGGCTGCAGCTCATAGCCGAGCCGCTGCGCCCCTTGCGCGAACAGCACGGTGGAGCGCGAGCGCAGCGACTCGGGGACGAGCTCGACGTGGCTGCGGCGCTCGACCTCGTCGAAGTAGCGGGTCATGCGCGCGGGGGCGAGCTCGTGCAGGCCCTGCTCGCTGGCCCACTCGTGCAGGACCTCGTCGGGGGTGCGGAAGCAGACGCCGCCGGTCATCACCGACGAGCCTCCCACACAGCGGCCCATCATGATGTTGATCGCCGGCGTCTCGCCCACCGGCACCGCGAAGCTCATGCCGGCCTCCCGCCAGGCGCGGCGGATGGTCTGGCTGGGGCGCAGGGCGCCGAGCTCCTGCGGGGGGATGTGCGGGCCCTCCTCGAGGATGAGCACCTGCTGGCCGGCCTCGGCCAGCTCGGCGGCGACCACCGCCCCGCCGGCGCCCGAGCCGACGATCACGACGTCGGTGTGCAGGATCAGCTCGTCCCTGCTCTCCAGCAGCTCGCGGCCGCGCTGCATGCCGGTCATGGGGCACCTCCAGCATCCGGGCTGGCGCCGCCGGGCTCGGCGAGCAGCGGCAAGCGACGCGCCTGGCAGGGCTCGTAGGCGGCGATGCTGCGCGCCGCCGCCTCATCTTCGTAGTAGACCATGCACAGGATCGCCTTGCAGGCAAGGACCAGCGAAGCGCAGGCCGGGCTGTCCTCCAGGCGCGTCAAGGCGCGGATGCGCTCGGCGACGGTCAGGCGGCCGAGCGGCGGCAGGCGCAAGAGCCACAGCGGCGCCAGCCACGAGACCAGAAACAGGCACAGCTGAAACAGGTAGCGCGACCGCGCGCCGGCGTGGCGCAACAGGTCGCTGACCTCGGCCACCAGCCAGTCCAGGCGGGCGGCCGGCGGCGGGCCGGCGGTTCCAGAAAAGAGCGCCTCGGCGATGGCGCGGAGGCTGCGCTGGGTGCGCGCAAGGGCCAGTTGGGTCGCTGCCATGGGCGCAGCATGCCGCCATCAGGGCGGGGAGACAAGCCGCGCGGTGTACAGTGAGACTTGACACCCGGGCGTGCCGTCGCCGGGCGGGCCGCGGGGACGCGCTGGTTACAGCCGCTCGAGGTGGGTGTCGATCTTCTTGGCCGTCGCCGACATGAGCTTGGCCGCGCCGTGCGACAGCGCCTGGCCGAGCTCGCGCGAGCTCTGCTTGAGGCGCTGCCGGGCCAGCCGACTGCGCGCCTGCTCGCGCAGCTTGTCGGGATCGGGAAACACCACCCCGCGCAGGTGGGACAGGAGCAGCGCCGCCCACCCCACCATGACCAGCACCAGCCACAGCGGGCTGCCCGCCCACACGCCGGTGGCGACAAGCAGCGCGTTGACCACCGCCACGGTGATGAGGTGGCCGCTGAAGCGGCGGTAGCTCAGCTGGCGGAGCTCGCCGGCGGCCTGCGCCAGCCGGCGGTCCTCCTCGTACTCGATAAGGGCCAGGCTGACCTGCCGCTCGTCGTAGCCGACCTCGCGGGCGGTCTCTAGCAGCTCGCTGCGGCTCAGGCCCGCTGGCTGCTCGGCGGCGGCACTGGCATTCGGGGCGGCGCGCTCGGCGCGCTGCACGCGGCGGAGGACCTCGGCGAGCTCCTGGGCGCTGTAGTTTCGATCGGCGCGGGACATCGGGGTCGACATCGGGGCTAGACCTTCAGCATGGCGATGCTGCTGTGGCTCAGTGTGCCCAGGCTGGTGGCCGGCGCGCAACCGATCTGCGCGCTGACTCGGCGGTGCGGCGCCCGCCAAGCCGGGCCGCGGCGCCCGCCGGCGGCGCTGCGTGAGCCGGCTGGGCGTCGGTGGCGGCTGGCCGCGGGCGGCGACGGCCCGTAGACTCTCTGGTTGCGGCTGTCACGGCCGGCAGGCTCACGGATGCAGGCGCGACCTTGTGACCCTTGGGATTAATTGCTGCAGCTATTTGAGATCTTGGGGCGATGTCAGGCAGGATGTGACCGATAAGCGTGAGCGAGAGGCAAAAGACCCGTGGCGTTCCCAGAAACCCTAGAGACACTCATCGAAGAGGGCGTCATCGATGCCGTCAGAAGCCGGCTGATGAGCGGCAAGGAGGCATCGGTGTTCGTGGTCGAGCGTCAGGGCGAGCTGCTGGCGGCCAAGGTCTACAAGGCGCGTGAGCAGCGGACGTTCAAGGCGACGGCCAGCTATACCGAAGGCCGCAACCAGACCCGCAACTCGCGCGACAAGCGGGCGATGGGCAAGCGGACCAGCTACGGCCGGGAGCTCATCGAGGAGAGCTGGCGCGACGTCGAGGTGCGGGCGCTGAGCGAGGCGTTCCACGCCGGGGTGCGGGTGCCCCAGCCGTTCATGCTGCACGATGATGTCCTGCTCATGGAGCTGCTGGTCGATGAGCACGGCGCCCCGGCCCCGCGGCTCGCCGACTTCGAGCTGCCGCGCGAGGTGGCGGAGCAGCTGCACCGCGAGATCTTCAGCCAGGTGCGGCTGCTTCTGTCGTGCGGCAAGATTCACGGCGACCTGTCTGCCTTCAATATCCTCATGGCCCGCGGGGGACCGACGCTCATCGACATGCCGCAGGTGGTCGACGCCGCCCGCAACAACCAGGCGCGCGAGATCCTGCGCCGCGATCTGCGCAACGTCACCGAGCACCTGGCGCGCTTTGACGCGCGGCTGCTGCGGTTCCGCGACTGCGGCGATGCCCTGTGGCAGCACTATGTGAACGACACGCTCGACCGGGCGACCGAGCCGCAGGAGGGCGGCGTGGGCGGCGGCCATCACCGCAGCCGCCGCACCCGCGACGCCGAGCGCGGCCGCATGGGACGCGAGCGGCCAGACCCCGGCGCTGGACGCCGCGACGGTCCTCCGCACCACGGCCCGCCGCGGCCCGCCGGCCACGGCCCGCCGCGGCCCGCCGGCCACGGTCCCCCGCGGGACCGCCAGCCCTATCAGGGCGGAGGCGGACCGCCGCGCGCGCGATCGCCGCAAGCAACCGATGGAGCGCCTCGCGAGCCGTCGCCAAGGACCGCTGCACCGCCGCGGGACCAGGGGCAGCATCAAGGCGGAGGCGAGCCGCCGCCAAGGACCGGTGCACCGCCGCGGGACCCCGGGCCGCATCGGACTGGTGGCGAGTCGCCGCAGCCGACGACCGCTGCATGGCCGCGGGATCCTGGGCAGCATCAAGGCGGGGGCGGACCGCTGCGCGAGCGACCGCCGCAAGGGGGCTCGGGACCGCCGCGCGACCGGCCGCTTGGGCCCGGGGCGGATGGCTGGCGGCGCGATCGGCCCTCTCATCAGCGCCCGGGCAGACCGCCGCGGGACCGGCAGTTTCCGCGGGCCGACGGACCCCAGCAGGGTCAGTCGCAGCCAGCCAGTGGACCGCGGGGCGAGGGGCCGCACTCCGGCGCTGCTGGCTACAGGCCGCCGCGGGAGGCGACCTTGCCGCACGGAAATCCGGGACAAGGACCGGCGCGAGACGGACCGCGGCACCCGGTTCACGGGCCGCCGCGCGAGCGACCCCCGCAGGGCCCCAGCCACGGTCCGTCGCGCGCGGGAGGCTTCACGCCCGGGCCGTCGCGAACGCCGCCGCCAGCGGGAACAGGCGAGCGCTCGGCCCCCTCGCGGGAGAGCGCCGCAGTCGATGGCGGACCGCGCCAGGCGCCGCGGGACGAGCCGCCCCAGGGCGGGCAGGGGCGCTAGCGGCTCTCGTAGATGGTCTCGCTGGGGAGCTCGATCGCCGATAGGTAGCCGCCTTTGCCGCAGCCGGTGTCGATGCCGATCAGATCGCCGCGCATCCAGACATCGGTGCGGTCGTCGAAGATCTTGGCGAAGAAGCTCAGGTGATCGAGCGGCAGCTCGGAGGTGAGGGTGTGGCCGAAGACCAGCCGCTTGCCGCGGTAGTTGCGGAAAAAGTCCGGCTCGCGGCACCACATCAGGTTGCGGCTGTGCCCCAGGCTCGGGTGCAGCCAGGTCGAGCCTTCCCCCTCCAGGCCGGCGTGCACGTAGATGGCGTGCGCGTCCTCGTACCAGGTGGGCAGCCGCTGCATCCAGTCGTGCAGCTCGGGCGGGAACCAGGAGCGCGGCTGCAGCAGGCGCGTCATCAGCTCGTAGTCGCTCAGTCCGTCGCACTTGGACAGCGACCGCATCGTCTGCCGACAGCCGTTCTGCTCGGGGATGAGGAAGCCGGGGTTGGGGTCCTCCAGGCTGCGCAGCCACGCGTCCTCGTGGTTGCCGCGCAGCGTCACGCAGCGGCCGGGCATGGCGGTGCGCAGCGCCTCGACCCGGGCGATGACCTCGGCCGACTGCGGGCCGCGATCGACGTAGTCGCCCAGGAAGACCACTGTGTCGCCCTGATCGAGGACGGGAAGCTTGGCGAGCAGGCGCTCGAGCTGCTCCAGATCGCCGTGAATGTCCCCGATGACAACCGTCCGCTCCATCTAATTATCATAGCGCTCGGTTCGGGCTGCGACACCGAGGAGCCTGGCGAGCCATGGTTTTGCAGCCTTGCCCCGGCTGGCAGGCGGCGCTTGGCCCCCTGCCTCGCCCTTCACTTGCGGCGCAGGAACCGAATAAGCAGGGGCGTAAACTCGCCTGCCGGGGCGGGCTCGGGCGCCGTCCAGTCGCCGTAGATGCACAGTCCGTGCGCCTGCGGCCCCTCGCGGACCGCGAAGGTCAGGGTGTGCTCGCCGGTGGCCAGCCGGGCCAGCAGGGCGGGCGCGGTGAGGGTGAAGCGCTCGCGCTGGCCCAGGCCGTTGTCAGCAATGACCTGGCGCTCGGCGACCTTCTGACCGTCAATGAGCACGCTGATCAGCGAGCCGCCATCGGCCGGCGCCACCGCCCCCGGCCATTCAGAAGAGAGGCGGGCCTCGATCTCGACCGCCGCCGGCGGGCGCGCCGCCTGGGTCGGGGCTGACGACCGCGCGCCGGCCGGGCGCCCGACCCGCGGCGAGACGAAGCGATACACATACGTCCCGGCGTCAGCGCCGTAGGCATGGGCGACCGGCTGGCCGTCCCAGACGCCGGTCCGCTCAAAGCGCGCCCGGCTGTACTGGCCGACAGGAATCGTCAGCTCCATGCCGCCGCCGGGCAGCGGCTGCCAGCTGTCGTGCAGCGGGTGCGGCCCGTAAAGCGTGATGAGCGGATCGTAGAGCAGCGCGTCCTTGCGCGCCGCCGACAGCCGCGGGTTTGGCGGCGGCGCAAAGCCCTTCTGCAGAAGCTCGGCGAAGCCGCGCAGGATGCCGCGCACGTCGTCGGTGTCGGGGCGATCGATGTAGATCCCATAGTCGCGTGGCCGGCCGTGGTAGGGCTGATAGATCCACACCAGGGCCCCCGCCCCCTGGTCGCGAAACAGGCGCGCCAGGAGCTCGTGAAACCAGCGCCCGCGCGGCAGCCCGAGGTACTGCGGGTCGCCGTCGGTGCGGAAGCCGAACTCGCCGATCACCAGCGGCTTGCCGATGACGTAGCGGGCAAGCTGCGCCCGGTCGTCCAGGAACTGCCGCATGCGCGAGAGCGAGATGCCGCCCTCGCTGCTCTGCATGTACAGGTGGCTGTCGCAGTAGTCCACCTCGGGGAGCTGGTGGGTGCGGATCCACTCGGCGCGCTCGGCCCGCATGCTGTAGCCGAGCAGGCCCGCCGACACCAGGTGGTGGGGATCGCGCCCCTTGATGAGCCGCGCCATCTCGCTGATCCACGCGGTGCGCGCCTTCTGCCCGGCGCTGGTGAGCACCGTCGACTCGTTCATCAGCTCCCAGGCGAAGATCGTCGGATCGTCGACGTAGCGGACGCCGGTGATGGAGTTCTTGCGCTCGAGCATGCGGCTGAGGTGGGCGCGGAAGAAGGCGCGCGTCTGCTCGTTGCGATAAAACTCCTCAAGGCCCAGCCCGTCGCTGGACAGGCCGGCCCAGCGCAGGTACATGGGGGCGCCGCCGTAGTCCTTCCAGTTGTTGGACAGAGTGAGGATCACCCGCACCCCCACCTGCCGCGCCTCGGCCAGCACCCGATCGAGCAGGACGAACGAGTCCTCGATGAAGTCGGTGGGTCCGGCGCGGAACAGCTCGAAGCGGCGCGACCAGTCGCTGGCGTCGGGCAGTCCCTCGCCTAGCACCCAGACCCGGGCCACCGTCAGGCCGTCTTTGGGCAGGGCGCGGATGATCTCGGCGGCGCGCGGGCGGTTGATGTCGCCGTGCAGCGGGTCAATGTTGGCGCCGACGAAGCGGAAGGGCTTGTCGCCGACGACGAACTCGGTGCCGCGGGTGCGGACAAAGGCGCCGTCGGGGATCGGCTCGGCGCGGCTCGGGCCGGGGAGCACGGCGGCAAAGAGCGCCCCCAACAGCGCGCCGCCCACGGCGTGGCGCAGCGGCATCAGTTGGCGAGGCGACAGAAGATCGCTTCTCCTATCGCAATGTGCAGGGTCCCGTCGTGGTTGCCTTTTTGTTCAAGGAGAATGACCCCGTTGGCCCCCTTCTTGGCCGCTTCGACGCGCAGCCAGGCGAGCGCCACGTCCATGTGCACCTGCGGCGAGATGAACTGCGGGTCGGGATCCGGGAAGTCGCCGGCCTTGGCCTGCACGCGGCCCAGGCGGAGGACCTCCAGGCACTCGGGCTGCTCGCCCGAGTAGTAGATCTTCACCGCCCGCGCTTCCGGCGACATCTTGGGATACTTGCTTTCGGTGGTCTCGTCGATGAACAGCTTGCAGCCGGCCAGCCCGAGCACCGCCAGAAGGGCCCCGGCGACCCAGCGGCCGCACCCGAGCCTCCCCCGTGAGCCCGCCCGCTCCCCGGTCCGCGAGACAGCTCGCAACAAAATAGACTGACACGGCCGACGCGCTTGCAGCATAGCGAAGATTACAGATCAACCGCTTCCCGAGTGTCAATCGTCACTCGCGCGCCGCCCGTCGGCAGGCTATGCTGAAGCGGTCGCCGCGGCAGGGCCTGGGCCGGGTCCGGCCGCGGCGGCGCAGCGCCAAGGGCGCCCGTGACTTGCATGCCTGGAAGATCCTTGATCCTTTTTGGTTCTGCGGTCTGCCTGCTCGCCGCCCCCGCGTGCCCCCGGCGCCTGCCGCCCACCATCGCTGGCGCCGCCGCGGCGTCGGCCCTGTCCCCCCGCGCCGACCCAACTCCGGCGCCGCCGCCGGCGCCGGCGCCAGTACCGCCGCCTGCGCCCGCTGAAGAGGTAGAGCAGGCCCTCACCGACCTGGCGGCCGACGATCTGCAGCTGCTCGCCGCCGACTACGTGAACCCCGCGGTGGTGCGGCTGGAGCTGACGCGCCCGGGCCGGCAATTTCGCGCCAAGTGGAAGGCGATGGGTCCGGGCGGCAGCGAGGTGCAGGAGGGCGTGGACGGCAACAACTCGCCGCGCTGTGAGGTCGCCGCCTTCCGGCTCGCCCGCGAGCTGGCGAGCTTGGCGGGGTCGGCGCAGGTCCTGGTGCCGCCGGTGGTCGTGCGGGCGCTGCACCGCGACGTTCCGTGCGACCGCGGCTGCCGCGCGCTGCCGCGGCTGCTGAGCGCAGCGACCCCGGCGACGTTTCCCGAGCTCAACGATCACCTGGTCCTCGGCGCGCTGTCGCTGTGGATTGAAGGGGCGCGCACCCCGCAGCGCCTGCACGGCGAGCTGTGGAGCAGCGAGCGCTTTGCCACCCATCCCGAGTACCGGCGCAGCGTCGCTGATCTCTTCCTGTTCCTCTATGTCATCGCGCACGGCGACGCCAACTACGGCCCGAACTTCCTTTTGCGGCTGCCGGACCTGGGGCGCGTGTACTCGATCGACAACGGTCGCGCCTTCGACGGCCTGTCGTACTATGTGGGGGAGGGCGATCCCGACTGGCAGCCGCTGGCCAGCCTGGCGCCGGGCCGGCTGGTCGCGCCGCGCCTGGCCGCGCCGACCGTGGCTGCGCTGGCCCAGCTGACGCCGCCGCGGCTGCAGCAGCTGCTCATGCTGGTCGCTGCGGTCGAGCTGGAGACGGGCCGCACCGTGCGGGCGCTCGACCGCGATCCGGCGCTGGCGAGCCTGGCCGGGCGCCCGCTGCAGGAGGTGCCGGGTCTGCGGCGGCGCAGCCGGCAGACCTATACCGGCGCCGTCACGGCGGGCGGGCCGACGTTCCTGCTGCTCGGGATCGGGCCCGCCGGAGTCCGCCAGACCGCGGCGCGGGCGGCGCAGGCGGTGTCCTACTTGCGGCGCCCTGCGGGCAGGCTGTTCAGCGACTGAGAAGAAGCAGCCTCGGAGCTCTCGAGCAGCGCGCGCAGGCTGCGCGTCGAGGCACCGAGCTCGTTGGCAGAGGCCGCCGGCTTGCCTGTCCCGGAGAAGGTGCTGGCGGCGATCGGGCGCACGGTGCCCGAGGATCCGCCCAGCGAGGTCGCCGAGGCCGCCAGCCCCCGCGCCGGAGCGCCGCCGATCGGGCCGCTGCCGAGGCTCACCGCGCTGGGAATCGGCGCGGCGAGCTTGTTGGCCCCCGAGCCGGGACTGGCGGCGACCGGACGCACACTCCCCGAGGAGCCGCCCAGCGACGTCGCGGAGGCGGCAGCGGTGCCGCGGCCGGCTGCGCCCGCAGCGGCCAGCCCGCCTGCACTCATCGCCGAGGCGCTCGGGTGCGGCGCCGGCAGCTTGGTCGCTCCCGAGCCCGCGCCTGCCGGCACCGGGCGGACGCTGCCCGACGAGCCGCCGATCGAGGTTGCCGAGCCGAGCCCCTTGGCGGCGCTGCCGGCGGCCGGGCTGCCACCACCGCTCGGGGCCGAGCCGCTGACCGCTGCCGCCGGGATCGCGCGGAAGCTGGCGCCCGAGGGCACGCTCTCCTGCGGGACGTTGACCTTGGCGTGATCGCCGCTGGACCTGCCGACCGGCTTGAAGGCGGTGCCCGAGCCGGCGGCGCTGCCGGGGGCACCCTTGCGCTCGGGGCCGCCCGCCGGGACCGGGGCCAGGTTCTGACTGGAAGATGTGCCCGCGCTGCGCCGCCCCCCGCCGGCCGGGCTCGGTGAAGTCCGCGCGCGCTCGGAGCGGCGCTTGGGGGCTTCCAGGGCCGCCGGATCGGCGCTCACCGGGCGGTTGATACCCGAGGCGCTGACCAGTCGCTCATCGGCCAGGACGCGGCCTACGTCGTCGCTGCTGCGGGTGTCCAGGCAGGTGAGCTGCTTCTGCATCTCGACGATGCCGCGGCGCAGCTGCTCGGCCGCCGCGTGCAGGGTTGCCGACTCCTGGCCGTGGAGCTTGGCCAGGCGGCCGATCTCCGACGCCGCGCGCTGCGCCTGCGGTCCGCCCAGCTGCTCGGGATTGGGGGCGCCGAGCGCATCGTCCAGGCAGCTGCGCAGCAGGCCAACGCTCTCGCGCACCTTCTGAAACACCTCGCGCTGATCCGCCACCGCCTGCGAGATGACCCCGGCCTGCTGCAGCACGCTGGCAGTGCGCAGGGCCCGCGGCTCGGGGGTCTCTTTGTCCTTTTCCTTCTCCTTGAAGTTGAGCAGCGCCTCGGCGCGTCGCACCGCTGTCGACAAGATCGCCTGCATCTGATCTGCAGCGGTGCTCGACAGCGACAGCGAGGTCAAGATCCGGTGGGCGTCCTGGAGCCCCTGCGAGGTCTGGGCGAGCGCCCGGCTCAGCGGTCCCAGGGTGTCGGTCACTTCGGTCAGCCGCTCCTCCTGGCGGGCGGCGCTGGCGGCCACCGCCGCGGCGGCTTCGTCGATGACGGCGATGTTGGCCTCGATGTGGCGGATGAGGCGCTGGCTGGTCTTGACCACCGAGTGCAGGTGGGTCGTCGAGACCAGCTGGGCGCGCGCCAGCGCTCCGACCTCGTCGGCGCGCTCGGCAAACTCATCGAGCAGGGGGCGGCTGCGCGCCAGATGCCCGCGCGCCAGCAGATCCGCGGCTCGCGTAAGCTTGGTAATCGGCGACAGAATCCGCCCGGTAATGCCCATCATGACCGCGATCGTCAGCGCCAGCACCGCCAGCACCAGGCCAGAGCTCAGGCGCACCAGGGCCGTGCGGAACGGCTGGACCCGCGACTGCTGCACCGCCACCAGCAGGTAGCCGCTGCTATACGGCACCGCCCGCAGCAGGTACTCCTCCTGCAGCTGCGCCCACTGCGTCGCTGGGTGCCGGGGCTTGTTGGTCGCCGTCACCCGCAGCAGGTCTTCCCAGCGCGCCGTCGTCAAAAGGCCGGGCGGCAGGGTGGTGACGAACAGCTCACCGACCGCGAGCGCGACGGCGACGCCGAGCGGCTCGGCATCGGTCTGCAAAAGCTCGCGATCGATGCGGCTGGCGGCGATGAGGTCGGCGATTTTTTCCCCTCGCGAGTTGTCTAGATTCCTGCCGGCGGAACGAAACCGGACGGAGTGCCGCCGCTCGCGGCGGGCAGCTGTCGGCGGTGCGCCGGCGCTCGCGCCGCTCAGCGCGCGGCAGGCTGGCCCAGCCCGAGCAGGGCGTGCGCGTTGGCGTACAGGATCTGCCGCTCCTCCTCGGCGGTGAAGCCGAGCGCGTGGACGGCGGCCAGGGCCTCGGTCGGCTGGAAGAAGGGAAAGTCCGAGCCGAACAGCACGCGGTCGATTCCCACCTTGCGGCAGATAAATAGGAGCTGCTCCTGGAACGGGGAGCGCGCATACAGGGTGGCGACCGCCGAGAGATCAAACCAGACGTTGCGCGGCACGCCATACTTTGGCAGCACCCAGAACACGATGAGCTCGGGAAAGCGCGGTCCGCCCATGTGGGCCAGGATGAGCTTCGCGCTTGGATGGGTGACCGCCAGCTGGACGAGCTTGCCGATTTCGTCGGCATCGAACGGCGAGTAGGCGTCGAAGGTCACCGGCAGCTGCAGCGCGGCGGCCCGGTCGACAAGCGCCGCCACCGCGGGGCTGGCGACATCGAAGTGCTGCGTATTGGGATGCAGCTTCAGGCCGCGCGCCCCGGCCCGCGCCGCCCGCTGCAGCTCGGCGAAAGCCGCCTCGCCATCGTCGGGATGGACCGAAGCGAAAGGGATCACAAGCTCGGGATTGAGCCGGGCGAACTCGAGCGCGCGATCGTTGAGCTCCCGCGTCTTGGCGAGGTCGCCCTTGGGGGCGATCGGTAGCACCACGCTGCCGCGGATGCCGGCGGCGCGCATGGCGGCCAGGTGCAGCGGTCGGCTCGCCTTTTGCGACAAAGTAGACTCGCTGTTCTCGATGACATGGGTGTGGACGTCGATGATCGGGCCTTGGTAGGGGGGCGACGACTGGGTGACCAGCAGCGGCGACGACGCGCATCCGGCCAAAAGGACCAGCACCACAGCGTGGAATCGATTCATGGAGTCAGGCTCGCGTGGGGCCCGACCGATGTCAAGGCGCGGCCGGCCGCGGGTTCTGCGTCAGCGCGGAGCACCTGGCCGCCTGCCCAGGCCCGCTGCGGCAGGGGGCCTAAAGGGTGGTGCCCGGAGCTCGGTCACTGTACATTGCCGCGCCATGAGGAACTGGACAGGTTCGCTAGTCATTCTGAGCGTGGCAGCACTGGCCTCGCTAAGTAGCGCGCGACAGCCGGCGTCACCATCCCCGACTGCGGCGGAGCCGGCCGCGGTCGGCTCCGCGCTGGCGGTCGCACCGGCACCCGGAACAGCGGCCAGCGCGGACATTCCCTTTGTCTCCGCCCATGCCGCCGCGGTCACGACTCCCAGCGCCGCCACTGCCTGGGGCGGCGAGCGGCAGGGCACCGAGCCCACGCTCTCCGATCGCGTGGTCCGCTACGAGATTGCCGCCACCCTCGATCCCAAGCAGCATACGGTCACCGGGAAAGAGAAGCTCACCTGGCGCAACCGCAGCGACCTGCCGGTCCGCAGCATCTACCTGCACCTGTATCTCAACGCCTTCGAAGGACCCGGCAGCACCTTCTACACCGAGCGCCGCAACCTCGGGCTTTCATTTCGTCAGGACCTGCCGCTAAAGGACGGTCAGTGGGGCCACATCGAGCTCACCCGGGTCGAGCAGGCGGGGGTCGCGGTGCCGCTGTCCTTTGTCCATCCAGATGACGGCCCGAGCACCGATCACACAGTGGTTCGGCTGGATCTTCCGTCGCCGGTGCCGCCCGGCGGCAGCACCACCTTAGACCTCGACTTCAAAGATCAGCTGCCGCGGGTCATCGCCCGCACCGGCTTCTTTGGCAGCTTCCACATGGTCGCGCAGTGGTTCCCCAAGATCGGAGTGCTCGAGCTACCGGGGGAGCGCGGGGCCACCGCGCCGCGCTGGAACGTCCACGAGTTCCACCTGCACAGCGAGTTCTACGCTGACTGGGGCGAGTACGACGTGCGCATCACCGTGCCGCGCGGCTTTCAGGTCGCCTCCGCCGGCCAGGAGCAGGGCCCGCCAGTGGAAAAAGATGCGCAGGTCACCCATCACTTCGTTCAGGGGGACATCCATGACTTCTCCTGGATGGCGGTCGACAACTATGAACCGCCGCTGCAGGCGGTCTACCGCGGCCCCGGCAGCCCCGAGGTTGCGGTCCAGGTCTTCTACCCGGCCGAGTACAAGAGCAGCGCCGAGCGCGCGCTGCCGGCGACCTTGGCCGCGCTCAAGTTCTTCTCGGAGAAGCTCGGACCTTATCCTTACAAGACCTCGACCTGCATCATTCCGCCGTTCAATGCCAGCGAAGCGGGCGGCATGGAGTATCAGACCCTGTTTACCTCGATCGCCCTGCCCAGCGTCGAGCCTGACAGCGTCTACGCGACCACCCTGGATATGGTGACAGTCCACGAGTTCGGACACGGCTACTTCTACGGACTGCTCGCCTCCAATGAGTTCGAGGAGCCGTTTCTGGACGAGGGGCTCAACGACTTTTTCGATCTGCGGCTGATGGCGCAGGGCGGCCGGCCGCTGCCGATCAGCACGCCGCGGCTGCAGCTCCTGGGCATCGATCCGCGGGCCGAGCCGTGGGTGCTGGAGCGCGCCCAGACCAGCCGCGATCTGCATCCGGCCGACCCGATCGGACAAAACGCCTGGGACCGCCTGTCGAGCCAGAGCTACGGGCAGGTGTACGCCCGCACTGCGACGATCCTGCACGACCTTGAGGCGCAGCTTGGCACCCCGGCGATCGAGCGCGCCTTCAAGCTTTATTACCAGCGCTGGCACTTCCGTCATCCGTCAGCCGCTGATCTTCGCGAAGCCCTGGCGGAAGGAACCGGCGCGCGCGAGCGGGTCGAGCAAGTGTTCCGCCAGTATGTCTATGGCGCCGACTCGGTGGACGATCGGGTGGAGAGCCTGAGCAGCGAAGAGGAGCTCCCCCTGGCCGGCGGGACTTATCAGAACGGCAAGTGGATCGAGGTGACCGAGCCCGAGGTCAAGGCGCAGATCGAGGCCAAGCGCGCCGAGTGGAAGCGGACCCACCCCGGGGCCACGGCCGAGACGAGCGCAACCCCGCCGTTCCCCTTCCGTACCACGGTCACGGTTCGGCGAGATGGGGCCGCCGTGCCGCAGACGCTGCTCGTGCGCTTCGCGGACGGCTCGACTGAGACCACGAGCTGGAACGCTGACGAGCGGTGGCATCGCTTTGTCTTTCAGCGGCCCGTGCGCGCGGTGTCGGCGGAGCTCGATCCCGAGCGCCGGATCTATCTCGACTCCAACAAGCTCAACGACGGCCGCCTGCGCGAGCCCGATGGCCGGGCGTCGCGGCGCTACGCCAGCGATGTCGCGACCGCGGTAGAGACTCTGTATGCCCTGCTGTGGAGCATCCTATGAAAAAGACCAACGCTGGGAGTGCCGAGCTCGGAACTTTTCTGCGCGCCGCCGGGCACGGGGCGCGGCAGTGGCGGCTGAGCCTCTTGTGGATGCTGGGGCTGCTTCTGCCCACGGCGGTCGTCGTCTGGCCGGTGTGGCGGGCGCTGTCTGCCGTGCTTGATTTCTCACCGCGAGTCGCGGCGCTGGCGCAGCAGCTTGATCTGCTGATGCTCTCGGATGTGCTGATGCTGCTTGGGCGCTCGGCGCCAGCGCTGGGCGGCGCGGCGGCGCTGGCGTCGCTCCTTATGCTGGTGATGGCGCCGTTTGTCGCCGGCTTGACGGTGACCGCGGCGCACGAGGACCGCGCGCTCGGCTTTCGCGAGCTCCTGCAAGGGGGCGTCGCCCTGTACTGGCGGATGTTTCGCCTGCTGCTGGTGTCGCTGGTGCCGCTGCTCGTGCTCGGGGCGCTCTCCGGCGGCGCCTTCAAGGTGGCCGGCAAGCGCGCCGAGCAGGTGTTCCTGGATACGCACGCCCAGCGCGGCCGCCTGTTGGCTACTTTAGTCTGTCTGCTCCTGTTCTGGGTCATCCATGCCCTGATCGAAGCGGCGCGTGCCCAGCTGGCGAGCGACCACGGGCTGCAATCGGCCTGGCGCGCCCTGTTCCGCGGCCTGCGCCTGCTGCGCCGCAAGCCGCTCCTGCTGCTGGGCCTGTACCTGGTTCCGACGCTCTTGTCGCTGACCGCGGCGGCTGTGCTGATCTCGCTGCGCATCCGCTTGGCCGCAGGCAGCAGCGGCACGCTGGTGGCCGGTCTGCTGCTTACCGAGCTCGCTGTAGCCAGCATTGGGCTGGGCAAGGTAAGCCGGCTGTTCGCCCTCACCGCCCTGTGCCGCGGCAGCATGGCGCGCCCGCTACCTGATGCCAGAAGCGATGACGATAAGCGATGACGATAAGCGATGACCAGAAGCGATGACCAGCAAGGCGCCTGAGCCGCTGGGATAGCCGGGCAGGCAACAGCGTCCCGCTTGGACCCGACGGCAACTCGCCGCTGCGGATCGTCTGCCGGGCTGCTGCTCTCGGCCATGTCAGTGGCGGCGATAAGGTGCGCGCCGCTGCGGCGGCCGGCGAGCGGAGGCCGGCCTGGCCAGCGAGACTCCTATTCCGCAGCTGCGCCGCCGCGGGGGTTTGCGCGGGGGGAGTCAAAAAAACGGGGAGGCGCGGCGAAATCTCCGACGGGATTTTGCGCTTTGCGAAGCGGCGCTTTCCTCAAAGCCGCCCCGCGAGTAAAAATAGAAATGGGAGCGCGCGCCTGCCAGGCCAGGATTGTGGGCAGGGCCGCCGGCGGCCCGGGCGCAAGCCGGGGCAAGCGAGACTATACTCCCCACCGGCAACGAGCACCGGTGGCAAAAACCCGATCGAAGCGTTGGAGCGATCCAGTATGAAGGAACTGTCTGTTGCGGCCGACTCGATCGTCCTGGCGACGAGAAACCACGGCTGATTTGCCTGCCGTGGTCCTTGTGGGGTCCTGCGCTGCGTGTAGGTGCACTACTGCCCGGCCGCCGGCTGCAGCTGTGCCAGCTGCCGGGGCGAAAGCAGGCCGAGCGCCCGCGACTGGTCGGTGCGAATCCACGCATTTACCTTGGTCGCCTGGATGCCGCGGAGCGCGAGGGCGGCCAGCGGGGTGCCTTGGATCTGACGCTTCTGATCGCTGGCCGGCGCCTTCTTGTAGCCAGCCAGCTCTTGGACCTTCAAGCGCAGAGGCGCCAGGGACTGCTTCTCGGCCGCCGGCACGAACACCGACTGCGCGCACTGGACTTTCTCGGCGGCCCGGATCAGATCCGGGAGCGCAATCACGGTCGGGTCGTAGCTTAAAAGCGTGACCTCGCGGCCGTCGATGAAGCCGGCTTCCGTGGCGACGACTCCGTCCACCGCGCCAAGCTCCCTTTCGCCGGTCCAGAAGCACGCCATCGCGAACGCTGCGGTCAGCAGCCCTTCGGTCTTTTCGCTTTTGAGCAGGCGCAGGTATTCAGGAACCGGCCGACCGGCCTTCTCCAGCGTCTCGATCATCCGCGCGGCAATTCCATCCGCGGTCCAGACTCTGTCTTGCCGCGGGATGATGTCGTGGCCGTTGCCGTCGAGAAATCGCACAACCTGATAGTTGAACGCGGGCTCCTTATAGCGATCGAGGATCTCCCTGTCTGGTCCGCCTTTGCTGTTGTGGATGAGCAGCGGCGTAAACAGATCCTCGACTGCCTCGGCAATCAGCGGATGCGCCATCACATCGCGGCCAAACTGCTTGCATCCGGCGCACCCCGGGACCTCCTGGAACAGGGCAAACACCGGCTTGCCGCTCTTGCGGGCCGCGGCCAGCGCCGCATCATGACTGCGTTCCCACTTTACCGTGCCAACTTCTTCGGGATTTTGATTGAACACTCGACCCTCGCCCGCTGTCCGCGGCAGCGCCGCGAGCTCCGATGCGCTCAGGGTTACGCCTACCACGACCTGGATGGTCAGCCAGAAGACAGCTACTCGCATGGCGCGAGATGATAACACGCTGCGGCCGAGGTCTGCCAGCGCGGCGGCCCGCCGCTCGCATCTGCGCGTCTTCACTGCATACCGCTGCGCTCGATTCAGCGGAGCGAGTTGGCGGCGCCGGAGGGGCGGCGGCCAAGGACCTTGCGCGGGCCTGGATCCGCCATGGGCAGCTCGCCCGCGGCAAACTGGTAGCGCTGGGGGTGCGGGGCAAGGGTGGGCGCGGACGCGGCGAGCTCGTTATAGGCGGCGCGCGAGACGTGCCGCCTCTGGTAGACCAGGGTCCGCCAGATCGCGCGCTCGCGATCTGCGGCCTGCGCCGCTTCCGCAACGCTGAAGTGGGCTACGGCGGTCCCCACGCGGCTACTGGCGAGGGTATCTCCCTTCGGCTCGCGCCGGAACAGCTCGGCCAGCTTGCGGAAGACGTCCCTGCCGAAACGATCGTAGTAATACACTGTGTGCGCCGTCGACAGCGCGCCTGCCCAGGGGTAGTGGCGGAGCCGCCAGCCAGCCGACAAGCGGTCAAGGGCCGCTTCTACGCGCTCTTTTTCGCGGTCGTTTTTACCCGGCACGAGCTCGGCGAAAAACAGCCCGGTCCCGAGCTCGTCGCCATCGAGCTGCCAGATCTCGCGCAGCCCGAAAGCCGCCGGGTCTTGGGCCACCAGCGCGCCATGCGTCAGGCCAAACTGGCCGACGATAAATAGCGCCACCTGGTCGCGCAGCTCGCCCAGGAACTGCAGCGTCTGCAGCGCCTCGGGCCCGGTCTCGGTGGGAAAGTCGGTGAAGCACATCGCCTCGACTGCAATGTCGCTCTCGGCCAGGCGGCCGATGACCTCGCGCACCGTCTGTACCGGCGCCCCCTTGTCAATCAGCTTGAGCACCCGCGGCGACGCTGACTCGACTCCCAGCGCGCACGCCACCGCGCCCGCCTGGCGCAGCGTCTGCG
Source organism: Polyangia bacterium (assembly GCA_044222245.1). Classification (GTDB taxonomy): domain Bacteria; phylum Myxococcota_A; class Polyangia; order Palsa-1104; family JAEUJZ01; genus CALFML01. Next base: position 15,209 of record JBGANQ010000020.1, on the reverse strand, counting down.
CTCGCTCGCGGGTCAGGTACTGCTCGGGCTTCAGATCGGTCGCCCAGCGCAGCTGCAGATCCGCATCAATGAGTCCCTGCGCCAGCTTGAGCAGAGTCTTGGGCGCCACCGAGTCCTGGGAGAGATAGAAGTAGCGGGTCCCATATTTCTGCGCCAGCGCCCGCAGGTGGCTGACCATGGTCTCGACCTCGCGCTCGCGATACTTGGCAGTGCCCACCTCGGCCAGGCCGTAGTGGCAGAACGTGCACTTGCCCCAGTAGCAGCCGCGCGTCGGATCGTAGGGCAGCGTCAGCATCGGCGCCAGGTACTTATCGAGCGGCAGCCCGTCGAAATCCGGCGCCGGAAGCTGCTTGAGGTCTTCCATTCCATGCCCAGGCAGGTAGCGGGCGCCCATCAGCGAATCCCGCAGCACGACGTTGCTCAGCTGGCGCAGCGGCGTGCCCGCGTCCAGCGCCTCGATCAGCGCCAGCAGCGAGTGTTCGCCCTCAAACACGACGGCGCTGTCCAGCGGTCCGAGCGCCCGCAGCAGCGCTCGACCCGACAGGCGAATCATGAGCTGGGTGATTCCCGGCCCGCCGGCGGTGATGTGGACCTCGGGAAGGTGCTTCTTGATCTTATGGGCGAAGGCGAAGGCGGGCTGCAGCTGCCCGGGAAAACATACAGACAGGCCGACGACCGCCACTTTTTCGGCGCGCAGGCGCGGCACCAGGGTGCGGGTCACATAGTGGTCAAAGGGATCCCGCTCGCTCGCCGCATCGGCGAGGATCTCCTCGGCAGTGGTCAGGCAGAACGGCGTGCGGTAGGCGGTAAAGTCGAGCTGCAGGGGCGTATAGGCGGCAGAGATCGCGCGCAGCGCCGCCTCAACCGTCGCCACGGCCCGACTGTATTGTTTGGGGATGAAGAAGCGCTCTTTGTCGCGCAAGGTCGCTACGGCCTTGGCGATGCCGGCGGGGACGGCGTGGGCCTCGCCGCGGGCCTGCCAGAGCGCCGTGTAGGCGAGCTGCTCGACGTGGCTGAGGCAGGGGCGCTTGTCGAGCTTGGCGAGCCGCTGCTCGATGCGATCGCGAACCTCGGCGAGCGGCTCGGGCCGCAATAGCTCGTCGTAGGCTTCGACGTTGGCGTCGATCGGCACGACCTGCACGCCGTGGGCGCGCAGAAAGCCGGTGAGCATCGGCACCGCCAGGTAAGGCGCCGTCGGGTCGCAGGTCGGGGGATAGATGAGCGCAGTCTTCATCGTCACGGGTTGTCGCCTCGCTGGCGCGAACAGTACCACTTATCGGGCGGGCTGCGCGCTGTGGCAGGCTAGCCCAGGTCGGCAGGCGGCTTCGGGCAGCGCGTCCGCAAGCCGGGGCGAAAGTTTTCGCTCAGGCCGCGGCTGCGGATCGGGTAAAACAGCTCCCATCATGAGCGAGACGAGCTTGGCGCATCCATCGCCGCTGCGCGGTGCCCAGACCGCCGCGACTTCCGTGCTGGGGGGAATGTCTCCGGCGGTGTTCCTGCGTGACTACTGGCAAAAGCGGCCGCTGCTGATTCGGCAGGCGCTGCCCGGCTTCAAAGGCATCCTCGACCGCGACTCATTCATCGCCCTGGCGGAGCGCGAGGATGCGACCTCACGCCTGGTGATCCAGCACCCGCGCCGCAAGAAGTCGCGCTGGGAGCGCCACGATGGCCCGTTCGCTGGCATCGACGCCAGCATGCTGCCGCCGAGCCACTGGACGCTGCTCATCCACGGCATCGAGAGCCTGGTGCCGGGCGGCTGGGAGCTGCTGCGCCGGTTCGCCTTCCTCCCCACCGCGCGCATCGACGACCTGATGGTGAGCTACGCCAGCGATGGCGGAACGGTGGGCCCGCACGACGATCTGTACGACGTGTTCCTGCTGCAGGGCCCCGGAAAGCGCCGCTGGCAGGTCAGCACGCAGGGCGACCGCGCGGTCGATCCCGATGCCGCCATCAAGGTCCTGCGGTCGTTCGTGGCCGAGGAGGAGTGGCTGCTGGAGCCGGGCGACATGCTGTACCTGCCGCCGGGCGTGGCGCACTTTGGCGTCGCCGAAGGGCCGTGCTTCACCTACTCGATCGGGTTCCTCGCGCCGTCGCACCGCGAGCTCGTGCAGGGCTACCTCGGCTACCTGGGCGAGGTGCTCACCGAGCAGATCGATGCCCAGGCTCGCTATGCCGACCCGGAGCTGCAGACGCAGCCGGAGCCGCAGGAGGTCGGCGATGCGATGGTCGCGCAGGTCGCCTCGGTGCTGGCGCAGGTTCGCTGGGACAAGGGGAAGGCCGACGAGTTCCTGGGTCGCTACTTGACCGGGCGGCAGCCGCCCTCGGCGTTCGCGGCGCCGGCGCGAGCGCTGGACCAGGCGGCGTTCTTGCAGAGGCTGCGCGGCCGCGGGCGCCTGGAGCTGGCGCTGGCGAGCCGGGGTCTTACCCGCGGCAACCAGCTGTTCCTCAATGGCGAGGCGCACCCGGCCAAGCCGCCGCTCTTGCGGCTGTTCAAGCAGCTGGTGCTCGACCGCTCCCTGGCGTTGCCAATCAGCGTCGATCCGCAGACCCTGGCGCTGCTTCACGACTGGTACGCCGCCGGCTACCTGCGCATCGCCTCCTGATAAGCGGGCAGCTGGCGCTTGCGGGCGGGGGCCGTCGCGACGACGCAGATTTCGCGGCGGTTTGCCTGAAGCTGGGTCGCGCGGACGTTCTCCAGACCCATGCCGCCGACGCGAGCGCACAGCGCCGGAACCTCGGCCGCCATCTTCCAGTCATTTAGCTTCAGGGTGAACAGCACGCCGCGCAGCGCTGGGCGGAGCGTCGAGACGATGCGGCGCACGCCGTGCAGCGCGACCTGCGGCGCGAGGTTTACGTCCATCAGCAGCCAGTCGACCTGCGGCGGTAGCTGTTCCCGGCGCAGGTCTCCCAGGGATAGCTGCAGGTGGGAAAAGCCGCTCGCCGCCAGCACCTGCGGCGCCATCTGGCCGGGATCGACGCCCACCACTTTTAGCCCGCGCTGCAGTAGTGCAAAGCTCGCACCGCCGGGGGCGCTGCCGATCTCGACCGCGACCTGGCCCGGCCGCAGCGGCAGGTGCGACCAGGCCAGCGCCTCCTCGAGCTTCAGCCAGGCGCGCGACGGCGCTTGGTCGGGCAGCGCCAGCTGCATGCGGCCGCCCGGAAATGGCGAGTGCGCGTCCCCATGGCGGTGAAATCCCACCCACAGCGGCTCTCCCTGCCGGACGATGACGTCGAGCACGAGCTCGCCGCGCCGCGGCGGGCGCGCATCGGCTGCCAGCAGCGTGGCGGGCGCCAGGGCCAAGAGGTTGGCGCGCAGCTCTTCGGCGACCGCGTCCGGTGCCACGCACGCCTCCTCTCCCAGAGAGCTGTCCTCACCGGCGAAGACGTGCAGCCGCAGCGGGGCCTGACTCGCATCGGCAGCCAAGTTCTCGGCCAGTCGCAGCAGCTCGGGCAGGGTCGTCGCCTTGCCGAGCGAGGCGCCAAAGGCGCGCGCGAAGACCGCACCAAGCTGGACCTCGGCATCGACGGGACGCTCAGTGCGCCAGGTGACCAGGCCGGGTCGGGAGAAAGCAAAGCGCCAGCCCGGATGCAGGCGTGCGACCTCTGCCTTGAGCGCCGGCTCGGCACCGACCTGACAGACGGCAAAGACAAAATCGACTAGGCGACCAGGCATGGATTCATCCGCCACAGCCGCGCAGTCTATGCGAAGCGGCGAGGCGCAACCAGCCCTCCGCTGGTTTTTCCGGGGCGCAAGCTGGCCGCGAGCCGCCGCCGCTGCACATACAGGGGCGCAACAAGGCGGGCGCTAGCCGAACCTGACGCGCTCCATTTCCTGGCCGAGGAAGTCCGGTGCCAGGTGCGCATAGATAAGGGTCATCTTCACATCGCTGTGCCCGAGGATCTTTTGCAGCGTCAGGATGTTTCCGCCCGCCATGATGAAGTGACTTGCGAAGGTATGGCGCATGGCATGCCACGGGTGCGCCGGCAGGTGGCAGCCGGCCGCCTGCAGCAGGCCTGGCGTCCAGGCGTCCAGGGAGTGGCGATGGATCGGAAATACTCTGCCATCCGGCGACGCCGGGCAGCTTGTGCGCCACTGTTGCAAGACGGGCACACAGGCAGAGGGCAGGCGCAGGTAGCGCGGCTTGCCGCTCTTGGGCGTCGTCTTGTAGCTGCGCGCGACCGTCAGCCGCTGGGTTGTGAAGTCGAGATCCTGCCAGCGCAGCCCGAGCAGCTCGCCCTTGCGCAGTCCAGTATGCACGGCCAGGTGCACGCAGGCAGCCAGGAGCTGATCGGCCGGCGCGCCGGCAACCGCGCGCTCGGCGGCGACGCGCAGGAGTGTGTCGACCTCACTGCGGTCGTAAAAGTCGATGCTGCCCGTCGCGACCGGTCGCTCGACGCCCTTTACCGGGTTGACGGGCAGGATGCCGCTCTTTACCGCCCAGGAGTAGACCGTGGCGAGGAAGGCGAGACACGCGCGCACGGAAGCGGGCGAGTACTTAAGGGCGATCGTATCGCGCAGCTTGGCGATGTCGGCTGGTGTTAAGGAGTCGGCAGGGCGCTTGCCAACAAGCGGTAGCGCGACTCTTAGATTCTTCCTGGCACTGACTCGATACTTGTGCAGGTCCTTGATCTTGGGCCGGCTATACTCGACCAGGAACCGCTCGACGAGCTCGGCGACCTTTGGCGGTGGCTCCTTGGGCTCGGCGATGCCGAGCTGACCGCGCGCAATCCGCGCCTCTATCTCAACGAGGTACTGGCGCGCCAGGGTGTGCGAGGGCTGATGACTCGCCCGCTGCTTGCGGCGACCGTCCGCGTCTATGTAGCGAACGTACCAGCCAATAAACCGGCTCCCCTTGACCTTGCGAATGACCTCACCCATGGTCCACCACAGGGGTAGCGTAGCCGCGGCCACGGCCGGCGGGAAGAGGATTTTTGGTGGCGCTTAGGTGGTCCTTAGGTGGTCCTTAGGTGGTCCTTAGGTGGTCCCTTGGCCGCATGTAGGTACTCGACGGGCCTTTTCTCGGCTTGGTCAGCTTGCAGATCGTAACCGTCGTAAGTAGTTGAAATCGCTTGGATCGCGTGCGCGCTGTTTCAGCACTGTCTGTTGCGGTCCTCGGGGGTGGGCGCTGGGCACGCGCGCTGTCTGTGGTGCTGGCGCACAACCAGCTCAAGGGCAAGGGGCGCATCGGCCGTGTCATGCAGTATCGGCAGCCGAGCTTGGGAAAGGCGCAGAGCGCGCAGAGCGGCCGCCTGAGCCGGGATCGCTTGAGCGTGAGCCAGGGCCTGCAGAGCATGCCCGGGGACGACGCGACGGTGCAGATGTCTGCCTCGGCGCTGCTCAACGCGGCGGGCGAGGTGTATGCCGACCAGTGCGAGCTGCCCGAGATCATCGAGGCCGATCTGCTGGTGCTGGCGGTGCAGGCGCGCAGCGTCCGGCAGCTCTTGCGCTCGGCGCGGCGCTACCTGCGCGCCGATCAGCTGCTCGTGCACAGCATCGGCAGCTTCGCCCCCAACGAGATCGACCGCGAGTCGACCGGCGCCCTTATCTCCGACGTGATCCTCGAAGAGACACCGATCCGCCGGGTCGGCGCGCTGTCCGGCCCGGCGCTGGCCGAGGATCTGGAGGAAGGCAGCCCGGCGGCGCTTTTGTGCGGCTGCCTGAGCGACGACATCGGCCAGGCGGTGCGCCAGGTCATGGTGTGCCCGACCCTGCGCGTTTATCAGAGCCACGACCTGGTGGGCGTCGAGGTGGCGCGGGCCACCGTGAGCATCGTCGCCCTGGCCGCCGGCGTCGCCGAGGCGCTGGAGTTTGGCGCCTCGGCCCGGGCCATGCTGGTCGCCCGCGGGGCAGCGGAGATGTCGCAGATTGGCCTGGTGCTCGGGGGCAACGATCGGACCTTCCTCGGGCTCGCCGGAGTCGGCGAGCTGGTGGTGGCGACCGAGCGGCGCGGCTCGGCGGACTTCCAGCTCGGGCAGCTTATCGGCCGCGGCGTGCCGCTGGGCGACGCGCTGCGCCAGATTAGCCGCGTGTGCGACGGACCGACCATGGCCCGCGAGGCCTACCTGATCGCCCAGCGCTTCGGCCTGCGGGTTCCGATCTCGAGCTTCCTGTACAACTGGCTGGGCGGGCGCCAGGATCTGCGCACCGGCCTAGAGCACCTGCTGGAAGACGAGTCCTACGTCGAGTAGCCGCCGCCCTACTGGCAGCTAAAGGCTGCGGCTAACGCCTGCAGCTCGGCCCAGATCGGGGCCGACTCCGGCTGTGGGCTGGCCAGTACCAGCACGGCCAGGCGGCCGCTGCGCGGGCAGTCGCGCTGGTAGGCGCGCAGGTGCAGCGACAGCGGCAGGCCGGTGGTGAAGGCGTCGTACAGATCGGCCTCGCCGGTGAGCGCCTCCCACCCCGGCAGCGTCGCGCTCTGCGCGGTGAGAAGGACGCGGTAGCGCGCCGGGTCGAGGGCGAACTTCTTTTTGCCGACCGCCGTGCACAGCCCGGCGTAGTACTGGTTCAGCTCGGCCGCCAGCGTCGCCGCCGCCAGCGGCTTTTCGCCTTTGAGCCACCACACAAAAGCGTACGAGAAGTAGCCGGGGGCGGCGGGCGCGAAAAACCCTGGCGCAAAGCGCAGCTCCTCGCTGCCTGCGTGGTGGAGGGCGGGCGCGAACGAGAGCGGGAAGGGCAGGGTCTCGGTCTTCCAGTCCGGCGGGTGCGGCCACGGCGGCAGCGCCTCCTCTGCCTTGGACCGGCGCGCCGCGTGATCGGCGCAGCTGCCCAGCCCGAGCACGACGGCGAGGCCCGCTGCGATGGCGGTGACGGACCGGCAGCGGGCAGGCCCCGGCCAGTGGATTGTGCGGCTCATGAACAGACCCTAGCACGGGTGGCAGCGCGGGGGAGGGCGGTGGCGCGCGAGCTGCCCTTCCGCTAGGCGCCCGCCGACGCTTCGGCCCGGCTTATCGCGACGAGGGGCTGCCGCCGACCGCAGCGGCGATAAGGTCGGGTCGCGCCTGGCCCGGCGGCCGCCGGCACCGAGAGAGTCACCGCGGAGCGGCTGCGGAACCCGGGCGCAGGCGCGGCGCCGGCTCACCCCTTCGGAGCGGCGCGGCGCGCCAGGCGGCCCAGACCATCGTAGGCGGCGTACTTGTAGATCTCCGTCAGGGTCGGGTAGTTAAAGACCGTCTGGATGAAGTAGTCGATCGTCCCGTCCAGGGTCATCACCGCCTGGCCCAGGTGAACAAGCTCGGTGGCCCGCTCGCCCAGGATGTGCACGCCGTAAAGCTTCTTGGTCTTGGCGTCGAAGACCAGCTTCAGGATGCCCTCTGGATCATTTACGATCTGGCCGCGGGCGTTGTCGCGGTAGTAGGCGCGGCCGACCTCGACATCAAGGTTCTTGCGTCGGGCTTCCTCCTCCGACAGGCCGCAGATCGACACCTCGGGGATGGTGTACAGGCCGTAGGGAAAGGTGTTGGCCATCTTGGTCTTGTAGCTAAGCTGGAACGCGTGGCACATCGCGACCCGCCCCTGCTCCATGCTGGTCGCTGCCAGCGAGGGCCAGCCGACCACGTCGCCGGCGGCGTAGATGTGCGGGACCGAGGTCTGAAAGTGCTCGTTGATCTCGATCTTGCCGCGCTCGCCCATCTTGACGCCGACCCCGTCGAGGTTCATTCCCTCGACGTTGGACGAGCGGCCTGCCGCCGCCAGCAGCCGGTCGGCCAGCAGGACGCGGCCGCTCTCCAGGGTGACCTGGACGCCCGTCCGGCCCTCGGGATTTTCGAACTTGACGATGCGGTCCTTGACGATCACCTCGATGCCCAGCCGGCGGAACGACGCGGTCAGGATGTCGCCGATCTCGGGGTCGAGGAAGCCGAGGATGCGATCCCGCCCCTCGATGATGGTCACCTTGGAGATGCCGAGGGCGGCGAAGATCGACGCGTACTCGCAGCCGATGACGCCGCCGCCAAGGACGATGAAGTGCTCGGGGATCCGATCCAGGGTGAGCACCTTGTCCGAGTCGTCGATGTTCGGATGCGAGAACGGAATGTTGGGCGGCCGCCACGGCGACGAGCCGGTGGCGATGAGGATCACCTCGGCGCGCAGATCGCGGGTGCCGCCTTCGCTTAGCGTGACGCGCACGGTGTGCGGATCGGTAAGCGTCGCGGACCCTTTGATCAGCTCGATCTTGTGGCGGTCGAGGTTGTTCTGGATGCGATCGATCTCAGCCCGCACGACCCGATCCTTGTGGGCCATGAAGGCGTTGACCGACAGGTTCTGGGTGTGGACGCTGGTCGAGACCCCGTAGATCTCGCGCTGCCGCAGCCCGGACAGGAACAGGGCACTCTCACGCAGGGTCTTGGACGGCAGGGTGCCGGTGACCGCGCAGGCGCCGCCGAGCTCTTTGCTGCGCTCGATGAGGGCCACGCGCTTGTCGAAGTAGGCAGCCTGCGCCGCCCCTTTTTCACCGGCCGGACCCGAGCCAATGACCACTAGATCGTACTTGTCCTCTACCTGCATGGCAGCTCCTTGAGTATCTGCGCGCACGCCTGGGGCAGCGTCTTATACGCTCGGGCCGCTCGGCCCTGCTGATCCGAACGATTATCGCTTGTTTTGCCAGGCGGAAACAATCGGCTCGTGACCGCGCGGGCGGACTGCTTGGCCCTTAATCCGGCTCGCCGCGGACACTGGCGGCGATGAGGTCCTATTTCGCCGCTGCGCTTGTCGGCCAGCGTTCCGCGCCCGCCGGTGGTCGACCTCGGGAGCGGGCCGCCGCAGCCAGGCGGTGGTGGCACAAGAGTTGCAAAATCCCTGCGCCACGAGGATGAAATGACAACCAACTCTGCGAATAAAGAGATCAAGCGTATCGGCGTTCTCACCGGTGGCGGCGACTGTCCGGGGCTCAATGCGGTCATCCGCGCCGTGTACCGCGCCGCGCAGCGCCAGCACGGCTGGGAGGTGCTGGGCATCGCCAACGGATTTGAGGGGCTCATCGACCTCGATCGCACCCCGGGACGGGGCAACCGCTGGCTCACCCCGGACCTGGTGCGCGGCATCCTGCCGCGCGGCGGCACCATCCTGGGCGCTTCCAACCGGGCGAATCCTTTTTCCTATGTCGCCGCCAGCGCCGCCTCCGAGCACGCCGAGACGGTGGACGTCTCGGACAAGGTTGTACAGAACATCCACCGCCTGGGTCTGGACGCCCTGGTCTGCATCGGGGGTGACGGCACCATGGTCATTGCCCAGCAGCTGGCGCAAAAGGGAGTAAACCTAGTAGGAATTCCCAAGACGATCGACAACGATCTGTCGGCGACCGACTATACGTTCGGGTTTAACACCGCGGTCCAGACGGCGGTGGACGCGATCGACAAGCTGCACACCACCGCCGAGAGCCACGAGCGCGTCATCTTCATCGAAGTGATGGGGCGCAACACCGGCTGGATCGCCCTGCACGCCGGCATTGCCGGCGGCGCCGACGTCATCCTGCTGCCCGAGATTCCCTACTGCACCGAGGCCATCTGCGCCCACATCGCCCGCCGGCGGGCGCAAGGGACTCCCTTTGCCATCGTGGTGGTCGCCGAGGGCGCGCGCGCCGAGGGCGGGGCCGAGAGCTACTTGCCCGAGCAGGAGGCCGGTCGGGCGCGGCGGCTCGGCGGTGCCGCCGAGCGCGTCGCTGCCGCCGTCTCCTCCAAGATCGGTCTGGAGCACCGGGTCACCGTCCTTGGCCACCTGCAGCGTGGCGGCCCGCCCAACCCCTTTGACCGCCTGCTGGCGACGCGGTTTGGGACCACCGCGGTCGACCTGCTGAGCCGCCAGCAGTTTGGTCACATGGTGTGCTTCCATCATCGCTCGTGCATCGCGGTTCCTATCGCCGAGGCGGTCTCCCGGGTCAACCTGGTCGACCCGCGTGAAGAGCTCATCCTGTCCGGGCGCGCCATCGGCACCTCGTTCGGCAGCCGCGACGAGCTGGGGGCCTGAAGCGACGCTCGCAATTCTTGCGCTGCTGGCTGCGCGGTGCGCAATTCTTGCGCTGAGCTCCCATCCGGTATCCGTGCGGTGCGCTCCGGCTCTGGCGGCGGCGCAGCGGCGCGCTTGGGGCGGGCGGCCGCGGCACCGCGCCAAAGCGGCATGCTTCTTGAACTTACAGTCGCTCGCATTCGCAGTTCCCCCGCAACACTGCTATGAGCCAGGAGGCCAACGTGCTGATCGAAGTGAGTGGAGATATCCTGCTGTCGCGCGCCCACGCGATTGCCCATGGAGTTGCCCCGGGCGACCATATGGATCGCGGTCTGGCCCTGGCCCTGCGCGAGCGCTGGCCGGCGCTGGCCAAAGATTTCCGGCACTACTGCCACGTCAGCCATCCGCGCTCAGGCTCCACCTGGTCGTGGAAGAGCAGCGACGGCCTGTACATCATCAACCTGCTCACCCAGGAGGCGGCTCCCAGTGAGAAGCAGCCGCCCGGACCGGCGCACCTGGAGCACGTCAACCACGCGCTGCGCGAGCTCCGCCGCTTCGTCGAGCACGAGCACATAAAGAGCCTGGCGCTGCCGCGGCTGGCGACCGGCGTCGGCGGACTGAAGTGGCAGAGCGTGCAGCCGCTGCTCAGCCAGCACCTGGGCGAGCTGACCATTCCCATCTTCCTCTACACGACCTATCACCCGCAGCAGCTCGCCGACGAGCAGGGCAAAGACGGAGCGTGGGCCAAGAGCCTGCGTCCGCCGCAGGCGTAGCAGGCGCGCGCGCAGAAATTACCTACCATACTTGCGGCCTGCAGTTTCTGCGCGGCCCGCTGCGGTCCAAGAGGAGTGATTCCCATGACCACGTTCGACCGGCCGGTTGCCGACTTCATGTCTGCGCCCGTAGAGACGACTCACCCCGACTGCGCTCTCGCGGAGGCAGAGCGGCGGCTGACCACCGGCGCCTACTCCTGCCTGGCGGTCGCTGCGGGCGACGGCCAGCTGTGCGGCGTCTTGTCGCGCACCGACATCCTGCGCATCGGCAGGCTGCGCGCCACCATGGCCGATGATCCGCAGCTTCTCACCATGCCGCACCAGCCGGTGCGCAGCCACATGATCCGCACCGTGCAGACCGCACAGCCGACCACGACGCTGCGCGAGGCCGCGGTCGCCATGCTGCAGCACCGCATTCACCGGCTGTTCGTGGTCTCTGGCGGCCGCGCGGTGGGGGTCCTGTCGACGCGCGATCTGATGCGCGCCGTCGTCGAGTCGCGGCTCGCCGAGCCGCTGTCGCACTTTATGAGCAGTCCGGTGTTGACGGTAAGCGCGACCCAGGGCGTCGGCGCGGCGGCGGATCTACTTCAGGAGTCGCGGGTGCGCGGGCTGGTGGTGGAGGATGCGGAGTGGCCGGTCGGAGTGTTCACCCAGACCGAAGCGCTGGCGGCCTCCAAGCTCGATCCGACCACGCCGGTCGAGGAGGTGATGAGCTGCGCGTTATTGTGCCTGCCGCTCAAGCTGCCGCTGTTCCGCGCCGCCGCGTTCGCCCTCCAGACGCGGGCGCGCACCATCTTGGCGGTCGCCTCGCGCGATCTGCACGGCATTGTGTCCGGCCTCGACATGGCCCGCGCGGTCGCCTGTCACCTCGGCAGCGCCAGGGCATAAGAGCCGGTTGTAGGAGCGTAGCGAGCGGCCCGAGCGCAGGACCTCTGGCGCGGCGTGGTCTTTTGACCGGGCGCACGACAGGTCCTTGACTCGCGGCTCGCAGTCGTCCTTGCCGCAGGCTGATAGCTCCCGCGCTCCCTCCCGAGGCGGCGGGTCTGCTCTCGCTGCCGGTCCGCACCGCCCTTGGCGGCGATGAGGTCTGGTCTTTTTCCCCGTCGGCGTCGTGGCGATTCATGGCCGGCGGAACGATTCAGCAACGCTTCCCTGCGGCAGCAGGCGCCGACCGTTTCGCTGTATGATAGGCCATGCGTAGTAGTCTGCATCGCCTCGCGGGCGGCTGCCTGCTCGGCTGCGTCCTGTTTGCCGCCGCCGCCACCAGCGCCGAGCCCCCCGCTAGCCTCACCCCGCCGCGGCCTGTCGGCACCCCCAGTGCGGGCCCGGCACCGGCGTTCCCGTGCGGGCCCGAGCGCCGTGTCAGCACGGCAGAGCAGCTGCTGGCGGCGCTGTTCGCCGAGTGGCCCCGCCCCGGCGTCGGCGTGTCGCCGATCACTGTAGAGCTTGTCGCCGAGGTCGACCTGGTCGTCAAGTCCGACCGCCTGCCGGGCCCGGCCTACTGTACCTCGCGCTGCACCCACGAGCAGCGCCGGGTCAGCTGCCGCGGCACCGGCGATCCCTGTCGGGTGCCGGTGCGCTTCCGCGTAAACGACGCGGTCAAGGGAGTCAAGGTCGATGGCGAGGAGTACGCTCGCGAGGGAGTTCAGCTGCAGCTCAAGGCCGGGGCGCGCTTCCGGCTGCGCCAGCGCGTGCTCGAGTTTCATCCCGAGACGCCCTACTACGATCCGGTGATCACCGTTGAGCCAGCGTGCGAGCTCGCCTGCCGCGCCGGCGAGCGCCGCTGCCCGGCCACCGGCCAGTGCATCAGCGAGCAGGGGGACGGCTACTGCCTGTCCTGTACGGGTCGCAGCCGCGCGGAGTGCGCCTGCCGGACCGCCGATGACGCGCCCAAGCCCGATCGCACAGTCTGCTCCTTCCTGTCCGGCGACTACTTCCCCAGCGGCACCTGCAGGGCCGGCCGCTGTGAAGTCCGCTACTGAGCGCCGCCAGGCCCGCTGCCGCCGGCTGGCGTTCCCCGGCCAAGCCGCCGCGCGCCCTAGGGCCGCGGCGCCTCCTTGAGGAACGATTCAGCCCGGGCTCGCCGACGCCAGACCCGGTCTTCCGTGCTCAGCGGCGATGAGGTAACCAAGCGGCGGATCGGCTCCGATCGGGATGCGGAAGCCGTCCATGACCATGCCGGCCACGCCGATGAGGGTCGCCGACTCGGACAGGCCCTTGCTGCCGGCGACGGTCACAAGCTCCTGGGCGGCCGGGCCGTCGGCGGCGAGCAGCTTCGAGGCGACGTCGACGATCGCCACCGCCTCGGCTCCGGCCTTGCGGCAGGAGTGGACGATCGCGCCGAGCTGGGTGCGATCGCCGCTGGCCAGGCTCGCCTGCAGCAGCGGCTGGTGGGCGATCGCCTGATACGAGGCTCCGCGCAGCGCCCGCCGGGTCTCCAGCTGGTGCCGCACTCCCTGCTCGCCGAGCTTCAGCTCGCCGTCGAGGAATGACTTCTCCGAGCGCACCGCCATGAAGCTCAGCACCCAGATCCCCAGGATGCCCGACAGCACGGCGGTGCTGATGGTCGACAGCAGCAGCTGGGCACGCATTCTCATCGGCTCACCATGAAGTTCGCTGGCGGTGCAGCAGTGCCCCCGCTCCCCCGTGTCGGCCGCCTGCGCGGTCGCTGTCGCTGCTGTTGTTGTCGCAAGGCATCGTCGCTGTGAACGGCGCCCCTTGCCGCATATTTTGGCGGATGTCGGAGAAAAGCACCACTACTGCCGCCACTCAGCATATCTTGCCGAATGGATGAACCAATTTGCGCGGCGCGCGGCGACCGCGGTCAGCCCTTGGGGCGACCCTTGGTCACGCTCACAGCCGGGCGGGTCACCGTGTTCAGGAAGCGATCGACCGCGTCGTTGAAGCGCTCGGGCTCGTCCCAGAACAGCCAGTGCTTGGAGGACGGGAAGTAGTCGTAGGTCAGGTTCGGGATGGCGGTCAGGCCGGCCTGCTGGAGCGACAGGTGCGCCTTGACCTGGTCGTTGTTGTTGGCGATGAGCAGCGGTCCGGCAAGCAGATGGACCGGGACGGTGATCTCGCCGGCCTTTTCGTCCAGCTCGTTATCCATCATGTAGTCCAGGTAGCCCACGAACACCGCCGGTGGGACCCGCTGCGCCGAGGCGACGATCTTGTCCAGCTGCCCAGAGCCGTTGGTGAGCGGGGCGTAGAACCGGCGCAGGGTCGAGATCAGGTCGCGCTTCAGATCGGCGCGCAGCCGGGTCCGCTCGCTGTCGGAGATCGTCGGCGGGGTGAGGAAGGAGTCGACCATCAGCACGCCGCGCACGGCCTCGCGATCGACCAGCGGCAGCCAGGCGGCGACCTGGCCGCCCATCGAGTGGCCGACGACCACGGCCGGCGCCAGGTGCTCGCTGTGGATGAGCCGCGCGACCTGCTGGGCGACCTTCTTCAGATCGACCAGCGGCGCCGCTGGCTGACCCGCGACGGCCGGGGTGGTCGGCGCGGCCTTGGGACCGGGGGACTGGCCGTGGCCGGGCAGGTCGACGGCGACCACCGTGAACTTGGGCGAGAGCCGCACGATCTCGCTGGCCCAGACGGCGCGGTCGCCGCCCAGGCCGTGCAGGAACACCACGGCGGGTCCCTTGCCCAGGCGGGTGAAGGCCAGCGGCGCCTCCTTGGCCGCCGAGCTCGCGTCTTTGGCCACCGGGCTCGCGGGGGCCGCAGCCGGGCGATGGCGAGCGGCCGCGGGCAGCGCGACGCCGAGGGAGAACAGCGAAAACACGATCGCGGATGCAGTCAGGGTGCGGTTGCTCATGGGCGCAGCGTACCTATAGCGGACGCGTCGCCAAGCTTCTTTTTTAGAAAATAAAGGGCAGCGGCGCGCTCATTCGGCGGCGGGCGGCGGGTCGGGGCCGGGCGCCGGCGACAGGGTGTACAGGTGCAGGCCGTCCCAGTGCAGGTCGCGCTGCGGCAGGCCCGGCTGCGGCTCGGCGGACAGCAGATAGACCGGGCGACCGGCCTGGATGGCGGCGGTGAGCTCGGCGCTGCCGAGGTCGGGGCGGTACAGCCGCAGGCTCAGGCTGGTGAGGGCAAAGCGCTGCCGCAGCTCCGCGGGGCTCTGGTCCAGGTACGCGGTGACCAGCGGGCGGCGCCGGGTGTAGATGTGGAAGTACGAGGCGTGCAGGCGCTCGCTGACCAGCAGCAGCGCCGCCCGCGGGAGCTCGGCATCGAGCAGCTGGCAGAGATCGGCCAGCGGTGCGGGCGCAGGCTTTTCGAGCTCGACCAGGGCGCGCAGCTCCCGCGCTGCCTGCTCGGCCTGCCGCGCCTGCGCGAAGTGGGCCCGGGCGACCAGCACGAGCGCCGCGGCAGCTCCGGCGGCGCGCAGCCAGCGCCCCAGGCCTCGGCTCGCGGCGCGGCCAGCCAGCAGGCTCGCCGCGCCGAGGATCACCAGGCAGGTCATCGTCGGCGCGACCGACTCGGGGTTGCCCGAGTCGAAG
>JBGANQ010000117.1:0-25252 GCA_044222245.1 Polyangia bacterium | reverse complement strand
CCGCGCGCGCCGGCGCGGCTGCGGCTTGGCGCAGACTCCGCAGGGAATACCGCGCCAGCCGACCCGTTCATTCCCATTGCCAAGGCCGCGGCCGGCGCGCGGCCGGTCAAGGCGCCCGGCGGCGGGAATCGGCTCCATGCTCGCTGCAACTTCGACGCATCAAGGCAGCAGATGTTCATTCAGTCTGTAGCGTTTTTCGGCGCGTGGCAGCGCTCCCAAGCGGAACCGGCGCGCCGCGGCGGAACGGCGGCCAGCCTCACGCGCCCGAGCCGGGCCGGCGGCGGCCAGACTATTTTTTGAGCACTCGCTCAAACCAGCCGGGGTGCGGTGCTCGCGCTGGCTGTCCTCCCCTGCCCCACCTGGAGGTCGCATGCCGACATGCCCAGCTCGCCGCCTTCCTGCAGCGCTGGCCCTGTGCTGGCTCCGCCGCTGGGCGCGCCGCTGCTGAGCGGCGGCGGCGATCAGCGGGTGTGCCTGACCGCGCCGGGCGGTACGCTGCCGGCCCAGCGCCTCTCCGAGCTCGGCGCAGGTGCGACTGCGCCTGCTGCGCCACCGCCTGGACGTGTACAGCGAGGCGGTGGCGACCCGCACCTTCGCCCCGGCGGTCGAGCTGCTCACCGGCGTCAGCGTCGGCATGCGCGTGAACTTCTAAGCGCCGCGCCGCTCACCCGGCCCAGCCGAGCCGACAGCCGCGCGCTGCGCCGCCGCGACCCCGGACCCGCGGTCCCAGGGCGGCGGCGGAATCTGCATCCTGGGGGTTGACGGCGGACGCTGCCTTTCATCAAATGGCCGCGACTTTTGCCCTGAGCCCCGCTGCTTGTTGAGGTGCCGATGATGCGCGCTTTTGGAAAAATCTTCCTCCTGCTGCTCTGCCTGAGTGCCGCCTGCTCGAGCGGGGGCAGTCCCGTGACTCCGCCTACCGCCGATTTAAGCGTCCCGAGCGACCTCGCGACCAGTCCGCCCGTCGACCTCGCCGGGGCCGACCTGGCCGGCGCCGATCTGGCAGTGAAGCCGCCCGACCTGGCGATGCCGCCCCCGCCCGACCTCGCCGGCGTCGATCTGGCCGGGGTCAAGCCGGACCTGGCGACGCCGCCGGATCTGGCGACGGCCCCGGATATGACCATGTCACCGCCCGACCTGGCCTGGGGCGGCGCCTGCACGCCCGGCGCCTACCGCTGCGGCGCCGGCAACGCGGTAGAGGTCTGCAACTCCACCGGCACCGCCTGGCTGCACGTGTCGACCTGCGCGGTGGCGTGCACCGCCGGCCTGTGCACCGGCGCCTGCAGCGCCGGCAGCCGCCGCTGCAACATGAAGATGGTGGAGGAGTGCAACACCGCCGGCACCGCCTGGTCCACCGTCGAGACCTGCCCGGGCAGCTGCTCCAGCGGGGTGTGCGCCCTGACCAGCCTGGACGTCACCACCAACCGCAACCTCAACGGCGAGATCGTGGTCGATGGCGACTTCACCGTCCGCTCGGGCGTCACCGTGACCGCTACCGGCGGCGAGCTGACCGTGCGCGCCCGCAACATCACGGTCGAGAACATGGGCACCATCACCGCCGCGCCCAAGGGCAACAAGTACGGCCGCGGCAACGGCAGCAGCGCCACCACCACCTCCTACAGCGGCGGCGGCGGCGGCAACGGCCAGCGCGGCAGCGATGACACCAGCGGCTCCAGCTACGCCGGTCGCGGCGGCGCCGCCATCCCCAGCGACACCGACGCCGACGTCCAGGGCGGCGGCAACGGCGCTGCCGGCCTCGCCCCGGGCGGCGGCCCGGGTGGACTCGGCGGCGGCGTCATCCGCCTCATCGCCAGCGACAGCATCACCATCAGCGGCTTCCTGACCGCCAACGGCACCGCCGGCGGCAACAACGTCAGCACCAGCTACGGCGGCGGCGGCGGCGGCGCCGGCGGCGGCATCCTGCTGGCCGCCACCGGCAAGATCGCGGTGAGCGGGGCGATCTCGGCCAGCGGCGGCGCCGGCGGGCGCGGCTACTACGACATGGGCGGCGCCGGCGGGCTGGGCCGGGTGCGCATCCTCTCGGGCGACACCCGCACCGTGACCGGCACCATCACCGGCGTGCGCGTCGATGACATCTTGCCGCCCCTGCTCATCACCTCGAGCACCCACCCCGACTCGAACCTCATCTACAACGACGACTTCTATACCCTGTCGCTCTCCTGGACGAGCCCCTTCGCGGCGCGCCAGGGCTACTACCACCTCATCAGCGCCACCGAGTTCCAGGTCCCGACGCCGGCCACCGGCACCTTCATCAATACCGAGACCGTGCCCTACAGCCGCAGCGCCGTCCGCAGCGGCAGCAACTACTTTCACATCGTCTCGGTGGATGCGCTCACCAACGTCGGCAAGGTCGAGAACACCTTCCGCATCCAGATCAACACCACGCCGCCGACGGTGTCCTCGAGCAGTCACCCCACCAGCACGACCTGGTACATGAACCGCGACGTGTTCTTCCAGTGGTCCTTCCCGGTCGCCGACCAGAACGTCAAGGGGGCCTACTATGTGTTCGACAACTACGGCTCGACCATTCCCAGCAAGACCGACACCCTGGTCCGCCTACCGCAGAAGCAGCTGTTGCGCACCGGCGTCGCACCGGGCATCTGGGTGCTGCACGTCCTGTCGCTGGATCAGGCCGACTACCTGACCAAGGCGGCTTCCCACTTCCGGGTGCAGATCGGGGACGATCCCGGCAACGGGGCTCTGCTCGGCCAGGTCACCGACATGATGGGCAAGCCAATCGACGGCGCCACCGTCAGCGTCAACCGCGACCTGTGGACGCAGACCACCAACTCGACCGGCAACTACAACTTCCCCGCCTTGAGCGCCGGCACCTACGAGCTGCGCACCACCAAGGCCGGCCGCATGCCGGCGACCCAGATGGTCACCATCACCAAGGGCGGCTCGACCACCGCCAACGTCTCGCTGCCCTAGTCGGTCCCCGAGCCTTCCGACTCTGCAGCCGGCTCTTCTGCCGCACCTTCAGACTCCTTCCCAAGACCCTCTGACTCCATCCCGGGCGCTGCCGGCGCGCTGCCCGCAGCCACCGGCCAGCCCTGCGCGGCGATGAACTCACGCAGCTCTACGGTGTCCAGCGAGACCGGCGGCAGGTACGTCGCGACCCGCCGTCGCGTCCACCAGCCGGCGTCGCGGTCCTTGAAGGTGGTGAACTTGTACTCGAACAGCTCGGCGCGGATCCACTTGGGCGCGCCCTCGGGAAAGGGGTTGCTGGCGAGCAGCGACAGCGCGCCGCGGTCCCCCTGGAGCAGCTTGTAGACCAGGTGCAAGAGCCACGGCTCGCGGTCGTAGCTCGACATGGCGGCGAACCAGATCTGCCAGTCCAGGCGCAGCTGATACGGCGCCACCACGCAGGGGCGGCGGCGCACATCGCCAGGCTTGCACTTCCACTCATACTCCCGCCAGCGCACCTTGCCGTCCACCGGAACTGCGTCGGTGCCGAGCAGGATCACCTCGCTGCGCTTCTGGCCGACGCTGCCGAAGGCGCCGTAGGTGTTGACCAGGTGCAGCCGATCGAAGGAGCTGTTCATCAGCTGGCCGGGCGACAGCAGGTTCACCACCGGCTTGATGCTGAGAGCCGCGATCACCACGAGCAGCGTCCAGTCGAGCCAGCGCTGCGCGCGCGCGGGCCGCGCCTGCTCGGCCAGCGCCGCCGCGCGCTCGACGAGCCGGCGCGGCAGCACCCGCGCCAGCGCCTGATCATCGAAGCAGGCAAAGGCCAGCGTCAGCGTCAGCCAGTTGAGAAAAGCGAGGTTGCCGCTGAGGATGAGCGTCAGCTGAAACGCGATCTGCAAGACCCCCGCCAGCGCGGCGAGGCGGCGCGGCCCGAACAGCCCCAGCGGACAGAAAAGCTCGATGCAGTGATTCCACAGCACCCCGAGCTTGTGCAGCCACGGCGGCGCCTGATTCAGCAGCCAGGACAGGGGGTTTGGCAGCGGCTGCGTCTCGTAGTGATAAAAGAGGCAGGTGAGCTCGCGCCAGCAGCTGTCGCCGCGCAGCTTGATGAGGCCAGCGCCCAGCATGACCCGAAACAGCGTCCAGCGCAGGAGCCACAGCACCACCGGGGAGGGCGGCGCCGCCGGCAGCGGCCGCAGGCTGCGCAGCGGGCAGAGGAAGATGGCCAAAAAGCCCGCCTCCAGCAGCAGGATCTCCCAGCCGTAGCCGTAGAACAGCTGCCCGATGTGGACAAAGGACATGTACAGCGCCCACAGCAGCGCCATCAGCACCGCGTTGGTCGCCCCCAGCACCACCGCCGCCGACAGGCCGAGGCCGACCCACGCCGCCGCCTGCAGGAAGGTGTCGCCAGTGCCCAGCCAGAACAGCGATGGCAGCGCGCAGAAGCCGGCGGCGCGCGAGCCGGTCTCGGCGGCCACCTGGTCGAGGAAGGTGTGGGCGGGCAGCAGCCCGGCGCGACCGATGAGCGGCCCGAGCTGCCCGACCAGGCCCAGGAAGGCGACGAAGTAGACGCCGCCGAGCAGGCGCAAGAGGACAAGGCGGGTGAGAAAGTAGCTCGGCCGCGCGGCGACCGGGGACTTGGGAGCCGCGGACTGGCCTTCCTCTTCGCGCATGGGCGCCTCCTTGGCTAAAGGCTAGCGAGGGCGGCTTGTTATGCAAGGCAGTGCAAAGGCCGCAGGCCCATTGTACGCTTGCAGCACGGTAAGCAGAGTCGGAACCCGGCGACGGGTCAGGTCAGCTCAATCCTTGCAGGAGGGCGCGGCGAGCGACGCAGCGCCCCGGTCAGCCGCCACCGGCGGCGAAAGGGCTGCAGATGGGCAGCGATGAAGTCCAAAGGAAGAGCGCCGCCCCGGCAGCGCCGCCGCGCAGGTGGCGCCCCGCGCGGCAGCTGACGCGCCATTTGGCCCTGGTCCTGGGTCTCTGCGCTCGCGCCGGGCACGCCGCGCCGCCGGCCAGCGCCGCAGCGACGCTGTGTCTGGTCGGCGGCCAGGTCGTCGACCCCGCCCAGCAGCGGGTCACTCAGGCCGATGTGGTGATTGAGGGCGAGCGCATCGCCAAGGTGGGACCGGCGGCCGGGGCCGGCTGTGTCGGTCGCACCGTCCATGTGCAGGGCAAGTTCGTGATGCCGGGGCTCATCGATCTGCACGTCCACCTGGAGGGCAACCCCTCGCCCACCGACCTCGCCGCTGAAGACCCGGGCATCGAGGCGACCATGCAGCTTGTCCTGGCCCGCACCGGACTTATGGACATGCTCGATCTGGCCCCCAATCCAGAGGTCAGCTTCCCCCTGCGCGAAAAGCTGCGCGGCTCCGTCCACTATCCAGGTCTGCGGGTGGCGGCAGTCATCTTCCTGTCGGGGCGCGGGCAGAGCGCCGAGCAAGACCGGGCGCTGGTGCGCAAGCAGGCGCAGTGGCGGCCGGATGTCCTCAAGGTCATTCCGTTTGACGCGCCGGCGTTCGACGCCACGCTCGGCGAGGCGCGCAAGCTGGGAATCAAGACCGTGGTCCACATCAACACCTGGGAGGAAGCGCGCGCCGCGGTGCAGGCGGGGGCGACGGTGATAACCCACTTTCAGGACTCGGCAGTGATCCCCGATGACCTGGTGCGGCTGATGGCGGCGCGCCGCACCCTGCTCTTGCCCACGCTGGCGGTGCAGTGTGAGATCGGGCGCTTCAGCAAGACGCCGGCGCTCCTGGACGACCCGCTGCTGGCCCAGGTCACCTCGCCCGAGCTGCGCCAGCAGTACCGCCAGCGCGAGCAGTACTCTGACAAGGCCCGGCGCTGGGTGCGGTGGCAGCAGTCCGACTGCGTGGCCAACGACTTCGCCTCGCTGCGCAAGCTGCGCGACGCCCACGTCACCTTCCTCGCCGGCTCGGACACCGGCAACCTGGGCACCTTCCAGGGCTACTCCACCCACCGCGAGCTGGAGCTGATGGCGGAAGCGGGGCTCTCGCCGTGGGACACGCTGCGCGCGGCGACCACGCGCGCGGCCGAGTTCCTCGGGATCAAGTGGGGAGTAGGCGAGGGTCTGCCCGCCAACCTGCTGGTGCTCGATGCCTCGCCTGTAGAGCAGATCAGCAACACCCGGCGCATCAGCCAGGTCATCTACCGCGGCCGGGTGGTATCGGCTACCCAGTAGGGGACGGAGTCAGCTTCTTGGCGCTCGGTGGATCCTCGCCCAGCCAGTCGGCGTGCTTGGCGGTAGCGTCAAAGTGCGCCGTGGTCTTGAACAGCTCATACTGACCATCGCCGGCCAGCGCCTGGGTCTTTTTGAGCAGCGCCTCGACCTGCGCCTCGCTCATCAGCTTGAAGCTCTTGGCGACGGTGAAGGCCTGATCCAAGACCTCCTGTTTGTCGATGCCGCAGATCACGGTGGCGGTGGGCAGGTTCAGCGCGTAGTGGATGCACTCGGTGGCGGTGACGGCGCCGGTCTTTAGCAGGATCCCCTCGCCGCCGCACAGCGATTTCATGCCGAGCACCGCGGTGCCCTCGCGCATAAGGCGCGGCACCACCAGGCGGGCGAAGCTGCGAAAGTGCGCGTCCATCAGGTTCAGCGGCATCTGCGCAGTGTCGAAGTGGTAGCCGTGCTTGGCCGCCACATCCAGCATGTACAGGTGGATGTGCGGGTCCTTGTGCCCGG
This sequence comes from Polyangia bacterium, assembly GCA_044222245.1. Lineage (GTDB taxonomy): Bacteria > Myxococcota_A > Polyangia > Palsa-1104 > JAEUJZ01 > CALFML01. Next base: position 18,621 of record JBGANQ010000117.1, on the reverse strand, counting down.
TAAAGCCGAGGAAGCGGACCTTGCCGGCCTTCTTGGCCTCGAGCAGCGCCTCCATCGCGCCGCCCGCGGCGAAGATGCGATCGGGGGCGTCGAACTGGATGATTTCGTGGTGCTGCAGCAGGTCTATGTGATCCATCTTGAGGCGGCTCAGCGACTCATCAAGCTGCTTGCGCGCCAGGTCCTTGGTGCGCCCATCGATCTTGGTCATCACGAACGACTTCTGCCGGTAGCCCCCCTGGGCCAGCGCCTTGCCGACCAGCTGCTCGCTGCGTCCGTCGTGGTAGTCCCACGAGTTGTCGAGGAAGTTGATGCCGCGATCGATCGCCTGGTGGATGAGCCGCACCGCTTCGCTGTCGCTCACTGCCTTGCCGCCGATGTGCGAGCCGCCAAGGCCGATCGCCGAGACCTCGACCCCGGTGTTGCCCAGCTTGCGGTAGAGCATCTCGCCGCGCAGGAGGCCAGCGCTGGCAGCGCGCGGCAGCTTGCCGGGGCCGTCCTCCGGCGGCGCGCCCTTGCCCGGGGATTTATCGGCGCGGGCCACGTTCAGTCCCACCGTTCCGGCCCACGTCGCGGTGGCCGCACCCTTGAGGAATTTGCGTCGCTCCATGGCCTGCCATGCCTCCATCTCCAGAGAAAAACAGCTATTTACTAAAGATGTAGGAGTTGCCCGGCGACGCAACCTCATCCGGGCGACAATTCCCGGACTCCTGGCTCGCAGCGCGCTGCCGCGGGGGAGCCGCCAGCACCGCCGGGGCCTGGTCTTGCCCTGTTGACGCGGGGGTGGCAACTCGGGTGATGCAGCCGCAAAAAACCGGCTATGCTGCGGGCATGATCGAGTGTTGCAGGCTGCGGAATTCGTGGTGGTCGGCTCTGCTTGCCCTGGCGGTCGGCGGCGCTTGCAGCGAGAACGCGACGGTAGACCCGCTCGGCGGGGCCGGCACCGCGGTGCTGGTACCGAGCGAAAGCGGCCTGGCGGCCGGCGCGCCGCGCCTGACCCTCACCATGGTCGACGTCGGGCAGGGCGACGGGATGGTCCTGCAGCTGCCCGGCGGCGCGGTGGTGGCCATCGATGGCGGACCGATGTACGGCGGCCAGTCGGGGTATTACGACTTCCTGTCGCGCAACATCAAGCGCGTCGACTTCGCGCTGCTCTCGCACGCGCACTCGGACCACTACACCGGCCTGTCCGATGCGCTCGCGCTCATGCCCCAGGACTGCATGGCGCGCGCCTTCGATCCAGGCTTTGACCGTCCCGACATCCCCGGCTACCAGTACTTCAAGACCACCGCCGGCTGCCGCTACCGCGCCACCGGCAAGGGGATGAGCCTGGGCTTTGATCCGCAGGTCGACCTCAGCGTCCTGTCCGCCGCTACCACGCCGTACCCGACGACCGACGGCTGGGGCATCAACAACACCTCGCTCGTCACCTATATCCGCTTTGGCCGCTTCGCCGCCCTGCTCACCGGCGACGCCCAGACCGAGGCCGAGAAGCAGGTCTACGCCGAGCGCGCGACCCTGCCCGCCAACGTCATGAAGATCGGCCACCACGGCAGCTGCAACGCCACCGCCACCACGTACCTGCGCGCGGTGGCCCCCACGGTCGCCCTGATCAGCGCCGCCACCGGCAACGACTTCGGGCACCCGCACTGCCAGACTCTGGCCAAGCTCAAGGCGCAGGGCACCCACTTCTACCGCACCGATGTAAACGGCACCGTCACCGTGCAGACCGACGGGGATCACTTCACGGTCACCGCGAGCCGCGGCAGCGCCGATGATCCAAGCTGCCCCCGCAGCTGCGGCGCCCCCAGCGACTTCTAGCCGGCGCGCCGCCGCTTCCTTTTTTCGCCCCCAGAGCGCCTCCACATAGGGCTAGGTCGCGGCGGGCGCAGCCTGTATTCTCGCGCCCACTCGCCAGTCCTGGCGAGGCAGCAACACCACCGTGAGGCGCGCATGAAACCAATACTGATCTGCGGAATGACTCTGTCTGCTTTGTGGCTCGTGGGCTGCGGTGCGGAGGGTGGGACCCTGGGCCCGCTCGCCCCTCAGGTCGCCGGCTCCCGCGCCGGGCTGCTCGGCGACCGACCCAAGGCGCGGCAGCTGCGCGGCCTCTCGCCGGCCGGACTTGCCGCCGCACGCGCCATCGCTCGCCGCAGCCTGGCGGCCGGGCTGACGGCTCCCGGCGAGGGCTGCCTGAACACTCCCGACTGCGAAGATGAAGACACTGGCTTTACCCTGGAAGAGAGCCCGGCCGGCACGCGCGCCGAGGTCGCGCTGGCGGTGGACGCCACCGGCCAGCACGTGGTCGTCGGCTTCAATGACAGCCGTGGCTTCAGCGTGACGCCGCCCTCGGTCTCCGGGTTCCTCTACTCGGACGATGGCGGCAAGACCTTTACCGACGGCGGCCAGCTGCCCAGCCTGGCGACGGCGACCGTGTACGGCGATCCCGACGTCAAGTACCTGGGCGGCTGCAACTTCGTCTACTCGTCGATCCTCATCGTCGAAAAGACCATCGGCATGACCCCCACGCAGATCCAGAGCATGGGCATCCACCGCTCGACCGACTGCGGCCACACCTGGGAGGGCCCCTTCGAGGTGACCGGCGCCACGGATCAAAACGGCGCCGCCGACAAGGAGTTCATCGACGTCGATCCCGACACCGGCCGCATCCTGCTCAGCTGGACCGACTTCACCGCCACCGGCACCGAGATGTCGACCACCTACTCGGACGACGTGCTCACCGGCAAGCCGCCCACCTGGTCGGCGCGCGCCCGCGTCTCGGCCACCGCGGCAGACGGTCAGGGCTCGGTGCCGCGGCTGGCCGGCAACGGCAGCAGCAACGCCTACGTCAGCTGGACCCGCTTCCCGCGCCCCGGGACCTTGCACGGCCTGGGCGATCAGATCGCCTTCGCGCGCTCCACCGACAACGGCGCCACCTGGAGCACGCCCATCACCCTGAGCAGCGAGTTTTTCGCCATGGACTACGTCCTTGGCAACGACCGGGTGCACAACTTCTCTTCGCTGGCGGTGGACAACTCGCCGGGTCCGCGCAAGGGCGCGATCTATGTGGTGTACGCCAACAACGACCGCCGCGATGGCGCCGACATCTACATTCAGCGCAGCGTCGATGAGGGCAAGACCTTCTCGCCACCGCTCTCGCTGAGCAGCCGGCCCGGCGCCGATCGCGCGCAGTGGTTCCCCTTTGTCACGGTCGACAAGGATACCGGCCGCGTTTACGTATTTTTCTACGATCAGGGAATCGCCGACAGCGGCGATCTGACCGAGAACTCTTTCACCTACTCTGATGACGGCGGCAAGAGCTGGAGTCCGCCCGCCCCGCTGTCGCCGCGGCCGTTCCACGCCGGCTGGGGCAACGACACCTCGCAGCCGAACCTGGGCGACTATATCGGCGGCGCCGCGCAGAAGGGCCAGCTGCTGGCGGTGTTCGCCGCCACCCACCGACCGGCCGGCGGCTTTGTCGACGGCCAGCCGAGCACCCAGATGGGCGTCCCCGAGCCCTACTTCCGCCGCGTCGCCGGGGGCGGCGACAGCAACTCCTCACCGCTCGCCCTCACCGCGGTCCGCTTCACCGAGAGCGGCGGCAACGGCTACCTCGACCCCGGCGACACCGTGAACCTGCAGCTCACGCTGCGCAACTACGTGACCAATCCGGTCAGCTCGCGCGAGCTGTACAACATCCTTTCCCGCCTCTCCAGCCCGACCCCGGGCGTGCGCGTGGTGACCTCGCTGTCGCGCTACGGCCACCTCGCCCCCGACGCCACCGGCCGCGGCGACTTCGTCCTCAAGCTGGCGCCCGACTTCGTGCCCGGAACGCCGATCGAGCTAGAGCTATTCGCCGTCGCCAACCTCCAGGGCTCGGCGACCCTGCGCCACACCCTGTTTACCGGCACCCCGGCGGCGACCACCCTGCTCGCCGAGGACTTCGACAAGGCCGCCGCGGGGGCGCTGCCCACCGGCTGGAGCTCGCAGCACGGCGGCGGCGTCAACACCGTCAGCTGGCTGACCAAGACCGGCTTCTGCGGCAACAAGTCGGCCGCCGCCTTTCACGAAAGCGCCATCGACGGTCCCACGGGCGGCGATCCGACGCGCTGGGAGCGCCTGTGGAGCCCGTCGATCACCATCCCGGCGAGCTCGGACTACGTCGAGGTGGACTTTGACGTCTGCTACAACACCGAAGACGATCCGAGCTTCGGCATCCTCGCCTACGACGGACTGTTCCTGCGCATCATCGACCAGACCAAGGGCCGCACCTCGCGCACCGTGCTGGTCGAGTCGTTCGCCGATGAGTTCACCACCGGCTCCCTCTCGCACTATCCCAAGCACCTGCCGCGCGGCAGCGGCGCCTACTTCTCGGACATGTCGGCCTGGGCCGGCGACTCCCGCGGGCCGCAGCACGTCCACCTGCGGCTGCCGGGCATGGCCGGCAGCACGGTGCAGCTGCGCTTTGAGTACACCCAGGACTCGCTGTCGACCTGCGCCGATACAGCTCACGCTGGGGAGTGCGGCGTCTCGGTCGATAACCTGGTGGTCAAAAACGTCGTGGTCAGCCACTAGCCCCCGCGCCCGCGCTACCGGGGCGGCAGCAGCTCATTTAGCAGGCTGCCGCCCTCGGCCAGCACGTCCCACTGCAGGCGATCCGGCTCGCCAAAGATCAGCTCTGCGTGCTCGCGATCGACAAAGTGCGCCGAAGCCCGCCGCGCGGATTATTCGATGGCGAAGGTGCCCTTGGTGCGGAACTCGGCCAGCGCCGCGTCCACCCGCTTTTTGACCTCGGGGTCGGCCAGCTCCGGGTGGTGGCTGCGCACCAGCTTCTCGATTAACTGCGCCACCTGCGCGGGATCGGTCGGGCTCGAATTGGCCGGGGCGATGCGCTGCAGGTGCTCGCTCAGCTTGCCGCTGCGCGCCTCGGTCAGGCGCGGCGACCACTCGGCGATGAAGGCGGCAGCGGTGGTGCCGGGTCGGAAACCCTGCGCGTAGCGCGCGTGGAGCTTGCGGTCGAGCACCAGGATGACCGGCAGACCAAGCTGCTCGGGGTGCTCGGGGAACCACTGCCGCACCAGCGCCCGCTGCGGGTCGCGCAGCATCGGGTAGCTCACCTTGTGCTCGGCGAGCACCTTGCGAGCGGCCGGCAGGTCCTCCTCTTCATCCAGGTTTATGCCGACGACTGCCACCTGGCCATCGCGGCCAAGCTGCGTGTTCAGGGCGTCCAGGAGCGGCATCTCTTCGATGCAGGGGACACAGCCGGCGCTCCAGAAGGAGAGCAAGGTCGCATCGCGCTGCACCGCGGCGAACTGCACGGAGCGCCCGCTGAAGTCGAGGAGCTTTATCGCCGGCGGCTCGGCGTGCGCGACCAGGGGGAGCAGGAGCAGCGCGGCCCAGGCGAGAAATCTCATGTTGGAAGCATAGCAGCAGACAAGGTGAAGGCGAGACCGCGCCGGCTCGCGCAGTCGCTTGTCTCAAACGCAGTCAGGCCAGCGCCGTGCACAGCGGGCAGGCCGAGGCGAGGTGCGGCGCGTCGGTGCGGTGCAGCTGCAGCACCGCCTGCGAGACCTGCGCGAGCTCGCGCCGCACCTGCCGACGCAGCCCCTTGACGCGCGGAAGCTGCAGCTGGTCGTAGACCGTGGTCTGGTGCCGCAGCCAGGCGATCACCGCCGCCTCGGCGCGCTGCTCGACGGGAATCCGCTCGGTGCGCGCCACCGTGCCGCTGCCCACCGGGGTGGCGTGGGCGGTGACCCGCTCGGCCAGGCGCTGCGCGAGCTCGGCGTGCCGCGGCGCGAAGGCGAGAAACGCCAGCACCTGCTCGGCGAAGGTGCGGACGTACTCGCCCTGGGTGCGCTCGCGGCGGGCCAGGTCGGTGGCGCGCCGCTTGGCGTAGGACTCGGTGGCGCGCTCGGCCAGCAGCGCCGCGCGCGCTGCCGCGATATTCTCGCGCGGTGCCCACAGCCCGCGGGAGAACACCTTGCGGCCGCGCTTCTCGCTGACCGCCCAGCTGGGGCCGGCCTGCTTGACGCGGCGGGTCAGCCCGGCATCGCCCGGCGGCAGGCACTCCCAGTCCGCCGGCGGCGTGCAGCGCCTGCCGTCGGCAGCAACAAAGACGTTCGGGTCGGAAGTGGGGGCCATGGGAACCGAGTCAGACATTGGCCGCGAAGGTGCCCCACAAGGCTGGCAGCTGTCAAGCGGCGGCCAGAGCAGTGTCTGGGACTGTAGGCTGCGGCCGACCACTTCCGGGACTGCCGTCGGCGAAAATGCCCGCATGGAGAGAACTTGGAGTATACTGGCTCCGCGGTAGCTGGGTCGTGTAGCGCAGGGTCGGGACAAGGCCAAACCCTGCAAGGAGGGCTCCGGTGCTCGTTCTGGTGGTGGATGATGATCCGGTAGCGCGTATGACGCACCTGGCCCTCTTGTCGCGACGGGCCGAGTTCACCGCCATCGGGGCCGAGAGCGTACAGGAGGCGCGCGCGCTCATCGCCCAGACTCCGCCCGCGGCGGCGATCATCGACCTGCAGCTGCCCGATGGCAACGGGCTTGAGGTCATGTCGATGCTCGACCAGCACACGCACACTTCCTTGGTGATCGTGGTGTCGGCGCACCTGGATGCGGGTCGGCAGCCGCTGCCGCGCAACCCCCGGCTGCACCGGATCGGCAAGCCGCCGCAGCTGCGCGAGCTTGTGCAGATCGTCCGCAGCGCGCCGCTGCCCGCCGAGTCCGCGGCGCCGTTTTCGCTGCGCGACTATGTGCAGCTGGCGGCCCTGGGCCACAACTCGGTGCTGCTTGTCTGCAGCGCCGCCGAGTCGCGCGGCGAGCTCCACGTTTTCGAGGGACAGCCGTGGTCGGCAAGCGATGATCAGGGCAGCGGCGCGGCTGCCTTTCGGCGCCTGGCCCAGAGCCCGACAACCCGCGTGCTGGTGCGCCCCGCCCCCGAGGTGCGACCGCCGCGCAACCTGACCGAGCCGGCGGAAGTCCTTTTGCGCAGCGAAGCGACCTAGCGCAAGCACCACGGCGCGCCGGGCCGCCGTCGGCTCCACCGCGTCCTGGCCAGTGGATTTTCAGCTCGGCAGGAGGTCGGCGCGCTCAGCCGGGAGCGACGCTCTGCAGCTCGGTCATCACCAGCGGCAGCTCGCGCAGCAGGCCCTCGACCAGATCGCAGACCAGGCTGAGCTGCCCGGCGCTGCCGAGCAGATCGCCGGACTTGGTGCTGTTCTCAAGCCCCCACAGGGCGCTGGTCACTTCGTCGCTGTGGACGTAGCTTAGCATGCCGCGCAGGCTGTGCGCGGCGCTGCTCGCGCCGGCCGCGTTACCGGTCTCGAAGGCCTGGCGCAGCTTGCTCAGCAGCTGTGGACTGCGCTCGGCGACCATGGTCAAGGTCTGGCGGACCAGCCCCACATCACCGCCCAGCTGCTCGAGCATGCGGGCGAGGTTTACCGTCTCGGGACCCGGGCTGCGCACCAGCTCGGCGCCATCGCTGGAGAGTCCGTCCAGCACGGCGCGCAGCTGGCCGATGTGCAGGGGCTTGGACAGGTGGCCATCCATGCCGGCGCTGAGGCACGCCTCGCGGTCTTCGGCCATCGCCATCGCGGTCACGGCGATGATCGGCGTCCGGCGGCCGGTGTTGCGCTCATCGGCGCGGATAAGGGCGGTGCCGGCGAAGCCGTCGACCTCGGGCATGTGCAGATCCATGAAGATGACGTCATAGGAGTTGCGGCGCGCCGCTTCCCGCGCCGCCGCGCCGCTGCCCACCACGTCGACCTGGTGGCCGAGCATGCGCAAAAGCTCGCGCGCCACCTCCTGATTTACCTCATTGTCTTCGGCGACCAGGATTCGCTTGGATGGCTTGGGCAGCGAGTCCGCGCTGCGCGGCGACAAAAGGTCGCGACCGGTGATGGCCGCCGGCGTCAGGGTGACGCGCAGCGGCACGCGGAACCAGAACAGCGAGCCGTTGCAGTAGGAGCTGAACACTCCGACCTCGCCGCCCATCAGCGTGACCAGCTGCTTGACGATCGACAGCCCCAGCCCGCTGCCGCCAAACAGCCGGGTCGTCGATGAGTCGCCCTGCACGAAGGGACGGAACAGGCGCGGCAGGACATCGGCCTCGATGCCGATTCCGGTGTCTTCGACTTCGACGTAAAGGAGCCGCTCGGCACCCTTGTTCTGGGCCTTCACGTTCGCCCGCAGCGTCACCCGCCCGCACGGGGTGAACTTGATCGCGTTGCCAAGGAGGTTGTTGAGCACCTGGCGCAGCCGCCCGCGATCGGCCAGCACGTACTCGACATCGCCAAGCTCGAGCTCGCAGCTAAGCTGCAGCAGCTTCTTCTCGGCCCGCTCGGCAAACGACTCCACCATGCGCAATAGCTCGGTCTTGAGCGGAAACTCCGACAGGAACAGCTCGAGCTTGCCGGCTTCCATCTTGGAGAAGTCGAGCAGATCATCAAGGAGCGTGAGCAGGGTCTCGGCAGCGCCCTTGGCGAACTGCAGCCGCTCGCGCTGCGCCGCATCGGCCTCGCGGTGCAGCGCCACCTCCAGCATGCCGAGCACCCCGTTCATCGGCGTGCGCAGCTCGTGGCTGACCGTGGCGACGAAGGCGCTCTTGGCGCGGCTGCCGGCCTCGGCCCGCTCTTTGGCATCGCGCAGCGCCTCTTCGTTGCGCTTGGCCAGGCGAATGTCCTGGGTGATCGCGGCCAGGCACAGGTGCGTGCCGCTGTGCGGCTCGCGGACCACGAAGATGCTCTTGCGCACGTCGATGGCCTCGCCGGTGACGGCGTGGCGGATCGTCGTCTCGCCTTCCCAGCGATCGGTCTCGGCGACGATGCGCTCGACCTCGGACTGGGTCAGCCCGCCATCTTCCGACGGGTGGGGCCACAGCAGCTGGCCGGTCAGGGGAGCATCGAGCGGGAAGCCGTGCAGCCGCCGCCCCGCCGGGTTTAGGTACACGAGCTCTCCGGACAGCGTCGCCATGGCGATCGAGTCGAGCGAGTTTTCAATGAGGGCGAAGAACTTCTGCCGCTCCTGCGCCGCCAGCTGGTTGGCGGTGACATCGCGGATGGTGCCGACGATGCGCGTCGCGTTGCCATCCGGGCCGCGGAGGATCAGGCCGAGCTCGGACACCCAGCGCACCTCGCCGCTCTGGGTGATCACATGGTGGTTGTAGGAGAAGCTGTCGCCGCCGCCGGGAGCGCAGCGGGCCTTGATGGTGGCGAGCATGCTCTCCCGCTCCTCGGGGAGGATGAGGGGAATGAACAGCTCCTCGCCCAGGCTGACCGGCTGGCTGGGCAAGCCGAGGATGGTCGCCATCTCGGCCGAGCCCATCCCCGACTGCGCGACCAGATCCCAGTCCCAGTAGCCGATTCCTTCGGCGAGGTAGGCCAGGCGCAGCCGCTCCTCGCTGATCCGCAGCGCGTCCTGGGCCGCCTTGCGCTCGCTGACGTCCTGGATGAGCTCAACCACCGCGGCGATCTCGCCCGCCTCATTGGTCAGCGGGAAAAAGACTCGGTCGAGGAACATGCGCTTGCGGTGGGTAATCCAGCGGTTGCTCGGATCACCAAGCTCCACCGGCTGCTCGGGCACCGAGACTACCTTGCCGCTCAGCGCTTCCTTGAAGTACTGCGGTACGCCGTGCGCCACCGCGATCGGATCGGTCAGGATGTTGAAGGAGCCCACCACGCAGTCCAGACTCGGCAGTCCGAACAGGGCCCGCTGCGCCTCGTTGATCTCGCGCGTTGTCCCGTCGGCGTCATAGACCTGGATGCCGATCGGGGTGTGGTCGAAGATCGCCCGCTGCAGGCGCTCGCTTGCCTGCAGCGCCCGCTCGGCGTGCTTGCGCGCGGTCACGTCCTGGGTGACGCCAATGATGCGGGTGATGCAGCCGCTCGCATCGGGATAGGCCAGGGCTTCGATGTGAACGATGCGCTCGCTGCCATCGGGACGGCGGATGCGCACGGTCAGCGGGGCCGGCGCCCGGCCCTGCCGCAGCTGGGCGAAGTAGTCGCCGAGCGCGGCGCGATCGGCGGGGTGGATCGCCTCCTGAAACAGCTCTGTGGCCGAGAGCCGCTCGGGCAGCATCGCCTCGGCCGCCGGCGTCGGCGGCAGCCCATAGATGAAATACAGCATCGGCGAGGCGATAAACTGGTCCCCCCCGACGTCCGCTTCCCAGGTACCAAGTCCGGCGATCCGCTCAGCTTCACGCAGGCGCGCCTCGCGGTTGGCCAGCGCGGTCTCCATCTGCTGGAACTTGCCCTCGCTCAGATCGGTGCGGCCGGGCCGCGGGCTCGGCTCGCTCGCGGGAGCTGTGGTCGGCGTCGTCGCGGCGAGCTGGCTGTGCTGCAACAGGACACAGGACTGCTCGTCAGCGCCGAGGCGGCTCGCCCGCAGCCGCCAGCCGGCGGTGGTGGCGCCGCCTACGTAGTCCACCTGGTAGCTGGACGCGGCGCCTTTGTACAGCTCCTGCAGCTCCGCGGCGACTTGCGTCAGAGCGGCCGCAGCCGGGCCGCACCCGCTCGCGCAGACCTCTGTATAGGGTCTGCCCAGGCCCCCACAAGCCAGCGAGTCCGCCGTCGCCCGCCACGCCGCGTTGGTCCAAAAGATCACGCCCTGCAGATCGACAAGGACCAGCGGATCGGCCACCACCTCCAGCGCCGATCGGAGCACCTCCGTCGAGGGCAGCGTCGCGGCAACCGTTGTCTCCATCTTGTCAGATTGCCATGAAGGCCAAGAAATGGGAAAGCGCCATCGGTCCGCGTGCACCGTCTGAATCCGCACAGGGGTACTTGCGGTCCCAGGCCCTTACATCCGCGCTGTCGGCCGCCGGCGGAGTGCACAGGACAACCTCCCACGACTGCTCCGCGGGGGTCCGACTTGAACACCCGGTGCTCAGAGCTCGAGCTGGCAGACCCAGGTCAGCAGGGCGGTGAACTCCTGTTCGAGCTCGGCCACCGCGGCGTAGGCGCTGGACTCGTCGCCCTGGCGGGCCAGCAGCTCCAGCTTGCGGCACAGCTGCGCCAGCTGGCGGGCCCCCACCAGCAGTACGCTGCCCAGCAGGCGATGCGCCGCCGACTGCATGGCGCGCAGCTCGCGGCGGCGGCAGGCGCTTTGGAGGTCGCTGAACTGCTCGCTGCCGTCCTGCCGGAACATCAAGATGATCTCGGCGGCGAGCTCGGTCCCAAGCGTAGTGGAGAGCTCGCGCAGCCGCTGCTCGACCTGGTCGGCATCCCCCGGACGCATCGCCCTCTCCTTGCGACAGCTAGGTAAGTGGCCCGTCGGTACGCAAGCTCGCACCGGCAAAATCGCGCTCTACTATCTCATACTTACGCGGCAAAGACAACCGCAACCCGAGCCGAGGCGGCGCCAAGCAAGATCAAGTACCTATCAAGTACCTATCAAGTACCTATCAAGTACCTATCAGACCTATCAAGTACCTATCAAGTACCTGTCAAGTACCTATCCGGGACTTATCCGGGACTTATCCGGGACTTATCCGGGACCTATCCGGGACTTATCCGGGACTTATCCGGGACTTATCCGGGACTTATCCGGATCCGGTAGCTCTTTTGCCAGTCCAGGTCCCGCCCGCCGGCCAGGTCCCGGCAGGGGAGGCGCAAAAAATCGTTGGGGACCTGCAGCCACGCCTCAAATTTTTGTCGCCGCGACCGGCCGGGAGCAGATCGCAAGGGGCGAGGCCGCGGCCGGGCCGCAGGCGATGACTTGTTGGCATCGGTCTTGCGATAAGCCTGGGCAGCCAGGCGAAGGCCGGCACCTTGACGACTCACTTAATGGAGTATTCCTATGTATAATGATGTGAAGGTCCTTCTCTCCAAGTCCGCACACGGCGACTCCCGGGGATCGCGCAGCCGGCGGTCGGCCCCCTGGCTCGGTCTTTTGGCGCTCGCCGGCCTGCTCGCCGCCGGCTGCGGAGGCGCGCCGGCGATGCCAGTGTGCCTTGACAGCACGACCCCGCAGGCGGTCGGAGCCTTCTGCGCCCCGGCGGCGATTGCGGCTGGCCAGGCGCTGCGCCTGCAGCTGCGCGAGCAGTGCGGCGGCTGCACCCAGCGGGCGACCCGCTGCGAAGCGGTCGTGCAGGGCCAGGAGGTGAAGCTGCGGCTCCTTGGTCAGAGCTGCACGCTGCCGCCGGACTACGCCTGCGCGGCGATCTGCGCGATAAGTACGTTTGACTGCGCGGTGCCGCCGCTTGCCGCCGGCACCTACCGCGTCTCGGCGGAGTCGGGGTCGGCGGCGGCGGTGATGATGACGGCAGACCCGACGATTTCCGCCACCTCCTGCACGGTGCAGTAAGGTCGGCGGGCGCGGCAACTGGGTGAGGGCTGACTGCAGACGCCGCGGCGGGGGGTCCCCGCCGCAGCAGAGGGGGAAGCGGCTCTTAGTTGTTGAAGTAGGGAGCCAGCAGCTTGGTGTCGATGTACTTGAGCAGATCTTCGGCCTGCGCCTGCTCATCGGGGCTCAGGGTCCCGGCCATGATGTCGCCGGCCAGCGCCGCCGAGCCTTCGCGCAGCGCGTTGAAGGCATCGACCGTCTGCAGCTTCTTGAGGATGTTGGCCGCCACCTTGCGGCTGGCCACCGAGCGGATCTTGTCCGTGTTCTTGATCTGACCGGTCAGCTCGGCGAGCACCGTCGCATCGAAGGTCGGCTCGCTCGGCGGATCATCGGTGAAGCGACCGCGCAGCGAAGCATCGTCCAGGAACAGCCGCTGCATGATCCGCCGGGCGATGAAGTCGGCGCGCGCGCCGTAGCCGGGGATCGTCTTGAGCTTGGTCGCATCGACCTTGCCCACCAGCACCGAGTAGCCAGTCTGGTTCGCCACGTCGGCAAAGACGGCATTGAGGCCCGCCACCGTGGTCGCCTGGCGCAGGTAGCCGAGCACCACGTTGAGGGTGTTGTTCGGCGCCACCGAGCTCTTGCCATCGAGGAAGTCGGTGAGGTAGCCCTTGTACGAGGGCAGGTTCACCTTGGCGTACGGGTTGTCGGTGCGATCAAAGGTGGTGCAGTCCGGATCGAAGGCGGTGTTGCCGTCGTTGCAGAACTGATCCTTGGGCGCGGTCATCGACAAGCCATAAAGGAGCTTGATGGCGTCGATGTCGTAGCTCTGCGGGGTGCTGGCGAAGATCGCGTCGAAGTCGTCGATGTACTCCATGACGGACGAGGTGTAGACGCTCTTTGCCGGATCGAACTTCAGCGAGCCCTTGAAGTTGTGGCGCAGGCCCAGGGTGTGGCCGACCTCATGCAGCACGACGTGGGTGATGTACTGCTCGATCTTCTGCTTCTTGGTCAGCAGCGTCGCGGCCGGGATGTGCGGCAGCGCTTCCTTGGAGTCGTCCAGGCGCCCGGTGCCCTTGTAGATAGGCGCCCACTTGTCGCACAGCGGGGTCGACTTGCTAGCCGGCATGCCCGCCCACAACAGGGTCGGGACCTTGGGCTTGTCGATCTTGGGCAGCGCGGTCAGCGTCGTGTCGTCGGTGAAGATGAGATCGGCGATCTGCGCCCACAGCGAGCTGAAATACACGCTCGCGCCGCGCACTTCGCTGGTGTTGGGGTTTGTGCGCCAGTTGGCGAAGGCGGCGCCGTAGCTCGGGTCGAGGTCGACCAGGATGTAGTTGGTGTCGTCGTCCGCCCACGAGTCATCCGCGGTCCCCTTGCGGACCTTGAGCGCCTCGTAGCCGAACACGGTGTTCCAGTTGGTCACGCCCTTGGCGATCGCCCCGTACAGGTCGACGCCCATGAAGTCGGGGCTGGACGCCTGCAGCTTGTCGATGTCGGGCGAGACCACCCACTGAATCGGCTTCATCGCCGACACCGCCCACTTGACCGAGCCCTGGGTCTGGGCGCCGGTGTTGGGCACAAGGCGGGCGTCGCCGCGGAAGAACAGATCCTCGCCGTCGGCGCTGGTGTAGACCCGGCTCTCGGTGTAGCCGGGGGTCTCGGCGTAGCGGCGGATGCCGATGCCTAGGGTCCCCGAGCTGCGGAACTCATTGGCCTCGCGCCCGGAGCCGGGGTTATACAGGTTGCCGTAGCCGGCGAACACCTCTTCAAAGGTGATGCCGTCATCGAGCGAGCGGTAGCGCTGCGAGAACGCCAGCTCGACGTTGAACTGGTCCGGCTGGCTGCCGCCGGCGTAGGCGTCCTTGAGCAGGCTGAAGCGGTTCATGCCGGCCGCCGGGTCGAACAGCACGTACTGCGAAGCGCCGGGCAGGCGATCAAAGGGCGCGTAGGCGACCTGCGGGTAGGCCTCGACCAGGAGGTCGGGGTTGAAGGTGTCGCTGGTCTTGTTGCCGGCGCCGGTGTCAAAGACGAACAGCTTGCCGTTCTGCAGGCGGAACGACACCACGCGCGTGCCGAGCGAGCGCGCGGCGCCCCCGGACACCGCGCCGGGGAAGAACTGCTTCAGGTAAGCCGACAGGAACCACTGCTTGGCCGCGCCGAGCTCGCGCTTGTTGATCGCCAGGTAGAAATCGTCGCCGGTGCCGTACTGATCGATGACGCCGGCGGCCCGCAGCGCCTTCTGCCGCAGCGCCTTGGCCTCGGCCGTGCTCGCCTTGGGAACGACGACGAACGGCTGATCTCCAGTGAGGCTGACTGTCGCCTCGGGTTCCGAAGGAGCGCAGGCGGCGTAGATGCCGCACGCCGCGAGCGCCGTGGCCCCAAGGACCGGCCGGAGTCGCGACGCAAGACGAGGACGAGGAGTCTTGGAAGTTGTCGTGTGCCTCATACTTGACCTCTTTATGAGCAGCGCCATGCCGCTCGTGTAGTGCGGGCCGATCCTTAACACAGGCAACTGACAGGGGAAAAAAACTGACCCGAAATGGCCGGGTGGCGGGGCGCGGGCGGGAGCTAGGAGACGACGAAGTTTATGATCTTGTCCTTGACGAAGATGACCTTGCGCACGGTCTTGCCGCCAAGCTGGTTAGCCACCGCGGGCAGGGCGCGCGCCAGCTCTTCCACGCGCGCCTGCTCGGCGCCGGGCTCGACCTCGATGCTGCCGCGGGTCTTGCCGAGCACCTGAACGGCGACGGTGATGACCTCGTCGCGGGCCAGCTCGGGGTCGAAGATCGGCCACGGCGCGTAGGTGAGCGCGGCGCTCTGGCCGAGCTTTTCCCACAGCTCCTCGGCCATGTGCGGAGCGAACGGGCAGAGCAGCTGGACAAAGGGCTGCAGGCAGGCGCGCGGGCGACGGCCGGTCTTGGTGAAGTGGTTGACGAAGATCATGAACTGGCTGATCGCGGTGTTGAAGCGCAGGCCCTCGATGTCCTCGGTGGCCTTGCGGATCGTCTTGTGCAGGATCTTCAGGTCATCGGCGGTGGGCTCGTCCTCGGTGACCAGGCAGCGGGCGGCGGCTTCTTCCTCGCCTTCGGCGGGGTCGTGGACAAACAGCCGCCAGGCGCGCTGCAGGAAGCGGTACACGCCCTCGATGTCCTGCATCGACCACGGCTTGTCGCGCTCCAGCGGGCCCATGAACATCTCGTAAAGGCGCAGCGTGTCGGCCCCGTACTTGCTGACCACCTCGTCGGGGTTTATGACGTTGCCGCGCGACTTGGACATCTTCTCGCCGTCTTCGCCGAGGATCATCCCCTGGTGGACGAGCTTCTTGAACGGCTCGGACACCGGGACGAGCCCGGCGTCATAAAGGACCTTGGTCCAGAAGCGCGCATATAAAAGGTGGCCCACCGCGTGCTCATCGCCGCCCAGGTACAAGTCGACGGGCATCCAGTAGTCCACCGCGGCGCGCGCGAACGGCTCGCGGTCGTTGTGGGGATCGCAGTAGCGCAAAAAGTACCACGAAGAGCCGGCGCTGCCGGGCATGGTGTCGGTCTCGCGGCGCAGCGGCTCGCCGGTGCGCGGGTCGACAAAGCGCACCCAGTCGGTGATCGCGCCGAGCGGGCTCTCGCCGGTGCCGGTCGGCTCGTAGCTCTGCACCTCGGGCAGCACGACCGGCAGCTCGCCCTCGGGGACGTGGCGCATGCCGCCGCCTTCAAGGTGGAGGATGGGCAGCGGCTCACCCCAGTAGCGCTGGCGCGAGAACAGCCAGTCGCGCAGGCGGTACTGCACGGTGCCCTGCCCGAGCTTGTGCTCCTCGGCGTGGCGGATGATCGCGGCCTTGGCGGCGGCGGTGGCGAGGCCGTTTATGAAGCCGGAGTTCACCGCCGTCCCGTCGCCGCTGAAGCAGGCGCCGTCGGGCTGCCCGGCCTCGACGACGCGGCGGATCGGCAGCGCGAAGGCCTGGGCGAACTCGAAGTCGCGCTCGTCGTGGGCGGGCACCGCCATGATCGCCCCGGTGCCGTAGTTTAAAAGCACGTAGTCGGCGATCCACACCGGAATGTCCTCGCCGCTAAAGGGGTTCTTGGCGTAGGCGCCGGTGAAGCAGCCGGACTTTTCCTTGGAGCGCTCCTGGCGGGCCAGCTCGCTCTTCTGGGCGGTCTTGTCGACGTACTCCTGCACCACCGCGCGGCGGTCTTGGGTGGTGAGGGCGGCGACCAGCGGGTGCTCGGGGGCCAGCACCATATAGGTGGCGCCGAAGATGGTGTCGGGCCGGGTGGTGAAGATCTCGATCGACTCGCCGCTGGCCGCCCCCGCGCTGGCACCCGGAGCGACGATCGGGAAGCGGGCGCGCATGCCCTCGCTGCGGCCGATCCAGTTGCGCTGCAGCTCCTTGGTGCCCTCGGGCCAGTCAAGCTCATCGAGGTCGCGCAGCAGGCGCTCGGCGTAGTCGGTGATGCGCAGCATCCACTGCTTCATCGGCTTGCGAAAGACCGGGTGGCCGCCGCGCTCGGAGCGGCCGTCGACCACCTCCTCGTTGGCGAGCACGGTGCGCAGCGCCGGGCACCAGTTGACCGGGACCTCCTTCTGGTAGGCCAGGCCGCGCTCGAACAGCTTGAGGAACAGGAGCTGCGTCCACTTGTAGTAGCCGGGGTCGCAGGTGGACACCTCGCGCGACCAGTCGAAGCTGAAGCCGAGCATCTTGAGCTGCCGGCGGAAGCTGTCGATGGCCTTGGCGGTGGTGATCTGGGGGTGGACGCCGGTCTGCAGGGCGTACTGCTCGGCGGGCAGGCCGAAGGCGTCCCAGCCCATCGGGTGAAGGACGTTGTAGCCGCGGGCGCGCTTATAGCGGGCGACGATGTCGGTCGCGGTGTAGCCCTCCGGGTGGCCTACATGGAGGCCCGAGCTCGACGGGTAGGGGAACATGTCAAGGACGTAGTACTTGGGCCGTGCGCTCCCCTCTTCGGCCCGGAAGACCTGATTTTTTTCCCAGAAGAGCTGCCACTTGGGTTCGATCTGCTGCGGTTTATAGGCCATGGTTTACATGGTTCTACCCGAATTTGCGCTCGCGCAGAAGCACTCACCAAGGACCCTAATAACGACCCAGCATGGCCAAGCTCTCCTTTTCGCCCCCACCGCGCCGCGGCGCCACCCCGGCCAGGCGGCAACAGCGGCTTTGCCGCAGTGACCTTTTGTGTCAGAGTAATCAGCACTCGCGCAAGGTGTCACGCCTACCGCGCCCAGCGCGCGTGGTATTGTGCGCCGCTATGAAGAGCGGAGGGCTACTACGTGACCTCAAGTGACCGATCGGAACAACCCGCGATGCGACCTTTATTCGACCGAGCGTCCGCCCCAGAACCTGACGACCTGAGCCGCCCTGCCGAGGCTGGCCCGGCCGCCGCCGCCCGCCGGCGGGCGGGCTCGGGGCTGCGCACTGTCGCAGCCTCGCTGGCCGCCGCCGCCGCACTGTTTACCGTCGGCTCCGCCCACGCCATCGGCGAAGGGGCGCCGCTCGACATCAACCGCTTTCACCCCGCCCCGGGCAACAGCAAGATCCTCACCGTGGATCTGGCAGAGGTCGGGCCGCACCTGCAGCTCGTGCCGCAGCTGTTCCTACACTATGCGCGGCGGCCGCTGGTCTACACCCTGGGCAGCACCCCCAAGGCGGATCTCGTCCAGAACCGGCTGACCACCGACGTGTCGATCTCGCTGGCGCTGTGGCGCCACCTGCAGATCGCCCTCGCGCTGCCCGTCACCCTGTACCAGAACGGCGAGATCCCCGACGAGGGCTTCCTGCCCCCGCAGGAGCCCGGCTCGCACAGCCTGCCGACGAACATCGCCTCGATCGGGCAGGAGGACCTGCGGCTGCTCATCAAGGGGGTCTTTTACAACAGCAAGCCGGCGACCGCCGAGAGCCCGACCTTCGGCATCGGCGCCATCGGCGACCTGACCTTCCCCACCGGCAACGCCGACAGCTACCTCGGCTCGAAGCTGCCGACCTTCCAGCTGCGCCTGGCCGCGCACATCACCTGGCGGCGCCTGACCGCCGCCCTGAACTTCGGCGGCACCTTCGGGACGAGCGAGTCGCTCTACAACATCCACAGCGGCAGCGGCCTGGTCTTTGGCGTCGGCGCCCAGCTCGAGCTGTTCCGCGTGCGGACGATGCCGTTCTACCTGCTCAGCGAGGTGTTCGGCACCACTTATTACCCCTTCGAGTCGCTCAAGGTCTCGCCCGCCGAGCTCGCGCTGGCGGTCAAGACCAGCTACCGCAACTGGACGTTCTTCCTCGGCGGCGGGCCCGGCCTCAACCCGGGCTACGGCGTCCCCGATGGTCGCGTCTACGCCGGC
>JBGANQ010000116.1:0-25280 GCA_044222245.1 Polyangia bacterium | reverse complement strand
GCCGCCCCCTTGGCCGCGCGGACGCCGGGGGCCGCCACCGGCGCCGCCGCCGCCGCCGCCGCGCCGGCGACCTCGTGATACCCCTCGCGGAGCTTCTCGGCGATCTTCTTGTCCAGCTCGCGCCGGGCGGCGTCTTCGCTGGGGAAGGCCTTGTCCTTGCGCTGGCCGTCGCTGCCGAGGCGGCCGAAGACGACGATGAAGCTGGTCCCCTCGACGCCCGCCATCCAGAACTTGGCGCTGGTCCCTTGCACGAACTCGAATCGGCGCATGGCTACATCCTGGGGCACCTGCGGCGGCACCCTTTTCATGACTCGTATTGCAGGCTTGCACTCAGGATAGCAGAGTCGGCGCCAGCTTGTCTTGTGCGCTCACAGGTCGCCAAAGTCAGCTGGGGCCGACTACTGGCCGACTACTGGCCGCGGGCCCGTCTCGTCCAGCAGGTCGAGCGGGCTGCACTTGTTGATGTGGCCGATGAGGTTTTTGTAAAGCCCGAAGCCGGCCAGCTTGCGCAGCCTGGGCGAGAAGGTGCGGGCGACGGCCAGGGGGATGCCGAGCTGCTGGTTTTCCTGCTGGCGCAGCCAGCCGGCGCAGTAGTTCATGGCGATGCCGACGCGAGGCGCCGCGGTGCGGTTGGCCCCGCCGCCGTGCCACAGGCTGCCGTTGAAGACCAGCACGCTGCCGCGCTTCATCTCGGCGGCGATGGTGTCGCACGGGGCAAACGGCACCGGCAGCGCGGCGCTCTTGTGCGAGCCGGGGCAGAGGCGCGTGGCGCCGTTTTCGGCGGTGAAATCGGTCAGTGCCCACATTGTGTTGCAGATGATGGGGACATGGGGCCGCGGCAGCGGAATCAGCTGATCATCTGCGTGTAGCGGCTGCGCGCTCTCGCCGGGGCCGATGCTGATCGACGACAGCGAGGAGATAAGGCAGCTGCGATCGAGCACCCGCTCGACGAGCGGCAGCACGCCCTTTTGCACCGGGACTGCCTGATAGAGCGCGCCCGCGGCCAGCAGGTTGTAGATGCGCAGGGTGTGCACCCCCTCGAACAGATTGGTCGCCGGGCGGATCTGCAGCTCCGCTTGCAGGCGGAGCAGGTCAGCGGCCAGGGCGTCGATGAGGGCGGGCTCGATGGCGTCGACGATGATCGTAAAGCCATCACGCTCCATGCGGTCAAGGTGAGCGGCGAGATCGGTTTCAGCGAGCATGGGCCGGGAGTGTAGCGCGCCCTGGCGCAGCCGCTGCGCTTTTCACCGCCCTGCCCCGCCGGCCCGGAGCGGTCCACGGCCCGCCGGCAGCGCGACGACGTGGCCGCCGGCCCACGCGACTGCCGAATTGACAGCGCCGGTCGGGCTGGCAAGACTGCGGGGCGATGGGGCTCTCGCCGCAATCCCGCCACTTTTCCCGCTCGCCGCCCTGGGGCCCCTTGGGCCCTGCCGGGGCGCGGCGCGAGCGACTGGAGTACGCATGGCCAGCACATTCTGTCCCCGCCACGTCCTTCTGACCGGCGCGGCCGGAGCCATCGGCGGCGCGCTCGCCCGCACCCTGGCCGCCCGCCACCCGGCGCTGCGCTTCTCCCTGGTCGACCAGGACGCCGGCGGGCTGTTGCGACTGGGCGACGAGCTGGGCGAGCGCAGCGCCTGCCTGCCGTGGGATCTGGCGGAGCCGGCGACGCTGCCCAAGCTGTGGGCGAGCGCCGTGGCGCAGTGGGGCGAGGTCGATTTATTGATCAACTGCGCCGGGTTCATGGAGGTCCGCTCGTTCGCCGCAACTCCCTGGGAGCTCGGCGAGCGGCTGCTGCTGGTGGACCTTGTAACCCCGCTGCGGCTGATGAGCCTCGCGGTCGCCGCGCTGGGGACGCCGCCGCCCGCTGCCGGACCATCACGCCGCCGCCCGCCGACCGTCCGCGGCTGGATCGTCAACATCAGCAGCATGGCTGGCCGGGTCCCGCTGCGCGGCTGCAGCTACTACGGCGCCGCCAAGGCGGGCCTCGCCCTCGCCTCGCAGGTCGCCGGCTGGGAGCTCGCCGCCGCCGGCATCCATGTCCTCACCGTGCTCCCGGGGCCGGTCCGCTCGGGCCTGGAGAGCCGCGCCCGCGCCCAGGTCGAGCCGGGCGTAGTCAGCCGCCGCATCCCCACCGGCGAGGCAGCGGTGCTCGCCGACCGGATCGAGCGCGCGCTGGCCACCGCCCGGCGACGCCTGGTCTACCCCGGCTTCTACGGCCTGGCCGATCGCCTGGTCGGCACCAGCAGCTGGGTCAGCGAGAACCTGGGCCCCGCGCCCACGGACGCGCCTTGAGAAATTCCGAACCGCTCCCAACCACCAAGGAGGCAGCAGATGGTCCAAGTCGATGTGTTCTGGGCGTACGGCTGGGGCGCCAGCCTGGCGGCGGCGGCGGGGCGGCCGCTGGGCCGCAGCGAGCAGCCCCTTGCGTCGTCGTTCTTCGTCAGCACCATCCTGTTCCTGTCGCTCATCTGGGCGCCCACGGGAATGCTGCTGCTGCTGCGCCACCCGAGCTGGGAGACCATGCAGGCGGCTTCCTCGCTACACTCGCTGTCCGAGTGGCTGATCCTGGCCTTCGGTATTACCAATGTGACCCAGGGCATCCTCGGCTTCTGGGTCGGACAGCGCCTACTGCACCAGGGCCGCGACTATCTGGCGCAGCTCAACTGGATCTTTGGCTACTTCGGGATGTTCTTCATCCTCTTATATGGTTGGGATGGACTCGGGTACGACCGCTTCCTTTATGACCGAGACCTTTTGCCCGGAAGCCCGGCGTGGACCGCGGGGGCGGCGACCGCGGCCGGCGTGCTGCCGGCGCTCGCGCGGTTTCTGACGAGCAGCGTGGCCAAGACGCTGTATCTAGATGGGATGTATCTGCTGCCGCCCTTCTTCTGGCTCGCCACCCGCTGGCGGCGCGCGGCGGTGACCGCAACCGGCAGCGTCCCGCCCTCTTGGCTCGCCTGCATCGCCAGCTACCTCGGCGGCGTGTTCGTGGTCGGGCTGGGCGGCGCGGCGGTCTGCGCGCTGATCGTGCGCGGGCTGGCCTATCTGTTCGGAATCAAAGATCAAGTAGAGCGCGGCCTGGGACAGGCGCCGCCGCACTTGCTGGCTCATGTAGCGAGCTATCTGGTCGGGCTGCCGCTCGGCCTGCTGCTCCTTTTAATCACGGTGCTGCGCCCGCGGGGACCTGCGGGCACTGAAGGGACCGTGCGGCGCCTGCTCGCGCCGCTACTTTAGCAAGCAGCCCGTCCGGCATGGCGCCAGCCCGCCCCACCCCTACCTCACCGCTCATTGTCAGGAAAGTCTACGCTGCGAACCCAGGCGAGATGATCGAATCGCTCCGCTTGCCGGCAGCTGGCAAATCACGCGCTATGCTAGTAGAAGGCTCGACCAAGGGTGCCAGACTAAAAGGGGCGATCGGCGCCGCGGCAAGCGATCGCTTGCGAGCGTTGCCCCGGAATGAAGACCCGCGCAGTCGAGCGGTCCCCCGCATCCGCGCTCATCTTCCCAATCTGTGCGATCTTTGCCGACTCGCTAAGTAGGGAATTTCCTTCCGCTCGCGGCTGGCCGCTAAACTTTTGTGCGCAGCCGATGCAGATCGTTTGATCGATCCGGTCTACTAGCTCGTACTCTGTTCATGGTACGTTGGTAAGCAGGGTGTACCCCAGCGCTTAGCTAGGGGGCGGGGCGGCTTCGGCTGCACGCGCATAGGGGCACTCGCCCTGACGGGGCAGCTCTGGCCTCCGGGCCGAGTAGTTCACTAATTGAAGGGAGTTATGGATGAAGAGAAAAAATTGGCTCTTAGGACTAGGAATGGCCGTCTCGCTGCTGCCCGCAGCGCCGGCGATCGCCGCCGATCACCGCGATGGAGCCTCCGTTGACACGGATCCATCTACGGACATTAACGACGTGTACACCTGGGTCGATGCGGGTGGACAGTCGATCTATCTCGCCATGACGGTCTTCCCGGCCGCAGCCAAGACCTCGCAGTTTTCCAACCAGGCCTACTACGTGTTTCACACCACCAGCCGGGCGACCGCGGCCGGCGCGGCGACCCCACTGGACATCACCTGCTCGTTCGACAACGCGGCGAGCCAGAACATCAGCTGCTGGATCGGCGACAGCACCAACTTCGTGTACGGCAACGCCTCCAACGCGGCGGCCCCGCTGGTCTCGGGCAACTTCACGGTCTTCGCCGGCCCGCGCAAGGATCACTTCTTCTTCAACCTGGCTGGTTACAACCAGGTCCGCGCCAACGTCGCTGCGGCAGTCACCGCCAAGCAGATTACGTTCAACACCGATGGCTGCCCGACCGCGCCTCTGGCGACCCTGGCTGCCCAGGCGACCCAGCTCGGCCAGGCCCCGGGCGGCGGAACGGCGGTGGATTTCTTCCTGCCGCTCAACACGCTGGCGATTGTCTTGAAGCTCCCCGTTACCACGGTGAACAAGGGCGGGCCGCTGTTTAGCGTCTGGGCCGGCACGTACAGGAAGGGCTAAAGGAGAAACACTATGAAGAAGACTATCTTTTCGGCCATGGCGCTTCTCCTTAGCACGGTCGCGGGCTGCGGCGGCGGCAGCACGAGCACCAACGCTTGCGCCACCGTCACCTGCCAGGCCAACCAGTTCTGTGATGGCGCCAGCGGCACCTGCAAAGAGGCCAGCATCTGCGCTGGAGTCACCTGCGCGGCCGGCACCGTGTGCGATGGCACCTCGGGCAGCGCCACCGCGGGCAAGTGCGTCGCCCAGACCTGCGGCGCGACCCAGTGCACCAATGGCCAGGTGTGCAACCAGGCCACCGCGAGCTGCGTGAACCCCGGCGTTCCGGCGCTCGGCGTGCAGATCGACCGCATGGGCCGCCCGGCGGTCAACACCGCGCTCACCAACCCCTACGGCGTCTCGGGAGCCCAGGCCTCCGACACCACCGACATCACCCGTGGCTTCTACAACGCCGACGCCGATCCGACCAAGTGGGGTGCCAACTGGACGCCCGCGATCACCGCGAACCTGGCCGTCCTCGATGGCCTGGACGGGACGGTGGCCGGCGGTCAGAAGTGCGGCAATCAGTTCGCCTACACCGCGGCCAACAAGTACACGACCCTGGCGACGGTGCTGGCCAACGACGCCCTGCTCATGGACACCACGAAGACCACCTGCAGCCAGTACCTGGCGGTGGAAGTCGGCCTGGTCTCTGGTGTGGCCGCGACGACCTGCGGCGGTCGTACGCTCAGCTACGACGTAGTCGACACGACCTACTCCGCTCTGGCGGCCGGCGTGCTGACCGGCGTCTCGGATGGCATCGCCGAGGTCACCAAGCCCGCCGCTGCGTTCCCCTACTTCCAGCCCCCGATCTAGCTCACGCTCTGGGCCGGCTGCCGGGCCGGCCCGAGTCCAGCGCCGCGGCCGCGCTGTTCCGTCGCGCCATGACGGCGCGGCGCGGCGGTGGGCGCAGTTGACCTAGGCCTCCCCTATTTTCTACGATTGAGTAATCATGCGCCCAGACACGCGTACGCTCTGCCTCCACCTGTTCTTGCTCGGCAGCGGCTTGGTCAGCTGCAATCGCTCGGCTCCATCACATGCCCCGGCGTCCCCGGCGACCGAGCCGGCAGCGCCGACCCCGCCGAGCGCGCCGGCGCCGCTGCACGCGCCGATGTCACAGGGCGAGCTGCCGACCACCGATGGCAGGATTGCGATGACCAACCTGCTCGGCAGCTTGCAGACGGCCGAAGGGCTGGTCAAGGCGCGCCAGTACGACCCAAGCTCGATGGCAACGGTGATCAAGCTGCGGTGTGCGGTGGCCCACTACCGTGGGACCCTGGCCGACTACGAGCAGGCGGCGCAGATGGTCGACCAGATGTTCAAGCGGGCGCCGCAGAGCCCGCACTCTTTCCTCGCCCGCGCCAAGCTTCGTTCGATCTTTCATGAGTTCGATCAGGCGCTGGCCGACCTCGCCCAGGCCGAGAAGCTCGACCCCGAGACCGCGCAGGTGGTGTACGACGGCCGGGCGGGCATCTTTACCGCGCTCGGCAAGAGCGATGAAGCGCTGGCCATGTATCAGCAGATAAACGCCCGCCGACCCGACACCAGCACGATGGGGCTGCTGGCCGGGCTGCTCGCCGACCGCGGTCAGGTCGCGGCGGCCGACGATCTGTTCATGAAGGCCCAGCTGCGGTTTAGTGACGTGGCGCCGTTTCCTATTGCCTGGCTGTACTTCCAGCACGGACTTATGTGGGAGCAGGCGGGCAACCTGCCGCGCGCCCGCGAGCTATATGCGGCGGCAGTGGACCGGCTGCCGACCTACGCGCCGGCGGTCGCTCACCTGGCCGCGGCCGAGGCGGCGCGGGCCAACCGCGAGCGCGCCATCGCGCTGCTCCGTCCGCTGGTCGCCGAGTCGGACGATCCGGAGTACAAGGGCCAGCTGGCCGGGCTCCTCAAGGAAGCCGGCGACAACGCGGCGGCCGAGGCGCTGCGCACCCAGGCGCGCACCCAGTACGAGGCCCTGCTGGCCAAGCACCCGCGCGCCTTCGCCTCGCACGCGGTGCGCTTCTACCTGGGCGCCGGCGCCGATCCGCAGGCGGCGCTCGCCTGGGCAGAGAAGAACCTGGCGGCGCTTGTGACCACCGACTCGCTGGCGCTGGCCACCGAAGCAGCGACCGCCGCCAAGGCCAGCGACCGCGCCTGCGCCCTGGCCGACCAGCTAACCAAGCGGCAGTTTGTGTCGGCGCGGCTGCACGTCATCGCCTCGCGCGCCTTTACCGCCTGCGGCCAGCGCGACCGCGCCGCCGCCGAGGTGGCCGCCGCCGCCAAGGCAAGCGCCCCCTAAGCCCGCGCCGCGCGCCGCCGCGCGAGCTGCCGCCGCGCGCCGGCCGCCGATGCCAGCTCGTGAAACAAGACGAAACAAACTGAAACCTGTTGCAATCGACAGGTCGCCCCAGGCAAGGTAGCGACCGAGCTTGCAGCGATGAAACCGCGCGCCCCCCGCCCTCCTCGCCGCGCCGCGGATGTGGCGGCCCCCTCAGAGCAGCGCCTGCTGGAGTTCCACGGCTTGTGGACCCGCGATCCCGGGATGCAGCGCGTCTTCAGGATTGTCGAGAAGGCGGCGCAGAGCGAAGCCAGCGTCCTTTTGCGCGGCGAGACCGGCACCGGCAAGGAGCTGCTGGCCAAGGCCCTGCACCGGCTGTCGCCGCGGCAGCGCGGCCCATTTCACGCCATCAGCTGCGCGGCGCTGCCGGCGAGCTTGCTCGAGAGCGAGCTGTTTGGCCATGCCCGCGGCGCCTTTACCGGCGCGGTGCGCGATAACCCGGGTCACTTCCGGCTGGCCGACAAGGGCACGCTCTTTCTGGATGAAGTAGCGGAGATGCCGCTGGAGGTCCAGGCGAAGCTGCTGCGCGTGCTGGAGACGCGGACGATCATTCCGGTGGGCGGAAGAGAGTCGGTCGCTGTCGATGTTCGCATCATCGCCGCAACTCACAAGGCGCTGCGCGAAGAGGTGGAGGCGGGTCGCTTTCGCGCCGATCTGATGTACCGGCTGCGCGTGGTGCCGATCTTCATCCCAGCGCTGCGCGAGCGCCGACAGGACGTGCGGCTGCTGGCCGAGCACTTTATTGAGGAGCTGAACCGGCGGTCGCCGCGGCGCATCGAGCGGATCTCCGCCGGCGCCGCCGCGGCGCTCGCCCAGCATGACTGGCCGGGCAACGTGCGCGAGCTCCGCAATGCGATCGAGTACGCCTTCGTCATCGGCGAGGGGACAGTGCTGGAGATCGCCGACCTGCCGCCGGAGCTGGGCGGCGCCCCCAGTGTGACCGCTCCGAGGTCTGCCGAGCGCGTAGTCAGCAGACGCACCGCGGGGCCCCCTGAGGGCGATGAAGAGTCGCAGATCCGGCAGGCGCTAAGCCAGGCGGGCGGGCACGCCGGAGCCGCCGCCGCGCTGCTGCGCATAAGCCGAGTCACCCTGTGGCGACGGATGAAGCAGCTCGGCCTTGGCAAGTCGTCAAGAAGGAAGCGCTAGGACGCGCTGCGGCGCGCCCCTCAGGTTCCGCCCAGGCGGGCATACAGCAGCCATCCCCCACCAACGACCACCCAGAGCAGCACGCCCTGCGCCAGCGGCCGCAGGCCCACCGAGCGCAGCGCATCGCGCGACAGCGACAGCCCGATGAGGTACAGCGCCAGCACCAGCAGGCGCCGCGCGGCAACCCCGACCAGCGCCTTGGCCGGCGCCAGCCAGGGCAGCCAGGTGAACATCGCCGCCGCCGCGAGGAAGCCGGCAATGAACCATGGCCACTTGACGCCCTTGAGCCCCGCCGGGCTCTGGCGCTGGCGCAATAGGGCGATGCCCAGGGTGAGCGGGACGATCCACAGCGCTCGCGCCAGCTTGGTGGTCGTCGCCACCGACAGCGCCGTCGGCCCATACGCCAGACCGGCGCCCACAACGGAGCTGGTGTCGTGAATCGCCAGCGCGGCCCAGCGCCCAAAGCTCTCTTGCGACAGCCCGGCGGCATGCCCGAGCGGCGGGAAGATGACCAGCGCCAGCCCGTTTAGCAGGAAGACCACGGCGAGCGCGATGGAAGTCTCGTGGGCCTTGGGCCTGGTCACGCTGGCCACCGCGGCAATCGCGCTGCCGCCGCAGATCGCGGTGCCAACGGTCAGCAGCAGCGAGGTGTCCGCGGGCACGCGCAACAGGCGCCCGATCAGCTTTCCGGCGGCCAGGGTCAGGGCCAGGCTGACCGCGGTCAGCAGCGCTCCGCTGGCGCCGACACGCAGCACGACCTGGAGGTTCATACCCGCCCCCAGGCCGATGACCCCCCACTGGAGCACATAGCTCGTCCAGGTCTTGACCTGCGGCGGCGCCGGCTGCCCGAAGCCGAGCGCCAGCGCGATCCCGGCCAGGAGGGCGATCCAGCCGGGCGCTCCGGCGACGACAAGCGCGATACCCGCGACAATGACGATAATACTATATGCTGATTTTGGCATGACTACAGGCTCTTATGACGTCGCGTCGATGGAGTAGCTGCCCCCGCTAGACCGATCCGTCGTCTGCGGTAGGCTGCTTCAGGTTGAGCGGAATCTGCAGGTAGCGAGTCCCATTTCCATGGGCGGCCGGCAGCCGACCGGCGTCTATGTTCACCTGCACGCTGGGAAATAGGAGCCGCGGCGCCGTCAGGGTCTTGTCGCGAGCAGTGCGGAAGGACACAAACTCCTCTTTGGTGGTCTCCTCCCGCAGCTGGACGTTTTGCCGCTTGCTGACGCCGATCGTCGTCTCATAGCGCAGGGCGCGCCCGCCCGGCTGGTAGTCATGGCCGACAAAGACGCGCAGGTGCTCGGGCTGGCGATACAGCTTGTCATGCACGGAGGTATAGAGCTCCTCGGCACTGCCGCGCGGGAAGTCGCAGCGGCCCGTGCCATAGTCTTCGATGAACAGCGCATCGCCGGTAAAAAGGGCATCGCCGATCTTGTAGGTCAAGCAGGCCGGCGTGTGGCCAGGGGTGCCGATGGCTTCGATGTGCAGCGAGCCGGCGTGCAGCCCCTGGCCATCGGCGAGCAGGCAGTCAAACTGGTGCCCGTCCACGGCGAAGCTCGCCGGAAGATCAAAGACCTGCTTGAACGTCGCCTGGACTTCGGTAATCCGGGCCCCGATGACTATGCTCGCGCCAAACTGCCGTTTTAGGTACTGGGCCCCGGTGAGGTGGTCGGCGTGCGCGTGCGTCTCCAGGACGTGGCGCAGCGTCAGCTGCTGCTCGCGCACAAAGGCCGCTAGCCGCTGGACCGAACCGAGTGAGGTCTGCGCCGCGAGCGGGTCAAAATCAAGGACCGGGTCGATTACCACCGCGTCACGGCTGGCCGGGTCGTACACCACATAGGTCAGCGTGAAGGTGGCCGGATCAAAGAAGCTCTGGATTCGCATGTTCGGGCTCCGACTGGGTTTTGGTCCGCCGAGCGGGTCCGCGCGCAGCGCTGCTGCCGGCGAGCTCACGGACCATGAAATTGCGCGCACTCGCTGATCGAGAATTAAGCACGATTGATGCCAAGCCAGAGGGTGTCGCCGAAAACGCGGAGAGCAGCCATCGTCTGCGCGAGGCTCGGGCAGCGGCTGACGGCGTGGACGCTCGTAGCCGCGAGCTGGCGCGCAGCGGCTGCGGCGTCGAGAGTGGTTTCAGCTTGTTTCAATTTGTTTCAGCTGCGATTCCGGTCGAGACAAGGCGCTCCCTTGGCACCCGCGGGTGGGTCGAGAGCGGGTGCCCGAGCGCAGCGCTTCTTCCCAGCGGCTGTAGGTCGGCGCACCGCGCCGGCTGCCCGGGCGGGGCTGGGGACGGCTCAGCCCTTGATCGTGAGCAGGGGCCACAGCCGCGCGACGCGACTTGCCACGCCGGCGGCTTCGACCGTGTCGATGACTGGAGTGATGTCCTTGTAGGCGTAAGGGGCTTCCTCTTTGAGGCGCCCTTCATACTCGGCCATCACATCGCGGCGCAGCCGGACTTCCGGCGCCCGCGGATCGACGGGCGTGATGACCCGCAGCTTGCCGAGCGCCGCGGCCGCCTGCTCCTCATCGTAGCGCCGCGAGTCGCCGCGCGACAGCGCCCGGCCCGCCCCATGGCAGGCGCTGCACAGCGCCGCCTCGGCCCCGGCGCCGGCGAGCACGTACGAGGCGGCGCCCATCGAGCCGGGGATGATCACCGGGTGTCCGGTGAAGCGGAACGGTCCCGTGGTATCCGGCGCCGGTCCGAGCGCCGGGCAGGCTCCCTTGCGGTGCAGGTACAGTCCCGGGCCGCGCTCCTCATCCCACACCAGGTTGTGCGGCGCGTCATAGACAAGCTGCGCCCGCACCTGGCGCCCCAGCACCTCGCCCAGCACCCGCAGCGCCATCAGGCCGAGAAACAGGCGGTTGCCGAACGCGAAGTTGGCGGCGTTGCGCATCGCGTCCAGGTAGCGCGCGGCCAGCGCGGCGTGCGGACCGCGCGCCGGCAGCGGCCAGAAGCCGTGGGTGGGGCGGCCGAGCCGCGCCGGGAAGATCGAGCGCGCCTGCTCATCGAAGAATCCACCGACGGTGTGCCCGAGTCCGACCGAGCCCGAGTGGGCCATGATGGTCACCGCGCCGCGCCGCAGCCCCCACTCGCGGGCCGGAGCGCCGGTCGCCTCGTCCACCACCTGCAGCTCGACGAAGTGATTGCCACCGCCGACCGAGCCGATCTGGGTGTCGCGGCCATCGCTTTTTCCCGAGCCTCTTACGTAGTCGGCAAACGCAAACAGCTGGCGCGCCGGCAGCACGCCCTGGAAGTGCACCCGCGACAGGTCCGCCTCCTGCTGCCGCCGATCGTACAGCTTCCACAGGCCGCGGCCGGCGTTGTCGTCGACCGTATCATTTAGCCCCCACAGGCCCTCGCGCAGCAGCGCCTCGCGCTGGCGCGGCGACATCGGCAGGTCGCGCCCGCCGCGAAAGAAGGTGTGGCGCAGCGGTCCGGCGAGCGCGTCCAGGTGCGGCGCCAGCTCGTCCTGGGTGATGTCAGTGACCAGGAGCCGCATGCCGCAGCAGACGTCGTTGCCCACCGCCTGCGGCACCACGAAGTCGCGCGCCTCGGCGACGGTCCCCACCGGGATCCCCGAGCCGCGGTGAAAGTCGGGGGTGACCACGACTCGCTGCAGCGCCGCCGCCGAGTCGCCCAGAAACGGCGCGATGGTGCCGGCGCGCTCGGCGGCGGCGAGGTCGCTGAGGGTGCCGGCCAGCGAGACAAAGCCAAGGAGCTGCTCGACCGCGTCGGACTCGAGCTGGACCTCGGGGCTTGCAAACAGCGTCACGGGAACGCCGTGCGGGTTTTCGATCTGCAGGCGCGTCGCGTCTATACGGCGCAGCGCGGGATGGGCGTGCTTGCTGCTCATAAGAATCTCCACAAGAAAATAGGTGGCGCAAGGTCGGTCTCGACCTCGCCTGGATCCCCGGGGGCAGCAGCCGCCAAGTGGAGTCAGTATACAGCGGACCGCAGGGCCTGTGTTCAAGATCTGCGCGGACGGCCCTTACTGGCGGCGCGCCTTCGCCACAGTCCCGCCGGTCAGACCCGCGCTGACGCGCGGCTACTTGCGGCTTGCCGGCGCGCGCGCCGGGGTCGCCTTGGAGGTCGCGGCGGCTCCGGGCGGCGTGCCCGCGGCGGCGCTGCGCAAAAGCCGAAAGCCATCGGCGCGGGCGCCGCGACCCTGGGCCAGCTCGACGAGGCCGACGCCGCGCTGCCAGATGAGGGTCGTGAAGTGGCCGGCCGAGTGGGTCCACTTGTAGATGCTGCGATCGCCGGTCACGGTCAGCTTGGCGACGCTCAGCTTGTCGATCCGGTAGGTCCGGCTGCCGCGGCTGATGCCGTAGACATCGGGCGGGACCAGCGGCGGCGCCTTGGCCAGCTGCTGCAGGCGGGCGATCACCGCGGCCGGATCTGCATCCTTTATGACCGCGATCTCGCTGTCGGTGGCCAGGAAGTACCAGGGCGAGAGCCGGCGCGGCGGCGCGGCCTTGTCGGCGACCTCGATAAGCTCGATCTTGAACACCGCGCCAAAGGGCAGCTCGGCCAGGCGCGTGGTCACCACCCGGGCGCTGAAGGGCCGCTCGCCGTTGGCGATGTCATCGCCCCACTCGGTGCCGGTAAAGTTGGCCGCCACCGGCTGATCGTCGGCGGCATGAAGGAAGGGATTTGCCGCCCGCGCCGCGGTCGCCACCAGCAGCGCGCACAGGAGCACCCCGCCGCGCCACCCCGCCGCCCGGGGCGCCCGAGCCCAACCGTGACTACACCGAGCGGTCTTGCCCATGCGCCTAATTAAAGCGCAACGAGCCCGGCGAGCTACTTCTTTTGCGCCTCCAGCCGGGCCTTGGCGCGGCGAGCGACCTCGACCCCCCACTGCTGGCCGGCCTGCATCGACTCTGCCGTGATCGCCGGCATGACCGCGATCATCTTCTTGCCCACCGGGCTCTCGTAGAACTTGATGAGCTCTTTGACCTCGGCCGGGGTCAGGTGCTTGTCGTAGATCGGGATGATCTGGTTTATCAGATCGTCGGTGTTGAGCTCCTTGCGGAACTCGGTCCAGAACTTCTCGGGGACGTTGGCCATCGCGCCCTTCATGCTGGCGATCATCTGATCCATCGCCTGCATGCCGAGGTTGGCGACCCCGGTGAGGTTCATGAGCTTCTGGATGTCGGCCAGCTTGGCGGCGTCCGCGGCGCTCTGGGCGCGCGCCGGAGGGGCGAGCAGCCCGTGCCCGTGGACGACCAGCAAGCCTGCGACCATGAGCGAGGAGACAAGCGGCGCCTGGGCCGCGCGGGGTCTTTTGCCGAGCATGTGGCAGAGGTCCTCTTGGTTCGTGCAGTTCCGGGCCGCTTGGGAGGCGGCTGTCCGGTGCACGTTACCAGGGGAGCGTGGTGCCCTGGTAGTGAAGAAACAGGCCGGTCTGATCCAGGCTCAGGCCGGCGATCACCTCGTTCATGCCGGCGACGCTCTCGGCGGCGGTGAGCATGCCGAAGCCGCGCGTCATGTCGGTCTGGACCATGCCCGGGTGCATGGCGACCACGGTGACGCCGCGGCTCTTGCAGTCGACCGCCAGGCTGCGCGTCGCCATGTTCTGCGCCGCGTAGGACATCCGGTAGCCGTAGTAGCCGCCCGAGGTGTTGTCGTCGAGCGACCCCATGCGCGAGGTGATGTTGACGACCCGCGAGCCGCTGCCCAGGTTGCCGAGCAGGGTGTAGGTCACCTGCAGGGTGCCGAGCGCGTTGACGCGGAACTGCTCGAGGATGCGGGCGAAGTCCATGTTGGCGATCGTCTCGACATGGAGCACGCCGGCATTATTGATCAGAAGATCGATCGGGGTGCTGCCGAGCGCATCGGCCAGCGCGTCGATGCTGCGCTCCTCCTTCACGTCGAGCTGCATGAGCCGCAGCTGCCCCGGGTTTTCCTTGGCCAGAGCCTGCAGCTCGTCGGCCGTGGCGAGGTTACGGGCGGTGGCGATGACCGGGGCACCGCGCCCAAGCCAGCTGCGCGCGAACTCCAGCCCCAGACCGCGACTGGCGCCGGTAACGAGCACCGTACCCGCCGCGGATCTCTGATTAGTCATGTCGTCCATTTTTCCCGTTTTAGGTCAGTATGTATAGTCGACGCAAGGCAGGACTAGGAAGCTGAGCAGGTGCGCGGAGATGGCCGCTTTTGCGCGCCACCGGATCCAGTCGGCCCAGTCGGCCCAGTCGGCCCGCCGGCGGCCTGGTTATCGGGCCATCGCGCCGGAGCCAGGCGTCTGCAGGTCGGGCGATACCAGCAGCCGGCAGCCGGGGCTGAACCCCTGACGCAGGCCGCTGCGGACCGCGCTCACCACTTTTCTTTGGAACCGGCCCCCGCCCCGGCCGCGACCAGCTGCTCGTCCGCGGCCACTGCCGTCGCGACGCCGCCCGCGCCCGGCCCGCCGCCGGCGTAGAAGACCTCGGGAGGCTCGCCGGCAACACGCACCTGGTTGCGGCCGGCGTGCTTGGCGCGGAACAGCGCCGCATCCGCCGTGGCCAGCAGGCTTGCTGCCGTGGTGGCATCGGTGGGACAGCTGGCCACGCCCACCGAGATGGTGAGCATGCCGCCCGGCATCTCGTGGTTCTGGGGGAACGGCTCGGCGCAGACGCGGGCGCGCAGGCGCTCGCCGATGTTGGCGGCGACGCGGTGATCGGCGTTGATAAGGAGCAGGGCGAACTCCTCGCCGCCGTAGCGAGCGACCACGTCGTTGACCCGGCGGTGCTCACCGATGAGGCGGGCGACCCGGCGCAGCACCTCGTCTCCGGTCTGGTGGCCGAAGCGATTGTTGTACAGGCGGAAGTTGTCGACGTCGACCATCAGCATGCCGAGCGGGATGCCGGTGCGCAGCGAGCGCTCGACCTCCAGGACCAGGTGCTCCTGCAGGTAGCGGTGGTTGAACAGGCCGGTCAGGCCATCGGTGACCGCCAGCTGCGAGAGCCGCCGGTTGGCCTCCTCGAGGGCCATCGTGCGCTCGCGGATGCGCGCCTCGAGGTTGTGGTTGCACGCCTCCAGCTCGCGCTTCTGGTCCTGCAGGGTGTGGACCAGGCGCTCGTTCTTGCGCTGCAGGCGGTACTGGCACAAAAGTCCCTCGATGGTCAGCCGCAGCTGCAGCGCTTCCCAGGGCCTGTGCAGGTAGCTCGACAGACCGGCGTGGCGGACCGCCTGCGCCAGGACCTCGCCGTGGTCTTTGGCGGTCGGGTCGATGAGCAGGACCTTGCCGGCCTGGGGCAGCCGCAGCTGCGCCTCCATGAGCAGCGCCAGCCCGCCGCCCGGCCCCCCGCCCTCGCGGCTGCCGGCCGGGGCGTCGGTCAGAGCCAAGGCCAAAAAGTGGTCGGCGATGATGACGGCCACCGACTCGCCGGTCCGCAAGAGCTCATCAAAGAGCCGCAGCGCCCCCTGCAGCGAGCGCGCCGCGTCCACCACGCAGGACTCGGCCGCCAGGGTGCCCAGCTGCTGCTGCAGCGCCGAGAGTATGCTCTCGTCGGTCGCTACGATGATGATGTGGTCGCGCACCGGCTCTGCTCCCCTTGTATCGGCCTAGCTCGCATCCGCCGCGGCAGCCAGAGTGCAGCGCGCGGCTGACAAGCGGGGCGCGAACAGCCGGCGACCTCTCTCGGGAGAGAGGCCGGGCGCGCGGCGACCTGGAGCTTGGGAAGTAGACGTAGCAGTCATCGGCAGTCGCCTTGGCAGGGTTCTGGCTGGGTTCCTGGCCGGGCTCGGCGGTCAGAGCGAATACCGAGGGCCAACCAGGCAGCGGCCAAGTACCTTGTTTTCGCGGTGGTTATACCATAAACAGGCCCCGTGCCAAGCGGGCCGCACGGCGTAGGCCGCACGGCGTAGGCCGCACGGCGCAGGCCGCGGTCTGGCTGGTGAGGCTACAGGCGATTGGCAGGCCCGGGAAATGGTGTTAGGGTCCGCGCCATGGCGACCAAGCACCCGATCGTGTGCGTTTCCGGCGTTTGCGTCCCCGGCCTCAGGCGGGCCGGGCAGAGACTCCGCCCCCGCGCGGCGACGCAGCTGCCCGCGCCCGCAGACCCCCAGCGGCGCCCGCGGCAGGCGACCCGCGCCCTGGGAGCGGCGGCGCTGGCGCTGGGGCTCTTTTCGGGGTGCGAGACCAACGACCCGTGCGCGCTACGCCAGGCGGCCTGCCTCGATGTGGTCCTCATCGGCAACCGCGATGACGGCATGGGCAACCCGATCGCCTATCGCGACCTGTCGGTGAAGGTCTGCCCGGCGAGCTCGGGCGGGACCGCCGACCCGACGGCCAAGTGCGACCCGGCGGCCCCTTGCGGCGGTGAGCTGGCGGCGACGCCGATGCCGGTGAGCCTCACCGCCGTGGCCTCGTACTCGGCCAACGTCCAGGGCCTTGTGACCTTCAAGCTGCCCGACAGCTTCAACGCCCTCCCCGACACCCCGCCCGGACCGATCGTCGATCCGATCGACGACACCGACCAGAAGATCGCCCGCCTCAAGGAGCTGCGCGGCATGGACCCGCGGGCGGTGCGCATCCTGGTCACCCAGGCCGGTCAGACCACTCCCGTCTGGGACAGTCGCTGCGATGAAGACTTGTTCTCCCGCGATCAATGGACGATGCTCAGGTATTATCGGGTCGGGAAAAATGAGTATCGCGCCGTCTACTCGCCGCTGGCCGCTGCCAAGACCTCTGCTCCCTAGCCAAGGGCGCGCACTGCGCGGAGGTCAGCAGCGCGGCGCATCGGGCGGCCCGTGACTCTTACGGCGCCGGTGCGCACCGCCGTCATCGGCGTCGGTCTTATGGGCGAGCGCCACGCGCGCGTGCTGCGCAGCCTCCCTGAGGTGAGCCTGGTCGGCGTCTACGATCCAGACGCCGCCCGCGCCCGCCAGATCGCCGAGCGCTACGGGACGATCAGCGCCCCCAGCATCGAGGCTCTGCTGAGCGAGGCCGAAGCCGTGACGATCGCCTCGCCGACGCCGCTGCACTACGAGCATGTAAAGCGCTGCCTGGAAGCCGGCAAGCAGGTCCTGGTCGAAAAAGCGATCACCGAGCGCCTGGAGCAGGCCGAGGAGCTGGCAGCGCTAGCGGCCGCCCGGCAGCTGTTGCTGCAGGTCGGCCACATCGAGCGCTATAACCCGGTGTTCACGGCGCTCAAGGGCCTGCTCGGCGAGCGGGATCACCAGCCCTTCGCCCTCACCTTCCGCCGGCTGTCGAGCTACGCGAGCAGCAACCGGACGGTGGACGTGGTGCTCGACCTGATGATCCACGACCTCGATCTGGCCCTGGACCTGTGCCGCGAGCACGAGGTCGAGTCGCTGTCGGCGATCGGGCGCAGCGTGTTTTCCGGCGATATCGATCACGCCCAGGCGCAGTTTAGCGCCCGCGGCGGACCGCTGTGCAACTTCGTCGCCTCGCGGGTGACCGAGTACAAGGTGCGCAGCATCGAGGCGACCACGCCCTCGGAGTTTATCGTCGCTGACCTCCTGCGCAAGGAGATCTCGATCTATCGCAACACGCGCGCCGCCTACCGGGCGCAGGAAGGCGGCGTCGCCTACCAGCAGCGCAGCCTGGTCGAGCAGGTCCAGGTGCCGGCGACCGAGCCGCTCTTGCTCGAGCTGCAGGACTTTGTCTCGTCCATCCGCAACCGCACCACGCCGGCGGTGAGCGCCGCGGACGCGATCCGCTCGCTGCGCACCGTGCAAGACCTGACGGCGCAGATCCGCAGCGGCCTGCCGAGGGTCCCATGACCCAGAGCCGCGGGGCGACACGCCTCCTGCCGCTGGTCGGCGCGCTGCTGGTGAGCGGCTGCTGGGTCAGCGAGCGCTACCTGGTCACCCCCGAGCAGCTCGACCAAGCGCGGCAGGTTCCGGCCGCCGCGGCAGCGACCACGGCGCTGCCGGTGCATCGCTACGTCGGCGCGGCGGACCGCGGCCAGGCCGGCAAGGCCGTGCTGCTGCGCGCCGAGGCGCTGGCACTGGCGCAGGCGGAGTCCGCCGGGGTCCCGATCGTCGTGCGCTCGCGGCGCTACAGCCCGGTGGTCACTGCCGGGGCGGCGCTCACCGGCGTAGGGACGGTGCTGTCGGTCGCGGGCACCATCCTCTACTTCGCCGGCAGCGGTGACCTCCACACCGCCGGCGGCATCGTCGCGCTGTCGGCCGAGCCGATGATGCTGGCCGGGACCCTGATGTGGATCTTCGGCATCCTCAGGCCGCCCCAGGAAGTGTCGGCGGGTCGCGCCGGGGTCCACTACCTGCCCGTGCCCGAGCCGCTCACCCCGCCGGCAGCGCCGCCGCCACCTGCACTGTCGCTGCGCTTCTGACCCGTGCCGGCGGCGCCGCGGCTAGCAGGCCGAGGCAAAACGTAGCGAGCGGCCCGAGCTCGGGTGCGGGCGCGCGGCGCAGCCTCTTGGCTGCCAGCACTTCCGGACCTGAGCTTGGGTCGCGGATTGCTTCAGCCTGCTAGAGCTCCGAGGGCCGCGGCCGGCGCAGCGAGCGCATCACCCCCGGCTCTAGCCCTGCCCACTGGTTGCGGGTGCGCCAGTAGCGCTCCAGGTACCACGGCCGCCGCGCCTGCCGGCCGTCGAGCTGCCGCAGCCGCTCGCTGACCTGCGCGGACCAGCGGGCGAGCAGCTCGTTGCCGCGGGCGAAGGCCTCGGCGGGCGGCGGCGGCTGGCGCAGCCACTGCGCCTCGATGGCGTCACGCTCGGGGATGAGCAGCGGGCGCAGCTCGGTCTCGGCGGCGAGGACGGCGCGGTGCAGGCGCTCGTGCCGCCAGAACAGCGAGGTGCGGTCGGCGCGATCGGTCGGCTCCGCCCCGAGCAGCGCCGCCGGCAGCCGCTGGGTGACCGCGACCGGCTTGAACAGTCCGGTGCACGGCGCCGCGGTGCCGGTGACCCAATGCGCGTCGCCGGCCGGCGACAGCCAGGCGGCCCACGAGGCGACAGTCTGGGCGGCCGCAGCGAGCCCGCCGGCGTGCATGCAGGGGCCGCCCATCGCGCCGTTGAGCCAGCTGTAGGTCACCGGCGCCGCCGCCGCGCCGAGCCCGGCGGGACCATGCGCGCGCAGCAGCGGCAGCAGATCCGCGACGGTGCGCACCGCCTGGGCCGCCGCCTGAGTCAGCGCCCGCCGGTCGCGCGCCTGCGCCGCCCAGGTCTTGAGCCCATCACGGCGCGACTCGGCAAAGCCGGGGATCGACAGGCCGTTGGAGATCGTCCGCGCCCCCACCACCTCCTGCACCGCGTGCTCGCGGCCGGCGGTCTCCAGCACGAAGGCCCGCCGCCGGTCGGCGATGAGGAAGCTGCTGAAGTAGGCAAAGCCGGCCTGCTCGTGATCGCAGCCGCCGCCCTGGCCGTGCTGGGCGATGAGGTCGATGATGACCGCCGCCGCCCGCTCTGCGGTGTCGGCGCGCTCGACGCCGAGCCGCAGCAGATCCATGCCCGTCAGGCCGCGCGCCGGCACCGCGGCGCGGGTAAAGACTGCCTCGTTGCCGATAAGGACGCCGTGCTCGTTGGCGGCCATCTCGGCCCCCCACTGCCAGAACGGTCGCGACAGCAGCACCGCGTGCGTCCGCCGCACCTGGGGGATGGTGAGCCAGGTGCAGCGCACCACGCCGCGCGGCGGGTGCTCGCGCGCCGGCTGCCAGTCCAGGACCTGGGCCTCATTGGCGGCGCGGTCGGAGTTCTTGGCGAAGCCCACCCCGTGCGGGGTCACAACCACAATGGTGTCGCACACGGCCTACCGCCGCGCCGCCAGGGCGAGCAGCGGCAGCACCTCGCGCGCCGCGCGCAGCCCCGACTCGACCGCACCGTCCATGTAGCCCATCCAGCGCTCGGCGGTCTCGGTGCCGGCGAAATGGATGCGCCCGCAAGGGGTGCGCAGCGCCGCCCCGTAGCGGCTGAGCGTCCCCGGCTGCATGAAGCCGAAGTAGCAGCCGCGCGACCACTGCTCGGCGCTCCAGTCCTGCTCGATGAAGTCCAGGGGCTCGCCCGCCTGCGGCCCGAACAGGGCCATGAGCGCCGAGATGACCGCCTTGCGCCGACCCGCCACGTCGAGCTCGCGCAGCTCGCGCAGCCCGTCGGCGAGGACGAACGCCACCAGCGCCCCGTGGTCGCCCTCCCCGGGGGCCGGCGAGTCGTCGAAGGTGATGCGCACCGGACCGCGATCGCAGACGGCCTCGCCGGACAGCCCGAGCTCGCGCCAGAACGGTCGCTCGTAGACCGCCACGCACTTGCACACCGAGCCCATGGGCATGCGCTGGGTCAGCTGGTCGCGGGCGGCGGGCAGCGCCGGCTCATACTCGATGCGGCCGGCGAGCGTCGGCGGGATGGCGAGGATGAGGCGCTGCCCGCGCACCGTGCCGCGGCTGTGGTGGACGGTCACCCCGTCCGCGCCCTGCACCACCGCCCGCACCGCGGCGCTCAGCCGCAGCTGCCCGTCGAGCTCGTCCGCCAGTCGCTCGGCCACGGTCTGGAAGCCCTCGCCAAGGCGGGTCTGCTGGGCGCCGCCGCGGATCGTCGACAGCTTCATCAGGCCGCCGCCCGCGTGCAGCACCCACAGGCAGTGGAGCAGCGACACCTCGGCCGGCTCGGCCGAGAAGATCGACTGCACAGCCACGTCGACCAGCGCCCGCGCTCCGGCGGTCAGCACGTGCTTGCGCTTCCAGGTCTCGACGGTCATCGCGTCCCACTCTAGGGCCTGCGGGGCCTGCCCGGGGGCGGCGAGCGGCACCGTCCGGCACATCGCCTCCAGCTTCTTGATCGTACGATCGAGGTCGAGCAGCCCGAGCAGCGGCAGCGATGGAATATCGCTCTTGTAGGTGCTGCGCTTTTTGCCGATCGACAGGACCTTGTCCCCCGTGCAGTGCTGGGCAAACGGCGTCAGCCCGAGCTCGGCGACAAGCGCCGCCATGTGCTCCTGGCCGGGTCCGATCCACTGCGCCCCGAGCTCGATCACCGACCCCACGGCGAGCTGGCGGCTGAGCACCCGGCCTCCCACCCGCTCGCGCGCCTCCAGCAGTTGTACCGTTGCGCCCGACTGGTACAGGGCGCGCGCCGCGCTCAGGCCGGCCAGGCCCGCTCCGACGACGATGACATCCACGACCTCTGACGAATCACCGCCAAGCTCCTGCATCACGGCTCCCTTGCGCCGGCCCATTCGGCCTGCGAATCTGGTTCCATCCCGATTATGCTAGGCCGCGCCATGAAGCCAAAACTCCGCGTCGCCGTCCTGGGTGCGACCGGCGTGGCGGGCCAGCAGTTCCTGGCCGCGCTCGCCAACCACCCGCTATTTGAAGTGACCTGCCTGGCCGCCTCGGCCCGCACCGCCGGTCGGCCCTACGCCGAGGCGCTGCGCGACAAGTCGGGCAGCCTCGGCTGGTACGCCGGCGGGTCGCCGCCGCCCGAGCTGTTGGCGCTGCCGGTGCGCGAAGCCGCGAGCCTGGAGGCCGCGAGCCTGCGCGACGAGGTCGAGGTGGTCTTCTCGGCCCTGGAGTCGGACGCTGCGCAGCAGCTGGAGCCGCGGCTCGCCGCCGAGCTGCCGGTGTTCTCGACCGCCAGCGCCTACCGCTACGCTGCCGACGTGCCGATCCTGATGCCGGGGGTGAACCCCGAGCATGTGGAGCTGCTGCGCACCCAGCAGGCGCAGCGCGGCTGGCGCGGCTTTATCGCCCCCGGACCGAACTGCACCACGGTCGGGCTGGCGATGACCCTGCGGCCGCTGCACGACCGCTTCGGCCTGTCGCGGGTGATCATGACCTCGCTGCAGGCGGTCTCGGGCGCCGGGCGGTCGCCGGGGGTGTCGGCGCTCGACATCCTCGACAACGTGGTGCCCTACATCCCCAGCGAAGAAGAGAAGGTCGAGCGCGAGACGCGCAAGATCCTCGGCCGCTATCGCCCGGGCAGCCCGGCGGTCATCGAGCCGCTGCCGCTGCCGCTGTCGTGCACCTGCACCCGGGTCGCGGTGCTCGACGGCCACACTGAGGCGGTGTTCTGCGGCACCGAGCGGCCAGCCCCCTTGGACGAGGTCAAAGCGGCGCTGCTCGGCTTCGGCGCCGAGCTGCGCGCGCTCGGGCTGCCCTCGCTGCCGGCGCAGCTGGTGACGGTGCTGGACGATCCCTACCGGCCGCAGCCGCGACTCGATCGCGACACCGGCGGCGGCATGACTACCGTGGTCGGTCGCCTGCGCCCCGAGACCGCGCTCGGGCCGCATGGGGTGAAGTTCGTGCTCTTGTCCCACAACACCAAGATGGGGGCCGCCGCCGGCTCGATCCTCACCGCCGAGTACCTGCTCAAGACCGGATTTTTCGCCGGCCCGTTCAGCAGCACATCCACCAGCACAGCCGCCACTACACTCGGTCGATAAAGCGAAAATCGGACGCAAATAGAACAAAAAGCGGAGGCCGCGGAAGCTACGGCACCTCGCGGAACCGCAGAAACGTGGTTTACTTTTAATTTGGACATGCCGACCGGGCCGACAAGCAAGCCCCGAACCCCCATGGAGATGGTCGAGACCCTGCAATCCCGTGTCACCGCGGGCGCGCGCAGCTACCGCATGGCGACCGTGCGCTATCTCATGCGCCCTCCCCTGTCGCTGCGCCCCAAGTACGCCGCCTTCCTCCTCGATCTCGCCTACCAGAGCGATCACGTGCAGGAGGTCCTGGGGCGGGCGGCGGAGCGCGCGACCAACGAAGAGATCGCCGCGCTGCTGCGCCATCACTATAAAGATGAGCGGGCCCGCATGCAGCTCGTGCGGGCCGATCTGCGGCGCCTCGGCTACTCCGACGAGCTGCCCGAGCGCGAGATGACCACCGGAGACGCCGCGCTGCGCGCCTACGGCACCAACTTAAGCTATGAGCGGCCGACGGCGATGCTCGGCATGCTGCTGGTGTTCCTGGGGGTGGCGGCAGAGATCAGCCCGACGGTGGTTCGCCTCTTGGGCGTCGGCAGCGTCCCGCGCGAGTCGATGCGCTGGCTGATGGTGCGCCAGGAAGAAGACCCCAAGGCGGTCAAGACGCTGCTCGATCAGGTGGCGCAGCTGGTGACCGATCCGGCGGCGCAGGCTTCGGTGATCGAGGCGGCGGAGGTCTCGGGCGAGCTGCTGGCGCTGGGCGCGGCGGCGCGGCCGGCGCTGTAGCCGGGCTCGCTCGGGCAAGAGCGGCTGCCCGACGCGAGCGCAGGACCTGCAGGGCGCAAGGCACCTCGGCCGCGCCGCGCAAGAGCCCTGGGCTCGGGCTGCTCGCTACGCTCTGGCAACCAGCTAGCGCTTGTAGCGCAGGATGAGTCCGTCGCCGACGACGAAGAGCTCGCCAGCGCCGCGGCTGCACAGGCCGGACAGGGCGGTGCTGGCGAGCAGCGAGCTGGCGCCCAGGTCGACGGCGGCCCAGCTCACGCCGTCGTAGTGCAGCACCAGCCCGCCGGTGCCCACCGCGTACACGTCGTTCTTGGCCGACCCCCAGATTGAAAGCAGTGTCTGCTGCGTGCCGCTCGGCACGCTCCGCCAGCCCGAGCCGTCAAAGTGCAGCAGGGTCCCCTGCGAGCCGACCACCCACAGGTCGCTGCGGCTGGTGCCCCAGATGCCGTGCAGCATGGCGCGACTCGGGGACGGCATCGAGGTGAACGAGGCCCCGCCCCAGCGCAGGATCATGCCGCCGGCGCCCACCGCGAAGATCTCGCGGTCGACGGCAAAGCCGCCGAGGATGGCGTTCTGCGTCGCCGTGGGCACGGGCACGAAGGCGGTGCCGTCAAAGCGCGCCGCAGCGCCTCCTTCGCCAAAGGCAAACCAGTCGTTGTTGCTGCCGGTCACGGCGAAGACGGTGCCGCGGATGCCGCTCTGCACCGCGTGCAGCTGCGGGCCGACCCGCCGCAAGATGAGGCCGCTGTCGCCGCCGATGAACAGCTCTCCACCGCCGGCGGCGTTGAAGCTGCCGGCGACCGCGGAGAACCAGTTGGGCAGGCCGGTGCGCAGCGGTGCGAACACCTCCTGCCCCTCTGTGGCCGCCAGGACCATACTGGAGTCGCCGACGACGAAGACCTCGGAGCGGGTGCAGTAGGCGCGGCGCAGGGTGTAGCCGGGCTTGGGGTCGATAATCGTCCACTTGCCGGGCAGCTGGCGGCGCGGCAGCAGCTCGACCGTGGCGCCCAGCGCGGCGGTGATCACGGCGGCGGGCAGCGGGCGGACGACGGCGGGCTGGCCATCCGCCGGGCTGCGCGGGGCGGCGCCGACCGCCGGGCCGACCCCGAAGCTGACGGACGACGGCGCAGCGAGCGGGCGGCTGCTGGCCGCTGGGACCGCCGGTGCCGCCGCGGCCGGCGCGAGCCCCTGGGCGCCGGAACCCGGGACCGCTCCCGGCGCCGGCCCTCGGCTGGCGGCCGCTGGCGCCGGCGAGCCCGGCGGCAAAACGGCCAGCTTGGGAGCGGCAGCGGTGGGCCGCGGGCCAAGGGCGGGGTCGAGCAGGTCCGGCATCACCTTGGGCGGCGTCACCGGCCCGGCGACCGGCTTGCCGAGCGCGGTCCGCAGCTGGTTCATGTAGCCGCGCACGCCCGCCTGCATGCCCGGCGACAGCTCGCGCGCGGCGGCGAGAAACTGCTCGTAGCTCGACAGCGCCGCCGCCGCCTGGCCGGCCTTGCGGTAGGCCTGGCCCAGGTCGTACAGCAGCCGGGTCGAGGGATACTGCCCATAGGCGGCAGTGAAGGCCTGGGCGGCCTCGGCAAAGTGGCGCGTCTTGTAGAGTCCGGCACCACGCAGATACTCGCGCTTGGCGCTCGGCGGCAGCTGCGCCGCAGCGTCTCCCCCGGCGACAAGACTGAGCCAGCCCAGAAAAGCTCCCAGCCCGATTCTAGCCACGCGAGAGGAATCAGGAATCCGACTCATCGTAAGTGGTATTACACCACAGAGCCCGCCTGACACGCCACCTCTTATCCGAAGTCGCCAAAGGTCTGTGGAAGACGGCGGAATTTGCTCGCGCCAGGTCTTGCGGCCCCAGGCCCGGCGCCTTGGGCGCCTAAGGAGGGCCGCAGCGCAAAGCCCGCGCTAACCTTGCTTACGAAGTAGAAGAATCGACGGCACTCGGCGTAAGATAGGGCTCGTGATGGCGGCTGTCCCAGGTGCTGGTCGGAGAAACCCGCTGCTGTCGAGCTTTCGGAGGTGGATAGTGTTTAGCGGTGCCTCAGTGCAAGCCAGTCTCGCTCCTTCTGTCCAGCAACCCGCGGGCCGCCGCCCTGACCCCGAGCGCCGGTGCCCGCGGCGGCTGACGCTCGTGACCGCCCTGCTGTGGGGGGTCTGTGGTGCACTGCTGCC